>CAIVVT010000332.1 GCA_903909435.1 uncultured Acidobacteriia bacterium | reverse complement strand
TCGCAAATATAATGCCGCGTGCCGGATTATGCCGCGCGGGGCTGCACTCCATGAGTAAACACGGGGTGACGACGGGTTTCGAAGCGGCATAAGAGGTAGCGTCTCTCCAGTCTGGCGTAGCGCCAGATCAGGAGCGACGACTTGACTACAAACACTCATTCCACTTCCAAAGAAGGTGCATCCATTGGATGGCTTGATGCTCAGGTGGCGGCCTTTCTTGGGGCACTTCGTGCGGCAGGATATGCCGAACCAACTCTCAAAAAGAAACGATTCGTAGCAGCAGCCTTCCTACAATGGGTGCGGCGGAAGCGAATCGATCCGCACCAACTCAATGAGACCCATGCCGCAGATTTCTTGACTCGGTCGCGACGCACGAGCAAGAATCGTCGGAAACGCGAGAAATCGGTCCTCCGGCTTCTGTTCGAGTATCTACGGCGCGACTCAGGTGCATCTTTCCCACCTCGGCCAACTGTTCCGGACCCCGTCGATGATCTCGTCGGCCGCTACTTGGGTTACCTACGCACGGTTCGCGGGCTGGCAGAAAACTCCATCCTCGTGTACACGCCGTTCGTCCGAGACTTGCTCACACATCAGGTCTCAAAGACCGGCAAGGTAGCTGTCGGAGCATTTGACGCCAAGGCGATCCGGAACTTCATCCTGGAGCATGTTCGCGGGCGGTCCGGCGAATATGCGCGGCTCCTGGCGACCGCGCTGAGGTCGTTCTTCCGCTACCTGTTTCTTTGCGGGGATCTGTCCACCGATCTGTCAGTCTCGGTGCCCACGGTTCGTAAATGCCGTCATGCATCATTGCCGGTCTTTCTCTCTCCGCAGGAAATCGATCAAGTGATCTCAGCCACTGACCGTTCCACGCCCACCGGGCGGCGCGACTACGCGGTTCTACTTCTGCTCGCACGGCTCGGGCTACGAGCGGGCGAGATTGCCCTTCTTGAACTCGACGACATTCATTGGCGCAGCGGAGAAATCCTCATCCGAGGAAAGGGCCGCGTGTTGGAGCCCCTACCACTGCTGGCGGATGTCGGCGCGGCGCTGGCTCAATATCTTCGCCAAGATCGTCGTGTCAGTGATTCCCGCCGCGCATTCCAGCGGGTGTATCCGCCGTTTCACGGCTTCGCCGGACCAGCCGCCATTGGCCATATCGTTCGGCGCGCTATCTCGCGAGCGCGGATCCATCGCTCCGGCCGTGGCGCCGCTCACCTTTTCCGCCATGGCCTGGCCACTCAGATGATTCGAAGAGGGGCAGCGCTTTCGGAGATCTCCGAAGTCCTGAGGCATCGTTCGCTCAACACGACAGCGGTTTACGCACAAGTATCCTTCGACGAGCTACGCACGGTTGCCCGACCTTGGCCAGGTACGGGAGGTGGCAAGTGAGTACCCTATCGGAGGCTTTGAGGCAGTACGTGGCTGTGCGCAGAGCCCTGGGCGCAAAGCTCTGGGAGCCCGCCAAAACTCTTGAGCAGTTCGTAGATTTTCTGAAGAGCCAGCGGGCGAAATTCATCACGTCGGAATTGGCCCTCCGCTGGGCGATGCTTCCCAAAAATGTGCAGCATGCCACTTGGGCGCGGCGCCTGAGCATGGTGAGGCGGTTCGCGATGTGGCTCAGTGCGACCGATCCACGCACGCAAGTTCCGCTTCCTCGGCTCATCAGCGGGAGACGGAGGCGAAATCCACCACACATCTTCACGGACCACGAAGTGAAGCAATTGATGATCGAGGCTTCTCGATTGTCTTCTGCAAAGGGGTTGCGCGCTCGCACCTATGCGACGATCATCGGCCTTCTGGCCAGCACCGGGCTTCGCCCCGGGGAAGTCTTGACTCTGGCGCGCCCGGACGTAGATCTCCAGAGCGGTATCCTGTTTATCCGGGAAACGAAGTTCGGGAAATCACGCTTCGTCCCACTCCATGACTCCACGTGCAGCGCCTTATCGGATTATGCAAGGCGCCGCGACAAGCTCGGCATACGCCTGCAGAGCGAAGCGTTCTTCGTTACAGAGATCGGTCGGCCACTTACGGCGTGCACAGTTCGGCGCACGTTCGCAAGAATATCGCGAGCCATCGGTCTCAGGGCTGCGAAAGTCCTAGGACAAGTCGGCCGAGGTCCGAGGCTGCAGGACTTCAGGCACACTTTCACCACGAGAAAGCTTGTTGAGTGGTACCGCGCCGGCTTGGATGTGGAGCGCGAGTTGCCCAAGCTCTCCACGTACCTTGGGCACTCCGACGTCACGCACACATATTGGTACATCTCGGCTGACCCGGAACTGCTTCAACTTGCGACGAAATACCTATGTGGGCGCCGGCCGGGTGGGGCACAATGAGCAGTGCAAGCTTCCCGTCGCTCATCCAGCGTTTCTTCACCGACCGCTTGCTCGCCCAACTCGGAGCCAGTCCCCACACCGTTGCAGCTTACCGGGACACTTTCCGGATGCTGTTCCAATTCGGAGCTGCGACCTTGCGGCGTGCGCCGTCAGATTTACGCATAGAGGATCTCGATGTTGCCTTCCTCGGGAAGTTCCTCGCACACCTCGAATCGAAACGGCGTAACTGTACAAGAACGAGGAATAACCGGTTGTCCGCCGTGCGCGCCTTTTTCCGCTACGTAGCGATCACCGAACCGGCATTTGCACTGCAATGTCAGCGGATTCTTGCGATCCCTTCGAAACGCTACGAACGGAGGTCGGTGGAGTTTCTGACAGAAAAAGAAAGCGCAGCCCTACTCGCAGCACCTGACACCAGCACATGGATCGGACGGCGGGACCGGGCGCTCCTGCTGCTCGCTGTCCAGACCGGCCTCCGCAACAGCGAGATCACCTCGTTGAGACGCAAGGACGTGGAGCTTGGAACCGGCGCTCACGTCCGCTGTTTGGGCAAGGGCCGCAAGCTGCGTTGCACGCCATTGCGGCCCGACGTCGCGGCTGTTCTGAAGGAATGGATGTCGCAGCAAGGTGGCGGGCCCGATGATCCGGTCTTTCCCACTTCGCGCCGTGCGCAACTGAGTGCCGACGCATTGCAGAGACTCGTATCCCGGCACGTCGCGACTGCGCGGAAGAACTGTCCATCACTAGTCGCCAAGAAAGTGACCCCGCACACGTTGCGTCATGCAGCCGCAATGGCCCTGCTTCGCAGTGGCGTGGATCTTAGCGTCATTGCGCTCTGGCTCGGACACGAGTCAACAGAGACCACTCAGATCTACTTGCACGCAGACATGCAACTCAAAGAACGTGCACTCTCCCATTCAACTCCGTCTGGCCTCAAGCCCGACCGCTTCCGTCCTACGGACCCGTTGCTCGCCTTCCTGGAGGGCCTCTGATTATGCCGACTTCCAGAAGACGAAAGCCAAGAGAACCGTCCCGAAAGCGGGACATCACTTTCATGCCCGCGGCATAATCCGGCACGCGGCATTACGCGGCCGAACGGGCGCTGCGCGCTGTCGCGCTCGGACGCAAGAATTACCTCTTCGCCGGGTCGGACGCCGGCGGTGAACGCGCCGCCGCGATCTACAGCTTGATCGGCTCGGCCAAACTCAACGGACTCGACCCCGAAGCCTACCTGCGTGACACGCTTACGCGCATCGCCGACCACCCGGTCAACCGCATCGCGGAACTGCTGCCCTGGAGCGTGGCTCCCTCACCGGCCACAGCCCCGGCGACG
>CAIVVT010000331.1 GCA_903909435.1 uncultured Acidobacteriia bacterium | reverse complement strand
CACTTCGGATCCGTCCTTTCGTATTCCTTGGTCGGAAACCACGAAAGTAACCTGAAACGGGGTGCTCCTCAACCCCTTGTCAACCCGCAACTCCAGGCATTCCAAGGACCTCAAGTGCCATTACACTTTTCGGATAGGAACAAGAATATGGGCAGGTTGGTTCCTATATCACCGGCGTCAAGATGGTGCTACCATCCGGCGATCTATTGGAGGTGACTGACGCACAGCCGGAACTGATGCAATTGGTTCGCTCCAGCTACGGCACTTTCGGCATCGTGTACGAGGTCACGTACCGCATCCGCCAGTTGCTCCCGCTGGCCGTACATCACAAGACTTACACTCTGGCGGATTTCGTCAAAGCCCTACCGGATTTGAAGGCGCTCGACTACGCGATGATGTACTACATCTTCCCGTTCGAGGATCTGATCACGGTCGAGTTCCGCCGGTACAATCCTGCCGCTTCGGGCGAGCCGAACAAGATCATCTGGCCCCTGCGCAATTACATTTGGGGCACCTCGGGTCCGAAGTTCGCGCATGATATGGAACAGACGGTGCCGGACCACAAGATCCGCTACGGTATTCTGGATGCGTTTAATGCGCTCTGGCGCTTTAAGCTCGAGCACATCATAACCAGCGACAACACCGTCGCGGCCGACGAAATCATCCGCTATCCCGACGTAGCCAACGACAGCCGCTACACGTTCAGCCTGTACGCCTTCCCAGAGGAAGAGTTCTCGTCAGTTCTTAGCGATTTCTTCGCTTTCAGCCACGAGTACTACGCTCGGACGGGCTATCGCTCGAACCTGCTGGACGTCGGATACCGAATCTCCCAGGACCGGCAATCGCTGCTTTCCTACTCCTGGGATGGACCCGTCATGACTCTGGATCCGGTCTCGACGGGCAATCCCGGATGGCCCGAGTTCATCGACGCGTACAATCAGTTTTGCGCCGCCCGAAACGGGAAACCCGTGTTCAATCAGACCGCCAGCCTGACGCCGGAACTGGCGAAGCAGGCATTCGGCGACAAACTCGCTACGCTTGAACGGGCGAGAAAGCAGTACGACCCGACGGGACGACTGCTGAACGAGTATTTTCGAGGCATGTTGAGTTGATCCGGCAGCGGCGCTGCTGGAAATAGCATAAGGCGGGCCCCGCTACCGGGCGCCCGCCTCAAATAGACTCTAGTGAATCGACGGTTACTTAAGTCCCAGCCCCGGCAGAACCGGTGTACCTTCCTTCTGGACGGCGTCAAGTTCGCCGGGATCGAGTCCGAGTGCCTGCAGGATCGTGGGCGCGACCTGTGTGGTTTCCACGAAGCTGGTCACTGTTTTGGCCCTGAAATCCGGCTTGGACACAAGGATCATCACGTTGGTATCGTCCTGCGCGAAACCGCCGTGCTCCGCCTGCTTCTTCTTGCTGCCCGTGTAGACCACGCCCACGTTCGGCTGGACGATGATGTCCGGCACGCGCGGATCGCCGTTGGGAGGCAGACCGGGCTTGTTGAACAGGGTCTCGAGCGAGGCGCCGTAGAAGATCTGGCCGATCCCGGCGGTCGCGGCATTCGCTTCGAGTACGGCTACTGCGGCCAGCGTGTCGCTCGAATTGTTGAGCCAAATCTGGGAAATGTCGTCCTCCGTCGGTCCAATCCCAGTCGGGTTGAGCGGGGATTCGGAGAATGGCAGATACGAGGCGAGGAGCGTAGCGGGCGAGCTTCCGTTCAGTCCACTATGGCCAGGAATCGGGAAGAAGCGGTTCGTGTCCACAGGGGATTGACCGTGCTTGGCCGTGATGATAATGAGCGTCGAATCGAGCAGATGCTGCTGCTTCAACGCCGTCACCATCTGTCCGATGGCCGCGTCTACGAACACGATTTCATTCTGCAAATGCGGCGTGGGATTTCCCTCGGCATCCGTGTAGCCGCCTTTGACGCCACCCTCAATCAACTTCTGTCCGACACTTACCGACTGGAAGTTCATGCCCAGAATCGTGGGCACCGGAGCTTTCTTGTCGCCCAGATGGGTCTTGCCATTGATCCAGTTGACCACGGCGTTGGCCTTCAACTGGTCGTAGCACTGGATGTTCAGGAAGCTATCGGTCCAGGCTCCACCATTGTTATCGCGAATAGCGGCGCAGGAATTCCCATTCGCGGTGGTCACTCCCGGCAACGCGATCACATTCGAATTCACTTCGGGCGAGTAGTAATCGTCCACGTTGCTGGCGTTGCGACTGGGGCCGGAAACAGCGGCGTAAACGGCGTGTTTGTCGGACCAGGCAGTGTATCCGCCGGCCTCGTGGATCACACCGTAAATGGTGTTCGTCCGGATGAAATTCCAAGGGTAAACCGGTTTGCACCCATTGAAGGGATCGCGGGGCAGACGCAGAGGGTCGATTGACTTGATACCGCCGTCAATCAGGCTGTAAGGACCGCCGCCGTTGAGCGCGCTTTGGTCGATTTCAACGCCTTCTTCGTACTCCGTCGTGGTGCCGTTGGGGACACCCGGAGTGCAGACGCCGCCTGCGACTCCGTTGCCGGTGTCGTGCGTGGGTGGCGCGAGAACACGATCATAGGCAACATCGTAAAACGCACCGACCGTTCGCGGTGTGCCGCCTGTCACGATCGCCATCAACCCAGGAAACGAATCCGACGGCCGAGCCGAGGAAGTTCGTGTGTAGTTCACACCAGTTTGGCCGAGTGCGGCCAGATTCGGGCAGAAGCCGCCTTTCACGCAATTCTCGTAGTCGAGAGCGTGCATGCCGTCGATGCTGACTAGCAGCACGTGGCGAACGCCGTTTCGGTCATTAACTTGCTGCGCCCCGACCTGGGGTACCAGCAGCAGTTGCGTCGCAAGAGCCATAGCTCCTGCGAAATTACGATTCATTAACAATACGAGCCTCCAGGAATTTGAGGATAGCGACCTGACTTTACAAACTCATGAATCTAGACTGAAAGATAGATATTGAACCGGCGGAGATTTGCGGCTAGTCCGAACGTACCGGAACCCAGCTTCTATGCCGGAGTCGGTGCGACATTGGGCCTGCCTTTCGATTTGCGCAGTTCGTTCGGGTCGAGCCTGGTAAGTGAATCGGCGGAAGCCTGCCACCGTCAGACACCCCACCTGCTCCGATCCAGGCGGAGATCAATCCTCGTCGAGTTGAAATGAAACGTAGATCAACTGGCCGAGTCGTTCGACTTGCAGGACGCTCGGCTGGCCAGGCTTCAGGGCCACCAGCACAGACTTCAATTCTTCCACCGAGGCGACTCGGGTCCGGTTTACCATGTAGATTAGGTCGCCCGGCTGCAAACCCGGATTGTGCGCCAAGTAGGCTGCGTCGGTAGCAGCGACGACGACGCCTTCCAGCTTGCGGAGTGATGGGAGAATAGGTGTCACTTTCTCGTCCAGGGTGAGGGCCAGCACTCCCAACTTCCGGATCAGATTGGCCTCGCGAGTCACGAGGTCAACGAGTTGATCGCTTTGCTCGCGGCGCTCCATCACGGCCACGGTGATCGCCTGCGATGCGCCGTCGCGCTGAATCTCCATCTGTAGCCGGTCCCCTCCCGCGTGCCGGAAGATGGCGCTCGACAAGTCGCGCGCGTTGCCGATCTCCTCGCCATCCACCGAGACCACGACATCGCCGGGCTGCAGTCCGGCAGCTGCGGCTGCCGAATCCGCCTTAACGTCGCTCAGGATGACGCCCCAATCCCGCTTCAGGCCCAGACCCGCCGCGATTCCTGCGTCGATCGTCTCAGGGATCACGCCGATACTGCCGCGATGCACGTGGCCATGCTCCCGCAATTCACGGTAGATCCTACCTACAATCTGCGCCGGAATGGCAAAGCCAATGCCCTCGCTGCCGCCCGATTGCGTGATGATCATCGTGTTGATACCGACGACGTGTCCGTCCAGGTCCAGCAAAGGCCCGCCGCTATTCCCAGGATTGATCGAAGCGTCAGTCTGAATGTAATACATTGGGTCTTCGGTTTTCAGATACCGGCGCAGAGCGCTGATGATGCCGAAACTCATCGAGTTCTGCAGGCCGAGCGGGCTTCCCATGGCCACGACGAACTGCCCCTGGCGCAACTTGGAGGAATCGCCCAACTCGAGTGCCGTCAGCTTTTCAGCTTCGACTTTGATCACCGCCACGTCGCTCTCCCGGTCCATTCCCACCAGAGTCGCGGGCACAGTGCGCTCCCGGCGGTGCACTTGCTTGCCCACGACGGAGTCCTCTGTCGCGGAACTCACCTCGGGCAGCGACACGCGTATAGTGTGCGCGCCGCGCACAACGTGCGCGTTGGTAACGATGTAACCCGTGGTGTCGAGGATCACGCCCGAGCCCGTGGCCGATTCCGGTGCCAGTACACCTGCCACATTCCCGGAATCTACTTGCCCCAATCCACGGACGAAGATCTGCACGACGCTGGCATTTGCCCGTCTCGCCAGGGACTCGAGCGTCCGGCTTAGGGCGGGGAGATCGGTCGAGACCGTTGCGGCCGTGCGGGGCTGTGCGTGGGCGCCGGACGTCAAGACTGTGAGGATGATAAGCGGAATGGCGGTGCGGTGCATTTACGTTTGGTTAGACACGGCCCATTGAGCGGCGGTTGCGTCGAACGAATCGAATCCAGCGGCGCACAGGCGCTTCCCCCGCCAGCGCCAGACTTAACGCACATCCTCGACGCGCTTGATCGCAGCGTCGGCGTTCCATTGGACCCGCGGAATCTTCTGAAATCGGCGCAGCACTGGGAGCCCCGCGCGCGCTTCTGGTCCGATGGCACCCAGCGCATTCGCCAAACTGCGTTGCACGTGAACGTGCTGATCGAGTATTTCGCATGCCGCGAGCAGTGCAGGCAGAGCGGGCGCGGCCCGCTTTCCCATGGAGGCCAGTGCTTCGGCCGCCATCATGCGAACGCCCATCTCCGGGTCTTTCAGCAGCGTGGCGATGCTGGCAACCAGCGGAACATTGCTCGCGCCCAGCGGACGCAGCGCGGCCACGGCCAGGCCGCGCACTTTCGCACTGGGGTCGGTCAGCGATTCGGCCAGCAATTGATTCCCCCTGGACGCGAGCACAGCATCCTGGGTCGCCCGCCACGCAGCCGCTTGACGTACATACGGGTCCTGGTCCTTCAGCCCCGACGTCCACGCAGCGAAGCTAGCGGAGCCGCTTCTTAACCGCTCCGCGCGCTCGCCCCCCACTGCATCGGGACTCGCCACTTTGGCCAGGATCTGCGTGTCGATGCCAAGGTTGAAGGCACTCGAGCGGAAGTCCTTGCCGCTGCAAACGAAGCTCAAAGTGTGGCGGCCGGGCGTCAATTGGGGCCACCCCAGAACGTGATCTTCCGCCACGTACAGCTCCGAGTGGTAGGCGTTCACCACCGTACCGGTGCCCACGTTGGCGCCCGGTTCATGTTCCAACTCGGCGTCCTGACCCAGCGCTTTCCCGTCCAGCAGCGCGGCATATGTCCCATAGTCGGGGCTGTGCGCCAGCTGAGCCAGCAACTCGTAGCGGGCCTCCTCGGTGACCTCGAACGGAATCTCGATCCGCGAGCCTGCTCCTTCGGCCTCAAAGAACAGCAGGTCGCGCGACCAGAACACCTCCTTCTGCACGGAGGCTTTACCGCGTTCGGTCCTGATGTCCTCGATGTTCTGCTCCACTTCGATCTGCCGCGCGTTGCCGTGCGGCAGGCGCGCCACGCCGTATGGCGCTGGTCTCAGCCCCTGCGCAATGCCCAGTTGATACCAATACGCCACGCTGCTGAACAGGTCGGCGCGTTCTTCGAACCCCGACCGGACGCTTCCGTCGGCATTGTAAGTCCAGCCGGCGTGTTCGATCTCGAAACGCAGCGACGTGTGGAATGGCACTGGATCGGGCAGATGCCAGCGATACGCGCTCATGCGGGAGCCCAGTCCCGTCCCTTCGGCGATGGGCACGCCCGTGTAGTTGCCTTGAGCTTCGCGCAACGACCAGGCATCGTTGAAGTAATCTTCCGTTCCCGTGCCTTCGATGGACGGCCGCGCGGCCCCGTCTACATAGAAAAACTCGTCGCCCTCGCCGAACCAACCGGGCTGATTCTGAATCACGCTCAGGAGGGTGCCGGCATAGTGTCCGCGGCCGTGGACATTGAGAATCTCGTAGCGCCGGCCCATGATCGCGGGTAGTTCCTGTTTGTACCAGGCATGGAAATAGGCAGTGTCTGCGGGCAGGCTGGAGACCCTCTTCCAGTCCACGTGATAGTAGAGGTTGGAGACCCGCCGGCTGCCTTCGTTCGTCACCGTGATCCGGCAGTGCTTGCGGAACGGCATGGGCCAGTACGAATTGCGCGAGCGCCCGCTGGAGCCGTCGCGGATCAGCAGAGAATCGACGGACTTCTCCACGCCGTGTCCCACGGCGAAGAAGTCGCCCAGCGGCGCGTCCACGCTCGGAGTGGCACTGCCGTCGTAGTAGACCCGGAAGCGCAGGAGCCGCGGCCAGCCGTACTCATTAGCCGCAACCGTGATCCAGATGTGCGTAACCACGCCAGGCCCGTCGAGGTCGGCCAGCACGCTTGTCTCGCCGGCGATGGGGCGCTTGCTGTCGTCGTTACTGGCCCAATCGGAGTTATTGCTGGACGCGCGTTGAGCCGAGTAGTCTTTCAACCGCGAAAGATCGTACCAATCCAGGGGGTTTTGTGCGCTCAGAGAAAAGCAAGACCCCGCCAGGAACGAAGCGACGGACAACCTGAAGGTACGCATGAGAGGTCCAGCTTAACAAAGCTCAAGAGAGGACGTGGTTGGCGATCAGAACTGTCAGTCGCTGGACTGCTGATGAACCCGCACCGCGGGCGAGTGGGCGACTACGCCCTGCATTTCGCTAATTGTGGGCGGCGGGCTGGCGGCTTTGGCGATGCGAGAATGCACACTGCCGGTCGAACCAGCCACTTATCGATGAGAGACGAACACTTTGAATTCTACTTACGGTGAGCGTTGCTCTAATTGGGCGGCGAGAGCATTCGGGCGTGCGAGGGGCGTGCCATCCTGCTTTCACCCCGCGTCTGGCTAAACCAACTCCTGGATCCCAGGACCTGTAAGTCCGCCCGGAACGGCGCGATAAGAGGACACTGCGGAGACGCTTGGAATCCCCAAAGGGCAGCCGAGAGACTGACAGTCTGCAGTCACCATCTGGCGAACCAGTTGCTCGAATGAAGTCCGATGTTGCCAGCCGAGAACGCTTCGCGCTTTCTGCGCATTCCCAACCAATAAATGTACTTCCGCCGGCCGGTATAGCTCCACGTCGAGCCGCAGGTGGTCCCGGTGGTCGAGCCCTGCAATCTCAAACGCCAGTTGGGCAAACTCGGCGACAGAATGCGTGTCCCCAGTGGCTACAACAAAATCGTCAGGCACATCCTGCTGGAGCATCCGCCACATCGCTTCAACGTACTCGCCGGCGTGCCCCCAATCACGTTTGGCCTCGAGGTTGCCCAGATGCAGGCAATCTGTAATGCCAGCACGAATTCTGGCCACACCAAAGCTGATCTTGCGAGTTACGAATTCGAACCCGCGCCGGGGAGACTCATGATTAAAGAGAATGCCGCTGCAGGCAAAGAGGCCATAGGCCTCGCGGTAATTGCGCGTCAGATCGAATCCCGCCACCTTGCTGATACCGTAGGCCGAGCGAGGGTGGAAGCGGGTTGTTTCGGTTTGGGGCAACTCTGCAATCTTCCCGAACATCTCGCTCGATCCGGCGAAGTAGAAGCGGCAATTGGGGACTACGTCCTTGATTGCGGCGAGCATATAATGCGTCCCATTGACGTTGGTGTTCAGCGTGGAAAACTCATCGTCGAACGAGTAGCTGACGAAGCTCTGGGCGGCCAGGTGGTAACACTCGTCGGGACGAACTTCAGCCAGGACGCGATAGATGCTTGGGAAACTTTCAAGCGACGCGCCGTGCAGTCGCACGCGATCCAGCAAGTGGGCGATTCGTTCGAGGCGGTGCGCCGGGTCCTGGAGCGCAACGCGGCGGACGATTCCGTGCACTTCGTAACCTTTCGCCAGCAGGAGTTCGGCAAGGTAGTAACCATCTTGGCCGGTAATCCCGTTAATCAAAGCGACTCTTTTCGACATTCTGCCTCCCCTTCTGTGTGATCTCGTCCGCCGCCGGAGCGCGACTCCAATTCGCCGGTGAACCCCTAAAAGAGCGTGTATATGAACGGCGCGGCCGCAGTACTGGATAGGAAGATCAGCACGCCAAACATGATTAGCACCAGCACTACTGGCACCATCCACCAGCGCTTGCGGTTGGCCAGAAATCGCCAGAGTTCCCCGAACGTACCCGCCTGTTTGTTCCGGCGTGCGCTGTCTTCAAAACTGGCTGGATGATTGGTACCCATTCTGGATGCTCCCGGGATCTGATCAGAATTTAGAACTGCTGAAAATACTGCGCGACAGAAGAGGACTCCCTACGCTCGGTCCAATACGTTGTACCCGCAGGTTTGCGCAAAATGAGCTTGTCGCGCCCGAACAAGCGGAAGAGGATAGCGATGAAGGTGAAGATGGAGAAATAGGCGAGCGCCAGGACCACCTTGCTCACGGCCCAGCCAATGGGAAACGCAAGAATGTTCCAACCCACGTAGATCCTCCTGACTGCGATTGGAAGCGCGAGTCCAAGCAGGCCAATGGTAACTGCTGCGCCGATGACGGCGTAGCAAATTGAGGGTCGGCCGCCGTGCTCGAGGCGGTAAGCGCCCATTCCTCCGACGATTACGATCAGTAGCGCAGAAAACTGCCGAAGCAGCCTTTTTGACGGGTTTCTGTCTATGTCCTTGAATTGCATCTTCAATCCAATTGAAACTGCGCCAGATACCGCTCGCGCTCAGGCCGTGAGGCCGAATCGGGAACGTCAGTCTTGAGCAGAACGCAGTTCTCAACCACCAACGCATCCATCTCGGTGGCGAGGAAGCAACGGTAGGCGTCCTGCGGTGTGCAGACGATCGGCTCACCACGGACGTTAAAGCTGGTATTGACCACAACCGGGCAATCAGTCTGGCGGTAAAACTCGGTCATCAGACGGTGCAAGCGTGGATTTCGACCCGCATCCACGGTCTGCACGCGCGCGGAGTAATCGACATGCGTGACGGCGGGGATCTGAGAGCGCGCGACATTGACACGTTTGCAGAGATCGGGATTGGTCGCCATCAATTCGCGCTCCTCGCTGGAAACGGGGCGGCGACGTCCTTCGCGGACGGGAGCTACCAGCAACATGTAAGGGCTCTCCTGGCCAGGCTCAAGTTCAAACCAGGAGGATGCATGTTCTGCCAGCACGCAGGGTGCAAACGGCCGAAAACTCTCCCGGAACTTGATCTTCAGGTTCATCTTGGCCTGCATGGATGGAGAGCGCGGGTCACCGAGGATACTGCGAGCACCGAGGGCGCGCGGACCAAACTCCATTCGGCCCTGGAACCAACCGACGACGTTCCCTTGAGCCAGCAACTCGGCTACACGTTCATACAACTCATCATCGGGCAAAAGCGAGTGAGCCGCGCCGAGGTCACCGAGCCAGGATTCCACTTCGATGCTTGAAAAAGAAGGACCATAGAAGCTGCCCTGCTGGGAGTCATTGGGATTCGCAGTGCGAGGCTTTCCGAGCAACTGATGCCATACGAAATAGGCTCCGCCAAGGGCCCCACCGGCGTCCCCAGCAGCAGGTTGTATCCAGAGGGAATCAAAAGGTCCCTCGCGCTGAACCTTTCCGTTCGCCACGCAGTTCAGCGCGACGCCGCCCGCGAGAACAAGGTTCCGCTTGCCGGTTGAATGCTGCAGGTCAATGACCAGCTTCAATATCACATCCTCGGTCACGGCCTGAATGCTCGCTGCCAAGTCCATGTGCCGTTGTTCGATGTCAGTCTCCGGCCGGCGCGGGGGTGCTCCGAACAGGCGGTGAAATTTGTCGCTGGTCATGGTCAACCCCTGGCAGTAGTTGAAGTAACTCATGTCCAGCCAGAAGCTGCCATCGCTCTTAAGGTCGATGAGATGTTGGTAGATCGCCTCGGTGTAGATAGGCCTTCCATAGGGAGCAAGGCCCATGAGCTTGTACTCGCCACTGTTGACCTTGAAGCCACAGTAGTAAGTGAAAGCAGAGTACAACAACCCGAGCGAGTGAGGGAACTGCATCTGGCGATTGAGGCGCAGACGATTACCCTCGCCGACGCCAGAAGATGTGGTTGCCCATTCACCTACACCGTCCAACGTGAGGATCGCCGCCTCATCATACGGACTGGGGAAGAAGGCACTGGCCGCGTGGCTTTCGTGGTGCTCCAGGAAAACAAGCGAGCCCTGGAAGCTGGAACCGAGTTCTCTTCTGACATTCGAGCGTAGAGAGAGTTTCTCTTTGAGCCAGACCGGGACTGCGGCAGAGAAACTCGCGAGGCCTGCTGGTGCGTAGGCAAGATAGGTCTCGAGGAGTCTCTCAAACTTCAGGAACGGCTTGTCATAGAAAACCGCGTATTCCACGTCTGAAGACCGAAACCCTGCTGTATGGAGGCAATACTCGATGGCGTGTGCCGGAAAACCAGAGTCATGCTTCTTCCTGGTGAAACGCTCTTCCTGCGCAGCGGCAACCACCTGCCCGTCGATAAGCAATGCCGCTGCGCTGTCGTGGTAGAACGCTGAGATTCCCAGGATCGCAGTCATGTCGGAACGAGCTCCTCCAGCCCAAAAGAGTGTACGAAGTAGTATAGTATATTTTCAGAAACTTGGCACCCTAAGATGGGCAGATTTCTTTCTAAGCCGTAGTACTGGAGCCGGGGATTGGTGCTGAAGCCAAACTGCAATCTGGCGCCCAGGCAGATTGCCAGTTTCTTTATCCGTCCTTGAACTCGCAAGTGTATCCCTGGTCCTACAGCAGCCACCAAAGAAGCCGGAATCTCTTCGCTCGAGATTTCATGGATGGCTTTGCGGATTTCTCTCCGCGAATCTGCACTCTTCATGGTAGAATCCAATAATTTCTGTCAGTCAGGCGGCTCAACTCGTCCCGCCCAACGGCCAGCACAAACTCACTGGGGTGCGGAGCTGGAGGGGGCGGCGATCAAAATGGAGGAACAGTCCTCGGGAATCACTCAACCAAGTACTAGTTGAGTATCCTGGCGAGTGTCTTGAGCAACATGACGAGTGGCCAGAGGACTCGGTGTCTGAAAAATCGCGGCTTAAGGAGGAGGTTTGCATGGAAGTGGTTATCCTGTGCGGGGGTAAAGGGACGCGTTCGTATCCTTTTACCGAGTACTTTCCGAAGGTCATGATGCCCATCGCCGGGACGCCGATCCTGGTGCATCTCATGCGGCTGTACGCCAGACAGGGCTTCAAGCATTTCGTCCTTGCCGCAGGACATCGCCAGGAAATCTTGCGCGACTACTTCCATGGGCGTTTCTCTGATTGGCGGATCGACATTGTGGACACCGGCGCTGAATCTGACACGGGTGAACGGTTGCGGCGCTGTGAGCCTTACGTCGGAGAGACCTTCCTGGCAACCTACGGCGACGGACTCGGCGATGTGGACCTTCAGCAATTGGCGGAAGCCCACGAGAAGAGCGGCTGTCTGACGACGCTGACCGCGGTTCCCTTGCGGTCCCAGTACGGCGTCGTGATGTTCGACGAGTCTGGGCGCGTACGCGAGTTCCGCGAAAAGCCCATCATCGAAAACTGCTGGATCAACGCGGGCTTCTTCATGTTCAACCACGATGCGTTCCGTCACTGGGAGGGCCAAAACCTGGAGACGCACGTGTTGCCCGCGCTGGCGAGGCATGGGGCGCTCAATACCTACCGCCACTACGGCTTCTGGAAATCGATGGATACGAGTAAGGATCAACACGAGATGGAAAGTCTCTATCGCGACGGCAGCGCGCCTTGGACCGAACGGCAGCAGCCACTGAAGGTCATAAAGAGGGCCGCAGGGGGAAGGCCATAGTGAGCGAAGCTTTTTGGAAGCACCGCCCGGTTTTTGTGACCGGGGCGACCGGCTTTATGGGCGGCTGGATAGCGAAGCGACTGGTTGACCTAGGCGCGGGGACACACGTCCTGGTGCGCGACCAACTGCCGAACAATTTGCTCGCTCGCGAGGGTTACTGGGATCGGCTGGCACTGGTGCGCGGTTCGATCGAAGATCCCAATTTGCTCCGCCGTGCATTTGCGGAGTACTCCATCGACACTGTGTTTCATCTGGCCGCGCAACCGCTGGTTGGAGTTGCCAAACTCGATCCGGTAGGCACCCTGGAAACCAACGTGCGAGGCACTTGGAACCTGCTGGAGGCCGCGCGACAGGCGAAGGTCAAACGAGTTCTGGTCGCCTCGTCTGACAAAGCATACGGGACCAGCCCCAAACTGCCCTATCGGGAGGATGACGCCCTGCTTGCCGACCAACCTTATGACGTGTCCAAGAGTTGTACTGACCTGATTTCGAGGATGTACGCCTCGGCCTTCGGAATGCAGATTGGAATCGCCCGCTGCGCCAATCTGTTCGGTGGAGGCGACTTCAACCTAAGTCGGTTCCTGCCTGGACTGGTCCGTTCTACCTATCTCGGCGAGAAGTTCGTGATCAGAAGCGATGGGCAGTATGTCCGTGATTTCCTGTACGTGGAAGATGCAGTCGATGCTTACCTCTCGTTCGCCGAGAGGCTCAGCTTGGACCCCACGCTTTCCGGTCTGGCGTTCAACTTCAGCTTGGAGGTGCAGGTCACGGTATTGGAACTGACGCGGAAGATCCTGGCACTGATGAACGCGAGCCATCTCGAGCCCGTGATTCTGAATCAGGCGCAGGGAGAGATTCGCGAACAGTATCTGGACTGCTCGAGAGCCCGCCGGCAACTGGGGTGGGCGCCTCGATTCAATTTGGAGCAAGGTTTGCAAAAGGCTATCGATTGGTACGTGAAGTTGTATCAGGATACGCTTCCAGCAAAGGCTGTATGCGCTTGAGAGTCGGATTGAACGACTGGCTTCGGCCGTGGCGCATGGTTCTTAGTTTGCAATTTGGTGGCGGAGTAATTGTCCTCGGATGATGAGCGTGGGATTCGGCCGTGAGGCTGTTTGGGTTACAGGCTCATCGGGATTCGTGGGCAGCCACTTGTGCACTCTGCTCAGGAGTAATGGACTGGATGTGCAGGGACTCGACATCCGGAGCCCGCGTGCAGGCTGGGATTGGACTCACTGCGATGTGGATATCCGGCGACCTTTCGCGGGCGGCTCCGCAAGTGGTTCCAGGACACTGATTCACTTGGCGGCAGAGGCGGAATCGGTTCCCTCGTTCGAAAAGTCCGGCCAACTCGTGGATGTGAATTTGAAAGGCACGATCCACGTGATTGAGGCATTTAAGCCGAGATTGCTGCTGTTCGCCTCGTCCTCGGCTGTGTACGGAAACGGCTCATTATCCGGGATCAAGCCGGCATGGAGCAGCGTGAATCCTGTTGGGCTGTATGGAATGTCCAAAGCTGCCAGTGAGTTGGTTTGTTCTGACTGGGCACGGGTGTCAGCGGGGGCTGCCGTCGGATTTCGATTTGGAAATGTGACTGGCAAGCGTTGCCGAGGGTTCATCCCAGCCCTCGTGGCGCATGCCCGGCGCTACCCGAACGGTGCAGTGCCGATTCAATGTCGCGGCGAAGGCAGGATCGTCCGCGACCTGGTGCCGGTAACTTACGTGACAAGGATCTTGGAGGCCGCTATCCAGATGCCATGGAAACCGGGGAGTTATGAAGCGTTCAATGTTGGCACTGGGCGGCCCTTGACCAACGGCGAAGTCGGAGCAGCGGTGGCAAGGAGGCTGAAGCAGAGAGGTTACCGGCTGAACTGTAATTGGAACAACCCGATTTCGGCCTGCGAATCCCAATGCATAGTGCTAGATGTGCGGAAGACTGTGCGCAAGTTCGGCTTGGAATTGTCAACCCATGAAGAGGTCGAACAGGCGATTGAGGAAGCTGTTGATTCCTACTTGGATTGCGGTGACGGTCCTGCGAAATGAGGAGGATCTGCGTCTGCCCGAGGCGTGCGTGGAAGGAGCGCTCGATCAGATGGAGGCAATGATCCGGAGGGAACGGCCGGGGACTGGAGAGCTCGGTCCCTTCAACAAAGATGCATCCCAAGATCCGGGCTTTGCATTGGTTGAGCCGCGTTTCACAGCGTTGCACTTCTGCAGCGGTGCTAATCCCCTTACGGACCAGCAACAGCGTGCCAGAACACAAAGGCGCCAGCGCAAATTGCTGGGACGAGGGCACGGGATCCGAGCCCGCTTCAACCAGAATCAGGTCAAAGCGTCTGCTCAGTTTCTTGAGCAAAGCGGCGACCGCGCTAGTAGAAATCGAGTTGTTCGGCGGATCATCTGGGTTGGATCCCACCCAGGAAATCAGAGCAGGTTCGGTGCCGCCCGACGGCGCGTATCTCCACTCCTTTGCCAGGACCAGATCGGCGGGATCGGACTGGGGCGTTGCTTCCTGGGAGCCACGATCAGTCAAACTGACAATAGCAACTGTTCGTTCCTTCGCCGGCCTAAGAGACAGGGCCAACTGCTTGGCGTTGCGCAACACTGGCGTCCCCACGGAAGCGGTCGCGAACAGGACCGTACGAGTATCGGCCAGCATCTTGGCGATATTCAAAATGTTCCCGGAAGTTTCCACTCATCCCTCTGTCCCTCCCGGCACCAGTGGTCACACGGCCAATTTGAGAGGGTTCACGAACCAGGTTCTTGGATCGTCAACTTCATCATTATGCCTCATCCCTCTCCAGCCCGGATGAAATCATCCGTGGTCCGAAACCTACATGCCCAGTTAACAAGCAGGTGCAATGAGATCGCACGTGGCGATGAGCCTCGACCTGGGAACTGAAGGAGTCTTGGCATGTGGAAACGGCTGTTCTGGGCTTGGTTTGTATTCGCTTCTCTAATTTGTGCAATTGTTCCGCAAGGTAGGGTCTTCCTTGGCGCAATCGCCTTGGGCTATCTCTGGCTTGCTCTGGTTTGCTTTCGTGAGCCGCTCACGAGATTCGTGATGCGGTGGCCGTTCACAGAGACACAGCGCTTCTTTGCGGTCGGACTGGTCTGCTCCAACCTCTTGATGGAGAACTTCGCGGTGAACTTCAAGGGCGATCTCGATCCGAACCTGCTGAAGAACATGTTCTGGTGGCTGGGCATGTGTTTATCCTGGGTGACTGGCTGGTGGGTTTTGAGTCGCTACAGGAACTATACGCCGCACCAAGTGTTCTTCATCGCCGGCTTGATGGGGCTATGCATTGAGAAGGACTGGATGGCCGTTCGACTATTGATGACCCGACAGTGGTTCCCTCTTGTGACTGCTGCGCCAATCTTGGTGGCCACCTACGGTTTCGCAGTGGCGCCCTCGTTCCTGGTGCTGCCAACAGATGCAGCCACCCGAAAGCCACCGGCCGGCCGCGTTGCAGAGGTGTTTGCATTCCTGCTGAATTTCGTGTTCGTTTATGCCGGCAGTGCGATCTGGCTCGGGTTTCTGCGACCTCTGTTGTCCAGAACCGAGCCAGCGTTGTGAGTATTGGAGGCATGCTGACAGTGTCAAAGGGGCTCGCCGTAAGGCGCGGTTGGGTGGGCAATCTGCTCCTCGCGTGTTGTAGTGTGATCGCGGTCCTGCTGGTCTTGGAGGTCGGAACCCGGTTATTGGGGCTGAAACCAGCGGCCGGTCCGTTCGACCCGAATGTGCCTGACGCCGACCTGGGCATGATCCCGCGCAAAGCACATAGCCAAAAAGCAGATTTCGCGGAATACCAGGGTGTGTTGATCCAGCAGACCAACAACCTCGGTTTCTATCAAAGAGAGGATACGCCCCGGGAACCCAAACCGGGGGTGGATCGAGTAGTTGTCCTCGGTGACTCGTTTACGGCCGGCGCGACCAATGCGGATGAGACCTTTCCCGGCGTACTCGGCCAGTTGTTGAACGCGGCCAGCCCTGAGCGTCCAACAGAAATCCTGAACGCAGGGGCCGGGAGGTACTCTCCATACCAATGCTACGTGCGACTGGAACGTCAACTCATGCCGCTGCGCCCCCGGCATGTGATCGTGGCGGAGTATGTTGGCAATGACTTTCTGGACATGGTCCGGCAGGACGATCGTCCCTACCTGACGGAACTTCCGAACGGTTCCTTTCAACCGCACAGGCCGCGCTTTGTCACTTACCATGATCCGTCCGAGCCGCCAGGCATGCTCGATAACAGCCGAGTACTGGCAGTTTTCAAGGGGTTCCTGGGACCCACGATTCAATATCAGTTCTCGCGGATAATGATCTTGCGCGAGAATCTGTCGGGCTTCGGATACGGAACGAGAGCCATCTTGAATTACATCAAACACGTCGCTGCGCTCGACGATGTTGGTCACGGACTGATGCTTCAGATTTTGCACCAACAGGTCTGGTTCGAGCACTTCCCCGAGACGCTTCCGCTCTCGCTGAGAATTAATCGTCATACCATCGAGATGTTCCGCGACCTATGCAGAAGAAACAGCATGCGGCTGACTTACACAGTGATCCCATCTAAGGACATGATTGAGCCGGAACGATTGCGCCCGCTGATGGCCGCAATCACGAAGAAATCCCCTTCCACGACATTGGAGAAGCTCGCAGCTTTCGACGAGAGATTGACGGGCGAAACGATGCGCGCATGTGGAGAACTGGGAGTGGAATACATCGATCTGCGAGCCGGCTTGAGAGACCGCAGGAATGGGGCCGAGTACTATTACCCCAAGGACATGCACATGAATCCGGCAGGCAATCGGGCTGTGGCCGAGACCTTGGCGGAGGCGCTCCTGGCGAGGAAATCGAATGCACAAAATTAGAGAAGGTTGGTGGGTTTGAAATGAAAGAACATCCCAAGAATCAGTTGGGTGAGTTTCAATCGAGGCGAGCGAGGGCGAGAAGGCGTCTCAGGCTGCTCACGGCAATCACTTGCGCCTGGGCCTTCCGGTCGTTGCTTTGCGCACAAACAGTGTCTACTCCGCCACAACCCACCACTTCGCCCGAGCCGGCCTACCGAATCGAGGCAGGCGACGTCGTTGGCATCCACTTTTTTTACAACGACGAGTTGAACACAAAGGCCCAGGTTCGGCCGGACGGCAAGATTTCGTTGCCGCTCATCGGCGAAGCGAAGATTGCCGGATCGACGATTGAGGAATTAGCGGGCAGGCTGTCCGAGCAATACAAAGACAAGCTGCGTCAACCCGCCATTACGATTCAAGTGGAAGGTTTCGCCAATCGACGTGTGTTTGTAGGCGGCGAGGTGACTAGGCCCGGTGTGTTGCCGCTGGTTGGTAAGCAGACGTTGATGGCTGCAATATATGAGGCTGGCGGAATGACGCGCGCGGCTAAGCGGAATGAGGTCACGGTGTTCAGGCAAGCAGCAACGGGCAATATTCAGCAATTCAACCTAGCCGTGGGCCGACTAGGGAGCAAGGCTTCCAAACCCAGCCCTGCAATGGAATTCGTGCTCCAGCCGATGGACATCGTTGTGGTGCATGAAAGTGGCATCGCGCGGGCAAATCGCTTTGTCGAACAATATCTGCGACAGATGTCTCCGGCGCTGCTGACGGCCGGATTTTCCTACTTTGTCAATGCGGCGGTACTGCAATGAACCTCCCAGCCCTCCCCTCTGCCGAGCAGATCGTGATCGCGCAATACAGGCGCCAGAACATCTCTCTCTCCGAAATCCGCGCATTTCTGGATCGCTCCCGCTGGGTGATCGCTCTGATTTTTCTCGGCACCGTCGTGGCTGCGTACGCGGTGTTGGCCTTGTTCGTAGACAAGTATGAGGCCGAAGCGCGACTCCTGGTTCGCGTTGGGCCCGAAACTGTGGATCCGCCGGCGACGGCGGTCTCGCGCGGTGGCACTTTGATCAGCAGCGGAGTGCGACGGGAGGAGGTGGGCTCAGAGGTGTCGATCCTGACCTCCATGCGAATGGCACGCGATGTGGTTAAGGGAATTGGCGTTGAACGGTTCTTTGCGATTCCTCCGGCCAAGCCGGGATTCGTAAACACTGTGAAGTACGAACTCAAGGCCGTGTCCCGCACGGTCAAGGCGCAGTACCAGGAAGCGTTAATCCTGCTTGGACTGAAAAAGCGCCTGACTAGAGAGGAACAGGCAGTGACCATGCTGCAGAAGGAAGTGGCGGCGAGCATAGAGAAGGAGTCGGACGTAATACTGCTCAAGTTCCGGACGGCTGACCCTGCTTTGGGCGAAGAGGTGTTGCGCCGCTGGATCACGTTGTATCTGGTTCAACGGGTCGAAGCGCGCGGGAACAAGACCATTTACGATTTCCTGAGTGCTGAGGTCCGGCGCGCCAAGAACCGGTTGGATGAGGCGGAAAATGCACGGAATGAATGGAAGCGGACCAACCGACTCAGTCAGACAGACGCACAGAAGCAGAGCCTCATCCAGCAACTAAAGGAAGCTTCCGGCGCGCACGACTTAACACTTTCAACCGCACAGGCGCTGTCGGGCCAGATCAACGAAGCGAACGCCCAATTGTCGAAACTCCCACGACAGGTTCGGACGACGGAAGTGGAGACGGCAAATCCGACTTTACAAACGTACCGCGGGGATTTAGCAGCCGCAGAGTTGGAGAAGACAAAGCTGCTGAGCAAGTACGACGCCAAGTCGGAACGTATTCAAATGGTCGATGACGAAATCACCCGACTGCGAGATCTGATCGGCAAGGAAGAACGCAGGCAGATCAGTTCCACCACGCTGGAGATCAACCCGCTGGTCAACTCGCTGCAAGCGCGCTTGCAAGAGGACACCGTTCGACTGGAAGGACTCACGCGCAGGGCAGCGTTGGAAAAACAGCAGATGAGTGCGCTCTCGAGAAAGATCGCTACCCTGGAGAGCGCAGACTTGCAACTCATGGACTTAGAGCGCGAGCGGCAGGTGGCTGAAGACCTGTATTTGGGAATTGTCAAACGGCAAAACGAAGCATCCGTCACTAGTGAACTTGACCGCAGCAGGCTCTCGAATGTCAGTGTGATCGCTCCACCAGAGACGTCAATTGAACCTGTCTCGCCGAAACGCGAGTTGATAATGGGCGCATCTTTGATTCTGGGTTTGCTCTTGGGAGTAGTGCTTCCGTTGGTTCGTGAGACGCTGTCCGGAACGCTGCGGACACCGGAAGACTTCGCGCGGGTTTCAAACATCCCCTACTTGGGAACTCTGGGGCCTGGCGAGGACGCACCGGAGTGATCTCCCAGCCCCTGCGCGCGTGGTTCAAGAGGTTTCCGCAACTGCTCACAGGATTGACCCTCGCATCTCTCGGCGGTGGCCTGTTCGCCACGCTAGCCAGCCTGAGCGATGTGACGATCGCACTGCTGTTTTTTGCGGGCACGATTGCCGTCGCGTGTTTTGCTTACATCCCGGTGTTCGGTTTGCTGACCATGGCCGGACTCGCTCCAGTAGAGCGCTTCGGGCGGCTCACCAACGATGGCAGCGAATTCACGTTTTCTGTGATGCGGGCCGCGGGACTGGTCCTCGTGATTGTCTTCCTCCTGCACTGGGTATTCCTGAGGCGGCGATTCAGATTCCCCTCCTCGTTGCTCTGGTATGGCGCCTACATGGCACTTGGTGTCCTATCCCTGACATGGACCAGCGACCTGCAATACGGCCGTAATCAAACCGCGATGCAACTGGGAAACCTGCTGTTCTTCTTCGTGGTCTTGAACATGGTAGACAGCCTGAAGAGGGCTAGGCTGGTCCTGGCCGTGTGGCTGGGCGTAGTATGCGCTATCGGTGTGTTCACAATATACAAGTGGCACTCCGATTCCGGCGGGATCGTCGCCGATGAGGATTACTACCTCCGCGGCGGAGGACTGACGACCGGAGAACGGTATGCTGCCGTCCTTTACGACCCTCCATCCTATGAGCAGCGCCAGCGCAGAGCCATTGGGACAACTTCACATCCAGCAGCATACGGCATCAACCTGCTGCTAGCGCTCCCCGTGTATATCTACTTCTTCAGGACCTGCCGGAACCGGCTCCTTCGGCTATTGATTTTCGCCGCATCTTTGGTCGCGGTCTACAACGTATTCCTGACAAACACTCGCGCGGTACTGGTTACCTTCGGAGTGATTACCTTGTATGTCTTGCTAACGGGATTCCTGCGAACTCGTATTTGGTTTGTTGCCCTCACTGTAGCCGCCGCACTTGCGGCATTCACCTACGCCCCTCCCGACCTCCGGGATCGCCTGCTGAGCTTCGAACAGTACTTCAAGCAAGGCCGCGAATCGAGCTTCGGGGAGCGCCTGTACCTCATGCAGGTCAGTATTGATCTCATCTCCGAATCACCCTTGTTCGGGATCGGCCTCGGCAATCAGGCGGATGTTGCTGAGAGGGGCAAGCTGGACTGGAGAGACCGTTCTCGTAGCGCCCACAACGACTTCATCGCGACTTGGCTGGAGGTGGGTCTGGTGGGATTGGTGCTGGTGATAGGCTTCCTGATCTCGCTGTACCGGAGGTGCCGATTGGGCGAGAAGGTTGGTTTGGGCCTGAATGAACCAAGGATATTTCTCTTGATGAACGCGGCCAAAGTGCAGTTCTTTGTAATCCTCGTATTCGGCGTTCAAGGTGAGCCGCTCACTCAGCCCATCAAGGGATTCTGGCTTACAGCCGGCATTGTCCTCGCTCTCACGGAATCGATGCTCGAGAACGCGCTGCAGATCAATCCCGGCGTCCCGGCAGCCGTTCCCGAACTTGAGCTTGGGCACTGAATCCGGAATGCTATCTTCAGCCTGCCTCGAGAGCGAATGTGCTCCGCATGTTGCGACAATCGACTACTGCATCCGGCATAACGATCGCACGCTCGATGCCGGCCGTGGAGCGAACCGAGCTACCCTCCAGAACAAGCGAATCGATTACGCGGATCGGATTCGAAATTGTGACTTTCTCGCCGATGACCGAGTTCGACAAAACAACCCCCGAGTTGATTTGCGCGGAACCCGCGACGAGATTCGCCCGATTCTGATTGCGCAGTTGGAGCAGGTTGCAGTCCAGCAGGTCATGCGGGAATGTCACGTTGATGTCTTCGAGAACCACCGGCGCCGCCGCCACGCGATAGCCGTCTTCAATCAGGATTTGGATAGAGTCGGTAATCTCGTATTCATTGCGCATCGCCGTTCGAGGAGTTCTGCGGATGGCATCGAATATGGTCAAGTCGAACAAGTAGAGCCCGCACCCCTTCAACTTCGTTCGCGAGTGCCTGGGCTTCTCGATGACTCGGTGAACAAAGCCGTCTTCGCCGGTAATTACCGCGAAATTGCGCTGGACAGCCGCAGGGTCAGCTTCTTCCTTGACGGCGAGAACCGCAGCCACATCGTTGTCGCCCAACTGCCGGACCATTTCCGAAAGGTCCCGGGTCTTAAAGAAAATGTCCCCAAGAAAGAGCATGAACGGCGAGTTGACGAGCGATTCCAGACCGGCGACCGCGTGGGCAATACCTAGGATCTCGGTTTGCTCCACGTAACGGATTCGTGCGCCTAGGCGCTCACCGTCGCCGAGAACTTTGGCTATCTCATACCCTAGGTGGCCGACGACGATAATGACATCCCGGATGCCTATCGCGACCATATACTCGATTTGGTATTCGATGATGGGCTTGTTGCAAATCGGCAGGATTGGTTTTGGGTATCTCGTACTGAACGGCAACAAGCGGCTGCCCTTCCCCGCCGCTAATATCACTCCTAATAACGCTTGTCCTGACATCACCTCGCTCCTCCTCCAAGTCCTCGATTCGAGCCCCAAGTATTCAGACGCTAGGTCGGACATCCCAGCGTTTCGGCCGATACCTACTGAATCGGCTTCCGGTCCGGGCCGATAACGCCGATTCTTGTCAGCCAGACCGTTCGCCGGCCTGACAATGTTCCCTTTTCTCCGTTCAAATCCGCCACCGCAATCCCCCGAATTCGACCTGGATCTGGCCGCCCCGCATCATTCGACTCTGCGACGAACTGGTCGAACCCGAACGTGTAGGTCTGCCAGTAGGGCGTGGCCGTGAAGTTCACGATATGGCTGCCGCTGGAAGTCACTAGCCGGACAAACAGCAGCCCGGCC
Source organism: uncultured Acidobacteriia bacterium (assembly GCA_903909435.1). Lineage (GTDB taxonomy): Bacteria > Acidobacteriota > Terriglobia > Bryobacterales > Bryobacteraceae > CAIVVT01. Next base: position 18,927 of record CAIVVT010000331.1, on the reverse strand, counting down.
CTGTCGGAGCGAGCACGAAACGTTATGCCGGCTGCAGCTTCCTTGAATCGACCAGTTCCTCCACGGTCGGCTATGAAGACTGGCACCGGGCCGAGTTCGTAGTTCCATTCCAGGACGTCTGTGGCGATCTGCCGTAGAGGATCGCTACCCAGACGAATCGCGCCCGCCGACGCGGTCCAGCTACCCGCTATATTCACAGGGGCACTCGCACCGACGGTAGTAACATCACCGGCGCGCGCCGGGCTCATTCGCAATTCGGCAAGCCAGACGGTTCGATTGCCCAGCGATTGTCTGTTTTGCCCGCTCAAATCAGCCAGCAGTAGGCTCTCCACGCTGGCCGGGTTTAGCTTCCCGCCACCGTTTTCGGCCAGGAAATCCTCCAAACGGAGCGCTACGTCGGTCCACCCGGTCGCTGCATGAAATGACGCCAGGTAATTCTTACCTCCAGCAGTTCCAAGCCTCATCATCAAAGTGCCTTCGCGGTCCGACTTGATGCTGAACGACAGGGCGTCCGCTCCTGCAAGCTGACCGGACAACTGACGTCGGGCCAGGAAGGTCGGCTGGAGGCTTCGCGTGTAATGCCAACTTAGTACCGGGCCCTGCTTCTGACTTCCCGGGTCGGGGGTGGTCCTCACCACGCCGTTCGAAGCAAGCCAGTCACCCGCAGCAAGGCCAACAATTCGAGGTTCGTAAACACGTGAGTCATCGCGGGCAATTGGTTGACCTGAGGCAGTCATGACGAAAATGCCGAGCAGGGCCGACCAAACTACCGTGCTAGGACTGCTTCGCGACCAGGCGAAGGAGCATGCGGGCAAGTGCGAACTTCGCGTCGTTATCGATTCCCTCAAATCCACCTCGCCCGAAACGGAGCCTTCATACAAGACAGTCAGCCTGCGCATCCCCCCCTACCTCAACACGTGATTTGAAAGCACAAGTCATCCGAGGCAGGACGGGTCTGGGAATGAGAGTTCAGACTCTTGGCAATGCCTCCGAATGTCGGACGTTTTTGGAGCTTAATACTAATTTCTCTGTACAATACGCAGAAGTCAATGTTAACATGCTTAAAATCGTCAAGATTCAGTCGACGAGTAGGCGCGCTTCGAGGAGCGGCGAGGAAGAGGAGATATGAAGCATTTTTCTGCACACACAAGCATTGGAATTCTAGCCATGAGCATCAGCCTTCTGGCCGCTGCTTCGACCGCCAAGGCAACCACCATCAGCATTTTGAGCCCGGGCGACAACCGCGTCACACTCTACACGGATGCCACCACGGGAACGCTCCAGAGCGTGGATGTTCGCGGTCAGGCGTTCTTAAGCGTTACTACCGCCGGCGCCGATGTGACGCTGGTGGACGACCTGACGGGCGCGAATAACTCGGCTTTCCCTAATGCCGAGTTGTTTGCCCTCAACCCGGGAGTGACCCAGGGCATGGCTATCTTCCTGAACTTCGGGGCCGCCACGCTCGGGCCCACGACTCTCGTTGTGCCTGTAGTCGTAGCTCCTTTGACCGTGATCACCGATCCCAACCTTGCGGCGCTGACCTCCCTGAGGAGCCTCACCTATTACTTGGCCATCGGTCCCGTGACTCAGGGTAACTCTGTCCTTTATCAGTATGACTTGGCAGCAATAACCGCAGTTCCCGAACCGGCGTTTCTGGGTCTGGGCGGGTTGCTGGTTCTCCTGGGGCTCGGTCGCCTCCGGACGCGCACTCGCGTTCAATAGCTGCCCATCTCGTCGGAACATCTTTGCTCGCTGGGGGGGAGAACCCAAATTATGCTCAGCCCTACTGAACAGCAGGGACTGGTGTCGGAGGGCTTGCGCAACGGCAACTCCGCAGTGGCCGGCCCGTTCCATTTCGTCGTCCAGGCCGAGCCCGCCGAGTCGATTCTGGTTGAGGCTCTGCGGCGGTCGATTGAGATCGTTCTCGCGGTTACAGTATTGACAGCTGGACTTCCGGTGCTTTTGCTCTTGGCGCTTGCGATCCGCTGGGACTCGCCTGGGCCTGCGTTGTTTCGCCAAATCCGTATTGGGAAGGGCCGTCGACCCTTCGTGTTCTTCAAGTTCCGGACGTTTTACGCCGACGCGAAACAACGCTTTCCGGAGCTTTACGAGTACAAGTACACACCCGACGAGGTGTCGAATTTGTACTTCAAGAACGACAACGACCCTCGGGTCACCAGAATTGGCCGGTGGCTGCGCAAGAGCACGCTAGACGAACTTCCGAACTTCATCAACGTCCTCCTCGGCGACGCGTCCGTTGTTGGCCCGCGGCCTGAGATCCCTGAAATGCTCCCGTATTACAGCCAGGAGGAACTCCTCAAATTCCATGTCAAGCCGGGCCTGACCGGCTTGGCTCAGGTCAGTGGCAGGAACCACCTCAGGTTCAAGGAGACGAATGCGCTCGACGTTCAGTATGTGCGCGAACGCTCCTGGAAGCTGGATCTGAGGATCTTCTGGAAGACAACCTGGTGCATCGTCACCAGGCGTGGAGCTCTGTGAGGCCGGCCCGGAGGAACAACTCGGAGCGTTTGAACCTCTTCGGTTCCACCGTTTGGGTGATGGTCGGGAACGGTGCCTACCTGCTGTTCGGCTTTGTTGCCAATCTGGTCATAGTCAGGACCATCGCGGCCTCCGACTACGGAAGGCTATCGGTGGCATTGGCGATCATGACGGTCCTCCAGGAAGTGGTTGGAGGCGGGCTCGACGTGGCCATGGTGCGATTTGCGTCCCAGTATTGGCGCACCGATCCCCACATGGCGAACACGGTTCTCCGCCAGTCATTCTGGCTGAAGCTAATTGCTAACGGCGTGGTAACTTTACTGCTCTGGCTGCTGGCCCCAACGCTGGCTGTACTCGTACTCGGCGATGCTCAACTCACCGGGCCGCTACGTTGGGCGGCTATCGGAGTGATCGGGACTTCGCTGGTCAACTTCCAGTTGGCCGTTATGCAGGCTCAGGAGGTTTTCGCCCGGTACGCAGCCTACCGTGCGTTCGCGAATGGAATGAAACTCCTCCTGCTGCTCGTCCTCGTGCGCACTTCGACGCTGAACCTGGCGACCGCGCTATTCGCATCGACGGGCCTCGCTCTGGCCACCTACCTGATGGGCTACGCATTCGCTCCGTCTAAGTTCTTGAGGGCAAATCCGGCATCATCGCTGATTCAAGTGGGCAAGACCTTGCTCGGATTTGGTGGTTGGGTGATTGCCGGCAACCTACTCTTCAATTTGTACGCACGCTTTGACGTGTTGTTCCTGCAGCGTTTCGCGCCGGCCCAGGTCGCTTCCTACTCGGTTGCTTGCGGCGTCGTCTTCCTTATGGATCTGACCACTTTCTCTGTGATGACGGCGCTTTTGCCCCACTCTGGCCGATTGGCTTCCACAAGTGACTACTCCGAGTACTTGCGCAGCACTCTCTTGCGGTGCGGGCTGATCGCACTCGTACTGACTCCGCTGTTTTTGCTGGCTGGCCCGCTACTGCGGCTCATGTTCTCTTCACGCTATGACTCATCGGTCCACATCTTTCGGATCTTGTTCTGGGGACCGTTGGTTAGCTTGATGGTTTACCCGCTCAGCCTGATCCTATACGCCCGGCACAAACCAAGTGCCGTTACTTTGTCCAATTTCGTGCAGTTCCTTTTCGCCATCGCCGGGTACGTGTCCCTGGGCCCAAGGTTCGGCTCGGAGGGGATTGCGACCAGCGCCGTTGCCGGACGGTTCGCCGGCGGCGCCACTCTGGCATTGCTGGTCCTGCGCGAACTCAAACACGCGGCGACGCTCAGGCCGCTGCCTGTTGCTCTTAAATCTGAGGTGCCGGTCGTATGAGCACCCGCATCAATGTTCTCAGCTTCCGGAACACGATCGTGGACGGTGGCCCCGAGAAGGCGATTCTCCAGTGGTACGAGCACATCGACAAGCAGAAGTTCAGCTATCAATTGGCTTCCTTTGACAACCCTGGTGGCGTTCAGGCGCGCCTGGTGGACCGGGCACGGGCAGTGGGTATGCAAACGCACCTGATTCCCTGGGGCCGCCGGAAACGCATGATCGCCGCAGTGCGGGCCGTGGTGCGAATTGTCCGCGAGCAGAATATACACATCATTCAAAGCCACGACGCCAAGTGCGATGTGGTTAGTTGGCTGGCAGCGCGAATTACGAACACTCCGGTAGTCGGCGCCGCGTACGGTTGGTTCGGGAATCGCAGCCAGTTTCGCGTTCGCATTTACGAATGGCTGGACGTTCGTTTGCTGAACCAATTCCAGGCGATCGTTTCACCGTCCAGAAGCCTGGTGGAGGAGAGTATCGCCACGGGCATACGACCGGATTTGCTCAACGTCGTTTACGTGGGCATTGACTGTCACAATTTCCAAGTCGGTCGAGACGAGGCACTGCGCCGGCAGTTGGGGCTGGCGCCTGGCGATTTCGCTTTAGTCAATCTCGCCCGCTTGTGGCCCGAAAAGGGCCAAACCTATCTGCTAACCGCGCTTCAGGCGGTCGTCAAGAAGTTCCCTCAAACGAAACTGCTGATGGTCGGCGACGGACCCATGAAGCCCGAATTGCAGGCACTGGCCAGGCAACTCGGCTTGGAACAACACGTCATCTGGGTTCCGTTTCCTGACAGCCTGCCCGCACTCCTTGCATGCGTCGATCTCCAAGTCCATTCGTCGATCTACGAGGGGCTGCCGATGGCGATTCTCTCAGGGATGGCTGCGGGCCTGCCGATTTTGACCACCGACGTGGGCGGAGTCAGTGAAGTGATCGCGAATGGCAGGACTGGGCTTCTGGTTCCTCCAAAGGACACAGCGGCGCTGGCGGAAGGGCTGATGCTTTTGTTGTCCAGGCCTGACTTGGCACAACGGCTGGGTGCGGCTGCGCGTAAGAGCGTGCAGCAGAACTACCACTCGTCGGCGGGCGCCCGAAGCCTCGAGAACATCTTCGAACGGCTATTTGAGGCGCGTTATCAATCGTCGCGCGCAGAGCAGGTGCTCTCATGAAGAAACGACCTGAAACTCTACCTGCGCGGGACGCTGAATTCCCGCCGAAGCTCAAACAGAATTCGCGCAGCGTCCGCGCGAAGCGATGGATCAGCGGAGGAACCGCTCAACATTTCCCCGCGATCCGTCAAACGAGGATTGCCGGCTCAGCCGTCACCTCGGTGTGCAATTTCTAAAACACAAAGATGGGACAGGAGACCCCAATGAATTCTTCGACTAACGTCTATCTCGCGGACCTGCGATACAACTTTTCCGGTGTGCTGGCCAACGACTGCATGCCTTTAGGGGTCGCCTACATGAAGGCGGTGATGGACCAGGAGCTGCCTGAAGTCAATTCGCGGCTCTTTGTGTATCCCGACAAGCTCTGGCAGACGATCCTCGAAAGCCCACCCGATGTGCTCATGTTGAGCAACTACGTCTGGAACGAGGCGCTCAGCTTCCACATCGCGAAGCTGACCAAGCGCTTGAATCCCGATGTGCTGGTGGTCATGGGCGGTCCCAACATCAGCCTCGAAGACGAACGGCGTATGGCGTATCTCCAAAGCCACCCGGAGGTCGACCTGTACGTTCTCGGCGAGGGCGACTACCTGGCTTCCGAGGTTGTCCGGCATTTCCTTGATGCGGGTAAGTCGGTGAAGAAAATGGGGGACCGCGAGATCCCCTCCTCGGTGTACCGGCGCAGCGACGGGTCACCCTATGTGCCGACCATGTGGGAACGGCACAAGGAGATCGACGACCTGCCTTCGCCGTGGCTCACCGGCATTCAGGACGAGTTCTTCGACGGTAAACTTGCCCCGCTGATCGAGACGAATCGCGGCTGCCCCTTTACCTGCACCTTCTGTGTTCAAGGGACGCGCTGGTACACCAAGGTTCACAACTTCAGCGTGGACCGGATCAAGGCAGAGATCGACTATATCGCACACCGCATCAAGAAGTATTCGCCCTCGCAAGGCACACTGCGCATCGCTGATTCAAATTTCGGCATGTTCGAGCGTGACGTAGAGATTTCAGAGCACATCGGCCACCGTATGAAGGACTGCGGCTATCCGAAGTTCATCGACGCGACGACAGGAAAGAACCGGCCGGACCGTATCATTCGTTCGGTGGAAAAGGTCAGCGGCGCGCTCGTGTTGTACCAGGCTGTTCAGTCGCTCGATGAGAACGTGCTCCGCAATGTGAAACGTCAGACCATCAAGCTCGAAGCGTACGAGCAGTTGCAGGTTCATATGCGCGGACGCGGTCTGCGCTCGAATTCGGACCTGATCCTCGGACTGCCGGGCGAGACGATTCAGACCCATCTCGCCGCCAGTTACAAGCTGCTCGATTCAGGCATCAGTCAGGTTACGAACTTCCAGTTGATGCTGCTCAAGGGATCAGAATTGGAGACGGTCGAGTCACGCCAGTCGTTCCGCTTCGAATCGCGCTTCCGCGTGCTGCCGAAGAACTTCGGAATTGTCGGCGGAGAGAAAGTCTTCGACGTCGAAGAAATCGTCGTCGCTACCGACACGTTGTCTTTTGACGACTATGTTGAATGCCGCAAACGCGCGCTAATCAGCATGGCATTCTGGAGAGACGATCTGTTTGAAGACGTCGTGGTGTTCCTCGGTGGATTCGGGATCCCACGTTCGGAATGCTGGAAGTCCCTGCTACCCGCGCTGGAGCAGTCCACTGGGAAAGCCCGGCGCTTCCTCGACGATTTCGTGCGCGAGACCATCGGCGAGTTGTTCCCCAGTCGCGAAGCCTGCATTGATTTCTACAGTCAGGAGGATAACTTCCAGCGACTGCTGCGTGGCGAGATTGGCGACAACCTGATGCACAAGTATCACGCCATCGCCGTGTTCCACCTCTGGCCTGAAGTCTGCGACATCGCCATGGGTGCCTTCAGACGCCTGCTGGTCGAAAACGGTGGCGCCGACAAGATTCCGGAGTTCGACACATTCTGGTCCGACTTGCACCGGTTTGTCCAACTCAAACACGCACACGGCTATTCGGAAAGTCAGATCCTCGCACACTGCGAAGACGAATTCGAATACGACATTCCGACCTGGCTGGAACATAAGATGCCGCCAACCCCCGCGGCCTACAGTTACACGAGCCCGCAGCGGCTCGGGTTCCGTTTGACCCCGGAAGCTCACGACGGCCTAAAGTCGGCGCTGGAAGTTTGGTCAACGGACATTCGCGGCTTGACCAAGATGGTTACCCGCATTAAGTCGCTTTGGCTGCACCGGGAGGTGACTCCTCTTGGGTCAGCAATGAAGTCGCTAAGTCAGTCGGCATGAGCGCACCGGCGACGCTTTCAGGAGTTCGGCAGGGTGAGCCACTCAGCCGCACCGCCGGCCTGAGGATTGGTATTTTCGCTCCCATGACGGGCAGGCGGGCGGGCGGGCCGGAAACCTACGACATGGAACTGGTCCGCGGTCTCGCGCGCATCGATCAGACCAACCGGTACACCATCTACTGCGTGAACGACGCCGCGGTGGATCGCCTTGAGACGGGTAAGCCCAATTTCAGGGTTCATCGCTTGCGGCCTTCTGTTCGACTGGTGAGCATTCCACTCAGCTTGCCTCTCGAACGGTTGAAACGGCCGGTGGACTTGCTCCATTGCACCTTCGTTGCACCACCCTTCCCGATGGGCAAGACTCTGTTCAGCCTTTTGGACCTGAGTCCTTTTTCCCATCCGCAGTTCTACCCGCCTTTGATCCGGCTCCGGCTGACCCGGCTCTTCGCGGCGTCCATCCGTAAAGCCGAGGCGGTCCTCTGCATCTCCGAGTTCACGCGGAATGATCTCCTGAACAGGTTTAACTACCCGCCGGATCGGGCCTTCGTGACCCACTTGGGAGTCGATCCGCGCTATCGCCCGGTTGCTGACAGGCACACGCTGCAGGCCAAGCTTCAGTCATACGGCGTCAACGAGCCATATATCCTCTGTGTCGGGAAGTTGCAGGCACGCAAGAACACAACCGGCCTGTTACGGGCATTCCACATGTTGAAGCAGCAGGAACGCATTCCGCATAAACTCCTGTTCGTGGGACGCAAGACATGGACGTCGTCCGACGTGCCGCCGCTGGTGAATGAGCTTGGTTTGGACAAGCACATTCTGCACACAGGGCACGCTCCGGACGAGGACTTGCCATACTTCTACAGCGGTGCGGATGCGCTGGCTTACCCCTCGCTGTTTGAAGGCTTCGGGTTGCCTGTCGTGGAAGCCATGGCCTGTGGAACGCCCGTGGTCACCTCCAACGTCACGTCGCTTCCGGAAGTGGCCGGTGACGCTGCCATCCTGGTCGATCCATACAAAGTGGAGGACATCGCCGCTGGTCTCCATAAGGCTTTGACTGGAGGCGCGTTGGTTGGCAATATGCGGGCCCGGGGCCTGGAACGCGCGCGTCAGTTCACCTGGGACTCCACGGCTCGCAAGACACTCGCAGCCTACCAGCGCTTCGGTACAGTGGGGGCGTACACGTGATGCCACCCGATGTCAGCATCATCCTGGTGAACTACAACGCGGCTGAGATGCTGCGCGCCTGCCTGGAGAGCATCCGTTCGACCAGGGGCAGTCTAAGGGTGCAGACCATCCTCGTCGATAACAACTCCAAGGATGACAGTTTGGAGGTTGCCCGGCGCGAATGCCCGGATATCATTCTGCTCGAGCAGAAGACCAACCTCGGATACGTGAAGGCGAACAACGTCGCCCTTCCTTATGCGACCGCTGAGAAACTGCTGTTGCTGAACAACGACACGGTGCTCTTGCCCGGCTGCCTGCAGGTGCTGGTCGATTACATGGACCGTCATCCTGAAGCAGGCGCGGTCAGTCCCCAGATCCTGAACCCAGATGGAACGGATCAGGGCGTCGCCCGCAGCTACCCGTCCTTCATGAGCGCTTTGTTTGGAAGGCGCTCTGCCCTCTCCCGCTGGTTCCCGGAAAACCGCTGGACCAGGCGCTACCTGATTGGCCTGCACCATCCCAACGACGAACCCTTCCAATGTGAATTTCTTTCAACCGCTTGTCTGATGATGAAGACCGCGGACGCCAGGAGCATCGGCGGACTGGACGAGGAGTTTCGGCACTATTGGGTGGATGCTGAACTCTGCCGCCGGGTTTTGGAACTAAAGCGGACTGTCGTGTGCGTGCCGCAAGGTAAGCTGCTGCACTTCGAAGGACAAGGCGGAAGCAATAAGTCGTGGAGGAGAAGAATCAACTCGACTTTGACCTTCCACCGGGACGCCTACCTGGCTTACACCAAGCTCCATGGGCTGCGTGGATGGCATCCCCGTGCTTGGCTGGCGGCCACGCTGCTTGCAGTTCGCGCAGGGCTCCTGATGGCGATGCAGATGGTCCGTCCTGGAAAATCGACCACCAGCCCGTCGTTGCGGCACAATCGCATCTCGCAGAAACCGGCTTAGCTACTGCTGAATCGAAGGCGTCTGGCAAGACGCGCGGACCCCAAATGCGATCGCGGACTGCGTATAGGTCGGCCAGGCCAGCTTCGGCACGCCAACAGTGGTTTGGAGCCCGAGTGAGCCCAGGAACGCCGCCGCCGCCGTATCGTTGTCCATGTCGTATTGAGTGGCAACCTCGCCCGCCTCTTCGGATGGAAGGTCCCGCGCGGCCCAGACGCTCACTCCCTGGAAAGAGCCGGACGTCGCGCGGAGCGCTGTGAACAGGTTCGCCAGAAACTGTGATTGGATCTGCTCCGAACTGCCCGAGGTGGCGCTCGTAGGATACCCGACCTCTTTGAGGAGGATGGGCCGCCCCGCAGCCAGGTAGATCATGAACGGGATGTCGCGCGCCGGTGAGTCGGGAGTTCGTTGCTGAAAGCCGGCTGCTTGAGCGTAGTAGTCGAATGTGAGATGGTCGGCCACCGGACTCATCACCTGGAAGGTGGCGTTGCTCGCGAGCATGGAGTCGAAGGCGAAATCGGTGCCGACTGAAAGCGTCGTCCTTGCTTTGATGTAGGTCTTGCCCGAGGTCACCAGACTCTTGAAGGAGTTGATCTCTGTCGGATGGCTGAAGAAGTAGCCATCGATCTCATAGCCCAGGTTGATCCAGCGCACGCCCGCCGGCACCAGCGGCAGCACACGGTTTAACAGCAGGTTGAGGCGCGCCGTCAAGGCCGCCCAATCACTCGACTGCAGATCCGCTGGCAGTCCACGCTTCGTGTTGTCAATCAGTTTGAGCGTAAGCACGCCCTTCATGCCGTACTTCTTAAGTAGCGAAAACTCGTCCTGGATGCGCTTCAAATTGAACACCCCAGGCTGAGGCTCCAGTTCGTTCCAGGTCGCGTCTATGTCGAGGAACTTGCCCCCGTTCTTGATCGACGTCTGTAAGGCGGCATCTCTCGCGGTCAGGGTCAAGGCGGGATCGTTGGGAATCGAGGCTACTCCGATCGCGGCGCAATCGCCTGGGACGGCCACCGTTGCCGGACGAGCGGGGGTGAGCGTGGCGCTGGTCAGCTGGAATACGCCTTCACCGCTGAAGAATTCGACCGGACCCGCGCCGGGGCAGAGCGCCCAGCCCTGAACCGAACCATCGGTCCGGCTCCACTGGTAGCGCGTGCAGCCAGTGTACGAGGTTCCGCCTGCCTTCACGGTTGCATTGGCCGCCGTGACGGACAGCGTGCCGAGCACTGACGGCCAACTGTCTCCCGCCGCTCCCTTATAAGGGAACATCAACGTTCCGCTGGGCAGGCGGAATTCAGTTCCGTTGTAGGCGAGGCCGTCGAGGAACTGGCCGCTGGCGCGGTCACTGACCAGAAAGGTCATTGATCCCCAGGAACTGGTGAGCGACCACGACGCATAGCTGGCACCATTCACTACTACCGCATACTGGATACTCACGCTTACAGTCGATGAGTTCTGAGTGTTCTTTAATGTCCATTGGTTTCCTCGCACAAGCGGGAAGATGGAAGACTGTCCCAGCACTACTGTGGCATTCAATAAAATAGCCGAAAGAATTGGTATAAACTGTTTCACAACGCTCTCCGAATCGACTCACACGAACTGGGCCGGGTGGCCAGAATACTTTTTTCGGACGAACCAGGGCACGCTCTCCGCAGTGGGTGAACCAGCGGGCTCCGGGATCCTCTTCCAATGAATTTCAACCTTGCTCCCCTGCCGGAAGCTCTGGGGAGAGCCGCATTCACGGTTGCTCCGGTTGCCTCTTTGACGCCTGTCACACAGCCCGCCGGACGGTTGAAAGCCCTGCCTGCGGAAGTGGCTCCTCTCCATCTCCGCCGCCGGTCGTGACTGCGAGGACTTCATTTTGCCGCGCCTGTTGGCGCCCGCTATGCACCTTTGTGGTTCACTCCGATTGCTGAAAAAAACCACATGCAAGAGTAATCATCAGGCATACACCACAAACACCATCTACATAGTACCTGGTGCGCTCATGGTACTACCGCAATTCTAATGTGTCACTTAGAACAGGATTCGACAAGACATAATCTGTATAGCGCGCAAACCGGAGGCGCGGAACTAGACGATAATCAGACCTTTTGATCCTGTAAATCATTTGGTTTGAATCGATTGCGCTGCCTCGGTGCCGCGATCCTCCCGATGATTAAAATTTATTCATTGCCCAGAGCAGGATGGCGGCGCCCGGTTATGCCTCTCCCGGGCGTTTGCCGCTCGGCTCCGCAGGGCGTCAGTGGGTGCCATGGACTTCGCGCCGATCTGACGCGCAAGCAGTCCCGGGTGCGTCCCTGTCCCCTGTGATAGATTGTGGGCGCTATGCCGGAGACTGGAATTGGACGACGCGAGTTCATCGGCGGCTTGACCGCGCTGCCGCTGGTAGCCGCGACACCGCAGACCTCGGCGGGACTGCTGGACGAGGTGCGGATCGGGGCCGAGTTCTTCCTGAACTCGACCGAAACGCGCGAGACGGTGTTCGACCATTTTCGCCGTATGCGCGAGACGGGCTTGACCATCGCGCGCATCTTCACGCTGTGGGACCAGGTGGAGCGCGTGCACGGCACGTGGGACTTCGAGCGCTACGATTGGGTCTACGACGCAGCCGCGCAGAATGGCATCCTGATCGCCAACACGCTGTGCGCGGAGGATCCTCCCGGCTGGATGCGCACCGCGCCGTTCTATCACCAGTGGCAGGACCTCGCCAACCCCGGCTTGCGGCCGCATTCGCTGATCTACATCGACAAGGTCGTGAATCGCTATAAGGCGCATCCGGCGCACGCCGTGTGGCTGCTGCAGAACGAGCCAGGGATCAGCGGCAATCAGAACACGCCGTATGTGCTGGCCGCTTTTGCGCGCTGGCTGGAGCAAAAGTACGGCTCCGTGGAGCAGCTGAACAAGCTCTGGTACCGGCCGCTGGAGCGGTTCGCGGATGTGACGGTCCCGGTCGAGGCCCGCTCGGTGGGCTGGTCGGATTACCCTTCGCAACTCGACTGGCTGCGCTTCCGCTGCGACCATCTGGCCGCGCAGTTGCTATGGATTCGCGGCGAGGTCCTGCGCCACCACCCCGGGGCTCTGACGCACATCAATCCGCCGGGACTCACCGGCAATATGCCCGCCAGCGGGCGGGACATGTGGAAGATGAAGCCGGCGGCGCATTTCATGGGCGCCTCCATGCACGCGGCCTGGCACTTCGGCATGTTCCCGAGACGGGACTTTGGTACGGCCTACGCGTACTGCTGCGACCTGATTCGCAGCGCCTCGGCCCCGGCCCCGTGGTGGGTGACGGAGTTGCAGGCGGGTACCACCGTATTCACCGGCTCGCGCCCGTTGAACCCCACGGCGGCGGAGATCACGCATTGGCTGTGGGACGGCATCGGGAACGGCTCGCGCGGCATCGTGTTCTGGCTCTGGCACCCTCGCACGGAAGGCAACGAGGCGGGCGAGTGGGCACTCGCGGGACCTTCCGGCGAGCCCACGGAGCGCACCCGCGCGGCGCAGTCCGTGGCGCAAGTCGTGGAGCGCAACAAGGAACTCTTCCGGGACGCTAAGCCCCTGGCTGCGCGTACCGCAATCCTCTATCCGCGCGACGCCATGCTGCTCTATGCGGTGGACGGTTGGCGGCGGCCCGCCGACGAGCTGACTCACTCGCTGCTGGGCTGCTACAAGGCCCTGCACCGCGCGCACGTACCCGTGGACTTTCTGGACATCAGCGAACTGGAGGCGGGTAGCGCGGCGAAGTACAAGGCGTTGTACCTGCCATACTGCTATGCCCTGTCGGCCGCCTCGTGCCAGGCAATTCGAGAATTCGTGCGTGCCGGAGGCACCGTCTGGGCCGACGGGCTGGTCGCCTGGAAGGATGAAGCTGGCGTCACCAGACGCTTCCCCCCGGGCCCGCTTTCCGACGTCTTCGGTTTCACCGTGGAGGATATCCAGCCGGTTTGGGAGCCGTTTTCCCTGGCCGCTTCCGGGGACAAAGGCGGGGAACTGTGGCGCTGCGTGGTGCCGGGCCACCCCGGCGGCAGGGTCGAAAAGCCGTTCGGCCGGGGGCGGGCCATCTACTACGGCACGGCCCTGACTCTGGGCTACCTGCGCCGCGACAACGCGCAGGTCGCGGATTGGATCGCCGGGCCCGCGATCGAGGCTGCGGGCGACCTGCCGGTCAAGCTGGGTGCGGGCACGGAGTTGGTGAGCCTGCGGGTGATGCAGGCCGGCCGCCGCCTGGTGGCCGTGCTCAACAACTGGGGCGCGGACGCCAGCCTGACTCTGCAGGTTCCGCCCGGCGCCGCCGTCACCGACCTGCTCACGGGCGCGCGAGGAACACCCGCGACGCTGCAGGCTGGCGGGTCCGCCGTCCTGCTGATTGATCCAAAGTAAGCCCGCAGGCCGGTCCCGCGCGCTGACTGGCCCAATCCAGGCTTGAGTCACATTAATGTAACGAATCAGTCATCTAGCGGCTTCGGCTCAAACTAAAAACTATTTCGGATAACAACACCCGCGTATACTGCTTGCATGAGCAGGGGTAATCTGCAGGCCGATATAGACCGCTTCGGCAGGATGTACGTCGCCTCCAGCCATGTCAGCCGGGCTGTGATGCGGAGCCGTTCGCGCGAGGAACTCCTGGCGGAGGTGGCCCGCGTGCTCGTCGAAGTTGGCGGGTTCGCCATGGTCTCGGTGCGCTGGCACGATCCGGAAACCCAGGAGTTGGTGCCCGTGGCCGAGTTCGGCAATGGGTTGGACTACGTGCGCAGCATCCGGGTCTTCGCCGACGAGCGGCCAGAGGGACTGGGCCCGGCGGGAATCGCTTTCCGCGAGAACCGTCCCTACATCTGCAACGACTGCCTGACCGACGCTAGCACGCTACCCTGGCGGCGGTTCATCCGCACCCACGGGTGGCATTCTTACGCCGCGTTCCCAATCTGTATCGCCGGAACCCCGCGTGGACTGCTCTCGATATATACCCTGGATGCCGGCGTTTTCGGACCCGAGCAGGTCGAGTTGCTGGGAAGCGTTACGTCCGACATCGAGTTTGGCCTGGAACACCTGGCTGAGGAAGAGCGCAGGTCCCACGCTGAGGCCGCTCTGGCGGAAAGCGAACGGCGGCTCAACCTCGCCCTGGACGCGGCGGGCATGGGCACCTTCGAACTGGACGTCGCCACCGGCAAGGTCATTTGGGATGGGCGACTGGTGCAGATTCTCGGTTTCGTTCCGGGTGGCTTCGAGGGAACGGTCGCCGCTTTCGTAAGACGCGTTCATCCCGAGGATCGCGCCAGAGTGCTCGCCGATCTGGATCATGCGCGCGACTCGCATACAAGCTTCGCTCACGAATTCCGCGGCCTCTGGCCAGACGGCATCGAGCGCTGGACCCACAGCCGGGGCGAATACCGCTATGGAAATTCCGGCCAGCCAGAGCGATTGTACGGTGTAGCGACAGACATCACCGCCCGGAAACAGGCCGAAGCCGAACTGCGGAGGAACGAGGAGCGGCTGCAGCAGGCTGTGCGCGTCTCCGGCATCGGCATCTTCGATTACGACCACGCGACCGATACCTTGTTTTACTCGCCGCGACAACGCGAGATGATCCACTTCGGACCGGACGAGCCGGTCTCGATGCAGATCTACTTCAGCCTCGTCCACCCCGACGACCTGCCACGGGTCCACGCAGCCGCCCTGCGTGGCCATGACCCCGCCGGGGACGGCCGCTTCGATGTTGAGCATCGCGCGTTGCTCCGCGATGGAACCATCGGTTGGGTCAGCGTTCGTGCGCAGACCTTCTTCGAGGGCGAAGGCGCCGCGCGCCACGCCGTGAGAACCGTCGGAGCAACGCGGGAGATCACAGCCGAAGTGAAGGCCGCGGAAGAGCAGCGCCGGCTGGCGTCGCTGGTAGCGATGAGCCGCAGTTTCATCGCCACCGCCACGCTCGAGGGGCGCGTCGAATACATGAACCAGGCCGCCATGGACGTGGTTGGGATCGAGTCGCTGGAGGAGGCCCGCAAGAAGAGTATTTTCGAGTTCTGCGCCGACAGCGACCACGCATTTGCACGGGATGTGGTTCACCCGGCCGTGATCAAGCACGGCTCTTGGACCGGCGAAGCTCGCTTCAGGAACTTCAAAACGGACACAGTCGTCGATGTGGAGATGGTGATTTTCGTTGTACGGGATGAGAGCGGCGTCCCGCTCTATCTCGAAACGGTTTCTCAGGATATCACCGGGCGGAAACGGGTTGAGGCGGAGCGCGAGAAGCTCAGGGAGCAACTCTTCCAGGCTCAGAAGATGAAGTCGATCGGGCGTCTGGCCGGCGGCGTCGCGCACGACTTCAACAACATGTTGACCGTGATCAACGGCTACACCCGAATACTGCTCGACCGCCTGAAGCCGGGCGATGAGATGCGCCTGGACCTTGAAGAGGTTTCCAAAGCGGGAGTGCGCGCCGCCGCCCTTACCGAACAACTGCTCGCCTTCAGCCGCATGCAGGTCCGCCAGCCGCGTACGCTCAATCTGAACCGCGTCGTGGTCCAGGTGCAGCCGATGCTCGAGCGCCTGCTGGGAGAGGACGTGGAACTCAACCTGCTATTGCACCCGGAAGCGGCGATGGTGTGTGCCGACGAACACCAGTTGGAGCAGGTGGTCATGAACCTGGTGGTAAACTCCCGGGACGCCATGCCGGCCGGTGGCACAATCAACATCGAGACCGCCATCGTCGAGAACGTGCGCCTGCAGACCGGTACCGCAGCCCGCGCCGGCAACAGCGTCGTGCTGAAGGTGCACGACACCGGCGTCGGCATGGACGAAGAGACGCGCAAGCACATTTTTGAATCGTTCTTCACCTCCAAGCAAGTGGGCCAGGGAACGGGGCTCGGGTTGTCCGTGATTCAGGGGATCGTGGAACAGAACGCCGGCTGCATCGAGTTCACGAGTGCGCCCGGCCAGGGGACCACCTTCTGGATCTACCTGCCCCGTGCGCCAGGCGCCGAAGCGCTGGAGCCCGCGCCGGAAATAGTGCCGCCTCTCTCCGGGACGGAGACGGTGCTGATCGTGGAGGACACCCCGGAGGTGCGCCGGTACGCGGCGGCTGTCCTCGCCGCTTACGGCTATCGCGTGCTGCAGGCGCAGCATGCCGCGGAGGCGCTGGAGCTTTGCGCGGCGCAGGGGAAAGACATCGACATGGTAGTGACGGATGTTGTGATGCCGAACATGAGCGGCAGGGAACTCGCCGACCGGATCAAGCAGCGCTGGCCCAAAATGAAACAGCTTTTCATGTCGGGCTACACCGGCGATGCGATGCTGCGCCACGGGATCGTGCAAGGGGAGACGGAGCTGCTCCAGAAGCCCTTTACTCCGGAACAGCTCGCCCTGCAGGTTCGCCGGATTCTCGACGTGCCGGCCAACCGGCCCCGCATCGTGATCGCGGACGACGAAGCCGGTGTACGCCGATTCCTGAGGCTGGTGCTGGAATCAGGCGGGTACGACGTGATTGAGGCCGCAGACGGCGCCCAGGCGATCGCGGCCGTGCAGTCGGGAGGCGTGGATCTGCTGATCACCGATCTGGTCATGCCCGGACAAGAGGGCATCGAAACCATCAACGGTCTGCGCAACGAGGTGCCGGGCCTCGGAATCATCGCCATCTCCGGAGCGTTCGGAGGCCAGTACCTGGAAGTGGCGCGGCTGTTGGGCGCCCATGCCGCGCTCGGCAAGCCGCTCAAGCCCGACGTGCTGCTGGCCACCGTGGCGCAGGTGCTGCGAGACCGGCGCTGAGCGCCCTCCACGCTCGTCCCGGTATTGGGACGCCCGTCTCGCTTCCGGAAATCCAAGCAACCTTCACTCGCCCGTCCGCTTCTTTCGTTTCAACCTCTTAGCGGCTGTGCTGGATTGGCACGCTTCGTGCGTCTCTATGTGGCGAGAAACGAAATCATGGATATTGCACGTCCCGACATTGCCCGCCGCAAGCGCATTCGAACGATCGTGGTTTCGAGCGTCGTTCTGATCGTCTGCGCCGGTTTGGCGTATGGCCTGATGCGGCTGAAACCCGCCGCCGTCACCGTGGACCGGGGTTCGGTGCTGCTCGACACGGTGAAGCGCGGCAGTTTTCAACGCGAGATCCGCGGCGTCGGCACGCTGGTGCCGGTCAAGATCCTGGTGGTCGCCACGAACGTGGAAGGCCGCGTGGTCAACCGCTACGTCCTGCCGGGCGCGCCGATGCAGCCGGGCACGGTGATGTTCGAGTTGGCGAATCCGAAACTGGCGCAGGATCTATTTGAAGCCGAGTCGCAGCTCAAGGGCGCAGAGGCGGACCTGGCCAACCTGAAAGCCCAGTGCGACGGCCTGCTGTTCCAGCAGCAGTCCGCGACGGCGCAGGTGCGCTCGGACTACGAGCAAGCCGTGGTGCAGAATCAAGCCAACCAGCAGCTTTCGGACCAGGGGCTGATCGACGCCATCAGCGTCAGGAAATCCACCGTAGCGGCCGACCAGTTGCACAGCCGGCTGGAGCTGGAGACCAAGCGCATCGACAGCAGCCGGCTGACGGCGAAGGCGCAGATCGCAGCCCAGGACGCACGCATCGAGCAGTTGAAGGGACTGGTCCGCCTGCGCAAGCAGCAGTTGTCCGAGTTGCAGGTGCGTTCGACGATCCAGGGCGTGCTGCAAAGCGTGGACGTCGAAATCGGGACGTATGTGACGGCCGGCGCGGTGCTCGCTCGTGTGTCGGACCCCAAAACGCTTAAGGCGCAGATCCGCATCGCCGAGACGCAGGCCAAGGACATTCTGTTCGACCAGAAAGCGATGATCGACACGCGCAACGGGCTGATCCAGGGCCATGTAATCCGCATCGACCCGGGGGTCAAGGACGGCGCGGTGACGGTGGACGTGGCGCTGGATGCGCCGCTGCCCGCCGGGGCCCGCCCCGACCTCAGCGTGGACGGCGTCGTGCGGCAGGAAAACGTGACCAACGTGCTTTACACGGGCCGCCTGGCCGACGCCCAGCCTGACGCTACCGTCAGTTTGTTCCGGCTGCAGGCGGACGGCGTCACCGCGGACCGCGTGCCGGTCAAGCTGGGCCGCATCTCGGTAAACGAGGTGGAGATCGTCTCGGGACTTAAGGAGGGCGACCAGATCGTGCTCTCCGACACCTCGATCTGGCACGACCGGGCGCAGATTCGAATCAAGTGAGCATCCATTCGAGAGGCTGAATTCGTAAAACACCAACCTGGGAAGCAACTATGAGCAACAACGACGTTTTGATTCAACTCGAGGACCTCGGCAAAGTGTTCTACGCCGACGAGGTCGAGACGCACGCCCTCGAAGGCGTCCACCTGCAGATCAGCCGGGGGGAGTTTCTCTCCATCGAAGGGCCATCCGGCTGCGGCAAGTCGACGCTGCTTTCGATCATCGGCTTTCTCGATACGCCGACCTCCGGCCAGTACCTGTTTAAGGGCGAGCCGGCGGGGAAGCTCTCGTTCGCCCAGCGGGCGCGCATCCGCAATCTGGAGATCGGGTTCATCTTCCAGTCCTTCAACCTGATCGGCGACCTGACGGTG
>CAIVVT010000330.1 GCA_903909435.1 uncultured Acidobacteriia bacterium | reverse complement strand
TCCGCAGCGCCGAGAACTTCATCGCAGCGATCTATCACTGCTGCGCTCAGCTGCCGTTGCCCGTCGAGCGCTAATTACACTTTGGGGACAGGAGCCCATATTCTCCTGGGAACGAGGAGTCTTTCGTTCCGCAGCAAGCCGCGCTCCCGGCCGTCAAGTTTCCGATTTCGGTGTTCACGTAGAATTGCAGATTCTGTTTCGCTAGTGTTTGGGCTAAGTCGATATGGATTGCTCCAGCCTCAACGGTCAACGAGTCGCTGGCGACGTTCAGGATTCGGTTCATCTTCATCCGCATCACTGTGCCACCCGGGGCGGTGCCGCAAGCTGTGGTCGAGTGGTTGGAGCCCACGGCGCGGACCGGGGATGGGTACAGGACTGGATTAGTCAGGACGTTGATGATGTCCTGGACCGAGTTAACATCGACGACGACCTGAGGGTTCGAAACGATGTCGCCAAACCAGTTCGTGACAGTGTCGCTGGGCATCGAGTATTCCTCCGTGATTACACAGTGATTGAACTCCGGATCGAATTAGGCGCGTTGTTCTGAAGCATCCTGGCATCCCGGGCGGTTTCCGCAGTTAAGACAACCAATGTCCGTGTCCGTCCGGCATTCAGTCTCCAATGATAATCCGTACTTGGCGGTATTGATCCACATAATCGACTGGCAGGAGCATAAAACTGCGGGCTGAAAATACGCTGTGCAGCTACACAAATGTCCAGGTGCGTTCACGTATCCGGGGCGCTGAGGCGGCATGACTGCCGGTCCATGAAGCCGCATTCTCAGGCTCGCGGCAAAGAGGTTGAAGCGGCCGTTGCGTGATTCACCCGCACTCGGCCTGCGTTGTCACAGCGCTGGCTGGTAGCACAGCAGGACGTTTCCGTTGCCGAAGGCGCGTGTCTTGACAAGCTTCAGCGGCAGTGTTTGTTTGATGCCTTCAAATAGACTGCGGCCCGCGCCTAACGCGACTGGGTTCACCACCATTTGATACTCGTCGATCAGTCCCACCTGAGCCAAATGCGCAACAATCGATCCGCTCCCAAGGATCGCCATGCCCGGCCCGGATTGCTGCTTCATGGCGCTGACTTCCTTCGCAATGTCCCCCTTGACTAACTTCGTGTTGTTCCAGTCCGCCCGATCCATAGTTCGCGAAAACACGACCTTCGGCATGCTATTCATGCCTACCGCCACGCCAGGAAAATGTTGCATCGCGAGCGGAGTCGGCCAGTAGCCGGCCATTAGTTCGTAGGTCACCCGGCCGAACAACAACTCGCCGCCACCACTTGCGTTCTCCTGCGCAAACGCATTCCACTCCGGGTCCTGCTTGTGCGCCCAACTCATGTCGCCCTTGCCATCCACAAAGTAACCATCCAGCGACACATGATTGAAAACGATCAACTTGCGCATATACATTTTTCCTTTCAACTCAGCTTCCGTGCGCATTCCGAGTTAGTTGACCTGCCCCACGACTCACCTATTCCAAATTGAGCTTTCGCCGGCAGAAGTAGTGGAAGCGTTTGCCATATGTACTGCTGGACTTCTCCCACACGATACGGAAGGTCGCCGAACGCGAGCACTTCAGGAACAGGTCTTTCCAACCGGCATTGTCCGGGTCGTCCCATGTGTCGTCTAACTTCAGGTCGAGATGCACATTCTCCATAAGTTGAATGATCTCGTTGCAGAAGTAGAACTCTCGCGGCGTGACGATCCCCGGAGGCCCGGGCGGCGGCGGCGTATGGTTGATGATTTCGTTAGAGAGATTCAGCAGCAGCGGGTCCGTTCCCAGTGCGTCCCATAGCTTGCTCAGCGCGGTGGTGCTGCTGATGAAGGAGGCCGGCAGGTTCTTTACCGGCGTCCAGATGTCGGTGAGTTGTCGCGCGAACTTCTCCAACTCAGGGGCGCTGATGTTCTTGAGCGAGACGTCCCTGAACGTGCGCTTCGCTGAGTCGTAACCAAGTCGGCGATAGCTCTCAAACTGGTCCTCACTGAAGAACTGGTTGGCCGTCGTCTCATGTGGGAAGGTTGTATGGCTCGAATGGTATTCAAGCACTCCCGTATTCTCTTCGTCAAGCAGTGAGGCTTTGATGTAGATCAGCGTTCCCAGGGTGCAGTTGCCATACTCGATGGTTCCCACCGCACAGTGGCTCTTGCTGCGGCCCGTTCGCCGGTCTCGGCGGATGGAAGAGACGTCGATCTTGATCTTCGCTCCGAAGTCCACCTCGCACATCCGGATCAGTTTGCCCAGGCTTTCGAAGGCGACATCTGGATCGCACTCAGCATCCGATGCAATAATCAGGCGGCAGCGCCGCCGCACCAACTCGTATACGCCGAGGTTCTCAAAGTGCCCACCATCTGAAATGTCCACGAAGGAAGACTCGTCGTCGGCCGTGCCCAACAGTTCCTTGAGCAGGCTTGGAAACGCGAAGTGCGGCGAAAGGCGGCTGACAGGCGGATCGTGGGCTGGATTCGCGAACCAGCAGCCGAGCCGCGCGTTGAACACAGTCATGAGGAAGGCCGTGAGAGGCGAGGTGTGGTACCCCATGTTCGGACTTGCGGCAGCGCCGGAGACAGCCACGGCCAAGCCAAGCGTCGGGCTTTCCTTACGGCCGCAGTAGTGTTCGGTGGGTGCGTATCCACCGGCGGCAACCCGGCCGCCGTCCGTTCGTTTGTGGTTGAAGCCGCAATGCAGCGGCGTCATGGTGAAGCAGTCGCTCTGGCGCGTCTTCACCGCCAGGTCGGATGAGCCGCCAAGATTCAGTGTGCAGTTGACGATTGGAAATGGACCAGCGAACGGAGCCCTGCCGTTGGCCTCGTCTTCCGCCTGAACGCAGGGTTCGGGCGTCACCGTTCGCAAGCTCGCCAGCGCCATGTCGTCATGCTCGTCAAACCCGGTGAACGGGTGTGGGCTCCGCTTGGAACGCGAGGCGCCAAGATAGCAACGAACGAGGCGGCTGCGGTAAAACTCGCTCAGGCTGAAGATGTTTATGTCGAGCCGCCAGGTCAACACGACGCCCAACACCATCACGACGGCGAGTGCTGCGAGCACGATACTCAGATCAATGTCGCGCAGCCCTTGCCAGTACGAACCGCCCGCGGCAGTTGAACTGACCTTGAGCAGCACCGCGTGCAACAGGGATGACAGCCCTATGACCAACCCACCGAGTGCTACAAACGGTCCACCTACTGCCAATAAATCTAGCGGCAGGCTTTTCGATTTCGCCGGCCCGTCTACGGAGGCTCCTCCGGAGGTAGCCCCGCTCTTTCCGGCAAGGACGCTTCCGGCGCTGGTCACCAGCCAACCGAGCACTGGAATCCAGCCCAGGCCTGCGAGTTCTTCAACGCCTTTGTCTAGCCAGAAAGGACTATAGACAGCCGACACGCTCAAGGCCAGCCAGCCGGCACCCGTAATCGACAGCAATGCGCCGAACCGGCTCCACCACTCTCTCGGCTGCCGGTCCGACGCCTTCCCCAGCATTCCAATCAGGACGTAGATCGAGAGCGACAAGACGGCGATCACGAGAACCGGGCCAAAGACAAAGGCGGATTCAAAGCCGCCCCCTAGAACTTGTCCCGGATGATCCGATTGCGCATGCGACACCCAACGCTGCAGGACAAGGAGCAGGGCGGTGACTTGGAGCGCAACTGCCGCCATGGCGCCCAGCGGCGCGAGTACGATGGCGACGTACCCCCTCCATGTTCGCGAAACACTGGCGAACGAAAGGGCCGACAGGGTCAAGTAGCAGCCCACGTGCACGAATCGCATTCCCGGGGTGGTCACGAATTGAACCAGGATGTCGCCGAAGGAAGTGTGACCATGGTTCAACAGCACATCGGCGGCTCGCCATAGTGCTGCGGTCACGGTGATTGAGGCGGGAGCAAATACGCACACAGCGATTGCGATTGAACGTCGGGACCGGCCGGGATGCGGCCGAGTGGCGCGATCCGACTCCTTTCTCGGCGCCAACATGCTGAGGCAGATCAACCCTGTGGCCACTGCCAGAAGCACGGCGGACAGGAATTCCGGAGTGAAGTAAAGTGATTTCCCGCTGGCCTCAAGCAGGCCGAAGAAAGGAAACCGCAGCAGATATGGGATCAGCAGGCATGTGATGATCGCGAGGAATACCTGGAGTTGAACCAGCAAGGTGTTGCGCAGAAAGGTGGTCCACATTGTCCACGTGTCGGGGCTCATAAAACCGAGGTGCGGAGACAAGTAGTTTGAATAGTCGCGCAGGTGCTTTACGGAGTCCCGCCAGTCTGCGTCGCGCCGGATCCAGTACCCACGGCGCTTGGCATTTGCGACTAGCCAGCCACCGATATACCCGCCGCCTGAAACCGTGGAAAGGTAGTCAACGAAGCGCAGCAGATCATTCTCCTTCAGCGCCTCCAAGATTCCGAGATTGAAGGTTGCGCTGCGGATGCCACCGCCCGAGAAAGCAAGCCCGATCAAGCCGTGCCGGACCTTCAATGCCTCTCGCGTGCCGCCGTCCTCTGCGGGCGGATGCGCCAGGTTGCGCTCAGCGCGATGGGCGAAGATCTCGCGCAATTCGGCCTGAAAAGCTTCGATCCACGAGACCGGTAAATGTTCCGGCTTGGGGGCGCGGCCAACGCGCGTCGAATCGTCCTCAATGGCATCCCCGCGAATCCAATCGCAAGCCAGGCCCAACGCGCGGCGCAGCACGCGCCTCGCTTCGAGCACGCCGTCACGGGTCAGCTTGTAGCCCGTCTTCACGATCTCGTAAATGTAATCAGGCTCGTTCTGGTTATCCGCGAAATGCGGTGATTCGGCGAGCAGCGTGATCCAGGAAGTTCCACAGTAGCTGGCATCGCCGGACGTCGAGGTTTCCGCGTTGAACAGTTTTAGCAGCCAGTAGATGTCGAAGACCGCGAAGCGCGCCTGCAAGGGTTCGGGCTGATTGAGATAAGTTTCGTACCGGGCTATTACCCACTTCGACACCGCGCGCTTCAGAGTCGCGAAGTACTCAATCACTTTGGCGTCAGTTTCGGAGCCGCCATCGGCGAGCCAGTGCCGGAAGCGCTCGTGCTGGGTCCCCTTTTCGGTAACCCCTGGGGCGCGGTCATCAAGGAACAGAAACAACTGCCGCACGTCACTGTCGTCCTGTAGCGCGATGGTCTGCTCGAAGAACGCTGTGACAATCTCGTCGAGCTCGGGGTTCGATTTGAGAGCCGGCAGGTCGGGCAATCGCGGCAGCTTGAAGTCTTTCTGATTGATCCTGTTCATCAGGAATCGAACCTGGAAGTAGTCGTAGTCATCAATGAACCGCGCCACGGCGCGGGACTCGAGCAACTTTCTTAGTTGATGCTTGACTTCGCCGGCAGCGTCGGCGTGACCCAGATAGCCCGTGGAGACGCCGAGTTCCAGCGCGGCGAGTTGGTTCAGGGCAGAATCGAAGCCCTGGCGCAGGACGACGGAATCACCTTCCGGTGCGCCCGCAGGGTCTTCCCAGTGCGGACGAAGGACTCTCCGCAGTTTCGGCTCGGCGAAGCCGCTGAGCGCTGCGATTGCCGCATCGACCTGCGCTTTGTCGGCAACCGACAAAGCGAGTTCCAGTTTCTCCTCGCCCGATGGCTCAGCCATACGTCAACTCCTCCGTCGCGAACTCCCCAGACCGGACTTCAACTTATGCTGCGAGCCCGTCCCATGCTTTCTCCCCGGCGTTTCTGAGCGCCCGCTTCGGGCGGGTAATGGGCAGGCGGCCGGGCACCAAGGCTTTGGATAGTGTAGACCAATTTCGTCGCATTGATGGACCCCTTGCGGCGGCGCTGCGGCAGTGGAACTGCCGGTAAACTAGAGGTGCTAAACGTTGAGGCCGGCTTGCCAGACCATGTAACCGAAGGCTTGCCTGATTGCGAGCCAGAGTTCGAGCCAGCGATTTCCCGGCTTGTTGGCGCGCGGAGAGCCGTAGACCGCCATCCGCTGGCTCTGCAACATCTTCTTCGCGCGGAAGATATGGTAGCCGTCGCTCACCAGGATGGCCGACTTAAGGCTCATTCGGCGCATGATCTCGCTGACGGCCGTGATGGTGTGAACGGTTGTTTCGCCCTCTTCTTCAACGATGATCGCCTCGAGCGGAACGCCATGCTGCACCAGGTAGTCGCGGCCGACGATGCCCTCGGTGTAGCGTGGATCCCCGCCGGCTCCGCCGGTCGTCATCAGGCGCGGCGCATAGCCCGCTCGCCACAACTCGAGCGCGTGATCCAGGCGCGCACGCAGCACCGGGGACGGCCGCCCGTTATACTCGGCGGCGCCGAGCACAACGATCACGTCCGCCTTGCGGGCCTCGTCAACTTTCGATTGCCTCTCGATCTCGACAACGAAACCGCCAAGAGTGTTTGCGATCCACGCCGCCGGAACGAGCAGCAACCACCACCACCTACGCATTGTACTTATCGATCATATAGCGCCCGGCTTGGAGACGTGCCCCGCGTTGGGACTAGAACTGAGCGTTAATGGAAGAAGATGAATTACCTTGCGCGCCTAGAGCAAATCACCAGTGCCCATAATCCCATCCTCAAGGAGGTTCGCCGCGCGGTGACTCGCGGGGGGGTGACCAACGACGGGTTGTGCGTAGCCGAGGGGTTTCACCTGCTGGAAGAGGCATTGCGGAGCGGTTTGGAGATCCCCGTTATCCTGGCCACCGAGTCGGCCATTTCAGCTGCGGCGGGGCTGGCCAAAGATGCGGAAAAGACTCGTTTTTTGACCACTTCCGAGGCGCTTTTTCGGGATTTCTCAAGCACTGAAAACTCCCAAGGCCTGATTACGCTGGTGCGTCCCCCTGCCTGGAGCGAAGACGATTTGTTCACGAGTCGCGCGCTCGTGCTGGTCCTTGAGGGCATTCAGGATCCGGGCAATGCGGGCACGCTGATCCGCTCGGCGGAAGCCTTCGGCGCAACTGGGGTGCTGCTGCTGAAGGGCTGCGTCAACCCGTGGAATCCGAAGGCACTGCGCGCCTCCGCCGGAAGTCTCTTCCGCCTGCCGGTGATCGACCTGCTGACAACCGCCGAGGCTATCGCGGCGTTCACTCGCCGCAGTTTGCCGCTATGGACTACGTTGGTGGAGGCAGGCCTGCCTCTGGGTGAAGCCGATCTGGCGGCGGCTTGCGGCATCGCAGTAGGCAGCGAATCGCGTGGAATCTCGGCGGAATTGGGGCAGTATTCCAAGGCTCTCACCATTCCCACGCGCTCGGTGGAGTCGTTGAATGCGGCCACGGCCGGGGCAATCGTGCTCTACGAAGCGGCGCGCCAACGGGAACAGGCTTGAATCTCTTCGATCAGCCAATTGCGGATCCGGGCCGCCCGCTCGCCGAGCGCATGAGGCCGGCGACGCTGGACGAGTATGTCGGGCAAGAGCACATCCTCGGTCCTGGCAAGCCGCTGCGTTCGCAGATCGAAAACGACCGGCTCACCTCGATCATCTTGTGGGGGCCGCCTGGAGTGGGCAAGACCACGCTGGCGACGTTGATCGCGAATCAGACCAAGGCCCATTTCATCCCGTTCAGCGCCGTGTTGAGCGGCATGAAGGAGATCAAGGCGGTGATGTCCGACGCCGAGCGCAACCGCCGGCTGGGCTACCGCACGGTTCTATTCGTCGACGAAATCCATCGCTTCAACAAAGCACAGCAGGACGCGTTCCTGCCCTACGTCGAGCGCGGCGATGTCATTCTGATCGGTGCGACCACGGAGAACCCGTCGTTTGAGGTGATCTCCGCGCTGCTGTCCCGATCGAAGGTCTACGCCTTGCGAAGCCTGACGGTGGAGGAGACCGTCACGCTGCTGCGTCGGGCGCTGCCGGTGCTTGGCCTGCAAGCACACGACGAGTTGCTGGAGCAGATCGCCTACTATGCCGGCGGAGACGCGCGCACAGCTTACAACGTGCTTGAGCTTGCAGGCTCTGCATCGACTGACGGCGTGCTGCAAGCGCAGTCAGTCGAGGACGCCGTTCAGCGCAGGATGCAACTCTACGACAAGGGCGGGGAAGAGCACTTCAACCTGGTATCGGCGCTCCACAAATCGGTACGCTCCTCCGACCCCGACGCCGCGCTCTACTGGCTGTCGCGCATGCTCGAAGGTGGCGAGGACCGCATGTACCTGGCTCGCCGGCTGGTGCGGATGGCCGTGGAGGATATCGGCCTGGCCGACCCAAGAGCGGTGGAACAGGCAATTGCCTGCATGCAGACGGTGCATTTCCTGGGCGTGCCGGAAGGCGACCAGGCGCTGGCGCAAGTTGCTATCTACCTGGCGGTCGCGCCAAAGTCGGATGCGGCCTACCAGGCATTAAACAAGGCTAGAGAGTTAGTGCATGTGGCGCCTCCTGAACCCGTGCCGATGCAGTTGCGCAACGCTCCGACGCGAGCCATGAAAGAGTGGGGCTATGGCCAGGGATACCAGCACGCGCATCAGGTTGCGGATGCCCTTCCACAGATGGAGTGCTTGCCCGAAGCATTGGCCGGAACCCAGTTTTACCAACCCACTCAGCGCGGGATGGAGTCCCGAATCGCTGAGCGTTTGATTGAGATTCGCCGGCGCCGTGCGGGCGAGCCGTCGGCTTCCGGCGGCAGTTCAAAGCCTGATCCAGCGCCGGCGATCCCGGTGGCGTCCGAAGCTAGAAAAGGACAGACCAGCTAATCGCATATGGGTAGCTCGTTCGTATTTCATGACCCAAGTGGCGCGCGATGGGCACGCTCCCGCCGCGTATTCGCGGGGCTTGCCGCTATTCTGTCAGTGCTTTTGCTGCTGCTGGTTATCGCCGCGGCGACCAGCCCGCACCTGCCCGTACTGGGGCTGCCGGAGGCCCGGCACGACCTCGGGTTTCAAGAAGTAAAGGGCATCATGCGCGGCGAGAAACCGGTCAAGAACGTGCCGTTCGAACTCAGCAAGGCGGCCAAGGACGTGAAGTACGTGCGGTCGAATTCGCCGGTGTTGCGGCCGCGCACGGCGGCTCCCGTGGCGCCCGCTGCTCCGGTGGTTTTCGGCTACTACGTGAACTGGGACCGGGCCAGCATAGTGTCTTTGCGGATCAATCTGCGGCACATGACGCACCTGGTGACGGAGTGGCTCACGCTAAAGAACGCGCGGGGCGACCTGGAGGACGAGACCGACAATACCGTAGTTGCGATCGCCAAGCAAGGCCACCTGCCGATCCTGGCGATGGTAACGAACTACCGCGACGGCTGGCAGGCCGGGGACGTGCACAAACTGCTCAACAGTCGCGACGCTCGCGAGAACCTAATCGACAATATCCACGGCAATCTCGAAGAACATGGCTTCGCAGGAGTGAACATCGACCTGGAGCAGGTGCGCAAGGGCGACCGTGACAAGCTCATCGATTTCATGCGCGAGTTACATATGAAGCTGAAGCCGGAGGGCTACCTGGTTACCCAGAGCATTCCGGTGGACGACCCGGCCTACGATGGGCGGCGACTGGCGGAGTTCAACGACTACATCGTTCCGATGGTCTACGACGAGCATTACCAGTCGGGTGAGCCCGGCCCTGTGGCGTCCGAGCCGTGGTTTGAAGAGCAGTTGAATCATGTGCTCAAAGTGCTGCCGCCAGAGAAGACCGTCATCGCGCTGGGAGGGTACGGTTACGATTGGGTGATCGGCGAGGAGGGTGGCACGGAGGTCTCGCACGGCGATGTGATGGCGGCGGCGCACAGTAGCCAAGGGGCAATCGAATACGACGCCAACGTCAAAAACCCGGTCTTGCGCTACACGTTGGACGGCAAGCGGCACGAAACCTGGTTTCTGGATGGCGTTACGGGAATGAATGAACTTCTAGACGCCCGCATTTGGGGCGTTCGCGGAGTGGCGTTGTGGCGGTTGGGCGGCGAGGACCCCACATTGTGGCAGGTGCTTTCCGGCACCTCGTGGCCGGACGAGAACAGTGCAGCAGGGAAATTGAAAAGGCTAACGGTAGGCCAATCGGTCACCCAGTACGGCGAGGGCGAAGTCCTGCGGGTGACGGCGACGCCGCAGGAAGGCTCGCGCAACGTGTGGCGGGAACATGGCGGCGATTTCCTGGAACAGTACCAGTCGATCCCGTCCTACTACGTTTTGGAGAATGTCGGCGCGCACAAAGACAGAGAGTTGAGCATCACCTTCGACGACGGTCCAGACGCCAGGTACACGCCTCGCATTCTGGATATCTTGAAAGCGACCAGCGTCCCCGCGGCGTTCTTCATCGTGGGCGTCAATGCGGAAGCCGTTCCCGCGCTGGTTGGGCGCATCTACCAGGATGGGCATCTGCTGGGCAACCACACCTACAGCCATCCTAACGTCGCCATGATTACCGCAGAGCGGACCAACCTCGAACTTGATGCGACCCTACGCCTGATCGAACATATGACCGGCCGGTCCACCATTCTGTTCCGCCCGCCCTACAACGCGGACAGTGAGCCGCAGACTCCCGACGAGCTGATCCCGATTGTGCGCGCACAGCAGCGCGGTTACCTCACCATCGGTGAACGAATCGACCCGCAGGATTGGCGTATCGGAGTCAATGCGAGCGAGATTGTAAGCGAGGTAATGAACGAGATAGACGACGGCAATGTCATCCTGCTGCACGATGGAGGCGGTGACCGCACTGCGACCATCGATGCGCTGCCGGAGATCATCGAACGCTGCCGGGCGAAGGGCTATCGATTCGTTTCGCTTGGCGATTTGATAGGCAAGTCTCGCGACGACCTGATGCCCGTGCCGCCCGTTGACGAGAAACGCTGGGCCGACCTGGAAGGGCAAGCCTTCGATATGAAGGGCATGTTCCTGCGCTGGATCGGGCGGCTGTTCCTAGCTGCGATTTACCTTACTGGCGCACGCTCGATAATATACGCCATTTTGGCGATCATCCAGAAGTTCGTGGCCCGTCACAGGCACTTCGACGCGACCTTCGCGCCGCCGGTCTCAGTCGTCCTCGCCGCCTACAACGAAGAGAAAGTGATCGTCCGGACGATCGAATCGCTGCTCGCCTCGAACTACCCGGAACTGGAAATCGTGGTGGTGGACGACGGGTCGAAGGATCGAACCATGGAACTGCTCCAGCGGGTGGCCTTGAGAGAACGCCGGGTTCGTGCATTCACGAAACCAAATGGCGGAAAATCGGCGGCCTTGAACATGGCCATTCGGGAAGCGAAGCACGAGCTTCTGGTCGCGGTAGATGCCGACACGCTGTTCGCCAAAGAGACTATACGGGAGTTGGTTAAGCACTTCAGCGATCCACGAGTCGCAGCCGTTTCGGGCAATGCGAAGGTCGGGAACAAGCAGAAATGGATTACGCGCTTCCAATCGATCGAGTACATCTATGGATTCAATCTGGACCGGCGCGCACTCGACCTGGTGAATGGCATTCCGGTTGTGCCGGGTGCGGTGGGCGCATGGCGAAAGAGCCTGGTGCTGGAGGAAGGCGGCTTCGGACACGACACGCTGGCCGAGGACACCGACTTGACGCTGGCCTTGCGGCGTAAAGGCTACACGATTCGTTACGAGGAGAAGGCGATCGCGTACACCGAGGCACCGGAGGATACGGCGAGTCTTCGCAAGCAGCGTTTTCGCTGGTCGTTCGGTACTCTGCAAGCGGCATGGAAACACCGCGGCGCGCTGTTCAATCCGAAGTACGGAAGCCTGGCGTTCATCACGTTGCCAAACATTTGGCTGTTTCAGGTGGCGCTGTCGGTGCTGGCGCCCTTCGCTGATATCGCTATGGTCTTCACGCTGATCGCGGGCAACTGGCACGTGGTGCTGCTGTACTACTTTGCGTTCTTCCTGGTGGAGCTGCTGTCAGGGTGCGTGGCTTATGCGCTGGAAGAAGAGAACCCGAAGGATCTGCTCCTGCTCTTCTTCCAGCGGCTGTTCTACCGGCAGCTCATGCACGAGGTGCTGCTGAAGTCGCTGCTCTTCGCATTGCGGGGGAGGCTGGTTGGCTGGGGCAAGTTGGAGCGTACGGCGTCCGTGCAAGCGGGCTGAGCTTGGTGTGTCGCTGCGTTGGTATACTCACCTCTCGTGCTCAAACGAATCTTGTGGTTTGTGATCGCTGCCGGCATTGTGCTTGCGGTCTTCCTTCACTACGCGCCCGGCCTCGTCGAGCGCTCGATGAATCAGGTGACTGCCAAGCCTCCCTACGCGGCTTCGGAACACGCTAGGGCGCTCGCTCGCCGGACTTTCAACATTGACCTACACGCCGACTCGCTGCTGTGGGGCCGGGACTTGAGCGTTCGTTCTGTGAGCGGCCAGGTGGACGTGCCGAGAATGATCGAGGGCAACATCGGACTGCAGGCCTTCACCATTTTCACCAAGTCGCCTCACGGCCTGAACTTCGAGCGTAATTCGGCGGATGCCTTCGACGACGGCAGTGCGTTGATGTTTGCGCAGTTTGCACCCCCGGCCACCTGGACCAGCCTGACGCAGAGGGCGATCTATGCCGCGCGCCGCTTCGATCGAACCGTTGAGCATTCTCATGGGAAGCTGGTGGCGATCCGTAGCCGCGCGGACCTTGAGTTCTATCTTCAGCGACGCGTTTCCGAGCCGGACATCACGGCTGGCTTCCTGGGGATTGAGGGGGCGCACGCGCTGGATGGCGATTTGAAGAACGTCGAGACGCTCTACGCCGCGGGCGTGCGCATGATGGCCCCCACGCACTTCTTCGATAACGACATCGGTGGTTCGTCGGCGGGCGAGCACAAAGGCGGGCTAACGGAGAAGGGCAGGGAACTGGTTCGCCGCTTGGAGCGGAGGCGCATCCTGGTCGATGTCGCCCACGCCTCTGAGAAGACGCTCGAGGACGTGCTGGCCGTGGCGACGAAGCCGGTGGTGGTCTCGCACACCGGCGTGAAGGGAACCTGTAACAACAACCGCAATCTCAGCGACCGGCAGTTGCGGGCGGTGGCGGCGACGGGCGGCGTTGTGGGGATCGCGTACTTCGAAGTCGCCGTATGCGGTCCGGGTGCCGCTGATATCGCACGGGCGATCCGCCATGCGGTGGATGTGGCGGGGCTCGACCACGTGGCGCTCGGTTCGGATTTTGACGGCGCGGTGAAGACGCCCTTCGACACGACTGGGCTTCCGGTGTTGTTCGACGCGCTGCTGCGGCAGGGTTTTGGCGACGAGGAGATTGCCAAGATTGCGGGCGGCAACGCGCTACGGCTCTTGCGCGAGGTGCTGCCGTAGAGCGCCGGCTGCCCGTTTCCCAGTCGGGCTAGACCGACTTGCGCCAATCGGGATCGGACTGCTGTTTGACGGTGATTCGATAGGAGCCGTCCGCTTCCAACGGCTGCTCGCAAGCCCAGCGCACGTCGCGCCGGACGCCGCCCTTCGTTTCGATCTGAGCCGATAGAAACACGCTATGGCCTTCGAGATCTCGAGGCACCGCGAAGGCCGCTTGCCGGATGCGTCCACCGTGGGGCTGACCCGCGTCGAGGCATCCGCCCGCAATGAAGCCACCTCCCGCTGCCTTGAGCGTGAGGCGCAGCACACCTGGGGCGCCAGCCACGCCATCGTTTGTGAAATTCACCACGAGTTCGTTCGCGCCATAGCGTTTGCGCTGCCAGACCCAGGAGGGACGTACCCGGTAACCCAGGCGCTGCCGCAGCCGCGTGAAACCGCGCGGGTACAGCTGGTTGTACTTCTCAAGGTTCGCGGTCTCGGTCCAGAGCGACCAGTAGTTGGAGCCGATGTCGAGGACGTGCAGCATGTACGCTTCAAGCATATTGAGGCCCGCCGGATCTTTAGGCAGGTAGCCCGGCTTGGCCGGATCGTACTGGCGGAAGTAGCCGTCCTCTAGAACGGTGGCCAGCCATGGCGGGCGATTGGCGAGAATCTCGATTTGTTCCGGCTCCTCCACCATGATGCTGTCGGAACGCAGCCACGCACCCGAGCGCACACACGCGTCGATGACCTCCCGATTCCCGACGTTGCTGATATCCGGCTCGCTGTTGACCGCCAGTTGGGCGCGCTTGAACGACTCGATCTGCAATCGCGTCATGGCCATCATGGTGCGCTCGGCCGTGGCGTAATCGGGGAACGGGCTGGGCAGGCCACCCGTGTGCGACTCGCCCCAAAAGCCGTACTGCATAACGTCGATCCACTCGACCAGTGGATTCTGGTCGAATTCGGCGGCCAGCAGTTCCGTAAGATCGCGGAAGGACTTTTGGAATTCCGGGTGATCGTAGCGCGGTTCGCGGAAATGGCCCGGTCCTTCTCCCGGCAGCACACCGATATCGACGATGGGCACCTTTGCTTGCACATAGTCAGGCATGGCCAGGTACTTGGGCTGGCCCACTGTGTTCGAAGCCATGACGCGGAACGCGACGCGCTTGCCGTGGCGGCGGGCCGCGTCGAAGGTCAGTTTCCAGACGGGATGCAGGTCGAGCCTGCCCGGGCTCTTCTGCACGTCGCGCCAGTCGCAGCGGATGTAGAGCACGTCCACGAATGGCAGCCCGGCCATCTTCTCGACATGCGCTTCCAGCGTCTCGCGGCCCTCGCGGGCGGCAAGCGAAGGGCCCGACTCTTCCCAGGTGTAGCCCACCAGGCCAAGGCCGAAATTCGGCACCGGCTGCTCCGATGCAGTGGTGCCGGAGAGCGTGAACCAGCCGTCGTCCTGCTCCACGCCGAACGGACCTTGATTCAGGCGATCGGGGGACTTCGGTGCGGGACCGAAATCATAGCCAGCCCAGAGGTGCGTGGGGACATCCGCATGAGCGCTGCCGGATATCGCGCCGAGGACTGCGGCGCTTTTCAAGAGGTCTCTTCTGCGCATGCTGGTTCCTTTCGAACTGTGCGGGGTCTGGATACCCCGCGCGGCTCTGGAGAGCCGCCCCACTCCCAGCGCCGCCCCACCCAAGCGTCAGAGCCCGAGCAGTCGCTCCGCGTTTTGGTAATAGACCTTTTTCAGGATCTGATCGGAGAGTCCGATGCCATAGATCCGCCAGCGGCCCTGCGGCGGGACTGGCGCGGGCGCGTAGTCGAAATACTCGTCCTCCGTTTCGAGGAACCGGAAGTAGATCTCGTAAAGCGCTTCGTTGTAGACCTGCTGCGGCGTCTCGTCGCCATGCGGTGTGGCGTCGGTGCCGAACAGAATGCGGTCCTGATACTTGTCGAAGAACTTCGTCGACGTGCGGGGCTGCCTGCCTAGTTCGCCGATGCGGGCACCGAGTTCGACCTGCATGTTCGGAAACTTGTCCATGCACTCTGAGACGTAGGCTAAATTCTCGGCGTCGTTTCCCACATGCAGGCTGATGAATTGCGTCCTCGGGTGTTTGGCATAGACGCGATTGCGCGCTTCCAGTAACTCCTGGTTACTAGGGAAATCTTTGCCGTGGAATGACCAGTCGGGGTGGTTGTGTAATTCCTCGTAGCGTTCGTTAAAACGGTCGATGGGCAAGAAAAACGCCTCGGGGTCGGAGGTGTGGATCGCTACCGGCATCTTCAACGCCCCGGCAGCTTCCCACATCGGGTCGAAGCGCGGATCGTCCACCTTAACCAGCGGCCCGTCCGTAATCCGCTCGCGCAAATACAGCCCGATCGTCTTCACGACCTTCAAACCGCGGGCGCCGTCGGTATGTGCCCGGGCCAGTTCCTCGCCCTGGAACTTCGCGTATTCAGGTTCCGCCGCGCGGTCGTACCAGGGCTCGGTGAAGGTGAGGAAGCGGCCGGGGTGGGCCCGATCATACTTCGCTACCGACGCCTTCAGGCCGGCGCCCACGCGCCCGGTCAGATTGACCAGCATACGCAGGTTTTTGTGGTCCATCGCCGGGAGCAATTCGGCAGGCTCTGCCAGCCACGAAAGCTCTTCGCCCAACGCGACTCCGTTCTTCGACTTCGCGGAGTAGGAGAGATGCGTGTGGATGTCGATCACCGGGAAGCGCGCTTTTGGCACTCGCGTTTCCGGCACGTGCAACATGCTGCGCGGCTGGAAGTCGGGTAGGTCCAGCACCTCCTTCCGCGGCAGCGCGGGTGCGGCCTGCTTGCATCCGACCGCGGAGGTGGCCAAGCCACCGGCGATCGCACCGGCTGCGAGACCGAACACGGTTCTCCTGTTCACGTTTCCCATGCAAATTGCTCCTGTCATACCAAGTGCCCAACAAAGGGCGAATCGTTCAACCGTCTACGCGCTTGCGCAGAAACTCCAGCGCCTCGGCTCGCGTTGGTTGGTTGCCTGTACCACCGGACGCCAATGTCGAGATCGCCCCGCAGGCCGCACCGAAACGCAGGCATTGGTCGATTGGCTCGCGCCGGAGCCAGGAGTGCAAAAAACCAGCGTTGAAGCTGTCTCCGGCGCCGGTCGTATCGACGGGCTTTACGGGGAATGGCCTCTGCTTGAAAGTGCCTCCCTCAAACACGGTGAGACAGCCGCGTGCGCCCAGCTTGGCGACGGTCAAGGTGTGACCGTTGGCGAGGCAGCGCACGGCGAGCTCTTCGTCTACTTCCCCGGTCACGCCGCGCAGTTCCACTTCGTTCGGAAAGAAGACGTCGGCGTATTTCAACGTCTCAATGATGTCCTTGCCCCACGTTTCCGCCGGGTCGAACCCGGGGTCGAGCGAGGTCGTCAGACCCTTCTCCTTGGCCTGCCGTAGCAGCCGCGCGAAGTTTGGCCGGAGGCTGGTCTGGAGGAAGTACGTGGACATGTGCAGGTGATCGTAGCCATCGAAGTATTCGGGCGTGACATCGTGGGCATCAAACACGCCCATCGCGCCGAGATAGGTGATCAGGGCGCGGTCGCGCGCAGCAGAGACCGACACAGTGATGCCCGTCTTAGTCGTGGGGTCGTGCTCGACGCGGCTCACCTCGATGCCGGCGTTCCTCAGGATGTTCGTACAGAAATCGCCGTACGTGTCCACGCCGACCTTGCTGACGAAACCCACCTCATCGCCTAGTCTTCTCAGAGCCATCGCGCAGATCGCCGTTGCGCTGCCCATTGTGAGCACGCAGTCTTCGACGGTGACTTCTTTGCCCAACTCGGGGAAGCCGCTGTAGTTTTGCAGGATCAGGTCGGGGTTCAATTCCCCAATGACGAGGATTTTCATGCTCCTGGCTCCCGTTACTTGCGGCGATGCACTGTGAACTCGTTCACCACGCGCGAGATCACGCCGCTGGTGGACGGAGAATCGGGCTTGAGTCCGTCGCCGAGGCAGCGGAAGAATCCGATCAGCTGACCGACCATCACGTCGAGCAACGCGAGGTCATCGTCCACCAGGTCTCCGGCACCGCGCAGTTCCACGCCGAGATCGCCTTCCATCAAAAGCTCCGGTGGAATGTCCTTACCCACGATCACCCTGCGCCACCCGATGCCCTTGCGCTGCAACTCGTTGAGCAGGTCCGTTTCGTAGCCCCGCCGCAGCGGGTCGGAGGACAGGAAGCAAACCACCAGCGTGGCCCCGTCGATGGCGCACATCGGGCCGTGCCGCAGTCCCAGGCAGGTTTCGGCAAACGAGGTCAAACGCCCGTCCAGCATCTCCAGGAGTTTTAGAGCAGCCTCGCGCGCGGCGCCGTGCCTGCAGCCGCTGCCGAGATATACGGCCTTTCGGAACGGACCCTGGGCGATGGCCTTCAACGGCCCTGCATACTCCAGCAGCAGTTGGCGTGCGGCGGCAGCCATCGCGCTCACGCTGGACCGGTATCCAGCGGGGTCGTCGAGGTAGGCCAGCGCACGACCTGCCACCACCATGTTGGTGAAGCTGCTGGTCATCACGAGACTGACGTCGTTCGTACTTCGGTCTAGCACCACCCTTTGCAGTCTGGCATCCTCAGCGGCAAGGCTAGCGAGTTGCCCTTCGGCATTGCAGGTCACAATCAGGTGGCGAACTTCGGGGGCGGTGTCCAGCATCAATTCCACCACGCCGGCGCTCTCGGGACTGTTACCAGACCGGGCCAGTGACACCAAGCAGAGCGGTCCAGGAGGCAACGAGGCTCGTTCGTGCAACAGAATCGCACCGCTGCCAATGCTCTGCGCTGGCAGGTGCAGGACTTCCTGCAGCAAGGGGTGCAAACACGCGGCGGCGTACTCGGAACTTCCCGAGCCAGTCAGCACGATGGAAGCGCAACCATTCAACGACGCCTGCAATGCGGGGAGACGAGCGGAGACTTCCTGCGCCGTCTGCTCCCATGTGTCTGGTTGCTGGCAGATCTCGTGGACCGTATGGAAGTAGCCGCGCTCTTTTTGTGTGGCGGATGGCTCTTTGAGTAGTTCAGCGAACACCGGCTGATGGGCGGACAGTTCGTCAAGCCATACCGTGAGCGTGTCCTGGGTGGACTGCAGCTTGGTGGTTTCCAAAGCAGCGCTCCTTTCCTGCAGCTTCATATCCTATCATGGGTCCTGTCGTATGCTTTCTGGGGCTATCGTTTTCTTGTGTTTAGCAAGGCCTACCGGCTGAGCGTTTCACTGTACTTTGATCTCACTCACTTGGTACCAGCCGTCGTCCGCCAGTCCTTCCATCGCAAAGCGAATCACAGGCTTGCGTGTGATAGGGTCAAGCATCGCAACCCGCACGGCGTACTGCCCGGGCGCAAGACTTGCGTCGAGATACACCGAGCCTTCGTAAACCGAGTCGCCGGGGAGCCACTTGCGGACGTCCACGGGCAGGGTAACGCTGGACGCCGCGGTCTTCGAACGGAACTCCACAGCCAGCAGGTATTCGTGATAGGCCGGCGATGAACCAGTATTCTGCCACCACATCTTTAACGTCAACATCGACCCCGCCGGCGCCACGCCCGGATGCTCCAACCTGCGCAGCGCGAACCGGTAGCCGAGCTTCTTCTGAAACTCGCCGAACTGGGCCTTCCATTCCTCCGGAATCGCTGTGGACTTGATGTTTATGCTCGATGCGTGCCAGAGCAGCGCCTGGTCGAGAATTGGCTTTACGTCGAAGCCCCATTTCTTCCATGAAAGAGGCGTTCCGCACGACTCCAGCGAGACCGGTCCGGTGCGCCAAGCGTCGTAGAGACTCGGGTCGCGCGCGAGCTGCTCGGGATACAGATCGAACATGTGGGACCAGTTGCCCCGGACCGGGCGGCCCATGTCGCCCCAGCAGTCCAGCCTCCAACCAGCGCCGCGTTTGGTGGCGTAGACCAGGGCGTGCAGTTCATCGAAGTTCACGAGCTTGGGAGTACGCTGGAATGATTCGAAATAGACGTCGATCAACTCCTGCTGCACCGACCAATCCGGCAGGTACGGCCCCCAACCTTCGCCCCAGTAGCCGGCCGTCGAGATGTCCACCGCGTCCAGGTCGGGATGACCGTCGTAGCGCCGTCCCGCCTCGTGAATCAACTCGCTCCAGGCTTGGCGGTAAAGCGGATCGGACGAGTCCGGCGACCAGATCTTGCCGTCCTTGTCCTCGGGTTTGTTGGCGCGCTTCGCTCCCGACTTCAGGTACCACTCGGGCAAGGGGGAGGTCTCGTCATATGGCATTATGCGCAGCATCAACGTCTGGTGATGCTGGTGCGCCTGCTCCAGCGCCGAGTCGATGATCTCCCAGCGGTACCTGCCGCGCTCGGGCTCGAGCTGGGACCAGAACCAGCGCAGATAGGCGAGGGTCGAGCTTGGGAAATCCACCTTCCCTGGAGCGTCCGCGACTTTGCCTTCCGGGCCGACTTCCGACCAGCGCGCGCCCGGGTAAATCGCCTGTCCGGAGAAGCGTTGAAAGGTCTGGATGCCGATGCCCGGGTTGATCAGTGTGCTGTCAATCGTCTTGGGACGCACGATCACGGTCTGAGCCGTGGCTGTTGCGGCCAAAATCAATGTGGCGGCCGGAAGCCAACGCTGCTTCGTCATTCTGGAGCCTTCCCCGGTCCTCGGGCGTAAGCACTCGGAACCTCATCCGTGCAAAGAACTATGCGCCTTCGCCCAACACCTGAATGAACACCGTCCGGGCCAACGGGCCATCGTATTCAACGAAATACGCACGCTGACGTGAGCCGCGCACCAGTGTTCCATTTTCCACCGGGAAGAAACAGTTGACGCCGCCCAGGATACTCTTCAAGTGGTCGCCGGCATTGAAGCCGAGTCGGCCGTCGTAATCGAGGTAGCGGTTGTGCCAGTAGTGATACGCACCCACGGGCGGATCTTTGGGTGCCAGCCGTTCCAGGTGCGCCAGTACGTCACGCTCCAGGCACTCGATGCCCTCCGTCACTAAGAGCCCCGACGAGGTATGTGTCGTCATCACGAGCACCACACCGTTCTTGAGTCCGCTGTCCAACACCACGCGTTCGATCTGATCGGTGATGTCGATCATCTCCATGTCCTTGCGGGACTGAACTTCGATCTTCTGCAGTTTGACGATCATGCGATTCCTCCCAGCAGCCGGGCGGCATTCCCGCCGAAGATCAATTTCTGGAAATCGTCGGAGAAACCGACCCATCGCAGAGCGTTCGCCATGTTCTTGATTTCTACCCGCGGGTAGTTGGAGCCGAATAGAATCTGTCGCCGCAGGCTGTTCTCAAAAACGGACTTCGGGATCACTTGCGTCATAGCGTGGCGCAGGAAATCGCGCGGATTGTCGAAGTACAGCGCCGAGGTGTCGAGGTGCACGTTGGGGTACTTCAAACACAGCGCGACCGCCTCGGTCACCCACGGCCAAGCCAGATGCGCCAACACGATGTTCAACTTTGGAAAGTCCACCGCAATGGGTTCGAACAGCAGCGGCTGCCCGTACTCCAGTCGGCTTCCCGGCGCCCAACTCATACCGGCGTGAAACAGAACTGGGATGCCGAGTGCCTGGGCCTTCTCGTAGACCGGATACGCGGCAGCATCGGATGGCCGAAAGCGCTGCATTGCAGGATCAAGCTTCAGCCCGCGCAGCTTCAGTTGCGTGATAGCCGCTTCGAGTTTCGCGGGGGCGTCCTTCTGATTCGGGTCCACGCTCGCGAAGCCGATCAGCCTGTCACTCAGCGAGCATAATTCGGCCACCTGCTCATTGTTATAGACCGTCTTTCCAAGAGCGGTTGTGGCGTCCACTGCGACGACTACCGCTTTGTCCAGACCGGCTGCATCCAACTCCAGGTGGAAAGTCTCCAGAGGCTGGAAGTTGTTTCCGATATAGAAAGTCTTGCGCGCTGCTTCGGCCAGATCCGGATGGCGCGCAATCATCTCACGTACCAACAGTGGATGGGTGTGAAAATCAACGGCCCAATCAGACATACATCAGTGCCTCCGCCCTCGCCTTAGTCTTCATGATTCTTATCCGCAACTCACATGCCGGTTGCGCGGGACCAACTCCGGTTTCACTGTTCCGCGGAACCACCGGGGAACTTCGGAACCCGCCCCCGCCGAATGAGCATCGCACTCGCCTGCGCTCATGACAAGCGGTGCGCTGCACGGCTGGCATTGAGACCGGGTAAGATTGTGCTTTGGCCACGGCACTCCTTCGAAAGCCGGTTCGCAACTTGAAATCTCCGCGACTGCCGCTTCGGTGAAGGTCGCTTACCGCAACCCAAGGCGCCACATCCCGAGGCCGCCCGGGTGCTGCGAAGTGTGAGCATAGCAATCAAACGCAAACGAGTCAAACGCCAGGTTACGCAATGAGTGATTAATTCGATAGTAAACGAATAGAATCACAAGTAAAATTGTAAATCAAGAAAGGCCGCTCTAGCAGCCGTCCGGTGATCATATGTCCAGAATCAAGTCCACTTTCCTCGCTCTCGCTTTCCACTTGTCCGTGTTCGCAAGCGCGTGTTTCGCCGCCGCTGACCACTGGATCGTGATGGGACCGGGCGGCGGAGGTGCGCAGTACCTGCCCACCATCAGCCCGCAGAATCCGAGCGTCGCGTTCGTTGCCTGCGACATGACGGGTTCCTACCTCACAGCAGACGCCGGTGCCTCGTGGCGCATGTTCAACTTGCGTTCCCGGACCAGCCTGTTTGTCTTCGACCCCACCAAATCAGGCAGCATGTACGCCTATGGTCTGGGGCTGTATCGAAGCGTGGACGGAGGAATACAGTGGGCGCTGGTCTACCCGGATCCGTCTAGCGTCCGCAAGGTCGCTTCCGTCGGGGATCATGGGGAAGACGAGTTTGAGACCGCGTCCGGCTCGGTCGAGTACATCTCCGCGCTCGCCGTCGACCCCACGGAAACCCGAACGCTCTATGCCGCGTTCGTTATCAACCGCCAGGCTACTTTGAAGGTCTCCACCGATTGGGGCAAGAGCTGGTCCGCGGCAGGCACTCTCAAGGACGGCGCACAAGTGATCTACGTAGATTCTCGCTCACCCGTGCATCAACGCACCGTGTACGTCGCCGGCCATTCCAAGGTCGCCGTACGGGAAGGTGGCGCATGGAGGGAGGGATCCCCCACGCCGGGTGGAGATTTCCATAGCGTTTCGGCAGGCTTTCCTGAACAGGGCGGCAAGCTGATGGTGTATGCCGCGACACCGGAGGGCGTGGCCTTTTCGGCCGATGGCGGCGCCTCGTGGGAGGAGTTGCCGCTACCTGAATTGCATGTCCGCGCGGTTGCCGCGTCTGCGAATCACCCTCAGTTCGCTTACGTCTCCTTCAGCGGCCTGCAGCGCGACGGGAAGGAGTTCTTCGGTGTCGCCACCACCCAGGACTTCGGGACGACCTGGTCGTTTCCCTGGCAGGAGTCCAATCGTCCGGCGTCTAACGTAGATCAGGGCGGATGGATCAATCCGCTGCTCGGTCCTGGTTGGGGCGAGAATCCGTTGGAACTAGGCGTCTCGCCGACGAAGCCCGAACTCTGCTACGCCACAGACATGGGCCGCACGCTCAAAACGGAAGACGGGGGCAAGACCTGGAAGGCCGTCTACACGCGCCAAAGCGGCAACTCCGCGTACACCACCACTGGGCTCGACGTAACCACTTCCTACGGCGTGCACTTCGACCCCTTCGACGCGAAGCACATGCTTATTAGCTACACAGACATCGGTCTGTTCCGCAGCGACGACGGGGGAGCAGCCTGGCGCTCATCCGCGCATGGCGTGCCGAAGGCCTGGTCGAACACGACCTATTGGGTGGAGTTCGATCCCGAGGTTAAAGGCCGGCTGTGGGCGGTGATGAGCGGTACGCACGATCTGCCGCGGCCCAAGATGTGGCGCCGCACTCCGCCCGAGCGCTATCGGGGAGGTGTCGCTCGCAGTGACGACGGCGGCGAGACTTGGATTACACAGACGCAGGGCATGCCGCCAACTGCCGCGACGCACATCCTGCTCGACCGGCACAGCCCGAAGAACGCCCGTGTGCTTTACGTGACAGGTTTCGGCCGCGGCGTCTACAAGTCGAGCGATGGCGGTGCGAGCTGGTCGGTGAAGAACAACGGTCTGCCTGCGCACGAGCCCTTTGCCTGGCGTCTGACGCAGGCGGGCGATGGGACACTGTATCTAGTGATCGCCCGCCGCAGCGATGACGGTAGCATTGGCAACGATCTGGATGGTGCGCTGTACCGGTCCAGAAACGGCGCGGATACCTGGGAGAAAGTGACCCTACCTGACGGCGTCAACGGTCCGGTTGGCTTGCAGGTCGACCCCACCGATCCAAAGCGCTTGTATCTCGCCGCCTGGGGCCGCATGCACAGTGGGGGCGATACCCGTGGTGGCATCTACCTCTCCACCGACGCCGGAACGTCGTGGAAGCAGGTGCTCAATCGCGACAACCACGTGTATGACGTCACTATCGACCCGAAGCACCCGGAACAGCTTTACGCGTGCGGTTTTGAATCGTCCGTCTGGCGCTCCACCGATCGCGGGGTAACCTGGACGCGCGTGCAGGGCTACAACTTCAAATGGGGGCACCGTGTTGTTGTCGATCCCGTACATCCCGGCTCCATTTTCGTGACCACTTTCGGCGGCAGCGTCTGGCACGGGCCAACTGCTGGGGATCCCACTTCGGAGGAGGATATCGTTACGCCGACAGTATCGTACGGCGGTGGGAAACGCTGAACGTCAAAAAGTCGTTTCGCTTAAGGTGCCTGCCGGCGGAGACTCAATGACGATCATTCGAAAGGTCGTCGGCTGCCGCCCGGCACAAAAGTACGAGTGGGGCGCATCCGTTTCCAGGAACAAGCCATGTCCGCGCCGGACCTCAAGCTGTTGATCCCGGAGAGCGGCGCCGACGCGTCCACGCACCGGGTACAGGATTTCTTTCGTTCCCGGCGAGTGGGCCTTAGCTTCATACCGCTCCCCTGGAAACAGCTCCCACTCCCAGAGTTCTAGCATTTGCGGGCCTCGCGTCCCAAAGACCAGGCGCGCAGTGCCGCCCATCGGTCCGCGCCACAGTACCTGGCCCCCGGTCAACGCGAATTCCTCCGCGACGTGGCAAGCAGAAACTTCAAGCAAGTCGGATACTGAGACGCCGAGCGCGGCAGCAGTCTGGCAAAGCAAGGCCACGCCAGGATTGCCGATCCCCTTTTCCAATCCGGCGAGACTCCCCTTGCTGACTCCAGCGCGGGAAGCGAGTTGATCCAGCGACAGCCGCTGCTGCTTCCTGCACTCGGCCACACGCTTCGCAATGGCCTGGATCGTCCGTCTGGAAAGTGATTCGTTCATTTTAATGACCGATCTGTTCAATATGATAAGCTACTTCCTATCGGTCATGAACAACGCGATTTTACCGGTCGTATCGGACGAGATCTGGAGTGACTATCCCGACTATCGGGCGCTTAGCGTCACGGTGCGCGCCTTTCGCCCACCCCACGGCAGCGTCTTAGAGAATGGCTCGCCTGTGCCGCCAGCCTGGATGGAGGGCCATCTTGATGCTTGGCGGACGGCCTTTCGCAAGTTCGGCGCGAATCCCAAGAAGACCTCATCGTCCGTGGAAGCGTTGTGGAGACGGCTGCAGAAGAACGGCGCCCTGCCGTCGATCGATCCGGTCGTCGATCTGTACAACGCCCTTAGTATTCGATTCGGCACTCCCTTTGGAGGGGAAGACGCGGCCCGCTACGTGGGCATGCCGAGGCTGGGTTCTGCAACCGGCGCAGAGGAATTCGATACTGCGCGTGATGGCTTGGCAGTGGTCGAGCACCCAGATCGAGGAGAGGTGGTTTGGCGCGACGATCAAGGTGTCACTTGCCGACGATGGAACTGGCGCCAGTGCCGTCGCACCGCCCTCACCGCCGCCAGCGAGGACCTATGGTTTGTCATCGACCGGCTGGCTCCCATGCCAATGGATGAGCTGATGCGGGCGGGCGATGAACTGGTGGCTGGATTACGCCGCCTCAGCCCCGGGATCGAGGCCGCGATCTCCCTGTTGGAACCCGGTAAGTGAGAGTGCATCGTGGGACGAGGCCGCAAGCGCTTCGATCACTCGCTTGTGTAGGTGGGACTGCGGCACCCACCCGGTGTTAGGCTGATGGGTTGGCGGGGGCCACCTTGCCGGGGGGCCTTCGCCCGTAAAGCCCGCTGGCTA
Organism: uncultured Acidobacteriia bacterium; assembly: GCA_903909435.1. GTDB lineage: Bacteria > Acidobacteriota > Terriglobia > Bryobacterales > Bryobacteraceae > CAIVVT01. Next base: position 26,898 of record CAIVVT010000330.1, on the reverse strand, counting down.
TGGGGCGGCTTCGACTCATGGCCGGACATGCCCACGCCGATTGGGCCTCGAATCATGCGCCGAGTTTTGCTGCAACTTGCCGATCAGGGACGCACCCGCGAATTTCCGCTCGAAGGCGTCTCTGTTTGCCGCATCGGGCGTAGCGAGCAGAGCAACGTCGTCCTGGGCGGCGATGGGCGCGTCTCGCGCAACCACGCCTTGGTGCAGCGCATGGACACAGGCGGATACTACCTGAGCGACCTTGGCAGTCGCAATGGGACCGTGCTGAACGGTCGCCTGGTTGCGAATCCGACGGTCTTGAAAAGTGGAGACCTGATCCGTCTGGGCGGCTACGAACTGGTGTTCGTTCAGGAAGAAGACCCGGTTCAATTGCCTCCTGAAGCCGACACCCAGGAAGCGAACACGACCGCCCTACTCGACGTAAGGCTGATCAGCGTGCTGGTCCTGGACATTCGCGACTACACGGCGCTTTCGCGCGAGTTGGGCGAGTCCACGACGTCGCAAATCATGGGTTCCGTGTTTCGCGCCGCAGGTCAGGTTTTGGCCGACAGCGGGAGCTACGCCCAGAAGTACATCGGAGACGCCGTAATGTCGATCTGGGTCCACCAAGGCACGCGGCCCGGAGCGGCCGATCTGCGGTCCGTGTTTGGGGCGCTTTGCGATCTCGCGCAGATCGTAGATGGAATCCATCGCGAGTTCTCCCTGGCCGCGCCGGTCCGGTTCGGGGCCGGAGTCAATTGCGGCGTAGCGGCGCTCGGGAACATGGGTAGTTCGAACCTGGCCGACCATACGGCCATGGGCGAATGCGTGAACAAGACCTTTCGCTTGGAGTCGGCCTCCAAACTGGTTGGCTGCCCTGTTCTGATCGGGCAGGACGCGTACGCTTTCCTGGACGCGGTGCCTCAACTGCGATCCGCTTTCCGCCCCACCCTGACCGAATTGCGGGGCTACCCTCAGCCCGAACTCGTGTACGCCGGACACGTGGACAAGATCAGGGCGGTGCTTGTCAGCCCCTGAAGCTATCTTCCGATAGTAAGGAGGTGCACGCTCGACGCAGTTGCGGAACGTCTTTCAGGCAACGGGTCCCGGCCGGGGCCGTTTGTGTGATAGAAGGTAAGTATGTTTGAAGATCTACTTCGTCCTCAGCACCTGCTATTGATTCTAGCCGTCGCCCTCCTGGTGTTCGGTCCTTCGAAGTTGCCCGAGCTTGGCAAAGGCCTGGCGCAGGGAATCAAGAACTTCAAAGATGCCATCAAGGGCGAGCCGGAAGCGACAGCCGCGGACAAGAAATCGTCCACCGAAAAGCCTTCCTGACCTCCTGCCGGGCACTGCCTGTCTGTGCCAACGGAATGGTTGCGGCGCTCACCAGACGTCGTGTTAGCCCCTCTGGTTCAACGTGTCGTTCTCGTGTTTCCTACTTTAGAAGGACGCCTTGCGTCCACCCGCGAGATCAGTTTGTCTCGTGACCGCCGCAACCTGCAGATCTATGTGGCGGCATTAGTACCCTTGTGTGCAAGGCAGCGTCCTTAAGCGCTGCGTGTCAACCCGCGTCCCTCCCCGATCAACTCCGGTGGCGCACGAGTTATCGTGCAGCGTGGACACTCCTGTCCACGTCTGGATGGCACAGGTGCTACACGCCGAAGGTGCGCGCCACATCGACAATGCTCGATTTTGCGCGTTCGATTGAACCTCTAGCGGCGGTTCGGTAGATAATCAATCTATTTGCAATGATTGTTGGCGTACGACTGCGAGGGAGTGTGCCAGGGAAGGCGGGGCGCACTTCAGGCATGGACCGTCCGGAGACACATGAGCAGTGCCCTCGCCAGCCGGATTACCGGTGAAACTTTTTGCGCTTGGGGGTGAAAGCCGCTTGAGGGCGACGCTCGCTACTCGAAGCGCGCGCAAGCCCACGACGGCTCATGGGGAAGTGGGAAACCACTTCCCGTGTACCGCCGAACGTCTACTAGCGCTTACGCTGACCCTTGGCGATGGTCTTCACTTTGCGCTTCTGGGAGCCGCGGTCTACTCCCGCCGGACGCTTCCCGATGGCCGGAGCCTCGGCGCGCGCCTTGCGCTTGAGTTCTTTGCGTTCTGCCCGGTCAGTCACGTTCTTGGTGTTCATTTCTTAATCCACTACCTTTAAACTCGCATATTTGGCCACCAGCTTCTTCAACCCATGGCCAGGAAAACTTACCGTGATCTTGGCTTCGTCGCCATCGCCTTCCTTGCGGAGGACCAGGCCCTTGCCATACTTTGGGTGCGCTACGGTCGCTCCCGCTCGAACCCGACTGCCGTCTTTCGCGGCTTTGGAAGGCATCGAGGTCACCGCCGGCGGCTTTGGCGGAACCAACCTAGGTAAACCTGCCGGATGCGGCGTTCCACTGGCCGGAACCGACCCGGCGATTGGCGACCGCTGCTTCGGCGGAACACCGACTTGGCCCGGCGCTTGACCCGGTGGCATCGGGAACAACGCGCCTTGCGCTGACGACTGCCTCGCGGACTCTCCTGCTGACGGCTTTCCGGACTGATTGCCCGGCGCAACAACTTCCGGCCTCCTCAGCGGCATCGGAACCAGGGGACCTTGACCGGGTGGCCGGGCCGCCGGAGTCTGAATCCCGCGCTCTGAAAAGAACTGCGAGATATGATCCAGCGAGTTGTACGTCTTACCAGTATAAGTGTTACGGCGGGCAACCTCACGCACCATCTGCCGCTCGCCGTAAAGGTCCACGTGAAATGGGGCGCTGTGGTCGTCGGTCAGGCTCTCCAGTAGCTGCTGCGGCACCTCGCCCAGGAACCGCGACGGCGTGCACGGCTCGGGCGGGCTGCCGCCGTACTTGCGTCGCGACTTGGCGTGGCTTAGGTACAGGCGCTTTTCCGCGCGCGTCATGGCGACGTAGCAGAGACGCCGCTCTTCCTCGAGCTGCTCCTCGTTGTCCCGCGAGCGGCTGTGCGGGAAAAGCCCTTCTTCCATACCCGCGATAAACACGACTGGGAACTCGAGCCCCTTCGCGTTGTGGATGGTCAGCAGGCTGATCTGCGCCTTCTCGTCCACGTCGTCGGAATCTGAAACCAGGGCCGCGTGGTCCAGGAATTCTTCCACTGTCTCGCCGCGCTGCGTCGCGTCGTCGGCGGCGGAGACTAGTTCCTGCAGGTTCCCGCGCCGGCCCTCGGCCTCAGGGCTGGGGTCCACCTCCAGCATCTTGGCATATCCGGATTTTTCCAGGATCTGCTTCAAGGTCTGGTCCGGAGGACGCTCCGCAAGCCCTTCGTTCAACTCCAGGATCAGCCGCCGGAAGGCGCCTAGCGAGGCTTCGGCGCGCGCGCCGAAACGCCGGTCGTCACAGCCCGACCCGATAGCCTCCCAAAGGCTGATGTTCTGCGCGCGGGCCAGTTTCTCAATCTGCTCCACCGTGGTCTTGCCGATCCCGCGGGCGGGCACGTTCAAAACGCGCAGCAGGCCGACGTTGTCCTTTGGATTCAACAGCAGTTTCAGGTACGCTAGCGCGTCCTTCACCTCGGCGCGGTTGTAGAAACTGAGCCCTCCGACTACCTTGTACTTACGGCCGTAGCGGCGCAGCGCCTCTTCGATCTGGCGCGACTGGAAGTTGGTGCGGTAGAGCACGGCTACGCGCAGCATCGGCTCGCGCTTCAGCGTCTTGTCGATTGCCTCGGCTATGTAAAGCGCCTCCTGTTCGCCGTCGGCAGCTTCGAACAGGCAGATTGGCGCACCCGCGTCCGCCTCCGTCCATAGCCACTTGCCCTTGCGCGCCGTGTTGTGCGCGACCACGGCTCCAGCGGCCTCGAGAATCGTCTTCGAGGAGCGGTAATTCTGCTCCAGGCGAATCACTTTCGCGCCAGGGAAGTCCTTTTCGAAATCGAGGATGTTCTTGATATCGGCTCCGCGCCAGCCGTAGATCGACTGGTCTTCGTCGCCGACCACGGCCACGTTGGTGTGCTGGGTGGCCAGCAGCCGCATTAGTTCGTACTGAGAGCGGTTAGTGTCCTGATACTCGTCGATCATCAGGAACTGGTAGCGGCGTCCGTACCACTCGCGCGTCACAGCGTCGTGCCGCAGCAGGCGCACGGTCTCGAGCAATAGATCGTCAAAGTCCAGCGCGTTGGCCTTGCGCAGTTCCTCGTCGTACTGTTCGTAGACCTTCGCCAGTCGCTCGCCCTGCGGGCTCATCGCGGCCTTGTAGAAATCTTCCGGCGACTGCTTGCGATTCTTGCCCTGGCTGATCGCCGACAGCGCGGAGCGGTACTTCATGAACTCTTCGTCCAGGCCGAGCTGCTTGAAGACGCGCTTCACAATGGCGAGTTGGTCATCGTCGTCATAGATCTGGAAGTTGCGAGTGAAGCCGGGCCGGATCTGAGCCAGCGCATCTCCGTCGCGACGCAGGACGCGGACGCAAAAGCTGTGGAAGGTGCTGACAGTGGGCGCGTCGGTTGCCCCGCCGGCGCCCAGCAGTCTCATCACACGCTCTTTCATCTCGCCGGCGGCCTTGTTGGTGAAGGTGACGGCCAGGATGGAGGAACCCGGGACGTTCCGCGTTTTGATCAGGTAGCAGATGCGGTGGGTGATGACTCTGGTCTTGCCGCTGCCTGCTCCGGCGAGGATGAGCAGGGGCCCTTCGAAGTGCTCGACCGCTTCGCGTTGTTGCGGATTTAGACCAGACAGGAAGTCCATTCGCGGGAAAAACTTGAGTGTAACACGTCCGAAGTCCACAAAAGGCGCCGAAATTGGTTGTAACTGATTGATGCAAAATGAGTTGTAGTGATTGAGTGGGGCAAACGAAACAACGCTTATTTGTTGTAACCTAGCTTAGAGCCCGCATCGCCTAAGTAAGTGTAGGAACTTGTGTGTAGGCGGTGCCGCTCCATGTCAACGGATGCTGGTCGAATTCGAAACCGTCGAGCGTGCCCGGGATGGCGATCCTGCTGCTTTTACCATCCTGGTGAATACGTATCGACGCAGGATTCTGGGAACGATCAGCCGGTTGATAGGGCGGCCGGACGATGTCGAGGATGTGGCTCAGGAAGTGTTTCTACGGCTGTACGATTCTCTAGGCCAGTTGAGGCAGCCCCAGATTTTCGAACCGTGGCTATATCGGCTGACCATGAACGCCTCGCTGGACTACCTGCGCAAACGCAAGCGTCGCCCGGAGTTCCGGATGTCGGATCTGAGCGAGCAGCAGGTGCTGGTGGCCGACGCGAAAGTGGGGACGTCGTACGACCGGGATCAGCAGGAAAAAGGCCGGGTTCGCGAGTTCATGGGTGAGTTATTGGGAAAGGTTTCGGAGGAAGATCGGGTTTTGCTAATTCTCAAGGAAGTCGAAGGGTTGTCCTTGAAGGAGTTGGAATCGGTCTATGATGTCAACGAGAACGCTTTGAAGGTCCGTCTGTTCCGGGCTCGGCAAAGAGTTCTGAAAGCATTCGCGGCGCTCGGGGACGGCGCTCCCCGCTGAAAGGAAGCCGTATGTGGGATCGGTTGCACGGTAAAAGAGAAGCTCAGGGCGGAATTGGAGATCTGGATGTACGGCTGGACGGGCTGTTCGCGGCTTATCGCGACGCGTGCCCCGATCCCGAACCTTCGCCGGACTTCACGCCGCGGCTATGGGCACGCATTGAGGGCCGGCAGCAAATGCAGGAAGTCTTCGCTTGGCGGCGTTGGGCTGAGGCGTTTCTCAGCCTCGCTGCGGTAACTTGCCTGCTGATCGTTGTGCTGCAGGTGGTGCCGCCGTCGACCTCTGCGTACTTCCGCTCCACCTATATCGATCAGCTCAGCGAGGATGACGGGCCGGAGCACATGCTGTTGCAGGACGTTGCGTCCATCGATACACGACCCTCCCAGCAACCCACCGCGTTGCACCAGGCTGAGCCGGAAGGGAACGGCGGTCGATGAAACCGGCAGGATCTAAGATCGCGCTGTATTTTGCGCTGGTATTTGCTGCCGGGATAGGAGTTGGCGTTCTAGCTCAGCGGTATGTGATTCCGCTTCCGGCGAGAGCCGAAGGTCATCCGCCGCACGAGTCGGACCGCTTTCGCAAAGCCATGGTCGAGGAATTGACCAAGCGCCTGAGTCTGGATCCGCAGCAAGTCGCGCAGTTACAAACCGTCCTGGATGGATCGCGCAAGGCGTTTCAGGAATTCCGCGAAGCACACAAAGGCGAGATGAAGGCGATCTACGACCGTCAGCACGAGCAGATTGCCGCATTCCTCCGGCCCGATCAGCGGGTTGCCTACGAGAACCTGCGCTTGGAGCGCGAGAAGCACGACCGCGAGGAACAATCCAAGAAGGGGCACGGCTCCGGGCACTAGCTCAGGGGGTTGCGGGCTACGCGCCAATTGGAATCAGGCGCTAACGAAATAAGAAAACGGCGTGAGTGACGATTTGCCACTCACGCCGTTTTTTTCGAAACTGTTGAATTACGCTGCTCTACTTGGCCGCGACGGCTTCGGCGCGCTTGCGCTTGACTTCAGCCGATTTGGCCAAAATCTTGACGAAGCGATCAACACGGCCCTCAGTGTCCATGAGCTTTTGCTTGCCCGTGAAAAAGGGGTGGCAGTTGGAGCAGATTTCCACGCGCATGTCGCCTTTGTGCGTGGATCGGGTCTCGAAGGAATGACCGCACGCGCAGGTCACCTTCAGTACGTTGTAGGCGGGGTGGATGCCAGCTTTCATCTGTTTTTCCTTAACTTTCTTACTTTACCACAGGCTCGCCAGTGGCGCTAACCTGAGCGTCATGAATGCGCCAGGGAGTCCAGCGAGGCGGGTTAGCTGTCCGACTACCCGGAGGTATCTCCCAAAGTGAGCGGCTTGGGTAAGCCCGTGCGGCGCTGGAGTGCCTCTCAATCCAACGGCCGTGGCTGGCTGCTCCACTTGACTGCTTGAGATTGGCAAATAACGGACGTTGGAGTCTTATAGAATACGCGTGGAGGCGTGAGGCGCCTCTACACCTGAAGATTCCCATGCGACTCATTCCCACACTCCCCGCGCTCGTCCTGGTGCTGACCAGCGGACTGTTTGCCCAGACTCCCGCCAGTGCCGTCCCCAAGATCCGCACGCTACTCGTCAGCGGACAGAATCCGCACGATTGGCGCACGGTGAATCCGCTGCTGCGCAAGACGCTCGAAGACACCGGGCGATTCGAGGTCCGCATCACGGAGGAGTTCCGCGGAGCGGGTCCCGAGACGTTGGCCGATTACGACGTGGTGGTGCTGAACTACGCCGACTGGCGCAAGCCGGGATTGCGTTTCGGGGATCGCGCCGACGCCGCCTTGCTGGACTTCGTGAAGAGCGGCAAGGGCCTGGTGCTGTATCACTTTTCCGCGGCTGCGTTCGACGGCTGGACTGAGTTCGAGAAACTCTCCGGCGGAAACTGGCGGCCGGGGGCGGGCCAGCACTCCGCGGCGCACGACTTCACCGTTGAGATCAAGGATGCGAACCACCCAATCACGCGCGGTCTGCCGACCACGCTGCCGCAGGCCCACGACGAGCTTTATGCCAATCTGAGGTGGCAGCCCGAGGGCTGCTGCCACGTGCTTGCGACGGCCTGGGACGACTACTCGCTGTACAAGAACCCGTCGCAGCCGGTAACGGGCGCGGGCAAGGCCGAGCCGATGCTGTGGACCGTCGAATACGGCAGGGGCCGGGTCTACGCGGACATGCTGGGCCATGATGGGCCGGCTGTGCAGACCCCGACCTTCGTCAAGCTGTTCACGCGCGGTGCGGAGTGGGCGGCGACCGGGAGAGTCACTCTGCCCTGATCGAGGGGCCATCAAGCCTGCCCCAAAATCGGCCTAGATCACGGAGGCTGGGGTGCCCGTTTCAACCGGCGCGCGGCGGAGGCATATCATGGGTCCCATGCGATGCGGAATTGGACTTTTGGTGCTGGCTGCACTGGGCGCGAGTGTCCTGTGCGGACAGCCCTACGAAGACGGCCGTCCGTTCACCGGAAAGCGGATGCCGGCAATCGATCACGGCGTGGTACTGCGCCATGGTGACGGGCCAGACAACTGCGACATTTACGGCGCCCGCGACGTGTGGGTCTTCGAACACGGGGGCTCGTACTTCATGCACTACGACGCTGCGGGTCCGGCGGCCTGGCTGAGCGCTTCGGCTACCAGCAGCGATCTGGTCCATTGGACGCCACGCGGCCCCGTGCTCGCTCTGGGCAAGCCGGGCGAGGGCGATTCGAAGTCGGCGAGCTACGGTGTCACGTACTTCGACGGGGCCAGTTGGCACATGTTCTACCTGGGTACCCCGAACACCACACCCTCCCCGGACCGCATCCCCCAGTTTCCCTACCTGACAATGAAAGCAAAGGGCGTGAGCCCGGCCGGCCCCTGGACCAAGCAGCCGGAGGTCACCCCCTGGCGTCTGATCCCCGGCACCTACAACAGCGTCACTGGCAGCCCGGGCTTCATCGTCAAGAATAATGGCGAGTTCATGCAATTCTTCAGTGCCGCCACGGCGGATCCGGACGGCCGGAACATCCGCCGCACAATCGGGATTGCGCGCACAAAGGACCTGGACGGCGCCTGGAGTCTGGACAAGCAACCGGCACTACCGCTCAGCGAGCAGATCGAAAACACATCGTTGTATTACGAGCCGACAGACCGGACATGGTTCCTGTTCACCAATCACGTTGGCATTCGCAACGGCGAGGAATACACCGACGCGGTCTGGGTTTACTGGAGCAAGGATCTGAATCGCTGGGACCCGAAGGCCAAGGCGGTGGTTCTGGACAGCAGCAAATGCAAGTGGTCGAAGCGCGTGATCGGGTTGCCATCCGTGATCAAAGTGGGGAAACGCCTGGCTCTGTTTTACGACGGCGTCGCCGACGGTTCGATCACACACATGCGGCGGGATATCGGTCTGGCTTGGCTCAAGCTGCCGTTGCTGCCTCCGCAATAGGGCGGCTGATTGACTGTCCTGAAGTGCACGACTTTGGGAGGCGCCGGTCGGAAGGCTGACTGCCGTTCAACTGCGCTGTGCTGGAAATTGCACAGGAACGGAGCTGCGACAGTGAGGAAGTGCCGGTTGCGGGAGGACTTGACCGCGCTCGGTCGTTCGCCGTGCTGGGCAGTGGGGACAGCCTTTGACCTCGGGCGTGTACAGTCCCCTGCTGGTAACTAGATCCGCGCGAGGACCGGGCGTCCACACCTGGCATCAGTTACTGTGAGCCCCGGCTGAGTAGCATGACCTTAGCTGTGTGGAACATGATGTACAGGTCCATCGAAAAGGTCAGGTTCTTGAGGTAGTACAGGTCGTATTCAAGTTTGGTAACGGCGTCCTCGACGGTGTCCCCGTACTTGTGACTGATCTGAGCCCACCCGGTGATACCCGGCTTTACGAAATGACGCTGGCCGTAAAAGGGAATCTGCTCGGTCAGTGTCTTGACGAACTCGGGCCGCTCGGGGCGCGGACCGACGATCGCCATCTCTCCCCGCAGAACGTTGAACAACTGAGGCAGTTCGTCCAGCCTGAATTTGCGCAGCCAGCGGCCGAGCGGAGTGATGCGGGGATCGTCCTTCACGGCCCAGACGGCGCCAGTTCGAGCTTCCGCGTCGGTGTACATCGAACGGAATTTCAATACCTTGAAAACTCGCCCTTGGAACCCGACGCGATCCTGCCGGTACAAAACCGGTCCGGGTGAGGTGAGGCGCACGGCCAGAGCCACAAGCACGAAGATCGGCGCGGCCAGCACGACTCCTACGGCGGCGATCACAAACGAGTAAATCTTCTGTAGGGAGACGTTGAACCGCTCGGGCCCGATCGCGTCCGAAAAGACCAGCGTGGACGGGCGCAGCGCCAGCAATGAAACCCGACCCGTTACCAATTCATACAGCACGCCGGCTTCCTGGATTTGCGCTCCCGACATGCGGAGTTCCAACAGATCGTGGACCGGCAACTGCCCCCGATGCTCGGTCAGGCCGACTGCAATCAGTGCCGGTTGAACCTGCTGATAGACTTCGCGAATCTGCGGAACTTGCCCCAGGTAAGGGCCTAGCTCTTCGCACTGGACTTCGACCGGTGCGAGATAGCCCGCCGCCAGGAATCCGGTCTGCGGCTTGAGTTTGATCTTCGAGGCAATCTCCCTGACCAGTTCATTGGCGCCCAAGAACAGTATTTTGCGGCGTCCCAGGATCTTCAATGCCGCGGGGGCATAGGCCAACCGCCAAGCCGGCAGGAATACGATCACGAGCGCAGAGCCAATCAGCATTTGCCAGCGCGGCATGATCATCTGCCGGTCCACGTAACCGACCAGCGCCTGCCCCAGGAACGCCATCCCGGTGATCAGGCAAAACTGCTGGCAAAGCTGCAGCGCGGAGGTGACCTGCAGGTTTTCGTAGAGGTCGGCCCAATAGATCCCGAAAATGAGCGTTAGGACGACGATCGCAGTGCGCGTGATCCCATCCTCAAGCAGGAAGTAGACCTCCATGTCCTCTGGACCTGAAATCCAGTAGGCCGCCACATAACAGGCCATGGTGATTAGGATTTCCGAAACGAGCAGCCCAACGACCGATGTAGGAATGAAAACACGGAATAGTCTGATCATGCGGATAAGGTCCGGCCGACGCCGTCATCCCCTGCCACTCCTCCAGGCGGCACGGGCGCAGACTCAGTCTACCACCCTATTCCTGGATCACAGCCCCACTCGCGGGCGCTGACGCGCCGTTCCACCACGGAGTTAAGTCGTTGGCCGAAAAAACTCTTAACTGGATTGACTGGTCAAGCTGAGGGTGATAACTTGGATTCGGGACCAAATTGGTCCGAGATTGACTCAATGCTCAAACTGACCAAAAAAGCCGACTACGGTCTGATCAGTCTTAAGCACCTTACCGTGAATCGTCATAAGGGCTCGGCGAGCGCCAAGGAGTTGGCCGAGGCCTACAGAATTCCGGTGCCGATGCTGGCGAAGGTGTTGCAAAAGCTGGTTCGCGACGGTTTCCTGGTTTCCGAGCAGGGCACCAACGGTGGCTACAGGCTGGCCCGCGACCCGTCCACGATCACGGCGCTCGAGGTGATTCGCTCCATTGACGGGCCGATCATTCTGACGACGTGCTTCAACGCGCACGGCGACTGCGACTTGAGCCCGCAATGTACGGTGCGCGAGCCGCTTCGTAAGGTACACGAAGGCATCTTGAAGCTGCTAGACAACATCACAATAACTGACCTCTCAACCGACGACGAACCGCCAGGAGATGGGGTCCGGCCGCTCCTAAGCGGAATCGCGCTGACGGTGTTGGCCCATTAGAGGTATTCACGTGCGGGAGGAGATCGAAGAGAACAATGCTGCAATTTCCTATTTATCTCGATAATCACGCGACCACGCGCATGGATCCCCGTGTGCTTGAGGCCATGCTGCCGTATTTCACCGAGAATTTTGGCAACGCCGCCAGCCGCAATCACAGCTTCGGCTGGGTCGCGGAGGAAGCCGTGGAAAAGGGCCGCAAACAGATCGCCGATCTGATTGGCGCCACGTCCAAAGAGATCGTCCTCACCAGCGGCGCCACGGAATCGAACAATTTGGCAATTAAAGGTGTGGCGGAGATGTATGCCCAGAAGGGCAACCATATCATCACTGCCGCGACCGAGCACAAAGCGGTGCTGGACACCTGTAAGCGACTGGAAAAACATGGTTGCCGGGTGACTTACCTGCCCGTGGGCCAGGACGGATTGGTCGATCTTGATCAACTTCGCGAAGCGATCACCGATAAGACCGTGCTGGTCTCCATCATGTACGGCAATAACGAGATCGGAACGATCCAGCCCGTGCGCGAAATCGGCGCAATCTGTCGTGAAAAGGGCGTTCTGTTCCACACCGACGGGACGCAGGCCGTGGGCAAGATTCCGGTCAGCGTACTCACGGACAACATCGACCTGATGAGTTTCTCAGCCCACAAGATGTACGGCCCGAAGGGCGTTGGCGGCTTGTATGTGCGCCGCAAGAACCCGCGTGTGCAACTGACGGCTCAAATGGACGGCGGCGGTCACGAGCGTGGATTCCGCTCAGGCACATTGAACGTTCCAGGCATTGTGGGACTCGGGAAAGCCGCCGAGTTGTGCAGCCTGGGCATGACGCAGGAAATCGCCCGGGCGTCGGAATTGCGGGACAGGCTCAAAGACAAACTGCTTTCGGAACTCGACGAGACTTACATCAACGGGTCAGTGGATCACCGCCTGCCGCACAACCTGAACATCAGCTTCGCCTATGTCGAGGGCGAAAGCCTGTTGATGGGCATCAACGACATCGCGGTTTCCAGTGGGTCGGCTTGCACCTCCGCGACGCTTGAACCCAGTTACGTCTTGAAGGCCCTGGGCGCGGGCGACGACCTGGCGCATAGCTCGATCCGATTTGGTATCGGCCGCTTCAATACGGACGAGGAAATCGACTATACGGCCAACAAAGTGATCGAAGTCGTGCGCAAACTGCGCGACCTTTCGCCGCTCTACGAAATGGTGAAAGAGGGAGTGGACCTGTCGAAGGTCGAGTGGGCGGCGCACTAAGCCGGCCAGGGGACGAAACGCAAAAATCCAGCAAAGGGAGTTGACGACACAATGGCATATTCCGATAAGGTGCTCGACCACTACAACAGCCCGCGCAACGTGGGATCCCTGGACAAGAAGGACCCCCATGTGGGCACCGGTCTGGTAGGCGCCCCCGAGTGCGGCGACGTCATGAAACTGCAGATCAGGGTGAATCCCGATACAGGTGTGATCGAGGACGCCAAGTTCAAGACCTTCGGTTGCGGCTCGGCCATCGCCTCCAGTTCGCTCGCCACGGAGATGCTGAAGGGGCGTACCGTGGATGAGGCGGGGCAGATCAAGAACACCCAGATCGTCAACGAGTTGAGCCTCCCGCCGGTGAAGATTCACTGCTCGGTGCTGGCCGAAGACGCCATCAAAGCGGCGATTGAGGACTACCGCGCCAAGCAGGGCGCCCCGGCGGGCGGCGCGCTCCAGCAGTCCGTCTAGGAATGGCGTAACAATGGGATTGGGAGGACGTACCCCTCCAGGGTGGTAATAGTTTATGGCATCAATTACGGTCACTCCAAAAGCCGTCACGAAGATTCGGGAGTCTTTCAAAAAAATGGGTGTCGAGGGTGGGCTGCGTCTCGGCGTGCTCGGCGGCGGCTGCTCCGGCTTGAGCTACCAGTTCAAGTTCGAACCGAAGTCGCGCCCCACCGACACGGTATTCGAATTCGAGGGCGTACACGTCTACATCGACCCGAAAAGCATGGTTTTCCTCGACGGGATGACGCTTGATTACAAAGAATCGCTGATGCAGTCCGGCTTCGAATTCCAGAATCCGCACGCGACCAAGAGCTGCGGGTGCGGCTCGTCGTTCTCCGCTTAAGCGGCGGGCTTGATCGCACGAGGCGAACATGAGTTTCCCACTGATCGAACACACTTGTTGGCGCTGCGGCCAGAGTTCCGAACAGGAATCCGAGGCGGCCTCTCTGTTCTGCAAGTTCTGCAATTCGCTGCAGCGTCCGGTGGTGGATTACTTCGAGTTTTTTGGGTTTGATAAGTCGCTGACGATTGACTCCGCTGAGTTGCAGCGCCGCTATTACCTGCTTAGCCGTCAACTGCATCCCGACCGCTACACGCGCGCAACCGAGACCGAGCGGAATTTTTCCCTCGAAGCCACGTCGATCCTGAACGACGGCTACCGGGTCTTGCGCGATCCGGTCCAACGCGCCGAATACATCTTGAAAGAGAGCGGCTTCGATATCGGAGAACAGCGCTCGAAGGACGTTCCGCCCGAGCTGCTTGAAGAGGTTTTCGACTTGAACGTCGCACTGGACGTGCTGCGCTCCGGCGATGCAGGGGCGTTGACGGAACTGGAAGCGTCCCGCGAGCGCTTCGTCGAAATGCAGAACGAGATCGACGCCGATTTGGAACTTAAGTTCCGCCAGTACGATGCCGCACCGGAGCCGGAGCGTCACGAGTTGCTGACCTCCATCCGAAGCGTCCTCAACCGCCGCCGCTACATCCGGAATCTGCTTCAGGAAGTGAACAAGGAGTTTGCGACGCGCGAAGCGTAAAGCGCGCCCGGCAGTAATTCATGAGCACGTTCCAGATCGACTTCAGCGCTGTCGCGAAGAAACGAATCGTCGGCATCGACCTCGGCACAACCAACAGCCTCATCGCTTTCATGGATCTTACCGGGCCTGAGGTGATCCCCACGCCCGAAGGGTCTGCACTGGTGCCCAGTGTCGTCTCGGTTGCGGACGACGGAAACTACGTCGTCGGGGACAAGGCCCAGCAGTTACTGATAGACCGCCCCGAGAGGACCGTCTATTCCGTGAAGCGCCTGATGGGTCGTGGCATCGAGGACGTGCGCGACGAACTGCGCCTGTTCCCCTTCCGCGTCGCCGACGGCAGTGAGAACGTGATCCGCCTGGAACTCGGCGGCAAACTGCTGACGCCACCCGAGATCTCCGCGCAAGTATTGAAGCAGCTTAAGTCGCAGGCCGAAGCGTATCTCAGTGAAGAGGTCTCGCAGGCCGTGATTACCGTGCCGGCCTACTTCAACGATGCTCAGCGCCAGGCCACCAAGGACGCCGGCCGCATCGCCGGACTGGAGGTGCTGCGCCTGGTCAACGAGCCGACCGCGGCCGCACTCGCTTACGGCCTGGACAAGCGCAAGGACGGAGTCGTCGCCGTTTACGATTTTGGCGGCGGCACGTTCGACATCTCGATCCTGCGCCTGAAGGAAGGCATTTTCGAAGTCCTCTCGACGAATGGGGACACCCATCTCGGCGGCGACGATATCGACAACAAGCTGCTGGCGATAGCCCTGGAAGACGTAGAGAGCGAATGGGGCGAGGACGTCTCGCATTCGGGCGAGGCCGTCCAGACGCTGCGCCGCACAGTCATCAACGCCAAGGAGAAGCTCAGCTTCGTGCCTTCCGCGGCCATCGAATTCTCCTGGCGCGGCAAAGTCTACCAGCGCGAGATTCCGCGGGAGTTGTTCGAGAGCCTGATCAAGGACATCGTCGAACGCACGCTACTGCCCTGCCGGCACGCCATGCTGGACGCCGGGCTCAAAGCCGAGCAGATCGACGAGGTCGTCCTGGTCGGCGGCTCCACCCGCATCCCCCTGGTCCGCCAGGCGGTGGAGGCGCTGTTCAAAGCCAAGCCCCACACCGAACTCAACCCCGACGAAGTGGTTGCCCTGGGCGCAGCCGTGCAGGCCGCAATCCTGTCGGGAGACGTCACCGACAAGCTGCTGCTGGACGTGACGCCGTTATCCCTCGGCATCGAAACGATGGGCGGCGTCGTGTCGAAGTTGATTCACCGCAACTCCACAATTCCCGCCTCTGCGACCGAGGTTTTCACGACGTCGGTAGACGGCCAGCGGAACGTGTTGATCCACGTCGTGCAAGGCGAACGCGAGTTGGTGCGCGACTGCCGTTCTCTGGCCCGCTTCGACTTGAAGGATCTGCAGCCGGTGCCGGCCGGCATGGCGCGCGTTGAGGTGCGCTTCCTGATCGACGCGAACGGCATCCTGAACGTCTCTGCACGGGACATGCGCAGCGGCAAGGAGCAGTCGGTCGAGGTGAAGCCCTCGTACGGCCTGACGGACGGCCAAGTGGAAGCGATGATCACCGAGTCCTTCGAGCGCGCCGAAGAGGATTTCGCTGCGCGCCAGACCCGCGAAGCACAGGTCGAAGCCGACACCATGCTGCTGGCCCTAGACAAGGCCCAGGCAAGCGATGCCTGGCACGCCCTGAGCGACGTCGAACGCGGCGCCATTGGCACTGCCCGCACGAACCTGCTGACTGTTTATCACACGGGTACCCACCTGCAGATTCGGGAAGCTATCGAGAAGTTGGACGGCGTTTCGCGTAGATTAGCCGAAAACATGATGAATACGGCCGTCCGCGCAGCCCTCAAGGGCTCCATAATCGATTAGGATGATCTGAGCCACGTCTGACGTACCCGTTTGTTGTACGCTTGACGCGAGACAGCCCGGCACACCGACCGAGGCGAATCAGGGCCGAGGAGATACCTGGAATGTCGCTGGAATGGGGCATGGCCGAGAAGATCGGCATCGCGTTGTATGAAAAATTCCCGGATCTGGATCCACTCTCAGTGCGATTCACGGACCTCCACAAACTCGTAGTTGAGCTGGAGGACTTCGACGACGATCCGAAGCGATCAAACGAATCGAAGCTCGAGGCAATCCAGATGGCCTGGCACGAAGAGTTCGATGAGAACGACTAGGTCAGCCGCTCGAGTTCGCCCGCTCAGAGCGCTACATAACAGGTAGTCTCTCTCGCTCGAACTGCTGCAGCAGCGCGCCCGCCCGCATTGATGCAGGCCGTGCCCCGCTATGAACGGCTCAATTGAGTCAGGTCCTGCTTGGCGCGGGCGAAGTCCGGCTGCAGGCGCAGGGCGGCCTGTAGTTCCCGTACTGCGTCGCCCTTGCGGCCCTCGCGCTTGTAGAGATCGGCGAGCAGCCAGTGCGCCTGCGCGTGCGTAGGCTGACGGCCTTCCGGTTGCTGGGTGAGATACTTCTGCAGGTACTTCTCGGCGCGGTTGAAGTCCTGGCCAATCTCAATCAGCGCCTCCGCTGCCGAGTGGTAAGGCGAAAGATCCTCTGGAGCATTCGCATCGGCTTGTACCAGTACGTTCTCGAGATCCGTCCAGCGTTTCTGCGTTGCGTAGACGTGTGCCAGCACCTTGTACGCCTGACCCGCCGTGACGTCGATCGCGAGTGCCAGGCGCGCCTCTTTCTCCGCCAGGTCCAGGCGCGGCGCTTGGGCTTGGAAGCAGTAGAAATCGGCCAGCCACAACCTGGGCCTGACCATGCTGGGATCGGCTTGAGCCGCCTTCTTCAGGTATGACTCCAGGCTGGCGTCTTCACCCTTGCCGGCCAGCAGGCGCGCGTGCGCAAGGTAGCCCCAGGACGGCAGGAAGCTCACCACATTGTCGGCGATGGAAAGCGCCCGCTGGCGGTTTCCGCCGACCAATAGCGGAGCCTTCAAGCAGAACATCATCTGCACCAGCAAGGCTTCCACCTGCCGCGGGTTGGCTGACAGCGCGGCCTCGAGTTCTCTGTTCATCCGGTGCACGTAAATCGCGCCCTTGACGGGTGACGACTTGTCGGCCAGTAGCGCGTAAGCCTCAGCCAGCTGCGCGTGAAAGGCCGGGTTCGAGCTATCGATGGCGACCGCCTTTTCGGCTTCGGCCACGGCGCCTTCAGGATCGTTGTAACTCAATCGCGTCTTTGCGAGCCAGGCATGCGCCTGGGCGTCCTTCGGGTTGGATCTGAGGCGATCCCACGCGATCCGGACGATCTGTTTCCAATGCCCTGCCTCCATGAGCAGATCGACCGCCGATGGTCTGTCTGCCGCGAAAGTAAAGCTGGAAGAAAAAATGAGGAAAATTGCGCCTGAGCGCGAAAGAAGACCCACTAAGTCCAGTGTAATTGATTTGAAATCATTGGCGAAGGGCAATCCGCCCCCTCCGAACTACTGCCGGTGGCGCACGCTTTGGCGTGCAGAGTGCACGGTCTCGCCCACGTCAAGAAACTGCAGGCAGGAGTGCCGGCTCGCCGCGCTCCAGACCCCGCCACAACTGACGGTAAGCCTTATTCTCCGGTCAGGCTAGGCGAACAACTCTTGCGCGCGCTGCAGCCGTTCCCGCACATGCACCCCATTGCCGCACTTCACTGTGCATTCCGCGCAATCGCCGCAGCGCACGTTGCGCAACTCTTCCGGCATCCCGAGGAAGCTCTCGCGCGCCATCGGAAACTGACCGTAGCCTTCGGCGTACATCAGGAAACGCAGCACGTCGGCCACCGGCAACCCCTGGGCGCAAACGCCGTCGCAGGAATTGCACATGCGGCAATAGCGCGGGCGCAGGAACTCGAGCTGGGCGGTCAGCACCTGTTCGTCGGCAGGGGTGAACGGCGTTGCCATCGAGCGCAGGTCCTCGTCCAGCTGGTCGAGGTCCGTGATGCTGGGGATCGTGGTATCGACGTGCTTGTTCTTCATCGCCCATTTCAGGGCGGCCAGCATGGCCCCTTCCCGGTGCAGCTTCTTGATGACGTCGGGATCGTTGGGCACCACCGGAATCGGTTTGTAGCCGCCGGCGAACACCTTCATCGCGACCACGCCGATTCCGGCGGCGCGCGTCTGTTCCAGCAGGTCGTCGATCGTCTTGCCCATCGTGAAGTTGTACGAAGTCAGCAGCACGTCGAACTTGCCGGACTTGATCACGGCGGGGATCAACTCGCGGTGGCCAACGTGGGTACTGATGCCGGCGAAGCGGATCTTGCCCTGCTGCTTGGCGATGCGCTGGGCTTCCAGCAACTCGTCGGTGATGTGCTCGGCCTTGCTCTTCGAATGCAGGTACCAGATGTCCAGATAATCGGTCTGCAGCTCTTTGAGACTCGTCTCCAAATGCGCGAGCGCTCCGTCCTTGGTCGGCGCCAGAGTCTTGGAGGCGAGCACCAGATCCTTGCGCTTGCCCTTCAGCGCCGCTCCCACCATGCGCTCGTTGTTGCCGCCCTGGTAGACGCGGGCCGTGTCGAAGAAATTCACTCCCATTTCAACAGCCTGGGAGATCACGACCGGATCGGAGGTCACCATGCACCCGAAGCCCATCGTGCTCACTTTCAGGCCGGTCTTGCCAAGCGTGCGGTACTGCAGGCTGGGCTTCAGATTCCCCGCAGGCGCGGCGGCAGGCTTGGGTGTGGGCAGGTCCGTCGTGGCGGCCAGGGCCGAGGCAGGCAGAACTAAACCGGCAGCGAGAAAATTGCGGCGAGAGGAAGTTTCCGGCATCAGAGTAAAAGCTCCAGTGTTCTGATTATGCCAGAGCAGGGACGGTTTGCGGGCGGTGTCTGACCCGCGCGCAGCCTGCCATTCAGGGGAGTAGACTGATTGCTCCATGCTGAACCCAGTGTTTACCCGGCGGCGCTGGATGGCCGGCGCACTCGCTTCACCGGCTGTCGGTGCGGCTATCCCGCGGTTCGACCAACCCGCGGCCGCGGCCGCTCCGGCTCCGCTGTTTCGTGACCCCATCCACGACGGCGCGGCGGACCCCGTGATCATCTGGAACCGCCAGGAGAAGTGCTGGTGGCTGCTTTATACGCAGCGGCGCGCCAATGTCGACGGCCCGGGAGTGGCGTGGTGCCACGGGGGCGGCATCGGAGTGGCGCGTTCGTTCGACAATGGCCGGAGTTGGCAGTACCTCGACGTGCTGCCTGGACTGGAGTTCGAACGCGGGCGCAACACCTTCTGGGCGCCGGAGATCCTGTGGCACGAGGGTGGGTACCACATGTACGCGAGCTACGTGCCGGGCGTGCCTGCAGAATGGTCCGGCACCCGCCGTATCGTGCACTATTCCAGTCCTGATCTGTGGCACTGGCATTGTCACGGGCCGCTCGAACTCTCCTCCGATCACGTGATCGACGCCTGTGTGGAACGCCTCGCCGCGGGCCGTTGGAGAATGTGGTTCAAGGATGAAGGGCACTCTTCGCATACCTGGGCTGCCGACAGTGCGGATCTGATCAACTGGAAGGTCGTCGCCCCGGTCATCACGGGTGCCGGCCACGAGGGGCCGAACGTCTTCTCCTGGCGCGGCGCCTGGTGGATGATCACCGATCACTGGGACGGTCTGGGAGTCTTCCGCTCCACGGACGCCGAAAACTGGGTCCGCCAGAGCAACAACATACTCAGGCAACCCGGCACGCGGCCCGAGGATGGGGTGAAAGGCGGGCACGCCGACGTGCTGGTGCAGGCCGGTGAGGCGTACATCTTTTACTTCACCCACCCGGAGCGCATTCCAGGAGCGGCCGTGGCCGCGCCACCCGCCAAAGGGGTCGAACCCTACGCGACCCGGCGCACATCCATTCAGGTGGCTCGATTGGATACGGTGGGGCAGGACATGATCTGCGATCGCAATACAGGCTACCCGCTCAACCTGACTCCGGGCCTCGACAACTGGTCGCGTTGAGGCCAAACGCTCACGTCCGCCGCCACTGGCCGTTTAGCAAGTGCTCTACTGCAGAATCAGGGGATTGGACACCGGCTCCGCTTGGGGGCGGCAATTGAGTTGCAGTTCTGGCAGCACAGTACTAAGGTACTAATAAAAGTTGATCCGGTCCTTTTGGATTGTTAATCTAAACCAAGGCAGGCGGATTCCGCAAATACGCTCAGCCGGGAAAGCGGTTTGGTCCGAGGCAGATGCTGTGCCCAAAATGTCATTCCGCAAACGTACATCGGCAGCGCCGGGAACCGGACGAGCGTTGGAAGTACGCGGCCGTCTTCGAATGCCATGACTGCCATCACCGCATCGGCTTCTCCCACCTAAGGCAGCTTCCCCGCTTTTTCATTCCGAACTTCATGGGCTGGCCTTGGATTACTCTGTACGCCCGCTGCCCGAAGTGCGGCAACACCCAATTGAAGATCTTTAAGCACAGAGATCACATCGAGGCCTATCAGCTCAACCTGGTCAGAATCCTGCAAAAACTGCTGGGTGCCCCGCTCTGCTATTGCTGGGAGTGTCGGCTCCAGTTTTACGACGTGAGACCGCGGATCGACGCCGAACGTTGAGCGCGCGAACTCCGGCGCGATTCGCCCTTTGGCGGACCTCGTCTTGAATTGTATTTGAGAAAGCGCCGTGCCCCGCGGTACATTTTCTCTATGACTAAATCCACGTGGAATGTGCTGGTGCTGGCTGGACTCGGAGTCCTGCAGGTAGCGGCGGCAGCGGACGTCACGGGCCGCTGGCAATTGAAGGGCGAAGTGGCGGGCAACCCGATTCTGGCCGACTGCAACTTCAAACAGGATGCAACCAAACTGGCCGGCACGTGCAAGGCCGGGGACATGGCGAACTGGGTGGTCGCGGGCGAACTGCAAGATAAGAAAATCAGTTTCCATCACGACGTTGAGTACGGCGGCTCGACCTACACGCTGAACTACTCCGGCACGTTCAACACGGATGCGGAAGCAAAGGGCGATATTGACGTTGCCGGGGCATCCGGCGAGTTCACGCTGACGAAGGCCGCGGGTGCGGAACCCAAGCAGGAAGCCGCCCCGGCGGCCACCCTGGCAGGCACTTGGAAGATCGAAGCCGACGTGGCAGGCGAGACCCATACCGGCACCTGCAAGATCGAGCAGAATCTGGAGAAACTGACCGGCAATTGCAAGCTGGAACACGGCGAAACTGCTTTGACCGGCGAGGTCAAAGGCAAGCACGTGACATGGTCCCATAAAGGTGAGTACAACGGGGAAGCGCTCACGGCGAATTACAGGGGAACCGTCGAGTCGCCCACCGCAATCAAGGGCGACCTGGACGTTCAACCCTTCGACGTTTCCGGCACGTTTACGGCGACCAAAGTTGAATAGCGGCCCGCGGGATGTATTGGGAACCCGCTGAAGTTTAGCGGGTTCTGAATAAATCCCATTACGAATCAATGCCTTGCGAATCAGAACGGCCTGGCCTCAGCGGTCTTGACGGTTCCGGCGAAGGTGGGTAGTTTGCGCCGGGGGGGCAGGCTGAGGCGGTGGTGCGCCTTCAACCGCCTGCCCCGTTGAGGCAGTCTCGACTGCGGCTCACTCGGTTGGCGGGGAATAACAGCCAGATCCGCACCGTGGACGGGACTTCCCGGTGAAAGCAGTTCCGGCGAAAGCAGTAAGATAAAAGCGGTAATGCACCGGCCCGTGCACGCGCTCTTCTTTCCGGCACCCTGCTCCGCGAGCCGGCGGCAACTCCAAGCATCCCCTCGCTCGTCCCCGCATCGCTCCATCCGGCCTCACCCCTCAACGGAGATTCGCATGAAAACCCCATCGGCGGCTCGCGCAACGTCACGCCTGCTGCTCACTTGCGCCCTACTCGGAATCACATACACGGCAACGCTCGCCGCACAGTCCAACGACGCGGAGATCAACCGCAAGGTGGAAGACTTGCTGCGACAGATGACCGTCGAGGAGAAGGTCGGCCAGTTATCACAGCTCGGCGGCATGCCCTTCATCCCCGACAGCATCAAGATCGATGAGCGGGTGAGGCGGGGCCACGCGGGCTCGATCCTCTGGCTCTCCGACCCCAAGGCGATCAATCGCCTGCAGCACATCGCAGTGGAGCAATCGCGCCTCCATATCCCCGCCATTTTCGGCCTCGATGTGATCCACGGATTCAAGACCATCTTCCCCATCCCGCTGGCCATGGCCGCGTCGTGGGACCCCGCGCTGGTGGAGCGTTCGCAAACGGTGGCCGCCCGCGAGGCCCGCGCCTCCGGGATCCACTGGACCTTCGCCCCGATGGTGGACATTGCCCGCGACGCACGTTGGGGCCGCATCATCGAGGGCGCCGGCGAAGACCCGTACCTGGGAGCCGCCATCGCTCGAGCGCAAGTGCGCGGGTTCCAGGGCACCGACCTCGGCAACCCTGAGCGCGTGCTGGCCTGCGCCAAGCACTTCGCGGGCTACGGCGCCGCCGAGGGCGGGCGCGACTACGAGTCCGTCTATATCTCCGAGGACCAGATGTGGAACGTGTACCTGCCGCCGTTCCAGGCCGCCGCGGAAGCGGGCGCAGTTACGTTCATGAGCGCCTACATGGACTTGAACAACGTGCCGGCCACGGCCAATCGCTTCCTCCTCCAGGATGTGCTGCGCACAGCGTGGGGCTTCCAGGGCTTCGTCGTAAGCGACGCGAACGCCGTGGGCGACCTCGTCACGCACGGCTTCGCCACCGACAAGCAGGACGCGGGGTTCCGCGCGCTCACCGCGGGCGTCAACATGGACATGGCAAGCCACACTTACCTGGACCATATCCCCGCGCTGGTAGCAGCGGGCCGCATCCCGATGTCATTGATCGACGAGTTGGTGCGCCCGGTCCTCGCGGCCAAATTCAAGCTCAAACTCTTCGAGCACCCGTATGTGGACGAGAGCCGCACCGAGGCGGTCTTCAACGCGCCCGAACACCGTCAGGCCGCGCGAGTTGCCGCTCAACGCTCCGCCGTGCTCCTGCGCAACGAGAGCGCTGCTCTACCCCTGACCAAAGACGCCTCGAAATCGGTTGCGGTGATCGGGCCGCTGGGCGATTCGCTGAACGACATGCTCGGCTCGTGGACCACCTTCGGGCTGCAGTCGGACGCCGTGACCATCCTGCAGGGGATCAAATACAAGCTAGGTTCCGCAAGCAAGGTGGAATTCGCTCCGGGCGTCCAGATCCGCAAGCAGTTCGTGTCCATGTTCGACACCATGCTCGGCCCCAAACCCACTCCTCCGTGGACGGAAGACCAGAGCGCGGCGGAGTTCGCCAAAGCCGTCGAACTGGCAAAGCGCTCGGATGTGATCGTGCTCGCGCTCGGACAAGCCGCGACCATGAGCGGAGAGCTGGCGTCTCAAGCGTCGCTCGAACTGCCGGGCAGGCAGCAGCAGTTGATGGAGGCGATCGTCGCGCTCGGCAAGCCCGTGGTACTGGTGCTGGTCACCGGCAGGCCGGTCAACATCACATGGGCCGCAGCCCACGTCCCAGCGATCCTTGAAGTCTGGCACGCCGGCACCGAAGCGGGCAACGCCATCGCCGATCTGCTGTTTGGGGACGCGGTTCCCGGTGGCAAGCTGCCCGTGACCTGGCCGCTCAGCGTGGGACAGGAGCCGCTCTACTACGCCCACAACCTGAGCCACGACCCCAAGAACCAGGACCAGCGCTATTGGGACGAAGCCAGCAAACCGCTCTACCCGTTCGGCTATGGCCTGAGCTACACGAGTTTCTCCTTCACGAATCCACGGGTAAGCCGGAAGGAGTTGAAGGCGGGCCAGAGCTTGGAGGTCAGTGTCGATGTGGAGAACACCGGCAGCCGCGCCGGCGATGAGGTCGCCCAGCTCTACATCCATCAGCAAACGGGCAGCGCATCGCGCCCTGTGCGCGAGTTGAAGGGCTTCGAACGCCTGACGCTGGCCCCGCACGAGAAGCGGACCGTGCGCTTCCAACTGGGCGAGAGAGAGCTGCGCTATTGGAACAGCGCGGCGAAAGGCTGGGTGGTCGAACCTGCGAAGTTCGATGTGTGGGTCGGCGGCAGCTCGGATGCGCCGTTGCACGCCGGCTTCACAGTCACGCGCTAGGGCCGGGACTCAGCCTGCAATTTCTTCGCCAGCTCCGCGGAGATCCGGACCACCGTCCCATGGCGGTGATCGGCCGGGAACGTCACCTCTCTCGACATGTCTTCGAACGACTTCCAGTCGCGCGTCCGGACCGTCGAGTAACCCGCCGGCTGTACATAGTGGTCGAAGTAAATCCACCACGCATCGCCGATCTTCATCGCCGACGGCCCCTCGTTCCAGGACCGCGTGAACGGCTCGGAAATCTCGCGCCACGGGCCCGCCGGCGAGTCGGCCACGGCGTACTTGAGTTGCTTCACCAGGGGCGTCTTGCGCTCGTCTTTGAAGATCAAGACCCAGCGCTGGTCGTCCTGCGCGATGGTCGCGTCGATGCAGTTGTAGCCGGGGTCAAAGAACAGGCGCGGCGCGCTGAAGTTCTTCCAGTCCTTCGTCGTCATGGAGTAGACGCGATGGTTGTAGCCGTCGTCGCCAGTCGCGTCGGTCGCGGCGAATCGGCCGGGAATCGTGGTAGACCAGAACACGATCCACTCTCGTTTCGCAGCGTGGTAAACCGCCTCGGGTGCCCAGGCATTGCGGGCGGTGGGCTCTCCCGGCAGCACCGGAATCGCGCGCTGCGGACTCCAGTGAACCAGGTCCTTCGACTCCGCGTACCCGATCTTCAGCGCCTTATCGCCCTCCCCGCGCGTCCAGCCCCAGGTCCAAACCATGTGCCAGACTCCATCGGGTCCCTGCCCCAGCCACGGGTCGCGCATCAGCATCCCGGGTAGTTCCGGCTTCAGCCAGGAACGATTGTTATTGAGTGGCGTGAACGTGCGGCCGTCGGGACTCAGCGCCAGAAAGACGCCCGTCTCGCCGTTGCTGCGGAACGAGGTGAACAGGTACCAATCGCTCGCGCTGAGCGCCAGTCCCAGCGTACAAAGACAAAGCAGTCGTAGTAAATTCATGCCAACGCCATTCTACCCGCAAGCGGCCCGACGCCAGGACCGGGACGGCCCGGTGCATGCACGGTTGTGCACGGGCGCTGCTATTGAAATAATCGCTTCGTCGACAGGCCGTCATCAGGCTTTCTTGAACCGGGGCGGATCACAGGACAACTCATGCAAAACAGAATTCTGACTTTCACTTCCCAACTCGCCCTCTTCGCCGCGATCTGCGCGGGAAATGCGACCGCGCAGCCCGCTGGATATCGCGGCAAACCGTGGGAGGGCAAACCGCAAGCGATTCCCGGTCGTGTGCAAGCCGAGTTCTACGATACCGGCGGCGAAGGCGTGGCCTATCACGACACCGACGCCGTGAACAACGGGAGCGGCAAGCTCAACACCGGCGGCACGCCGGTCGATCGCTTCCGCCAGGATGAAGGCGTCGACCTCTCCTACACCAAACAGGCCTTCGACAAGACCGTGGACGGCGTGGTCGAAAAACTGGGCGAGTTGTATGTTGGCTGGACCGCTGCCGGCGAGTGGATTAACTACACCGTCGACGTGCAGGCTGCGGGCACCTACCGCGTTCAGGCGCATCTATCCTCCCGGACTGAAGTAGCCCAGATCGCACTCGCCTTCGACAGCGTGGACAAGACCGGCCCGGTGACGCTCCCCACCACCGGCCACTGGCACACCTGGCGCAACGTGGACAACCTGACTGAGGTGAAGCTCGAAAAGGGCCTGCACGTGATGACGCTCTCTGTGTTGAAGGAGGGCAACTTTAACCTGGATTACCTGGACTTCGTCCCCGTGTCCGCGGTGGATTCCGGCAAGGGGCTGGACGCCTTCGAGCAGACCCGGCAGATGCGGCGCGGGGTCAACATCATCGGCTACGACCCGCTGTGGAAGGACTTCTCCAAAGCGCGGTTCCAGGATCGCCACTTCAAGCTGCTCAAAGAAGCTGGGTTCCAAAGCGTGCGCGTCAACCTGGCGGCCTTCGAGCACATGAACAAGAAGCTGGAACTCGATCCCAAATGGCTGAAGACCCTGGACTGGGCCGTCGAAGGGGCATTGGACAACAACCTGACGATCATCCTCGACGAGCACGACTTCGGCTACTGCGGCAAGGACGCCGAGGGCTGCCGCGTCAAGCTGATGGCCTACTGGCGGCAGATCGCGGAGCGCTATAAAGACGCGCCTCCGGCCGTGGTTTTCGAGATCCTGAACGAGCCGAACCAGAAGCTGACTTCGGATCTCTGGAACGCCGATCTCAAGGAGGCCCTGGCGATCATCCGGGAGAAGAACCCCACCCGCAACGTCGTGATCGGCCCGTCTTTCTGGAACAACATCCATACTCTGCCGCAACTCGAATTGCCGGCCGGCGACCGCCACATCATCGTGACCGTGCACTACTACCTGCCGATGGAATTCACGCACCAGGGCGCGTCGTGGAACAAGGAGACCGTCAACCTCTCCGGCGTCCGTTGGGGCACCGACTCGGACAAGCTGGTGATGGAGCAAAACTTCCTGACCGTGCAGGCTTGGGCGAAGGCGCAGAACCGTCCGATTCTGCTAGGCGAGTTCGGCGCTTACGACAAAGCGGACATGGACTCGCGCGTCGCCTACACCGCGCACGCCGCCCGCACGGCCGAGTCGCTGGGTTGGGCCTGGGCCTATTGGCAGTTCGACGCGGATTTCATCCTGTGGGACATGGCCAAAGACACTTGGGTGACGCCGCTTCTTAAGGCTCTAGCGGGAGTTTACTGCCAGGCGCCCGCGCACAAGTGCAAGTGGTTTTCAGTGAAGGGGTTACCAGCGAGAGTTTGTATTACCCACGCAGGGTACTACGGAGTTCGTCCAACCCGAGTGAATCCGCGAGACTTTGTTG
>CAIVVT010000329.1 GCA_903909435.1 uncultured Acidobacteriia bacterium | reverse complement strand
TTCCGCGATCCGGACCACCGCCCCTCCGCGCTGAAACAGGAAAGGATCGACACTGCCGGTCGGGGAATCGGTCTGATTGGCAGCATGCACGGCAGACCATGCGTCGGCGATTACGGCCAGCAATTGCCGGTTGTTGGTCTGGATATCGGGCAATGACCCGGGCTGAGTTTGCTGGATTGGAGCGCGTTGAGCTCCTCCGGCGCGGGAGGAAACTCCGGAACGCCCCTTGCCGGGGCCGGTGTCTCGGTCGATCTGAACCACCTTCAACTGCTTGCGCAGGGTAGTCACGGGAGTACGCTCTTTCCCGCAGCGAACTTGAATGAAGCGCAGGTGGCGGTCCTGATCGATGGGGGCCAGGCGCCCGACCTCGGCCAGGATCGGCTCCAGGCACCGGCTTAGGCTGTGGTCGGGAGTTGCAGCACTCAGCTTCGAGATGGCAAGTTCCAATGGAGTTTGAGCGGCAAGCAGGATCTCTTCGAAATCGGCAGCGGTCTTACCGGAGGCAAAGAACTCGTTGACGTCAATCTTGGCGTCTGCCAGCAGCGCATCCGCATCGGCGCTGCCGGCGGGCAGCACTGCCAGCTTCTCGCGCGCCGCGCGCTGCTTATCACCCAGCGGCAGCACGGCCACGCGCGTGGTGATTCCGTTCGCGGCAAGGATGCGCGCAGTCTTCAGCGCGCCGCGCATGCCAGCCTCGGACACCTCATTGTCCTGGCAGAGGAAGACGGTCTTGACGCCGGCCAGGCGTGGCAGCAGCCGTTCCCAATCCGCCTCGCGGATCTGAACGGTGACCGGCGAAACCACCGGAAACCCATGTTCCATCAGCGAGATGCAGTCCGTGACGCCCTCGGTGATAATCACCCGCTCGGGACGCGTCAGAAGGACGTCCTCGTTGTACAGGACGTCGTTCTGGACACACTGCGCCACATGCTCGTTGTTGCGGTCGTTGCGCACGGCCAGCTTCTTGTACTTCGATTTCTCCCATGCCTGATCCGGCGTCCAAGGGGTGCGGCGGCCGATCATGAAGACGACGTTGCCGCGGCTCCAGTAGGGGAAGACAATCCGGCCCTCGAAAGCTGGCAGGAGCCCATCTTGAGAAGTGGGCCGGAAGGCGGAGCTTCCCGCCAACTCGCGCGGCGTGAACGCGCCAGCACCCTCCGCCAATGCCCGCACCGGGCTGGGCTCGTTTTCCGCAAAGCCGATCTTCAGCCGGGCGATCGTCTCATCGCGGATTCCGTACTTCGATTTGAACCAGGCTAGGACTTCGGCGTTGGCAACCAGGCGTTGATGGTAGATTTCTGATAGCGCAGTGAGCGCCCCGCGCACTCGCCAGGTGAGTTGCTGCTCCTCTTCCGCCTGCGCTATCTGCTCCGGAGAGCGGCCCACCTGCGACAAGGGCGGCAAGCCCGCGCGGGCCGCCAGGAAGTCGCGTGCCTGGCGGTGCGATTCCGTCATGACTCCGGTTAGGCCACGCGTCACCGTGCCGGCTTGGACAAACTCCACCAGTTGCAAAGCGTCGCCACCGATGCCACAGCCGAAGCAGTACCACCCCTGCTTGTCGAGCCAAATGTGAAGCGAGCGGTGCGACTGGCTGCGATGGTTCGGACAGTCACAGAACAGCGTTTCCGGCGAGTCCTGGGTGACTGAGCCACCCAGAATCTCGCGAGCCAGAGCCCCGATATCGAGGTCGGTGATCTGGCGGTAATAGCTTTGAACGTCCGCGTGATTGCTCACGTGCGGTCCTCCTGAAGCAGAAATGAGAGGAAGGTGTTGCGGTGATCGACTTGCCGTTTCGTGGCGCAGTTGGCGATGCCCCAGCG
>CAIVVT010000328.1 GCA_903909435.1 uncultured Acidobacteriia bacterium | reverse complement strand
CGCGCTGCGATTGGCCTGATGCGCCTTGAGTTGTACGCAGAGTTGGTGGCAAAGATGACGCCGGACCTCTGTGCGGTGGCGCCGGGAGCAAAGTGAGGAATCTGTATCCCCGCTAAGCTGGACCGCCAGCGGCATCAAGCTCCGAATGGGATGTTGGTCGATACCGTTCAGCTGGCGCACGCTTGCACACAGCGACTTCAAGGTGACAGGTATCGGGAGAGTGGCTGGTACACCGGCTTCCGGGACACCACTCCAGCAAGGTCGCATCAGTGCCGGCGAACGCCGATCAAGCGCGCGGTCGGAGAAGCCCCACCGACCCGCTTTGTTCCCAGTAGAGCCTCGAAATCCGGGAAAGCCTCTCCAACTCTGAGCCCCAGCACACGCTGGAGTTGGACTAGAGAGGACTCGTTCAGCAGGAAGTCGCCGCCGGCTTCAGTCGCTTCCGTTTCTGTGCCGGCGATCAGTAGCGCCTTCCCCTTACCGCTCAGGTTGGGCAGACGGGCGATTATGCAGAAGCCCTCAGGAATACGGTGTTCGGAAGCTTCTTCGGCGCGGTATTCCGCATTCTCGCCCGCTTGCGGCTTCATGTTCCGAATGGCCGTCTCCGCCGGATGGCCGTCGTACGTGTACTGGAAATTCAACTGAGGCTCAAACAGTTCAGCCCAAGGGTCAGAGCGTTTACTTCCGATAAGGACGACGTTGTTCGATTTCAGCCGCATGGGCTGAAAATCGCGCGCGTGCATGATTTGCAGGCGATCTGTTCGCGGTCTCACCAGCCAGGCAATGCGACGCGCCAACTCCGCATCACCAACGCTTGTGTAGCGGCGGTGCATCAGCATGATGGCGGAATCGCGCAGTCCGCCATTCGAGGGAATGGCATCGATCAGTTTCTGGTAGTCGCGGTTAGCATATTGTTCGGCCGAAACGTCAACGCCGCTTAGATCTTGCAGGAACCCGAAATTGGAATCTGCGAGCACGATGTCGAGATTGTCGGTCGAGTCCAGGAATGGAGCCCAGAACAGGCCCACGAGCTTGGGGAGTGGAGCTGGCTGTTCGGTGCGGAGCCGAAAATCGTCCCAGCCCAGCCAAACGGCACAGAGCAGCAGGCCTGCGGCAGCGAGTTTCCACGGCGCCCTGAATACAGCGGGGGCATCTAGCGCTGTAAGCGAGATGGCCTCCTCCGATTCTGCTGTACCAGCCGACGCTTCGACGGCAACTCGTCTGGGACGGAATACCGGCGCATAATTTCCCTTGGGAATCTCGATGGTTGTTTGCTCCGCCGCCCCCTCGGCCTGAAAGTACTGCTCCAGTCGCTTCCGAAGCTGCGACGCGTGGACCCGGACGATGGTGTCTTCACCGCCCTGCGTGGCGCTGCGGCCGAACACGTGCAGCGCGATCTCCGGCTCGTGGATCGGGGTATCGGCGTCTTTGAGCCCACGCTCCGTGATGTAAAGCATGAAGTCGCGCAGTCGGGTGGACCTGGAAAACTGAGGGCTCGACAAAACACGAGCCACCAGCGCGTGCCGCTCTTCGGAAGACAGAGTGCTTTTGTGCTGGGCCGGGGTGTCTTTCATCGGGATCGACATCCTTTAACGTGAATTCACGTTCTCTTCACAGCAGGAGCAGGGACTGAAGGCAATCGTCATCCGGGCAGGATTAATTGTATTCTTGCTCCGTCTTGCCTGCAACTTACGAAGCAAAGGCCACACCAGAAAGCATTCAGCATTCGAATGGAAGAGACAAGGCGGGATGAAGTCAATCAGGTTCCGTCACGCGAACGACTCGATTGACCGGAATGTGAGTTAGAACTTGCCGCTTGCCGCTCGGCCATCGAATCTCGGCGGTTGGAGCGACGCTGGTTTGGCCCAGTCCGAAGTGGACCGGTGCGAGCGACGACGACGCGTAGCCCTCGCTGGAAACCCGCATGCCAAGTTGGCGCCCCACCCTGATCTCCGCCCCAAGGCCGTCGCGATTGCTGGCGCGCCCCGTCAATTCAAAGGCCACCCAGGCGGCCGGGTCAGCGGTCGTGTTATGCCATAGTTCCGGGGCTTCGCCCAGGACGCTGACCGCCACGTCCAGTCGCCCGTCGTTGTCGAAGTCGGCAACGGCCACCCCGCGGTGCGCCCGCGCGATCTGGAACGCCTCGCCAACGGAGCCTGACACGTCCCGCAGGGTCCCGTCGCCGTTGTTGCGGAAGAGCGTATTCGGAAGCTTGTATTTGTCCCCGGATAGCGCCTCGATGTTGTCCGTCACGTGCGCGCCCGCCGTGAACAGGTCCTTCCACCCGTCGTTGTCAAAGTCAGCCAGGACAACCCCCCAGCCGCTTTTTCGGATGGATTGCGGCCCCAAACGGCTGCGATAAGTGGCGTCGCGAAACGACCCTGCCCCTAGATTCTGGTACAGCGTGAAGGTCTGACCGGCGAGAGCTGTAAAGACGATATCGGGGCGCCCATCATTGTCAAAGTCCTGGAAATCGACGCCCATCCCGGAAACGACCTGGCCATTTTGGGGGAGGGCTACTCCAGCATCCAGGGCCACCTCCTCGAACTTGCCGTTGCGCAGATTGTGGAATAGAAAGTTCGCCAGTGTGTCGTTGGTCACGAAGATGTCGGGGTAGCCGTCACCATCGTAGTCGGCCGCAGCGGCACTCATGCCCTTGCCGGTGAACCGCCCTATTCCGCTGGTAGCCGAAACGTCCTCGAAAGTGCCGTCCCCACGATTGCGGTAAAGCCGGTTGGGCAACCCTTCGACCAGGCGCGGGTCGCAATAAACCGTCATCTCCATGCCCGGAGCGCGGCACAAGGGGCTGGATTGGGGTGACCACTTGAGGTAGTTGACCACGAATAGGTCGAGTTTGCCGTCCAGATCGTAGTCGAGCCACACCGCGTGTACCGCCCATTCGGACGTACGAAGGCCAGCCTGGACCGTGACATCGCTGAAATGGCCTTTTCCGTCATTGTGATAGAGATGGCTACCCTGCGCGCCGGCAACAAACAGGTCCACGCGCCCGTCGTTGTCGTAATCCGCGGCAGCGGCCCCGATTGAATAGCCCTCGCCCTCCAGGCCGGACCCGGCGGTGACGTCGCGGAATACTAGATTGCCCTCGTTGTGCAGCAGGCGGTTATCGTCCTTGCCCGCTTGTTTGATCAGCGAGGGGATGGGAGCGCCGTTCGTGAAAAACAGGTCGGTCCTCCCGTCGCCATCGTAGTCGAACGCCGCCACCCCGCCGGCCATCGTTTCGACCAGATGGCGCTGCGGGGTAGGATGGTTTTCAAGCACGGCGGGCAGTCTCGTAAGTTCGAACCGGATCGGCGCTCGTGCAGGCGGATCCGCCGTCCGCGCGGCCGTGGCCATCCAGACGATTGCTCCGGCTGCTATGGGAATCAGCAGAAACCGCATTGGAAGACCGAGAATAGACCAGCATGCCGATTCAGTCAACCGACGGCTTCCGCCTCCGGGAGTGGCTTCGCGCCTTGCTGGTCTTCGGCCTTGCTGCGCTGCTACCCGGTGCTTGCGAGGCGCAGCCCTCGCGCGCCGATGCGACCGGAGACCTGGGCGCACTGGCGGAGACTGCGCGGAAGGCCCTGCTTGCCGATCGCTTCAACGAGGCCATTGGGCTCTATCGCAAGTTGGCGCTGGCGCTTCCCGCTGAACCGCGCATGCGTTTGAATCTGGCAATGGCCCTGCACTCGGCCGGGCGATACCGTGAATCCGTCGGTGAACTGGAGCGTTTGCGGGACTCGCAGTCCGCTAACCCGCGGTTCTGGTTTCTGCTCGGAGTGGGCTATCTGAAATTGGATCAGCCAGTGAAGGCCGTTGCGCCGCTTGAACAGGCAGTGCGTCTCGATCCCGCATACACTCCAAGCCGGGTAGAACTGGCTGGCGCGCTGTTGGAGAGCGGATCGCTTGAACGAGCGGAAGCGGCTTTTCTCGCGCTTTCAAAAGACAATCCGGGCTTGCCCAAAGCCTGGCAGGGACTGGCGATCGCCCGGTTGGAGCTATCGCGAGAGGTCTCGAATCAGCTGGATCACCTCGCCCCGGATTCGTCGTTTCGTTACGCGCTCTCCGCTCTGGCGGAGGCCGGACAGGGCAACCTTGAGCAAGCTCGTGCGTTGTACCGGAAGGCCGCTCTGGCGACCCCGCGCGCACCCTGGATCGAACTTGAGATGGACGCACTTGCGGGTGGGAATCGCCACGCTCCCGAATCGGGGGGAGACGGGGACGCCGCCCATCCGCTGCAAGCCGCCTTCGCCCTTGGCCAATTCGAGCGCGTTCTGGAGCTTTCGGCGGGCGGGCGCGGGAAGCGCGATCCGGAAGCCCTGTATTGGCGCTCGAGAGCCTATGCCGAGCTCGCACGCATAGCAGTGCAGCGCCTGTCCAGCCTGCCTCCCTCGCCCGAGCAGCACGAACTGTTGGCGCTGGCTCTACAGCGGGCCGGACGCCGTTCCGATGCCGTCGCCGAGTGGCGCGAAGCAAGCCGGGTTTCTCCATCCGACCGTCGCATCCGCAGCGAGTTGGCGCGT
The DNA here is from genome assembly GCA_903909435.1 of uncultured Acidobacteriia bacterium. Classification (GTDB taxonomy): domain Bacteria; phylum Acidobacteriota; class Terriglobia; order Bryobacterales; family Bryobacteraceae; genus CAIVVT01. The sequence goes on along the minus strand of CAIVVT010000328.1, from coordinate 7,159 downwards.
TCGCTGCGATTGAACCGGCAGTATGATGAAGCCGCGGATCTGCTCCAGGAACTTGTGCGGCTTGAGCCCGACCGGGCGGAATGGCAGTTTGAGCTGGGCGATTGCCTGCTGGGCCAGGGCCACCCTCCCGAACAGGCATTGGCGCACTTGTCCCGGGCAGTGGAGTTGCGCCCGGATGCGCTGGCCTACCGGGCGCTGCTGGGTCAGGTGCTGCTGCAGTCGGGCAATCCGCGGGCGGCCGTGGTTCAACTTGAGCAGGCCTCGCCCCTGGATCGTGACGGCTCGATCCATTTCCAACTCGCGAACGCCTATCGCAGCCTGGGCAAGCCTGAACTCGCCCGACGGGCGCTGGCACGCCAAGAAGAACTACAGCAGTCCGTCGCTGGCCGCCCGGCTGAATCGGCTCCCGCCGCACGATGACTTGGGCCCAACAAGCAGGGGAGCCGCGCCTTGCCCGGCTGGCGCGGGCCAGCCAATCGGGCTCTTCACCCCCGTTTCACCCACTCTTCACCCACGGCGGACAAGGCAGCCAGTCGTGTCCGCATAGAGGCGGCGCTGGCGACTAACGTTTGCATTTGCAACAACTTCAGTTGCGTTCGAAGGCTGTTGCGGAGGCCCCGATCCGCCCGAATTCAGAATTCGCCGTGAATTCGCTTGTTGCTGCCCTGTGGCATGGTTCCTAATCGCACAGAGGTACCTCGCAAATGTCGCGTTTAGTGCGAACAAGGCTCTTGCTCTTCTTGTTGTGTTCGGGCGCAGCGTTCGGACAGATATTCACTGCCAGCGTGACCGGAGTTGTCACGGATCCGACGGGTAGCGCGGTTGCGAACGCACAGGTTCAAATTCGAAACACAAAGACCGGGGACCTCCGCCAAGCCAAGGCGGACGAGACGGGCCGATACACGTTTTCCCAGCTTCAGCCCGGCCAATATGAACTGACTGTTTCCGCGAACGGGTTCAAGAAATCCACCACTGTTGGCATTAACCTCGACGCCAATCAATCGGCGGAATACAACGCCGCCCTCGCCATCGGCGACAACACCCAGAGCGTGGAAGTGACGGCATCGGTGATCGCGGTCGATCCGCAGACAGCGAACAAGAGCGTCACCTTCACGCCCCAGGAACTGGTCGAGTTGCCTGTGGGATTGCGCAACCCGCTGCTACTGGTGCACGCCACCGCCGGCGTGAACGCCGTGCGCCAGGGCATCGAGCCCTACATGACCGACCAGAACACCAACCGTTTCGCACTCAACGGCGGACGCGACGAATCGTCCACGATCCTGATCGACGGAGTGCCGATCGCCGCTCCCGGTTGGGGCGGAGCGATTGCGACTCCTTCCTCGGACGCGACGGCCGAGGTTCAGATTGTCCGCCAGGCCTACGATACGCAATACGGCAAGACGGATGGCGGCGCGGTCAGCGTAGTCACGAAAGGCGGCACCAGCGAATTCCACGGTGCCGCGTTTGAGTTTCTGCGCAACAACGTCTTGAACGCAAACAGTTGGGACAACAACCGGGCCGGCAACGCCAGGCCCTCCTACCAGCGGCACCAGTTCGGCGGCGACGTTGGTGGACCGCTCTGGAAGAGCAGGAAGCTATTCTTCTTCACCGGCTTCGAGGCACTGAAGCAGGCCACGCCGGATTCCACCTACGCCATCGTCCCGACCGCCGCGATGAAGAACGGCGACTTCTCCAACGTGCTGAACACCGATGGCGGGCTGGCGCAGCTTTACGATCCGTTCTCCACAAACGCGGCGACTCTGGCGCGAACGCCTTTCTCGGGTAATGTCATCCCGTCGGCGCGCTTCGATCCGGTCGGCCAGAAAGTCGCCAGACTCTTCCCGAATCCGAATCAACCCGACCAGGTGATCAATGGCGGCGCGTTTGCCAAGAACGGCAAACTGGTCTCCAACTACTACAAGATTGACGAGCGCATCGACTGGGTGAAGAGTGAGAAGTACACGCTCTTCGGCCGCATCACGAAGGCGTGGCAAACCGACAGCGTGCCGATCTACTTTGGCAATGGCGCCGACAGCACCACGGGAGAGAAGGACCCGCGCTTCCAGGTCGTGATCGGCAACACCTGGGTGCCGAATCCCACCTGGGTCGTGAATCTCCTGATCGGCGTGGGACGCTGGCACGAAAGCGATCTCACGTCCAGTTCGGGCTACGCCAACTCCATCGGTCTGCCGGCCGCGGTGGTCAAGCAGTTCCAGACCGACACCTTGCCGCAGTTTGGTTTCGCCAACTATGCCCAGATCGCCTACAACGAATTCAACCAGAACGTTCGCCAGTTGGAGAACTTCCAGTTGAACGCGACCAAGGAACTGCATTCTCACAGTCTCAAATTCGGCGCTCTGTTCGAGATCGGGAAGCTCAATACCAACGACGCTTTTTCAGCGAACTTCAACTTCGACCAGGACTTGACGTCCGGGCCGGTTGCCAGCACCGGCGTGAGTGCCACGGGCAACGACATCGCCTCGCTCTTGCTCGGAACGGGCAGTAGCGGCTCGATTCCCTATAACGCTCAACTCGCGCTCACCCAGCACGACTACGCTTTCTACTTCCATGACACTTGGCGCGCCACCCGCCGGCTGACCTTCAGCTACGGCTTGCGGTACGAGATTCAGGCGCCGCGCACCGAGCGTTTCAACCGCTTCAACTACTTCGATTTCAATGCCGCCAATCCGCTCTCGGCGGCGACTGGTTTGAGTCTTAAGGGCGGTCTGGTCTACGGCCACAAGAACATGTGGAATCCGGATTACAACGACTTCGCGCCGCGCGGGAGCCTGGCCTTCAAGATCAGCGACAAACTGGTCTTCCGCGCCGGCTACGGCATCTTCTACCCGCCGACAGTGGCCGTCGCCAACGGTCCCACGGACGGCTATTCAACCAGCACGAACTGGCTCTCGACGCAGGGTGGCGCGGGCCTTGTTCCAGCCAACGTCCTGTCCAACCCGTTCCCCAGCGGCTTCAACAATCCAATCGGCGGCGGAAATGGACTGCTGACCGAGGTCGGGCAGGCTGTGACGGCGGCCTCGCTGCTGCACCCCTCGGGTTACACGCAGAGCTACAGCGCCGATTTCCAGTATCAGATCGGCAACGCCGGGATGGTTGAAGTTGGCTACACCGGCGTGCAGGGCCGCAAACTTCTGCTCGGCGCGGCCAACATGAATCTCAACCAGCTGAATTCGAGCTACCTGTCGCAGGGCAGCGCGCTCAACGCCCAGGTCAAAAACCCGTTCTACGGTGTGATCACGGATCCGACGAGTGTCCTGAGCGGGCCTACGGTGCCTGCATTCAGATTGATGGTGCCGTACCCGCAGTTCTCCGCCGTTGGACTCTCACCCGACACCCCAGGTTCGAGTTCCAGCTTCAACGCGCTGACGGCGAAGTACAATCAGCGTCTCAGCAACGGGCTCAATATGCTGCTGACGTATCAATGGTCCAAGGCCATCGACAACGTCTCCGAGACCCAGGTGTGGGAGATCAAGAACTACACCCGCGACATCAATAACCTGGCGGCCGAGCGATCCATCAGCGGCCACGACGTTCCGCAGGACTTCCGCGCCGCGATCCTCTGGGATCTCCCGGTCGGCCGCGGTAAGAAGTATGGCGCTAACCTGAACAAGGTGGTCGACCAGGTGGTCGGCGGCTGGCGCCTCAGCACGATCGTCCGCCTGGCGGACGGCCTGCCGCTCCAGTTCACCTCGAGCAACGGAAACGGGAGCTTCGGCTACGTAGTGCAGCGTCCGAACGTGACCTCTCTGGTTGCCCTGGGGACCGTGCCCGGCGGCAAGAGCATTGACCATTGGTTCAATACCGATACGTCGGTTTCGAGCCGGCCGGCGGCTTTCACGCTCGGCAACGCTCCGCGTTACGCCGGCAATATACGCACCGGTGCGACCGATGACACGGACTTCCTCCTGAGCAAGGCGTGGAAGTACAGGGAGCACTACCGGCTCCAGTTCCGCGCTGAAGCATACAATTTCACCAATACGCCGCAATACGGCCGGGCCAATACCAACCGGGCCAGCGGCAACTACGGCAAAGTAACGAATACCTTTAACGTCGGTCCAAGAAACATCCAGCTCGCAATGCGCTTGGATTTCTAGGCACAAGACTTCCCGCAATCCGCCTGGAAGTGGCGGATCAGGCGCCCGGAGACTCCACCTCCTCCGGGTCTCAGGGCGCCTTGTGAGAACGAGTGAAACTCGCCCCCGTACTGAAATCTCCGGGGCGCCCATTCTCCTGACGCGCCGCTTCCATCCGCCGGGCACCCTTATGAAATACGGAATTGCCTTAACCCTTGCCGCCATCTTGCTGGCCGCCACTGCGGGCGGACAGGACGCTCACGTGAATGCGCAGCTGATCTGGCACGCTCCCGTGATGGATGCGCAGTCCAAGCTGCTTGCCTGGTACCAGCCGCGCAAGAACCTCGGTTGGGACAAGGTCCTCCGCCTGGGCTGGGACTTCCTGGAACACAAAGTGCCCAAAGACACCCGCTACGGGACCGGACTCTCCATCTATCTCATCAATTCGGTCTTCGACGGCGAGACGCTGCAGGGAGAGTACTGGCAGCATAATCCCGCCATGCTCTACGCGGCGATGGTCGACAGTCTCGCCGGCTGGTATCCGTACTCGGGTGACGAAGAGGCAGCGCGGCTGGTCAGGCGGATGCTCGACCATCAACTCGAGCACGGCACCTCGCCTCCGGGTTGGGTCTGGCCGGGCGTCCCATTTGCCACCAGCTGCGGCAAGACCGCCGATTACGGCACGTGCATTCAGAATATGCCCCACGAGTTTTACGGCGGCATAGAGTCCGATAAGGTCGGAGAACTCGGCACTGGTTATGCGCTGTTCTACGAAATGACCGGCGACCGTAAGTACTTGCAGGCGGCGATTCGCTGCGCGGGCGCGCTCGCCCGCAATATCCGCCCGGGGGATGCCGCCCACACTCCCTGGCCCTTCCGGCTGGACGCGCGTACAGGCGCGACCATCGCCGGGGAGGAATATGGAGGCAACATCGTCGGTCCGCTGCGCTTGTTAGACGAGTTGATCCGCCTCCGGGAAGGTGACACCGCAGCCTATGGGAAGGCCCGGGAAACGGCGGTGGCGTGGCTGCTCGGCCATCCGCTCAATCGCGAAAGTCCGGCCTACAATCGCTGGACGGGCTACTTCGAGGACGTCGCCAAAGACCAGGCTAACCTCAACCAGGTGCTGCCGGCACTTCTCGCCCGCTATGTCCTGATGAACCCCAACCCCGCCTCGCTGACGCCGAAGTGGACGCGCTGGTCGATGATGACCGGGCGGCTGCTGGACTGGGTTCGCGCCAATTTCGGGCGCGGGTCATTCCTGGGCGCCTACGGCATTGATGAGCAGGCCGCCCCCGGCGCGCACGTCTATGGCCACAGTTGTTGCTCGCGCGCCGGATTGTCCAGCCACACCGCGCGCTGGGCCGCCGTGAATGCTCTCTACTACGAGCGGACAGGCGATCTGCAGGCGCGTGAAGACGCCTTCCGTTCACTGAATTACGCTTCGTATTTCACGCTCTCCGACGGCCGGGTTTCCTGCTGCGGCGATGGCTTCGGCGGGCAGTTCTGGTTCAGCGACGGCTACGGGGACTACCTGCGAAGCTTCAACTGGGCCATGGGCTCGTTACCGGAATACGCACCCGTTGGAGCGGACCACCTGCTGCGTTCGTCGTCTATCGTCCAAAAAGTGGCCTATGGACGCCAACGCCTCGCCTACACGACCTTCGACCGGGATTCCGTCGAAGTGATCCGGCTGTCTTATAAGCCCGCGAGCGTTGTTGCCGGTGGCCACGCTGTTCAACGGGCGGAGTCGTTGTCCGGCGAGGCGTACACGCTGAAGCCGCTCGGCGCGGGAGATTATGTCGTCCGGTTGCACCACGTCGGCGGCAATCAAGTCGCGATAGCCGGCCCGGCAGCGCTGCGCCCCAGTCCGGCGGGTGGCTCAAAATGACCGCGCCACGCGCGGGCGGGGCAGTCGCTTGCCCGGGAGATTACCGGGACACTTGCCGTACCAGCTTGAGGGCGGCGTTGATCCCCCCGGCATTCTGAATCCCCGGCACGAAGAACCCTGAGACGAAGTCCTCGTCGGTGCCTGCGAACTTGCCCAGCTTCGGCGCGAACACCACGCCGGACGGCGCGAGTGCGTCGGCGAACAGAGCCCAGACGGAGGCGCCCTCGAGTCCGATCAGTTCCACCGGGCCGCTATCGCGAGTGCGCAGGTACGCCAGCGCCGTCAGCACGTCCTGCACGCGAGCCGCATCGTCCGTGACGTTGAAGGCCAGGAAATGCAGCACCGAGCGGTTACGGGAAGCCACGCAACTGCCCGTCTGGAACGCGTCGATCAGCAGCACCGGGCGGCCCGCCTTCCGCAGCGCTTGCACGGTTGGCGACTGTTGGGCCTTTGCGGCGCCATCCGGGTGAACCACCAGCGCGGGTACCCCGCGTCCAGGCAGAAAGATTCCCGGAACGCCGTCATTTGCACCCTGCCGCGTGAGTATCAGACCGTCGTCCGAACCCGTTGCCTCGACCTTGGCCGGCCACTCGGCTCCGAGCACCAGCGCCAGATGCTGGCGTATTGCGGCAGGGTCTTTCTCCGATTCTGCCTGCTGCCGGGCCCGCTCCCGCCAGGCCGCGAACAACTGCTCGTAGGTCAGCGCGCCGGCCGGCAGCGCTCGTCCGTGCAGTACCAGCATGTCTCCGAGCTTCTCGATCTTTGCCTCATTCTCATGGAACTTGGACATGTCCTGTGCGCCTAACATGTGCTTTGCGAAGAAGCGGTAGACGTGTTCCCGGCTCTCCTGGTTGTAATTGTGCGGCGCGTCCACGACCGCGTTTTCGAGGTTCTCCGCCTTCCCGTACAACGCGTAGATGCGCCGAATCGCCGGGAATTCCTCCTTGGCCACGTTGATGGTCCAATCCTGGGTACCGGATACCAGCAGCATCGGACGCGGCGCGGCGAGGGCCGCAATCTCGAGGTTCGAAGTGCCTAGCGGGAGTTTACTGCCAGGCGCCCGCGCACAAGTGCAAGTGGTTTTCAGTGAAGGGGTTACCAGCGAGAGTTTGTATTACCCACGCAGGGTACTACGGAGTTCGTCCAACCCGAGTGAATCCGCGAGACTTTGTTG
>CAIVVT010000327.1 GCA_903909435.1 uncultured Acidobacteriia bacterium | reverse complement strand
CAACAAAGTCTCGCGGATTCACTCGGGTTGGACGAACTCCGTAGTACCCTGCGTGGGTAATACAAACTCTCGCTGGTAACCCCTTCACTGAAAACCACTTGCACTTGTGCGCGGGCGCCTGGCAGTAAACTCCCGCTAGGCGGAGACCCGTGTCTGCCGCCAGCCACCCCGCCATCAGCTCCCCGGCACGTTGAAATTGCACCGGGGTTTCAATCCGTGTCTGCGTAGTCAACGTGAAGTAGCCGGTGTGCCTTTCCACATTAGTAGGCCGGGGAATCAATGCCGGGAGCGCTGCCGCGGTGGACAGAGAAGCAAAGCCCATCAGCGCCAGAACCCCTGCCCGGACTGTCGCACAAGCCGGCTCTCGAACTGAGTCAATCACAAGGATCCTCCCCCCTATCGCAGTGCCCACCATAGGCGGCGTTGAAAGCCTATCATGCGCGGCCGTGCCGGTATGCCGCCCGCCTGCGCTGACGGAGGATGAAATCGACGCAAGCCGCCGCGCCGGGTGGGAGCGGGGATCCAACATCCGGTCTCAGCCGGGATTGCCGCGCTATGGGACGAGTCAGCTAAGCCAGTCGGATGTCACCGGGAACAGTCGCGCCTCAATACTCCAGCACGACTCCTGTGTGCATGGTAAATGTCGGCACCGCGAGCGCCAGTACACCGTCGTTCTGGGTGAAGGCAAGCGTTTCGTTGGCCGGGACGGTGCGCACCTTCGTGACGCGCTCGGGAACACGGACCGCCAGTTGTACCCCCGGAATCGGGGGGAAATCTTCGATGACGTTGACGTCCCCGCGCTGCAATGCCGGACTGTAGAGCAGATGCGCCACATAGCGTCGCTTGGCTGCCTGTCGCAACAGGCTGACTCGTCCGCTGCTCGGCAACCCCGTCACCCTGAGCACCTGCGCGGCATCGAGTTGGTCGATGGCATTCTTAAACAACTCGCGGTGGAGTCGGACGGCGCTGGCATAGTATAGGCGGTCGAGCGGGTGCGCGAAAAAGATCGTGTTGCCATTGCGCACCACCGCCGGAAAGACCGAGTCCTCGAGTTTGTAGGGTGTGTTGGCATGGCTTGAGTAGTGGGCGTAAGTGCGGTTGAAATAAGGTTCTCGAATGACTGCCAGCACCTGGCCGGTGGTGGGCTTCGTGCGAACGCCGGCCTGATAGTTCAAAAACGGAGTCGAGACCACGTTCTTGCCCAGTGCGGCCTTCACCACGGTGTAGTCGAACTGGTATTCAGAGGGACCCGCATAGTCAGCCCCGACGTCGAGCACGAAGCGCGTCTTCTTCTCATCCAGGGCGCCCGCCTCCAACACGATCAAGTTGCCGCCGCGCTTGACCCAGGCCGAGATAGCAGCCGCCTGGGAATCCGAGAGGCAGGCCAGGCTCGGCACGACGAGGGTCGAGAGGCTGTCCAGATTACGCTCATCGGCCGGCACGAAGTCGTAGTGCATCTCGAGCAGCATGTTGACCACGCCACGGTCCGCGTGGAAGTCGAGGGTCAACCACACGCCCAGCTTCGAGTACGGGAGGCCGCCGGGACCGTACTCTTCGATCTTCTCGACGTAGGTGTAGGCGTAGCCGATATTGCTGTAGGTCGCCACGTCCATCTCGCCGCACGGGTGCAACTGGTCGCCGAAGTTGCAGGCCACGCCGTTCGAGATCATCGCGGCCGCTTCATACCGAATCGCCTCGGGCGCCTTGAAGCCGCCGAACTCGCCCCACGACTTGTGGAACTTGCCGCTCATCGCCACCACGCGCGAGCCCTGGCCGAGGTGGTACTTCGCCTCGATCGGCAGCTTGTCGTAGCCGCCCCACGTGGTCGGCAGGTCTTCGAGTTCCTGCTGGCTATTGAAATCAAATAGCCGCAGCTTGAAAAGCTGGCTGTCGCCCACATGCGTGGCCGAGTTGAAATAGACCGACGCCCGGAGGTGATGACGCGCCACGAGAAACCGCACCTGGCGCATATGCTCTCGGATGGAAAGCACGTAGCTCTTGACCACGGCGGCGGTGTCTGCCGGATCCACGCCCTCCGTCTTCATGCGGCGGACACAAGCTTCGCAATAGCAGTCGTGATCGTTGTAGATGTCGAACCAGAAGCCGTCCAGCGGGTAGCGCTGGCAGATCTCCTCGACCTGCCGCAGGATCATGGCGTGATACGGTCCGCTGGCGGCGGCGCAGAGGTACTTCCAACTGGTGTGGGGCCGGGGGTCGCTGGGTTTCGCCTTGAAGTCCCACTCGTTGGCGGTGTAAGCGCCATCCCGCGACCGGACGCACCATTCCGGGTGGGTCTCCGCATCGTTCGCGGCCCACCCGATGGTGAAGTAGATCGGGCAGTTGACGCCGATTTCATGGCACGCGGCGATCTGTGCGCCGAGCAGGTCGAACTTGAGGTTGGGATGGGTATGCCCGACCTGAGTGGGGTAGTAGCTCCAGCCGTGGTGGCCTTTGGCAAAAATGTTGATGTGGTTCACGTGGCCGGAGCGTAGCGCGGCTTGCCACTGAGACTTGTCGAAGCGTTCCCCGATCCCGGGAATCAACTCCGAGGTGTGGAAGTCTAGGTGTACCTGGCGGTTCGGCGGAACGGGTGGCGTCGAGGCTCCATTGCTTGACGAAGCGGGTGCTTGTGCGGGCTCCAGGTTCGTCTGCGCTGCCAGGCGCGTGGCAGCGACCGCGGCGGTCGCAGTTTCAAAGAGAGCGCGTCGAGTAAGATCCATGATGATTCCTTCGCCCTCCTGGGACTTCGTAGCAAGCATCGGCTACGCGAGAGCCAACGTCGATCTTACATCCGATGAGCCCGTGATGCAGGGAACGGGACGCGGCTAATAAGCCACTATTAACGAGCCATCAGGCGCACGACAGTTACGGTACTGTTAAGACCCTGTGAACAGATACCAGACTAATTCTTGCCGGCGTCGTAAAGATAGTATATTTATGGTACTCCGCAGGCATTGCAGCGCCCAGGCAACGCGGGCACGAATTTGAACCATCATGTGTCCGGCAAACGATGAGCGTCCGTAGAAGATGAGCGCCAGAATTGGATTGACGAACTGAGTGGGTGCGCTACAATTACCTATCGTAGACTGAGGAGAGATTTTCGGGTTTGAAAATCCATAAGATGAAAAGAACACCGATGCACCTCTATTTGTCGGCCTTTCTAGCCGTGACTCTTGCGGCGACGGCGTTCGCCCAACAAACCAAATCCAATGGGAATTGGGCTAATGTCAACCAAATTGGAACAGGAGCGGAGATCCGGGTCACGCTCGCGAACGGGAAGACTCTAAGCGGGATCATGCAGAGAGTGACTCCCGACTCGCTGGCGATCAATGCGACGAATAGCCAGGAGACGCTCTCCCGGCAAGACATCCGGCGCGTAACGCTGAAACGTCCGGGGCATCGCGGACGCAACGCCCTCATCGGATTGGCGATCGGAGCGGGCACTGGCTTGGGCCTTGGAGCTGGTTTGGATGCAAATGCCCCTTCCTGCAGATCGTTTAAGGCTTTGGATAGGGTGGTGTTCGCACCCATGGGAGCGCTTGTAGGCACGGTGGTCGGCGTGATGCTTGCCGGTGGATCGCGAGACGTGTATCGAGCGGAGTGACGCCGGCGGGTACTGTATCCCGGCAAGCACAAAACCTCAACGTCGCGTGGGCCGGCGCGCAGCCCTTGAGGGCGCTGCCAGTCGCCCGGGCGCGAAGCCTGGGTCCAGTGAGTATTCGGCGAGTTTCTGCCAGACCAGTCAGCTCACGCTATCTGCCGACACAGGGCTTGTAGTTCGCACGCCAGTCTAGCCACGCAATAGGGCGGATCCCGGAAGCCGGGGAGTGCCACAGGCACCCGGCTCTTTGCCTGAAACGCTGGCGAATCCACGGCAAGTTCACCGAACGTCTTTGCACCCGGCCAATTAGGTGATCCTCAGCGAAACGGAGGATGCGGGGAGCCGTCCGATCTCTGAGTACTCACCCACCCAGTTCCTCCGGTCTGATGCTCCTGGCGTCTTCGAATTTCAAGGCGAACAGACGCGATCCGCAATAGGATTATCCAGTGTGACGCAAGCCGACGTGCATCAAGACGATCCGGCCTTCGATCCGCGTGGTCCCCGGAGCGCGCCGGTACTCCAGTCCCACTCGAACAAGGTGAGTGCCCGCTGGGGTGTCGAAGGTCACGACGCGCGAGCTTAGGTTTCCAGCGGACGGAATTGGACTCGTCATGGTCGTTATTGGTGCTGCGCCTGGGTACTCAACAGTCCACGCAAGCCCAGCGCCGTTGGCGATCCCCGCAGTACTGTAGCGGTACTCAAGCTCATAGTGCGAGTTCTCCTGCACGGGCACGTATTGCCACAACGTCCGGCAGACTTCCATCTGCCGGCCCGAAAAGACCAACCGCAGGCCGCCCTCGGCATCTTCCGCAATACTGCTCACCCCGTCGTTCTCCGGGACACGCCAGTCGAAACCTTGGGAAGTTGGCGGATGCGCAAACACCCCATTCGTTATTTCCGCGGCGTCGGCAGACACGAACGGCCCATAAGGAATGCGATTAGTCCGTGCCAGCCCGTTCCACAACTCAAGCGCCTGGCCAACCATCCGGTCTTCCAGCAGGCGATCGCAGGCAGTCAGAAGCACAGGGACATCCGAGTCCCGTCCATCCCGCAGCACTTGCCTGGCCGCCGCGGCGATTGGTTCGGAACTCTTCCCCTGTAGCAGATAACTTAGGTAGTTGGCGCGCACAACCGGGTCGCGCAGGGTCAGGCGCTGGCTCGGTCCGGCTTCGTTCTCCACCTGATCGCACAATCGAAACAACGGGCTGGAATCGCCTTCCACCACGTCTGCCGCTCGTTGGGCCCACAACCAGAAATGTCCAATGTCGCCCCGGCGGTAGTAAAAATTGGTCAGGCTCCACCGGGGCTGGTACTGGCGGTTAACCTCCGACGCGCGGATCAGGTCGCGCTCGGCGCCGGCAAAGTCCCCACCCAATTCCCGCCGCAACGCCATGTCGATCCAGGTGCGCCAATCCAGCGGATTCAAAGCCACGGTAGCTTGCAGTAACTCCAGCGCCTTCTGCGGATCGCTCCAGCCAACCAGCGCCGACAAGCGGATGTAGTTGACCGACTCTCCCGGGTTCCACCCAATGGCTCGCTCCAATCCCTCGGTTGTGAGGCTCTGGGCCAGATGATCGGCAACGGCCACGCGCAGCGGCCACACGGTCGCCACCGCCAGTCCGAGCAGCGCGGCCATCCGCACCAATTCGAAACCAATTCTGCTGAAGAGCCTCATCGCGTCCTCCAATGCACGCCTAGCCATGCCTCTTGCATCTGCCCCGCACCTTGCCTCCTGCACTTCTCCACACTCTCGAGCACGTTACCTGGATAAGTATTGTCTGCAATCAATTTTACTTAATAGACCATACAGAATCTTCGTACTGCCCCAGATGGGTTAAGCCATTCACGGCTGCCCCGCTCCTTTCATTTGTCGCGACTACCCTATTTGCGGTAAGTATTCACCCCGATCCAATTACTTCCTATTAGATCGCACTCATTTTTAGTACTAACCCAATTTAGTCAATATAAACTCTTCTGTTTCATGTATTTTCCAAATTGCTTATTTTTATGTCCTAGGACAGTGTTTAGTTGTAATCTTATCCCTTTTTGATACACTGTACACGAGCTTTGTAGTCTCCCGAGAGGTGAACATAATGCGGATTGTTGCGTACGTTTTCCTGATCGCCGCTTGTTTGCTGCCGCTTTGCGCTGCGCCGGCCGCGATTGGCATTGTCCGTTCATACGGTGAGTTCCGATTGGATGGCGCCCCGGTGCGCGGCAACGGAACTCTCATGAGTGGCGACGTGGTCGAGTCGATGAACATGAACACCACTGTTAGCTTGGGCCCGACGGATGTGATCCTGATGCCGGAATCGCGCGCGACTCTGTACGCCGACCACACTACCTTGCTGCGCGGATCGACGCTGCAACGGGGTGTTTCCTCGCGCGCCCTGGAGGCGGGTAATCTGCGTATCGTCCCGCTCTCGGGGTCCTCGCTGGTGCAGGTCGGATACAACGACCGCAAACTCGTCACCGTCATGGCGCACGCCGGTGCCCTCGAGGTCTTCACCTCTACCGGCGAATTACTCGCCGCCCTCGACACGGGAGGGGCTATGTCGTTTGACCCCGGTGCCGGAGGAGCGGGTTCCGGGGGAGGATCTGCATCCGGCGCGGGTGGATCCGGCTCCGGAGGCACCGGTTCAGGGTCGGGTGGTGCTGGAGGTCTTGCCCCGACGACATTCAAGGGCAAGCTCATTCTGAGTGAGGGAAAGTATTATGTGATCTCCGGCGGACAAACTTACCAGATCACTAGCACGAATTTGAACTTGGCCAAGTACGTAGGCAAGGTGATCATCGTGAAGGGCGGCGTAACCAAGGTCGGCAGCACCTCCGTCATCGCCGTCATCGGGGCTACCGGCGTGGGCGGTCTCTCCACGGGCGCCATTACCGCTCTCGCCCTCACCGGCGCGGGAGGTCTAACGGTCACCGGCCTCGCGGCCGCCGGGACGTTTAGCGCCCCCTGCGACTGCAGCACGCCTTAGCGCCCGTGTGTCGCGACCAAAGTTAGCCCTGACGGTCCGGGCTCATGCCGGTCGCAGCGAATCAATATCATGGCTCTCGCCCTAGCGCTTTTACTTGCTTTTGGAATTCTGACGCTTTGGATTCCCGCTGCCTGGCCGGTTTCCTCATTTGAGATCGGGGTCTTCATCCTCTCCATGTGGGCGGTCTGTCGCGTCAAACGGCAGCCGCCCCTGCTTGCTTACCCGCTCATTCCATTGTCTTTCGCCGTCGGCCTAGGGTTGTTCCAACTGTTTGCTCATAGGACGGTGTATGCCTATGAGACCACCCAGTCCGTGGTTCGCTGGCTCACGTTCCTGTGCGTCTTTTTCGTCGCCAGCGCGGCGTTGCGTCAGGAGCGGGAGCTGCTCCGTTTCCGCGAGTCCATGTTATGGTTCAGTGGCTGTGTCGCCCTGGTGGCCACGCTACAACTCTTTACCGGCGGAGGCCGCATCTTCTGGCTGTTCCAGGTCCCCTACTCGCAAGGGGCGATGGGGCCGATTCTGTCCTACAACCACTTTGGAGCCTTCATCGAACTGCTGCTGCCCCTGGCCCTCTATCGCGCGCTGCGCGAAACTGCGCGGCCCTACCTGTACGCTACGCTGGTTGCCGTGTCGTATGCATCGGTGATTGCCTGCACCTCGCGCGCCGGGGCGATCTTGTCCACCGCTGGCATTGTGGTCGTCGCCTGTCTGGCCTGGCGGCGCAAACTGGTTGCCGGACGGCATACCGGCGCGGCGCTCGCCCGCATCGTCGCGCTGCTCGTTCTGGCCGCCTTCGTAGTGGGCTGGGCGGTCCTCGCAAACCGACTGCTCCAACCCGATCCCATGGGCCAGCGCCGCGAACTTGATATCACTTCGCTCCATATGATCCAGGCGTATCCTTGGACTGGCGTCGGCCTCGGCGCCTGGCCTGCAGCCTACGCAGGCTATGCCGTAGTTCACGCCGGGGTCTTCGCCAATCAGGCCCACTGCGACTGGCTGCAGTGGACCGCCGAGGGGGGCGTGCCATTTGGCCTCGCGATGCTGCTGCTGTTCGCCTGGTCGCTGCGCCTCGCGTGGCGCAATCTTTGGGGTCTGGGCATCGTGCTGGTGTTCCTGCACGCCTGCGTCGATTACCCGTTCTCCAGACCGGCGCTCGGATCGTTCTTTATCGTCATGCTGGCCATGCTAGCAACCCGCTCGGGGTCGGAAGCGCCGCCAAGTGCAGCTTCAGCACAAGCTGGCTGATGCCCCTGGATTGCCGCATTAGCTCATTGCCCGCGCCCAAAGGGAGTTTCCAGGCGGTTCGCGGAGATCCTGTTTCTTGAGGCGACAGGGTGCGAGGCCGCACCAGTCACATAAGCTGGCTTTGATCGTTTGTATCGAAGGAGGCATCTCAACTTCGCGCCTCCTAGGCAGATTGCTGAATGTGGAAGACCTTGTGGTAGGACCGGCTGGACTCGAACCAGCGACCCTCTGCTTAGAAGGCAGATGCTCTATCCACCTGAGCTACGGTCCCTTAAGATCAAACACTGATTGCCCGTCCGGGTATTACTGGCCCTCATGCCGGGAAACGCCATGCAGCAAATCCGGCCTCACGCCGACGCACAGATAAAATACTTCGGCGAAGTCATCCTGCCAGCAGTCCTACCAACAGCGAACATAGGCGGAGTCGACAATCTCCCGTGCATTCATTCTACCTCGCCTCGCCTGGCGCAAGCCGGTCCACGGCGCCGCAGCTCCCCGTGACGCCGACCTTCAGCGCAGCCACCGGTCGATGTTGTCGCCCCCACTCCATCCACCCACTGGGCCATCCATTCTGGCCTGCTTTATGCCCGGCCACAAAGTCCGCCGTCCCGGTGTATCGTCCGCGCGTCAACGATGACAGCCTGGTGTTGAGCGCGGACGAAACGATCTTCGCTGCTGACAGCGCGGCGATGCAGTACGTCAGACTGCGCGCGCAGGTGCGGGTTCCGCTCAGTACGATCGACAAACTGCTAGCGGAACTCGCTCCGCCGCGCGTGGATTTCATCAAGCTGGAAATCAAAGGCGCCAAGGCCCCCACCCTCTGAGGCGCGCACGCATCGATCAAGCGTTTCAAACCTCACCTGGTGATTGCGCCCGGGCATTGGCCACGCCGTGTGAACACCATCCCGGCCGCCGCCCCTGCCTGCGTCCGGATTACCAGATGCAGTGCGAGCCGTTCATGGAATCTAACGCCCACGTCGGCCCGATGGTGTTGCAACTCTTCAAAGACTGTCCAATCGGTTTCGTTCGCGACCCCTTGAAGACACGGTGTCCTAGCCACCGTGAGGGGTCGTTAGCCGGGCGGGACGCGTGCCGCTCGACGGGCCGCCGTGCTGCCATCCAAAGCGCGCGATCAGCATCAGCAGCATCTGCGCGAAGATCACCAGCCCCACGCACCCCGGCCATCCTGCGGCGCGCCAAATCCAGCCGGGCAGTGTGGACCCGGCGCTCCCTCCGACGTAGTAAAAGGTGACGTAGAGGCCGACGGCCAGCGCGCGATTCTGTTTCGCCGCCACGCCAATGTAGCTCGAAGCCGCGGTCTGGGCCGTAAAAACGCCCGTGCAACAAAGGGCCAAGCCCAGCAGAACCAGCCCCAAATTGCCGCCCAAAGTGATCAGCGCACCGGCGATGCACAAGGCCGAACCTGCCACGATTCCCCTGCGATGCCCGAAACGATCGATGTAGCGCCCGAACAGCGGCGTCATGATCGCCCCCACAAGATAGACGAAGAAGATCGAACCCAACTTGGATGGACCCAGCGAGAAGGGCGGCGCGGATAGGTAGAAGCTGACGTAGGTGAACATCGCCACCAGCGTGAACAGGACGCAGAAGCCCGCAGAGTAGACCGCCAGCAATTTGGGATTGCGCAGGTGCTGCAAGGCTTGCCGTGCCAGGCTTTCTTCGGATTGCCCCGCCGGGCGCCGGCGCTCCTGCCGCAAGGTAAGCGTGAGGATCACGCTGATGCCAACCAGCAGGCAGGCGGGAATCACGAAGGCGTAGCGCCAGCCCAGGTGTTCGGCCGCCACGCCGCCCAACATGCGTCCTACGAACCCTCCTACAACGGTACCGCTGACATAGGCCGAGACGGCGCTTCCGGCGCTGCGGGAGGGCCACTCGTCGTTGATATAGGCCACGGTCACCGCGAACAGCCCGGGAGTCAGCAGGCCTTGGATGAATCGCCAGAAGATCAGGACGCCCAGTCCGGTCGAAGTCGCTGCCAAAAACGTAGTGAGCGCCAGCGCCCAGGCCGAGAGCAGGATCACCCGCCTTCTGCCCAGCCGGTCCGCCAGTCGGCCCACGAACGGAGCAGCCAGCGCTACGCCGGCGGTCGAGGCCGTAAGGGTCAGGCTGACGCTCACCTTGTCGGCGTGGAAGACCGAGGTGAAAAGCGGCAGCAGCGGCTGGGGAACGTAGAAATTGGCGAAGGCGGCGAAGCCGGCCAGCACGACCGGGATGGTGGACGGAGCGGCGGATGTGGAGGAACGAGCGTCTTGTTTGTTTGTAGTCAACGCGTTGGGCCGAAGCAGGCGGGTCTCACCCCAGCCTACCAAACGGCAACTCTCCACCCTTGCTGAGGGCGGGCGAGACTCGACCCTAAAACGCGGCCGACCGCCCTCGGAACAGGCCCGTTCAGCATATCTCAGACCAGTTTGGTCCGCGATTGCGCTAGAATAAAACCGTGGCGAAAGTAACCTTCCTGCCGGCCAATGTCAGCTATGAATGTGATCTTGAAAAGCTGCCCTACCACGACCACGGATTGCCTAAATCGTGCCTGGACGTGGCGATCAATGCGGGCTTCACTCTGGAACACGCCTGCGGGGGCAACTGCGCCTGCACGACGTGCCACGTTGTGGTGAAATCGGGCGCGGAGTTCCTCTCCGATCTGGAAGATGACGAAGCCGACCGGCTGAACGAAGCCGCCGACCTGCAACTGGATAGCCGCCTCGGCTGCCAGGTCCACTTCGTCAAGGACGGCGAAGTCGTACTCGAAATCCCGTCCTGGAATAGGAACTATATCAGCGAAGGCGGCGCTTCGATGAACCTCGGCGACGCCATCCCGACGGGGAAGAAGTGACGGCTTGGCAGAGCATGGCAAAAACTCAGAACCGTAAGATGTTACGGTTCTTTTTCGTAAGTGATTGATTCCACGGTCTGAATTTGTGCCAAAACGTAAGTTCTTACGGTTTTAGAATTTTGATCGCAGGCTGTTCGGGCCGCTTGTCTTTTCGATCCGCACTCGTGACGGACAGTGTTTCCAGGAATGTGTCCAGCAAGCCGAAGGGCTCCTTGACCGCGAGCCGCACAATCGGACCCTCCGACGAAACCGCCAAACCATCGAGCAGCTTCCCCAGGTCGTGCTTCGATCCGCTTCGTCCCATAGTGATGGCGGCCTTGACGGTGTCGCGCAGCTCCGCCGCATCGTTTTCGTTCGCTGCAACCGCCTGCACGTGCATGTCGAGCCCCTGCTGGAGATCGGCCCACAGCGTCAGTTGAGAAATCCTTCGTCCCGCGCGGACCAGGTTGCCAGCCAAGCTCCCGGGAATCTCGCCCGATCCCGCGAACGCCGCAGGTCGCAGGCTGGCCGCCCACAAATGCGAGGTGCCCGGCAGCGTAGCCACCAGGTCGAGCAACGCCTGTGGCGCAGCGCGCCGGGAGTCGTCGAAGCCATCCACCAGCGCCTTGATGTCCGCCACTTTACCCGCCACGGCAGCACCGCTGTTCATAAACAGCACGCCCGAATCGCCGCTATTCAACAGGTATCGTCCTTTGTAGCTTCCGCGCATTAAGCCGGGCGCTTTAAGATCGGGTTCGAAGCCGAAATCGCCGCCAAACTTACCCCGTATGAAGAGGTAGGGCGTGCGCCCGTTGGTGGAGAAGACCAGTTCCCAGACGCTCTCGCGCGGGTCGAGCCCGGTCTTCAAGGCAAACTCGTCGAGGGCTTTGAGGCGCACCCCCGCAACGTAGCGGGCGTAGAAGGGCGTATCCCTCAACCGATCCAGCCGCAGACACGCCAGCGCGACCGTGTCGCCGGGCAGCAGCGGGGCCAGAGCCGCATCCACGCGTGCCTGCGCCGGTTCGCGCTTCTTGCAGCCTGGGAGTCCTGCCAGAGCTGCCAGAACGAGAATCGGGATAACCCGCCGTGCGCAAATGGCCCGGAAACCGGTGCGTGATGGAATGGGTGCTCGCAAGAGAGCCGTTACGGAAGCGGGCGCACGCTGACTTCCTTGAAGAAGACGTGCGAACTCTCGTCGTGGTTCTGCAGGCCGATGTAACCGCTATCGGGGCGCGGACCGCGCACCGGCTCATACCACTTGTGGCGCGGTGGGACCGGCTGATCCCCGCGGAACTCGTTCACTTTGACGCCGTTGACGCGAACGATGGTGGTCTGACCGCGCAACTCAATCTCCATCACGTTCCACTCGCCCTTCGATTTCTGCGGGCGGGCCTCCGCCTTGCTGAGCGAGTAGATGGCGCCGGTGCAGTGCCAGTCGTCCTGACCTCCGTCGATCTGCACCTCGTAGCCATTGTGGACGCCGTACCAGGGGTCGGGTGCGGACTCAGGCAGGCGGATGTAAACACCGGAATTGTCGTGCTCGCCGGTCACCTTGTAGACCACCTTAATGACCGCGTTGCCAAACGGCTGCTTGTCGTAAACCAGCAAACCCATGCCGCCGTGCGTGGTCAGCAGCCCGTCCTCGACCGTGAAACTACCGGGGCCGACGAAGTGCCAGCCGGTCATGTCTTTGCCGTTGAACAGCTGCTGCGAGCCGGCGGCGCAGAGCAGGGCCGGGGCGAGGAGGGCGAGAATGAGCGTGCGTTTCATCGTAGGACCTCCCATCTAAGATACCCCAGCGGGACGGTCGCGCACGGGCGCAGGAGAGCCTCCGACCGGCTCGACAGGGGCAATAACTGAAGAAGTACAAGCCTGGCCGACGGGGGCGTCGCCCGTAGACGTAAGCGTCGGGCCCGTCGCGAGATTACAGCCGGTTGCCAGCCTCGCCCAGAGTCACGTTGACCTCGATCTCTTTCCCGTTGCGGAAGATCGTCAACCTGATCCGGTCACCCGGCTTCTTTCTGTTCAGCGACCGCGTGAGAGAATCCCGATTGTCGATACGCTGGCCGTCCATCGCGGTGATCAGGTCACCGCCGATGCCTAATTCGAAGTTGCCGATCGCCACCGCGCGCTTTGGTCCGCGCAAGCCGGCAGCCTCGGCCGCCGAGCCTGAAACGACACCCTGAATCAGCAGTCCGCCGGTCTCGGGAAGGCCCAGTTCCGTAGCCAGATCGCCGTTGACGAAGACCGTCTCCACGCCCAACGAGGGCCGTCCGTAACGCTGCCCGGACTGGTAGGCGACGATCATCTCCTTCGCCCGATTGATGGGCAGCGCAAACCCAATGCCGACGTTCGCGCGCCCGTAGATCGCCGTATTTATCCCGATCACGTTGCCGGAACTGTCCAGCAGCGGACCGCCCGAATTACCGGGGTTGATGGCCGCGTCGGTCTGGATCATCTTCTCCAGCGTCTGGCCATTCTCGTCACCGATATCGCGTCCCAGCGAACTCACGATACCAGTGGTGAGCGTCCCGTCCAGGCCAAACGGATTGCCGATGGCGAGCACCTTCTGCCCGACCTGCAGCCGGTCGCTGTCCCCGAGCGGGAGCACCCTCACTTCGCTCTTCGGATTGATCTTGATCAGCGCCATATCGTTGGCCTGATCGACGTAAATCCGCTCAGCCTTGTACTTCTCCCCGCCAGCGAGCGTGACTTCCAGTTGCGGGGCGCGACCACTCACGACGTGCGCGTTGGTCAGAATGCGGCCCTGCCTGTCGATGATCATCCCGGAACCCGATTCCTTGACCGGGAAGACCTCCAGGAACCAGTTACGCTGCAACACGGTGGAGGTGATATTCACCGTGGCCTCACGCGCCCGTTTGTAAATGTCGATATTGTTCAACTCGTCGGACTCGAGCCCGGCGCCATGCACCGTCAAAGGACCGGTCCAGAGGGTGCCCTCGCCATTCGCGGTCAGAGTCGCCCGCGGGCCAGACCGGCCGCCCCACTTACTCCAAGTCGTCCAACCAATGAAGCCGGCCGCCAGAAACACGGCCAGGACTACTGTTCGTTTCCGCATGAATTCACACTCCGCAGACTCTTATACAGACGTGCCACCTGTTCGATGGTGTCGGCCATCGTTTGGGACGTATCAATTACGTAATCGGCAAACTTCATCTTTTCCGCCAGCGGCATCTGCCGGCGAATGCGCGCCAGAACATCCTCCCGGGTCGCGCCGTCGCGGGACATGGCGCGCTCGATCTGCTGCTGCTCGCCGCAAACCGCCAGCACCAGTTTGTGGAAACGGCGATAGCTGCCGGTCTCGACGAGAATGGCCGCCTCGACCACGGCCAGGGCGGTCGGGTCGGCGTCCTCCACCTGCTGCATCCAGGCTTCTTCTCTTAAGCGTACGGACGGATGGACGATGGAGTTCAGCAATTTCAATTTGGCTTCGTCATTGAAAACAATGCCGGCCAGCCGGCGGCGATCGATATCGCCATTGGGCAGCAGGATTTCACTGCCGAACGCCTCGATGACGGGCAGGGAAGCTTCCCCGCCCTGCTGCAGCACGGCGTGGCCCAGGTCGTCGGCGCGCAGCACGCGACAACCCAGGCGGCCTAACTCCTGGCCCACTATGCTTTTGCCGGTGGCCAAGCCACCCGTTAAGCCGATGCGCAGCATGCAGAATCCTCAGGCAGCGCCGACGCGCCGCTCGGCGATTTGCACGGTGTTCTTCATCAGCATGGCGATGGTCAGGAGCCCTACACCGCCGGGGACGGGTGTGTAGGCGGATGAGAACTCGGCCATGTCGATAGGATCGACGTCGCCCACGATCACCTGCCCGCGTTTGTCGAATGCGGCCAGGCGCCCGGCATCGCCGCGGAAGATACGCTCGACGTCGGCACGGTTGATGAGGCGGTTGATGCCCACGTCGATGACCACTGCGCCGGGACGAATGAAATCCCGCGTGAGCAGCGCCGGTTTGCCGATGGCGGCCACCAGGATATCGGCCGTGTGGCAGACGGCCGGCAAGTCCGGCGTACGCGAGTGGCAGATGGTGACAGTCGCATGCTGGTGCAACAGCAGGAACGCCATGGGCTTGCCGACGATGTCGCTGCGGCCGACCACGACGGCGTGCTTACCCTTGATCTCGATGGAATTCCGCCGCAGGATCTCCATCACTCCGGCCGGCGTGCAGGAACGCGGCGCGGGAGCGTTCGCGACCAGTTGCCCGACGTTGAAGGGGTGGAATCCATCGACGTCTTTCGACGGGTGGATGGCGAGCAGGACGGCGCGACTGTCCACCTGCGTTGGCAAGGGCATTTGCACCAGGATGCCGTCGATCTCGTCACGCGCATTTAGCGCCTGAATATGGGCCAGCAACTCGGCGGTCGTGACGGTGCCGGGCAGCAGAATTTCCTCGCTCAACATACCGAGTTCGCGGCAAGTCTTGACTTTGTTGCGGACGTAAATCTCGCTGGCCGGATCGTCGCCCGCTCGGATCACGGTCAGGCCAGGAACGCGTCCGCGCGCGACGAGCGCAGCAATGCGCGGCTTCAACTCCTCCAGAATCTGTTGGTTGACACTTTTCCCATCGAGCACTTGCGCCATGTTAAATCTATGCTAGCAAGAGAGTTATCTGCCTGGAAAGGGCAGCTTGAGCGCTGCGTCCCGCCCGGTGATATGCTGGCTCTCCCGAAGTCCGTCGCGCCCGAACGCCAGCCTCCGGGAGAAACGAGAGGGATGAAAATGGAAGCAACGACACGACGCTCATTCGTCACAAATGCCGCAGCCACGGGGCTCGGCGCAGCCGCGTTTACCCTCATCAAACCGGAACTGGTACGCGGGGCCGGCAAAGAGAAGCTGAAGGCAGGGCTGATCGGCTGCGGAGGACGCGGCACCCAGGCCGCCATCGACACGCTGACCGCCAACCCGAACGTCGAACTCACGGTGATGGGCGACGTCTTCGAGGATCACCTGGAAGGCTCGCTGCGGCGGCTTAAGGAGAACCCCAAGAACGCAGCCATTGCCGCACGCGTGAAGGTCGATCCGGAACACCGGTTTTCCAGCTTCGACTCGTTCAAGAGAGTGATGGCGTCCGACGTCGATATCGTGATGTTGTGCACGCCGCCGGGCTACCGTCCGGAGCATTTCGAAGCAGCAGTCAACGCGAAGAAGCACGTCTTTTGCGAGAAGCCAATCGCCACGGATGCCGTGGGCGTGCGCCGCTTCATGGCCGCCGCGAAGAAGTCCGAGGAACTGAAATTGTCGGTGGTCTCGGGAGCGCAGCGGCACGCCGACCGGCCCTATATCGAAACCGTCAAGAAGATCAAGGACGGCGCGGTGGGCGACATCGTAGCGCTCTACTCGAACTACCTCAGCGGTCCGGTGATGCACGCCAGCGCGCGCGACGCCAAATGGGGCGACATGGAGTGGCAGCACCGTAACTGGTATTCCTTCCTCTGGATCTGCGGGGACCAGATGGTGGAGCAGCACTTCCACAATATCGACTTCATGAACTGGGTGATGGGCAGCCACCCGGTTAAGGTGGTCGCCTCGGGCGGGGCGGCATGGCGTCCGCGCGAGGAACTGTATGGCAACATCTACGACCACATGACGTCGGATTTCGTTTATGCGAACGGCGTCCGGCTGTCCAGTTCCTGCAGGCAATATCCCAAGGGCTGCTACAGCAAAGTGGACGACCTGATCGTCGGGACGAAGGGGCACAGCAACGGCATCGACATGGGCGAGAAGGGCATCAACCCCTACGAGCAGGAGCACCTGGACCTGGTGAAGAGCATCCTCGGCGACGGCCCTTACATGAACCAGGCGATGAGCGTGGCGGAGAGCACGCTGACCTGCATCATGGCTCGCGAATCGGCCTACTCCGGGATCGAAGTCACGTGGGACATGGCCATGGCCTCGAAGCAGGATCTGCAGCCAAAAGCGTTTGGCTACGATCTGAAGATGGAGGCCCCGCCACTGCCGGTGCCGGGCGTTTACAAGTTCGTCTAACGGGCGACGCAAGATTCGAAAGCCTCCGCGCCTCGGCGGCTTTCGAGTTCAACCCATTCCGATTCAATCACTTGAAAACAGAAATCGCCGAACTTGGCGAATTGAGCGTTTCTGTCGCGAACGAAAAGTCGATCCTCCGGCGTCCCTCGGGTCTACCCGATTGGCTGACATGGCCGTTGTTCAATTCGGCCAGCTGTCTTGCTGACGGCTCAAGCGTGCCGTGCCGGGCGACCATGCCCTGAGAATAACTTCGGCCTCAAGCTACTGATAGGGTGGATGAAAGCGTACCGTTGGCGCCAGTTTCTGTTCGTCGGGTTGCTGGTCACGAGTAGTCTACCCGCAGACCCGTTGGCAACTATGAGGGCGCTGCTCCTGCAGTTCTCCTCACAACTGCACAGCCAGACGGCTGCCCCGGTGGTGGTTGCGCTATCGTCTGATGACGTTTGCGGAAAAGAACCGCTGAGCGACTTCACCACAACCCCGCAGGTACTCTGGGACGAGAAAAGCGGTCTGACCGCACTGCGTTTCTGGCGCGACCATGTTTGCGTGGACAGCTACAGTGTCGCTGAAGGCGGCGACACGCAGTTTCAAGAGAGCAGCAGACAGGCGATCAAGGGAGCTGTACCAGCTGACGCGAAATACAAGTGCATGACTACGACTGCTTTCCTGGTAAGGAGTGCCCATGACTGGGAGGCACTATTCCTGTCGGTTCCCCGCAACGCCAATCTGAAGGCAATTCAGTCCATGGCGACAGCAAAGAACAACATCGGCGCAGTGGCGAAGAGCTTTGGCCGAAGGGCAGGCGAAGCGTTGGGCGAGGACTCCCGCGCCAGGCCACCTGACAGAGAAGAAGCGAAGGAAGCGCCATCCTCGGGCAACACGAACACGGATCGGATCCCGGGGCTCGTCTACCTGCTCTTTTTGGCGTTAATACTGGCTGTCTGCGCTCTGGGCGTCTACTGGGGAAAGCTGCGGTTGTATTTTGGCCGGGCCAAGCAAGCCGTTACAACAGCCGTTGAAGCGTTGCCTAAGGCACCGCGGCAATTGGTTTTTGAGCCAGCGGCGGGCGGGCAGGAATCCGGTTCCAACGACAATCCGATTGCCGACGTGATGGCCACCTTCAGGAGTGCCAACATCCCTGAAGCCTACATAACAGACGTGTCTCGCGGCGCGCAGACACTGTTTTCACAACTCGAAAAGAACAACGATCGCGCCTCGATCCGCAAGGTTCACCGCTACCTGGCCGAGAAACTCGCCGACTGGCACAAAGCCAACCCCGAAAAGCGTTAGCCCGGCGCGAGTCTGGCCCGAGAAGCCTGATAACATCGGCAGTTATGGCCCAATCGCCGAAATCATCAAACCCGCCTGAAATGACCGTCAAGGCCGTACTGCTCGGCCTCTTTCTTGCCCTCGTATTCGGCGCGGCCAACGCGTATCTGGGAATGAAAGCGGGCCAGACGGTCGCGGCAACAATTCCAGCCGCGGTCATCGCCATGGCTCTGTTCCGCCTGCCCGCGTTTCGCGGCGGGATTCTGGAACAGAACATCGCACGCACGGCGGGCAGCGTTGGCGAGGCCCTGGTCGCAGGCGCGATTTTCACCATTCCCGCATTCGTGATGGTCGAGATCAACGGCGTCCATCTATGGAAAGATCTGCGGTCGCACTACTGGGAAGCGTCGCTGGTGTTGCTGGTCGGCGGGTTGATTGGCGTCTGCTTCATCACCTTGTTGCGCAAGGCGCTGTGCGTCGATGCGGGCCTTCCCTTCCCTGAAAGCGTAGCGAGCTACGAGATAGTCAAAGCGGGTCAGGAATCGGGCGACGCTCCGCGTTACATCTTCGGATCGATGGCGTTTGGAGGGCTGATTCAGATTCTGAAGGATCCACGCGGTTTACCCGTGATCCGCGAGTTCACCGAGGGCTTCATCAAGTTCCCGCGTTCGGTCGTAAAACACTTCAATTTCGACAAGACGCCGATCGGCGACGTAGTGCATACCGGCGGAGTGCAGTGGTCCACGCCGAGCCTGTCGCCCGCGCTCATTGGTATCGGCTACATCATCGGACCCGAACTTTCCGCTATCAACTTCTCGGGTGGCGTGCTGGCGTGGTGGATCTTCATCCCGCTGCTGCTGTTCTTCGACCCCGACCTGCCGCGCCGCATCGGCACCACCGACTCATCCATCGCCGCCTATACGCTGTGGTTCAACATCGTGCGGCCGATCGCGGTGGGTACGATGCTGGTGGGTGCCGCCAACACTCTGTGGGGCATGCGCGACTCGCTGGCGACTTCGTTGAAAGGTGCATTCGCCGCCTCCACTCGTACGGCGCACGAAGAACAATCGATCGAACGCACGGAGCGCGACCTCCCCGCCAAGTGGATTCTGCCTGCGATCCTGGGGCTGCTGGTCCCCATCGCATTCATCTATTACTTCTTCACGGGAGGCTGGATCCCGGCGCTGGTCGCCACGCTGGTGATGTCGGTCACGGGCTTCGCGCTGTCGGCGGTCGGCGGATATCTGGTGGGCATGGTGGGAAGTTCGAACCAGCCGCTTTCGGGATTGACCTTGTCCGCGCTGCTGATCTCCGCGCTCCTGATGGTGACCATCGGAGTGACCGGCATCGCGGGGGTCGCGGCAGTGCTCGGAGTTGCGGCGGTCGTCTGCGTAGCGTGCTCGGTGTCGGGGTCGTTGATTCAGGACCTGAAAGCCGGCCACCTGCTGGGCGGCACGCCGTGGAAAATGCAGCTGGTCGAAATGATCACGGTCGTCGTGCTGGCGTTCTTCCTGATGGGGCCGATCATCGCCCTGCACGAGGCGAATCTGGCGGACGGCGGCATCGGCGGGCGCTCGCTTCCCGCTCCCCAGGCGGGACTCATGGCTCAACTCGCCAAAGGCATCGTGGGGGGCGAAATGGCATGGGGACTACTGGTGATTGGTGCCGCCTTCGGCATCGCACTGATCATGTGCGGTGCGAAGTCGCCCATGTTGATCGCGGTCGGTATGTACCTGCCTTTTGAAACATCATCCGCAATCTTCGTGGGCGGGATGATGAAGTTTGCGCTCGACAAGTGGACCGCCCGGGCGACACCGGACCGGAAGGCCGCGATCGAGGAGAAGGGCACGCTGCTGGCCAGCGGATTGATCGCGGGAGAGGCGATCCTCGGAATCCTGCTGGCGGTGCTGGCCGTGTCCAAAATACCGACGCTGGTCCATGCCATCACCGGAACTGAACAGTTTTCCTGGTTCGATGCGGCTGGCGGCTGGCTCTCCTGGCTGGGCTTCGCAGCCGTGGCGTGGGTGTTGATTGGTATCCCCTCGCGCCAGCGAGCTAAATAGCCGGCCCTGGTCCAACCGCCAGTCAGCCGCAACAGGGAAAATCCTCAGGCCGACTTTCGTGGTGAAGTATCGGCCTGAGGAGCATATCGGCAACGTAGAACAAGCCCGTGCGATTTAGGCCCTCTAGGCAGGGTCAGTCAGTGCAGCTTTGGCTTATTCATTCCACCGTCCCGATTGGACCGCAGGATCCGCAATTACTCTTTTTCGCCAAAATTATAGCCGACGAAGACTGTTGCGCCCGGCACGGAGTTGGAGCCGAATTGT
>CAIVVT010000326.1 GCA_903909435.1 uncultured Acidobacteriia bacterium | reverse complement strand
TCTTCTATACAGGGTAATACAAAAACAAATGGCAGCACAACCATCCAACCCACGAACCTGAAAGGACTTATGCGATGAGGAAAGGGCGCGCTACGCCAGCTCGCAGTAAACTCCCGCTAGTGCATTGCCTTGTTCGTCATACCTCTCCAATACTTGTCCCTGTGCCAGTACTTCGATCGTCGGAAGCGAATTCGAACTGATCAGTCCGGTCGGTACGTGAATGCTCACTACTGCCAGGCTTCCGTGTGGATCGCCTAGCGGTTCACCTTGGCGATCCGTGAAGTTCGGATCGGACGCGCCATTCCTGCCGCCGGTCGTTAGCACCTCGTACCAACCTGTAGCGGACATGTTCGTGCCAGGAACTGCCAGCGGCAACTCCATCCCATTCGCCCACAGCCGGTTGATGCCTTGCATCGGCCCGGCTCCAGCCAGCGCCTCGCAGATCAGGAAGTTCCCGTCGCTCCATGCCCAGATCACAGGTACGGGGTAGCGCACAGTCCCATATACCAGAGGCACCGCGTCGTTGGCCCTGGCCCTTCCATCCACCGCTTGCGACCAGAATCGCTGAGACGACCCGGAACTTCTTACCAGGGAAGTCGCGGGGAGAAACTGGAAGCCCCCAAATCTGGCTGTCGCCTGCCCGCGCGTATCCTGATGCCACATGCCTCGCGCCGTGCAGTCGACTTTGGTTCCGGCGCAAGTGCTATATGGAGTTCCGCCGCCGTCGCAATTCCCGCACCCGCCCGGCTGATCGGCTGAGTAACCGCATGCATAAAAGCGGCCATGTATTCCTCTGGTCGATCCGCTCACCGCCTCTGCTCGTTCCACTGCACTCCTGGGGAATGACCACGGGCATTGCTCTTGGATTCTGGTTTGTGGGAGTGCCAATCGCTGCAGGCTGAATCTGCTGATGAAGTTGATTCGACCCACACTCGTTGTCAACTCCTCCGGTGCGTCCCCGATGCCCGTGAACACTGCCTCGGGTGTGGAAGCGATCGTCCCGCTTTCCGGGTCGAGGAATGCGAAGCTAGCCAGTACCGAGGCCCCCTTTAGGTTCTCGCTGCGGTGCAAGCGGGTGACATATCCATCTGTATTCGCCAATACCACCGTCATGCGGTTGCCCCAGTCAGCCCCGTCGTCCGCAAGTAGCGCGATGCTGAGTCCGCTGTTTTCCACGACGCGTGGGGCATACGAGATGCCATTCCAGGTCGCGCTGTGCGTACTCCATCGCTCCACGCTTCCGTCAGCTAAGGTGCAGTCGAATAGCAGTACCGGAGTCAGTAACTCCTCTGTGTATTTGTGCTGATGAGTGGAGGTCATTGGGTTGCTATTCTCCTAGTCGCGCCGTGACCGTGGTTTCGATGGTCGTATTTCCGTATTCCGCACAACTCACCACGAGCAGATCGTCTAAGAACCTCGCTTTTGTCATGAGCCCTTGTGTTCCTGACGATCTCCGGTATTCCGCTGAACAGGATCCAAAATCGGCTTGCACTCCGCTCAGGTCCACGCTGCCGCCCATCGGAATCGCGATTGCGAAGATCACCTGGTCCACGCTCCCGCATGGCACTGCCGTGAACTCGTACTCGCCCCACAATTCCGTCAGCTCGACGGAGCGCCGCTGATCTCCGATCAGCAGGCTCAGCGTGCTTCGCGAGGTGCTCTTGGCCGTCACCGACATGCTGTAGGCGAAGTTCGGTGAACTACCGACGGCTTGCTGCAATAATCCCTCGTCTCCGCTGAGGTTCAGTATTTGTGCCGCTTGCCTGCCGCCGGCCGTCAGTGCCGCTGCGAGTGATATGGATAGCGCGCTGGTCCGGGTCCAAGGTGACTGAGTTGGGTCCTCGCTCCATGCCAGCAGGTTCTTTAGCGGATCGCAGAACCGGAAGCTATGGTACGAGCCGCGCATGTCCCGATGAAACTGCTGCAGCGTTCGTGCCTCCACCGCGGTTAGTCCGGTGAACTTCAATCGCCATTCGCAATGCTCGCCGGTTGGAAGTGTTCTCAGATGCAAGTCGCCTCCAGGCGTAGTCAGAACCGCCTGTCCGGGTTTCCAGGTTCGCTGTATTGGCAGTTGAAGGCTGACGCCCCCGGCCACTAGCGGAAAAATCGGGATCATTGGGCCGCCTCCGCGATCAGGAATTGAATCCCCATCTGAGCAACGCCGTCAATGCAGTCGATCACCGGCGCCGCGGCAATGCGACACATCGGATAGATCGTTCCGTCCAGCGGGTCCGTAAATTGGAACACGGACTGGCTTCGGAGTGCGTTTTTGCTGAATTCGAGGAAAGCGGTCTTCTCCGCTTCCTGCAGCAATCTCAAGTTGATCGACCATGTGTGACGCTGAGGTGTCATCAAGTACCTTTGCTCGGAACCGTCAGCGAATTGAAACGCGCGCGTTTGTCCGGAGTTCCCGCATACGTACGGGTACTGCTGCACCGCTCCGGTCGAGAGTGTTGGCATCAGCTTCATAAGCCATCCTGGAATTCATTCAGCACATCGGCAATCCCGCGCGACTCACTCAGGCCCCGTCTGAGTGCAGTAACCAGCGATTGTCTGTCCTCGAAGTGCATCGTCCGGCCGTTTCCCGCAGATGCAGTGATGGTCGCTCCTGACCCGGGCGTCTTACCTACCGCTGCTAAGCCCATAATCGCGTGACTCACAACTCCGCTCAATCCCGCGGCACTCTCGTTTAGGTCCTGGCCACCGCTTCCGGTCTCCGGTGAGATGCTCTCCACGGTGCGGAATGTCCGTCTGCTGGAGCTCCGGAATCGCGTCGATTGGGTCGTAGAGTTTCCTCCTCCGAATAGACCCAGTATCGATTTCACGGTGCTCACGATCGGGGGCAGCAGCCACGAGTATCTGCTACCACTGCTGTCGGCGGCGGGGTTCTTCACGGACTTCGTGTAGGCCGTCGCCTCGAGTTGTCTTGGCAGCGACTGCGAAGTCCCGCCCACCCCGCTGCCCGAGCCCTTCGGAAGTAGCAGCTTGATGCTCGCTGTCCTCCAACTCCCCTTCGAGTTCGATCCCAGCAGCCCGCGGACGTAAGCCTGTATCTGCGTTCGGGCCCGTGCCTCGTTTGTGTTTCTGTTTGTTCCCATGTCTCGCTGTCTCCGGCCCAATTTCATTTCGCGTACTAGTTTGCGTTTCCGGCGTGGCAGCGAGTCATTCGGCTTCTGCCATCCGTCGCATCTCATTTGCCAACACGGTTATTGCGTCCAGGTCTTTCGCCCACCACTCTGCCGACATCGCCAGAGTGCCGCTGTTCCACATCGCGAATAGCTCAATCCAGGCGGCACTCGCACTGCTTGCGCTACTCACTGGGCATTGCTCGGCAACCACTCCTCCGCCGCTCCATACGATCGGCCGCTCCCGGGTGGGACTCATACCCGCCCACGCGCAGTTGCGCTTCGTCTCCAACCCCTGCCGCCTGCACGTGACGCAATCCCATCCGGTTGGATTCTCTCGATGGAAATGGAATGCGACAATCAGTTTTTTCGTTCGTGCTCTTGCAGCGAACTCTCTTCGGCAATCGCCTCTGCGATCTCGCGAGCCAGGTTCTCCGGTCCGCTCTCCATCACGCTTGCCACCGTCGCCGGCTCTCCGTCGATGCACAGTCCCTTAATCCCGATCAACGCTGTCCGGATAGCCACTGAGTCGATGCGCGTTTGAAGTTCGGCCGCCTGTATCTCGCCGCCGTCTTCTTCCGCCTCCGCCCGGTGGAATGCTTCTTCCGCCGCCAGGCCCTGCAGTTCTTGAATCAGCCGGTGCCGGCGCAGGAGTGACATGCGGAGCACTTGGAATCGCACCCCGGGCCACGCGCGTGACTCCCGCCAGACCGCGCTCTCATACATCTCCGGCACGCTCGTCACCTCATCCAAATGCAATGTAGATCTCGTCATCGCCTGTCCCTTGTGCCCTCGAACTGGCAAAGCTCCACAACAGTCTCGTTTCGCCATCGTCGAAGTGCGGCACCTGCGGTACGAATGACTTCAGGTGAATCGCTGCCATGGCGCCCGGCTGGTCTCCCAATTGAATCGTCAAAGGGATGGGCGTCTCTGTCTGCGCCGCCTGATACAACTCCGCGAACACGCTCTGGTCCGTGCTGTAAGCCTCGAACTGCACGTCCACTTCCCTCTCCCCCGGAGATAGTGCCAATGGATACTCCGATCCAAACTCGAAGTTGCGTGTTTGAAGGTTGTTCTTCACCCGGATCTGCGCCTTCGTCAGAGTCAGCATTTGGCTCTGTGAGTTCCCGATCCACACCTGACCCAGATGTCCCGGTACGGGCACCGGCGTCTCCATCTCCACCACCGGCTCTTGCGGGAACATCGCCAAAGTCCCGGGTTCTGATTGGAACGATACGCTGTCGATCTGTTGCGCCGCCGGGCCGCGGAAGATGATCCTGTGCTCGGTCCCATCCAGTTGGATTTCCATCTCATCGACGCCTGCACCGCGCACCACGCGCTGCACGGTCGAGTTCGGATCCCAGTAATCGAACAGGCTCACGCTCGGAAGGCTCTTAGCCGGTGCGTACGCGACTGCGGGGAAGACCACCGCAGCGCCGGTCGTATTCGTGAATGGCGCGCACACCCGCACGCTAGTCAGGTTTGGCACGCTCTCCACGAATCGAAGTTCGCCGCCCATATTCACTGCGTTGCCTTCACTCATGCCGTGCGGCACGGTGAAGTCCACCTGAAAGCCTCCGCCGCTTACCGTCGCCGGCTGGGCCTGTGTATGCTGCGCCGGTCCGCCAAGTGCCGCCTGCACCATTTGCCCCACCGCCGGCGGCAGAGTGCCCATGTCCTGCGCCATCAGGCTCGTTTCAAACTCGTAGCC
The DNA here is from genome assembly GCA_903909435.1 of uncultured Acidobacteriia bacterium. Lineage (GTDB taxonomy): Bacteria > Acidobacteriota > Terriglobia > Bryobacterales > Bryobacteraceae > CAIVVT01. The sequence continues at coordinate 3,214 of CAIVVT010000326.1, read as the reverse complement.
AGTGACTTTGCGCGGCACGCTTGCCGAACCCAGAAACGTTCTCGTTCCCGTCTTGTCCCGTCTCTTCTCGATCACCTTTTGTGTCGCGATCGCCAGTCGCATGCCGGGCACCCGGTTCGAGGCTGCGATCGCTGGCACCACTCCGTAGGCGCTCTCCAGCGCCGCGTAGTAGCGGTTGTTGTTCGAAAGAATGTAGTTTGCCATTGTCCCGCTCCCCTCAGTTCCCCTGTGCCTGTCCGCAAGTTCCGTCGCGTGCTCGCCGCCTAGCCATCGGCCTCAGCGCTCCCAACTCACCATGAACTTCACTCGCGCGCTCTGCTGATAGTGCAGGCCGCCCTTCTTTACTTCATCCACTTCCGCGACATAGCCGGGCTGCAGCACCATCCCTGCGCCGAGGTTGCCGCTGTTCCGGTCCAAGGCGTCGCTCACCGCGTCCGCTGTCGATTGCAGTGTTTCTGTTATTCCTTCCAATCGGTCCTGCGAATGAGTGACTTCCACCACCACTCGATATGTCCCCGAGAACCGGCGGAATTTGACTCTCCCGTCGTTTTGAACCTGGTCGCAATACACTCTGCAGATCGGATAGGCCACCTTCTTCTGCCTCTCCTGCAATTCCTGTGGGACGTGACTCACTGTCGCCACTGGCGCCGTCATGAACTCTGCCAGCGCCGCATAATTGGTCAGGCTTGCCGCCAGTCCCGCTGTCGCATTCAGCAGGTCGGCTGTCATCTGTAGCACCTGTGCTGTCGGTGTTGACATCTCTACCCCCTCGGCAGGATTCGACGCTGCCTGATTCGTCCATCCGCAACTTGGCCGCTTCGGACTTGCGCTCCTACCGACATCCCTCCTGCCGGCAAGCTCCACATCACACTCGGGTCCAGAGCGTCGTCGTTCTGCCTGCGGCATGCTCCATCGCCGTCCGTTGCATAGACGTTCCAGCGATCGTTTTCCGCCAACCCCGCAGCGGTTACCAGGATCCCGTTCCCCGCCGCTGCTTCCACTGCCGTCACCTCCGACGGCGCTCCCTCCCGGCCTGCTCCGTCAACCCGCGTCACTACTACCGAATACGCTGCGGCAGGTTGTTCTCCCACCACCACGATCACTGCCGGCGGGCTTGGCTTTCTGACCGGATTGCCCACGAAGGGCACGCCCGCTTGCAAGTACTCGGCCTTCCTCTTTGCTGCATCCTGTTCGAACGCTTTCCACTTCTTCTCGAAGCGGTCGTTGGCCTGACTGAACGACGCATCGCGGTAGACCATCGCCAGCACGTTCGAAAGGTGCCATCTCTTCAGCGGCTCATCGACCACCGCGTTCACCACGGTCAGCGTGGATTCCCATTGCAGGTACGCGTCCACCCGGTCCGTGATCCACTGCTCCGACAGCACCATCTTTGCCGCCAGGTCGATGCCCTCTTCGGCCGCAACCGTCGTAGCGCCGCCATCGTAGGCCTGCAGATCGTCCGCCTTACACCATGCCCCGTCCACAAGTAGTGCCACGTCGAGCCTCCTATGCCGCGCTCTTCGCCGGACCCGGCTTCGCCGTCTCGATCGGCACCATCTGGAACTGCAGCCGCGACGCTGTCTTGGCGGTCTGGAATTGCTCGCGATGGAACCACTCCTCAGTGCGGAAATCTTGTTTCTGCTTTGCGTCCGCGAGTTTTGCCCGACCTTCCAGCATCAACTTGCAGGCGTTGCGCCGGGACACTTCGCTGATCACCCCCGGCTTGCCGCCGTCGTCGGTCTCCTCGCTCACCACCAGCACGTGTGTGTCGGTCATACTGTCCTCAAGCTCGTGCAACTTCTTGTAGTACTGCCGCAGATCCATCTCATTGCCTCCTTTGTTTGACCTGTAACTCGGTCTTTGAGTCACAGCTTGTTAACTTCATCCGCGCCTGACATATCGCGGTATCGAGAACGGGAGAGTCCTTCCCCGCACAGCGCCCCGTCCCCGCACACCGCCGTGGACGACAGCCAGCGGCCTTCCCCCCCGCCTCCGTTGCTCGGAAACATCCCCCCCTTTCCGAGCAACGTCAAACAGCGCCAGCGGCCTGTCTAGCTCCGCACCTGCACCGCATGCGTGTTGCGCAAAACGCCGCAACCGTACAGGATGTCAACCGTGAACTGCTGTGCCAGCGTGTTCGGCTGGTAGCTCATCAACACGCGCATGCCGAAGTTGCCCAACTCGGCGTAGTCGGCAATTGCGCCCGTCCCCGGCAGCGGCTTTGGCAAACGGCGCACCGCCAGGCCGATCGCCTGCCGCGCGAACGCCAGGTTGTTGCTGGTAGCCGGATTGCCCGTCTTCTGCACGAACTGCGAGCGGTACACGAAGAAGTCCTTCAGCCGGCCGACCGCGCCGGTCTGAATCGCTTGCGCCGGTTCGCCAATCGCGTACGCTTCGGTGAAGCGGTCGATCTGGCGCAATGCCGAGTAGCCCGCCGCGTCCACCACCAGGTACTTCTGCTCGGACGTCGGAACCTTCGCGTTGAACAACGCCGTCTCCGCCAGGTCGATCGCCTCTTCGGTCAACGCCGTACCGCCCGTGCCCAGCGGCACGTTGTAGGTGAACTGGCTGTACAGGTTCAGCAGGTCCGATTCCACCCGCTCTGCCAGTGCCACCATCGCCGGTTGCATGTACATCTTCAGCAACCCCGGCACCGCCAGGGCTTTCGTCACGTCCGGAATCGTGAACGTCGCTTCCGCGTGCGTGTTCAGCACGATCTGCGCATTCCCCAGAGTCGGGTTCTGCGTCTGTACCGAGCCGCCCTCGGCGATGTTGTTGGCCGTCATCACCGGCGGAATCGGCACGTTCACCGTGTCGCCCGCGTTGGCCAACACCGCTTCGTAGTCACGGGTGACCAGGTTGCCCATCACCAGGTTGCCCATCAGCGCCGGCAGTGCGTCGGCCGCCACCAGCTTCACAATCGCACTCGCCAGGTTGGCGGATGTAATTAAGGCCATTTCTCTCTCCCTTGTCTTCTCGTCTCAACCCAACCGGACCTTCGCAGGTCCCGCCTGACTCGCCCTTCCAGGCCTGCAGCGCGACCAGGGCGATCTGCTCTCTCACTCGCTGCATATCCTCGGCGCTCATCCCCGGCCGGATCGACTCCAACTCGATACTCGACCCGCCGCTGTGTCGCGGAGTCGTCGTCACCCCCGATCCACCGGCGATCCGCGCTGGAAGAAACTCCGGATTGTCCTGCACAAACCGCGCCAGG
>CAIVVT010000325.1 GCA_903909435.1 uncultured Acidobacteriia bacterium | reverse complement strand
GCTCGTAACGAACATCTTTGGCATCGCGGCTTTCGATGCGTTGAACGGCGCGCAGGTGAACGTGGACCGGATCGGCGTCTTCGATCTGGCGAAGGACGCGAGCGTGTTCGCGGCCGGCGACTATGTCTACTGGGACAACGTGGCCAAGCTCGGCACCTCCACCGTCGCCAGCAACAAGAAGATCGGCTACGCCGAGCAGGCGCAGGTAACGGGTGACACGACCGTGCGCGTGTGCCTGTTCGGCGTCACTTAAACGGCAAGATCAGTCGCCGCAAGCACCAACTGGGGCCGTCCGCGTAGGCGGCCCCCGCCCCCTTTTCAGCCGCTCTTTTCCGCTGTGTCGCGAGGTACAACATGCCCGGCTACAAGTTCCCCAATCTCATCCCCAGCAACGATCTCTCCGCCACCGTGGATGCCAGCGTCGTGGTCCCCAGCGACGGTACGGATCTCCCGTTTGCCACCCGCTCACTGTGGATCGGCGGTGCGGGCGATGTGACGGTGATGCTGGTGAAGTCTGTAGCGCAAGTCACCTACAAGGCGGTCCCGGCTGGCACGCGCCTCAGTGTCAGCGCGACGCGCGTTTACGCCACCCTCACCACGGCGACCAACATGCTCGCGGAGTTTTAACGTGCTTTCCGCAGACGACTTCCTTCGGCAGGCGCACGACTTCGCGCTGAACCCGTTGCTGCACCCGGGCGCCACGCCGGTCACGCTTCTGCAGGATGCGAATTCGACCGACGTCTACGCGCTCGTCAAACTGGGCCCGTCCACCGGCGACCCGAAGATCCACCTGGTAGCGACGGTGCGCATTGCGGACCTGCCGCAACGGCCGCTGGAGAAAGACCAGCTCATTTACGACGGGAGTCTGTACAACGTGGTGAATGCGCCACCCGACCAGCACGGCCACGCGACTCTGCAGTGCCGCCTGGCGCGAGGCGCGGGCGCGAGGATCTGATGGCCCTCAAGAACTATGTCCGGATCAGCTACAACGGCGTGAAGGTCCGGCTGCCGCTCGGCGGCGGCGACCCGCTGAAGTTCCGCATGTTCCAGCTGGCGCAGTATGGCGTCTCAATCCTCCGCGAGCGCATTGACGGCATGAAGGACTCGGGCGACTCCCCGATGCCTCCGTTGAGTACGGGCACGTCCGAGTTTTACACCAAGTCCGGCAAGCGCATCGCTGGGCGGCTGGCGGCAACCGTGGGCGGCTATGCCCAGTGGAAGGCCGCCCATCTCGGCAATAGCGACCGGAACCTGTTCGGTCCCGGCAGCCGCACGTTTACGCGCCGGAGTCTGGGTGGCCCGAGCAAGCTCATCCACCAACGTTCTGGCACCGGCCATATGCTCGACGACATCCATGTGACCCAGGCCGACGAGCGGCGCGCGCAGATTTCGATCACGACGACGGCCGGACGGGAGAAGGCTCTGCGCAACGAGTATGCCATCCGGCGCAAGGGCGGCATGGGCTGGTGGGGCTGGTCGCCGCGGAATGTGGCGCAACTATTTGAAGCGGGCCGCAAGCTCGTTGACGAGCGGGCCAAAACCTTCCGTCTGGGTTTCGCCGGTATCCCGTCGCAGATCAATGCAGCGATTCCACCCTGGGGCGAAAGCCCGAGACTGCGCACCTTCGGAGGCGGTTAGTGAGCTTCGTCTCAGGACTGCCGGTCCGCAAGCTGGCCATCGATTCCGTCGTGCGGCTGCTGTCCGACCCGGCCACCGGCTACAACGCCATCTTCCCGCTGGTGCACGCGAGCGGGGGCTATCCGGAACTACCCGTTCAGCCCAACGAAATCGATTTCAACGACAACTCCCGGTCGTTCGCCAAGTCGTATCTGGCGGGTCTCGCGGACATGGATCTGGCGGAGATTTCGGACGCGTTGTCGGTGGCGATCTACACCACCCAGGTGCAGAACCTGGGCCTGGCCATGGGCCATCGCTTTGCCGGCGTCTGCCAGACGCACATCGACTTCTACATTCGCCAGGGCGCGCGAAGGTTCGATGCCTTGCGCGCGGATGCGCTGGCTGGAAATGCCCAAGACCCGGGCATGGAGGGCAGCGACACCGAATCGCTGATTGCGGCCATCGAAGATACCGCCATGACGGTGCTGCACGCCGACGTGGCCACCGCGCTCTGGCTGCCGGGCGTCGTCTACGGGCTGGTGTGGCAGAGCAGCACCACACCGCTGTTTCAGGTTTCGGACGGCTACCAGCAGGTCCTTCAAATTCAGTTCCCGCTTGAGGTGCACATCCTATGACGTTTCGTTTTGTCGGCTCCGAACTGCAGATCGGCCACGTGGCCCTGAGGACCTTTGGCCAGACCATCGAACTGGAACCAGCAATGGCCCAGGAGATCATTGCGCACGAACACAGTGCCGCGCTTTTGCCGGACGAGTTGTTCGCGTCCCTGGGCTTCACTGCCGACGAGCTGCGCTGGTGCAACTCCGAGGCATTTGCCGCCAAGCGCGCGCAAGCCTGGGCACTGCTGGCGGAGCAGCGGGTTCGCTTGCGCGCCGGCGGAACGTTTGAAAAGGAGACCGAGTAACGATGGCCAACCAATCCCCTTCCGTATCGCAGATCGCCTT
>CAIVVT010000324.1 GCA_903909435.1 uncultured Acidobacteriia bacterium | reverse complement strand
CCTTGCGGCCCTTGCCGCCCTGGATGCGAATCACCATGCGCCGGCTGTCGATGTCGCTGAGCTTCAAATTCGCTAACTCAGCGCGCCGCAGGCCGGTGGCATACAGCGTCATCAGAATGGTCCGATGCACCGGCGTGATCGCGCAGTCGATCAGTCGGGCGACTTCTTCGCGGCTCAGGATCACAGGCAGCCGATACGGCCGTTTGGGGTACGGCGTCTCTTCCACGCTCCAGTTCCGCTTCAACGCCTTGTTGAAGTAGAAGCGCAGCGCGGCCACCCGCTGATTGACCGAGTTGGCCGTGAGATGCCGATCGCGGAATAGATACGCCTGGTATTGCCGGATGTCGTCGGGGCTAAGTTCTTCGACAGGCCGCTTGAAATGACGGCTCAAATCAGCGACCACACGCAAGTAGGAGCGCGTGGTACTCTGCGAGTAATTTCGACGCTCGAGTTCCTCGAGCATCAATGTTTGTGCTTGGGTTTGTGAATGGGTCACAAGCTTCTCCTTGTGACCCGAACATATTCCAAGCCGGAACCAAGCGCCAATTACCCGCACGCGAAGCGTCTGCCGCCGAGGCTTCGTTCAAACACGCATCTCGGCAGCAAACTTCGGTCGGCCGCCACGTAACCGGGATCGCCATCGCCAGTAAAACCGAAAGCCTGCGCGGTGCCAAACGACGGCGGTCTCAGGCTTCAAGATAAGAAGGATCTCGGCCCAACGTGGCCAGAAATCCATAAGAGCCGGTCGAGGCGGTTCAGTGCCGGCCGCACCCGCTTGCGTTTGAGCACGGCAACCTGCTGTCGGAGGGCAAGGAGTTCGAGCGCATTGTCTCTTCGACTGCGGGAAGAACACGCCGATGACCGTGACGACGGCGAGGATCAATTCGGCCATGAAGTTACCCTGGTAACATGGCGTAACGTCGCCTCGCCAGGACGCAAGCAAGGGGACACAACGTGCTGATTCCAATATGTTCTGCGGTTTCGTCTACCCACAGTCGCCAAGTGCTTGAGTTCAGACTCTAGACCCGATACCTGGCTCCAGCATCAATGGCAGGTGCGTCGGGTGTTGCACCCAGGATCATCGCATCTGGGAAACTCCAGGGTATCCTCAGCTGTAGTCGATTTTGTAGTTGCCGATTGCCCCCGGGCTCCACTAGATTCCACACGGTTAAACACGGTGGACGCATCTGCTTGAAATCCAAGTAGTTGAAAATAGGCATCTTACCCAAAAGGCCAAATTCCGCCGTGGGCTCAGTGGATCCCCCTATTTGTTCCTGTTTGTTTTCAAGAACATGCAGAACCACCCTGTTGGACTTTGAGGATTCTTTAGCTACAACTCCGCACAGATCAGCTGGTCGGATGACATCGGAGTTTATAAGCTGTTGATTCCATTAGGCAATGTCGCAGCAGGAGCACCTGCACTTGCAGCAGGTGGTCCCCTGTCATTCCTGGTTGCTCCATGGGAGGACGGCATGTCGGGTTGAGAAGTGGGGAGTTATACCTGCGTCGCCTTGCGGCAATACTCCACAGGATAGGGCTCCATGGGTACACAACTTTTGGGTAATTGAAAGCCGGCCCGGACTCTCACGAACATTCTCGTCCTGCACCATGACGTTGGGATACTCGCGTGAGCGTGTCTGCCCCACTTCCTCGGCGGGGATCCGTTCAGTCTGCCACGGCACTGCTGGACGTCAAAGGCGCGGCGCTTAGCCGTTCGCCCGCGGAAGTAATCATTTCAGCCCAGGCCGTGCCCGGGTAGCACCGCGAATTCCGCTACTGTCCGACTTGCGAAGCTGCGCAAGAGCGCAGTTGTCTTGCTGGCCATCCGTATACCCTATTTAGGGTATCCTCACAGGCTCGCGAAATCGTGTCCGACCATGGACGCAATGAGTCTGGCGTCTAATAGATGGTCAGCGATTTGGACCAAATAGTCTAGGATGACAGTTAAAACATTTTAAGATAAACACACCAGTTTATCCTTGATTCTCATCCTTACACTGACTTATTCTGACGCTTCGGCTGCTTTGTATCCTGTATCATTCACGCAGGTCTGCGTAGCTGCTGCTCACACCGAGGGATGTAATTAATAGAATTGCGTTCTTCAAAGACTGTTTTATCTGGAGAATTTCATGCGCTCCTTGTGTGTCGCCTGCAGTGTATTCTCGCTGTTCTTCTCTTCCTACGCGTTGGCACAATCGGCCGGAATTCGGGGCACGGTCCAGCAGGAGGATGGCACACCCATTGCCGGCTCCCGGGTCCAGGTGCTGCGAGCCACCGCGCCGCCCTTCAACACGGAAGTGAGGACCGCTGAGGATGGCAGCTTCGATGCAGAAGGATTGCCTGCCGGCACCTACAGG
>CAIVVT010000323.1 GCA_903909435.1 uncultured Acidobacteriia bacterium | reverse complement strand
CTCTCCAGCGTGTTGCCTCAACAAGAAATGTTACCGAACTTTATAGATGTCGTTCGGTGGCCTGATTTCACACCTCTTGGTTTCTTATATTTGTTCTGGCACACTGGTGCTGACCTCAGCAGAGGATAGGGCAACGCAGGGATGCGACCCGAGCGCTGACTGAGGGGCTAGACCAGGCCGGAGCGAGATCATCTCGCTCCGGCTTCGAAGAGCACTGGGATAGCATGCAAGCGTTAAATCCTGGGGGTTTGGGGGCAAAGCCCCCATCATGATATGACCTCTTCCTTGTTTACCGCGGCCGCCCCCGGCGCTGCCTCGCAGCCGAGAACTAGCCCCCGAGCGATTGCGGTGCGCCACTGTTTAACGCGGCGCTGAAGAGTTCTCAGTTGGCCCTGTTGGAGCGACTCCGGGAACTGGGCCTGGAGACGTGCGAAGATGCTTTTCGCGTTGACTTCAGGTTGGTCGTTGAGCCACTGCTCAACCATTGGCCAGACATTCTCGAATGGATCAACCCGAGTGCGCCAAGTTCGCGGCCCCGCGGAAAACTTGCGATGGGTGGGCCGAACTTCACCGTCACGCCACGCCGTCGATAGGCTCACAACGAAGCGACTCAGCTCTTGGCTCGCTTCGGCTGTTCCGAGAGTCCCACCACCCACTTCAAGTTGGACGAGGTTTCCCTGAGCCTCACGGATCTGACTCAAGAGTTGCACGGGATCCAAAGTGGAGAAGACCTGTCGCAGTTGTCCTTTGCTTTCGTCGGTAACCCGATCACTGGCGAGGAGACGTTCGTACGGTGTCACCGGTGTATGGTACTTCTTCGTTACTTTGGCGCCGTCTCGGCTTTTCGATTCCAGCTTGAACGACGGCTGAAAAAAGTTCACGTACAATCGCGCCAGTTCGTGCAGTCGCCCCAAAGCTGCCGTCGCCGCAGCACCTTCAAGACGGCCGTACCCAACCATCCGCCGAACCACGGCACCGTTCTTTTGTTCGATCCATGCTTGATCGTTCTTCTTGTAGGCGCGGCATCGCGTCAGCTTGATTTCCTGGTCCTTGCAGTAGTCCACAACCGTGAGGTTGATGAAGGCGCTGTCGTTGTCCACGTCCAGCCCCAGCATCGGAAACAGCAGCTTCTTCCTGACCTCCTCGACCGTCAAGGTGATCAGCGTTTGCTCCCTCATTACCATGGCGGCAGCCTCCGTCCAGCCGGATGCGATGTCGGTCAGCACCAAGCTGTGGACGTGGGTGCCCGCCACCGACTTTCCACAGTGCGCCACCATATCCATCTCGAAGAAACCAGGCGGCGGATCATTCCAATCGGTGAACGTCCGCACGTCTATGCTCTTTCTCAGCGCGGTGTTATTGATCCCGGATCTCCGCCGTCTTTGCTTGGCTGCCTCCCGAACTGGCTTCAAGAGGCGGTCCATAGTGGCAGCGCTCATGGTGAGCAGGCGACGCCGCACCTCAGCATCCAAATGCAAATGCCCGTGCCGCTCCATCGCATCCAACAGCGCCGGGATCGCTTCCTTCAACCGCTTCCCACAGATCCGGTCCGCCGCTTCCCAGAGGATCGTCAAGGCACCTCTGGCCGCCTCGTCATAGAGCCGCGATCTCGTCGACGGCGCCGGCGAGGTCGTAGACTCCCTGGTAGTGCGCTTCAATGCCCGGATGGCGTGCTTGCGATGGAAGCTCGTCACGTTGATGAACTCGTCGAGAATCGTCTTCTTCTCCGCTCGCGTGGCGGCGTGATAGCGACTCGCAATCGCCTCGATCAATTCGCGTCTGGTTGCCAAACTCGGTTGCCTCCTCAATCTGTCGCCCGCCCCTTTCAAATAGGACGGGTAACATTTTTATGAGGCAACGACTCCCCGCCGGTAACAAAAGGCGTGAGTCAATGCGCGCCGAGTCTCTTGTTGTCGCGTGACGGTCTGCCGCTAGCCAGCGCCGTATACGATACGTCGGGCAAACTCGTGATTCCGCAGAATGCCGTAATCCGCG
>CAIVVT010000322.1 GCA_903909435.1 uncultured Acidobacteriia bacterium | reverse complement strand
GCTGATTCTGCCGATGTACAAGCGATTCATCCAGGTCGCCTACATTGCCGGAGTGATTCCGGAACTGAATTACGGCGTGCGCTTTACCGCGCCGAAGTTCGAATCGGTCGATCCGCTGAAAGATGCCATGGCCGACAAGGTTGCCGTCCGGATTGGCGGGCTGACGTGGCCGGAGATGGTGGCGAGCCATGGCCAGGATCCGGATAGCCAGTTGAACGAAATCATCGCCTGGAACAAGAAGTTCGACGAGGCGGACGTGATTCTGGACGGCGATCCTCGGCGCACCAACGACAAGGGCGCGCTGAACGTCGCTGTTGCGCCGGCGCCGGCGCAGGTTCCCCCGCAAGCCAAGCCGCCTCGCAAAAAGGAATGACGATGGAAGCAAACACGCTGGCAATCCATGGGGCCGGGCCGGTTCCGCCTGGACCGCAGGCGGAAACCTTCGCTGCCTCCATTGCGGCCTCGCTTGCGCCCAACACCTGGAACGACGAGGACTCGACCATCGACTGCGTCTTCTACAGCGGCGCGACGGTGCCGCGTGTGGATTGGTACACCGGCGAGCCGTACGACCTGGTGCTCAGCCTGGACGCTGCGGCCGTGCGTCTGGACCGTCTCAACAACGGCGCTCCGGTCTGCGACAACCACAACTCCTATGGGTCCGTCAGAGACCAGTTGGGCGTGGTGCAGAGAGCCTGGGTCGAACAGGGCACGGCGCGGGCCACGCTGCAGTTCAGCCCGCGCGAAGACCTGTCCGCCCTGCGCACCGACGTCCAGGCGGGCATCATCCGGAATGTCTCGATGGGGGTGTGGATTTACACCAAGAACGAGACCACTCCCAAGGGCCAGGACCGGAAGCAGTTCACCGCGATCGATTGGGAACCCTACGAGATCTCGCTCACGCCGGTGCCGGCCGATCCGGGCGCCGTGCTGATGAGTGCGAAAGAAGTTGGCGCGGCTCCGGGTCCACCGGCAGCTGCGGCACGGGCAACGAGCCCACAGGAGAAAGCAAAGATGGATGAGACGAATCTCCAGGCGGGCGCTGGTGCCCGCACTGATGAACTACCCGCGCCCACCGCGCCTCCGGAGATCCCGGTTGCGCTGGCCGCCGTCGTGGGCCTCGTGGCACCGCCGGTTCCCCCGGATGTGCTGCGCGCTGAAGGGGCGGCCGCCGAACGCTTCCGCGCGGCGGAAATCCGCAAGGTCGCAGCCACCGGGCGCATGAGTGACCAGTTCACCGCCGGGCTCATCGACGGCAACGTGACCCTGGCGGACGCGCGCACCAGGATCTTCGAGGAGATGGCGGCGCGCGACGCCGCTCAACCGCCCACCCACGCTCACAACCCGGGCGTGACCCGCGACAGCGGGGACGTGATGCGGCAGAACATGGCGGCGGCGCTGTTGCACCGCTTTCAGCCCAAGGAGAATCCGCTCGTGGATGGGGCGGGTCGCGAGTACATGGGACTCAATCTCGTGGAACTCGCGCGTGTCTGCCTGGCGGCCAAGGGCGACACCCGAACCGGCCGGACGCGCGACGAAGTCGCTCTGGCCGCACTGAGCACTTCGGACTTCCCGAACATCCTGGCCAATGTCGCCAATAAGACCCTGCGCCAGGGTTACCAGGCGGCACCCCGGACTTTCGCCGCGTTCTGCCGCCAGGTCTCGGCGAAGGATTTCAAGCCGATCAACCGAATGCAACTGAGCGATCTGCCCGCGCTGCAGCCGCTCAACGAGCAGGGCGAGTATCACCGCACTGCGCCGACCGACAGCAAGCAGACCTATTCGCTCGCCACCTTCGGCGAAGTTGTGGCGATTACGCGCAAGACCATTATCAACGACGATCTCGACGCGTTCAGCCGCATCCCGTTCATGTTGGGCGTCGCGGGCGCCACGCTTGAATCGAACACCGTCTGGAACGTCATTCTGAACAACCAGGTGATGGGCGAAGATAACGCCGCGCTGTTCGTGGCCGGCCACAAGAACCTCAACACCGGCGCCGGTTCAGCTCTGGCGGTCACTGGTCTCGCTGCCGCCCGCGCGGCCATGCGCAAGCAGGTCGGACCCAAGGGGACCATCCTCAACCTGACGGCCTCCTACCTGATCCTGCCCACCGCGCTCGAAACGGCCGGGCTGCAGCTGCTGAGCCCGCTGAACCTCATCGGCACCACCACGCCGGGTGCGATCATCCCCGAGTGGATCCGCTCGCTCACGCCGATTGTCGAGCCGCGTCTGGACGCGCTCCCCACCTACGGCGCCACGGCTTGGTACCTGGCCACCACGCCCGGGCTGGTCGACACCATCGAGTTCTGCTTCCTCGAAGGGCAGGACGGGATCTATATCGAAACCCGCCAGGGCTTCGATGTGGACGGCTTCGAGATCAAGGCCCGTCTGGACTTCGCCGCCGCGGCGATCGACTTCCGCGGCCTGCAGCGCAACAACGGAGCTTAATCGCTTCGGGACCGAATGGGGCGGGGTCTGACCCGCCCTCAGAGATCGATTTCAATGGGAGAGTATCATGCAGAATTTCGTACACAAGGGCCGGACGCTGGAATTGCTGGCGCCTTACAACGTGCTGTCGGGCGGCGGCTTGCTCGTAACGAACATCTTTGGCATCGCGGCTTTCGATGCGTTGAACGGCGCGCAGGTGAACGTGGACCGGATCGGCGTCTT
>CAIVVT010000321.1 GCA_903909435.1 uncultured Acidobacteriia bacterium | reverse complement strand
CGCCAGTCGATGTTGCGCACGTGATCAGACAGGACGACACCGGTTATCGGAAGGCCCGTCGGCAGTGGCACCTCAAATGGGTATCCCTTGGCTTGGCTTGTGATCGGGCAGGCGATCGCGAGTCCCGATTTTCGGTTGTAGACCTCCGGGGAGAGAATCAGCGCCCGCCGGCGGCCGGCCTGTTCGTGTCCCGCCTGCGGAGTGAAATCGATCCAGACGAGATCTCCACGCCGGGGAATCGGGAGCGGGATCACCAGACCTCCTTGCCGGCCGGCGCGCCCCAGGCGTCACCGGTGGGGAGGTTGGCCGCGGCAATCTTCACGACCAGCGACTTCAATTTGTAGCGCCTGCGGCGACGTGTCGGGGTCAGGACGATTCGACCGGCCTCGACCTGCAAATCGACCTCCGAGCCCGGTGCGATCGCGATATCGCGGGCAATGGGCGCCGGGATGCGGACGCCGAGGCTGTTTCCCCAAAGCTGGGCGGTGACTCTCATCGGGTTAATATATATACAATGTGTAAACATAGCGTCAAGGCTGACGTGTTATCGATTGACGCTATGGAAGCCGATTTCGCCTTTGTGCTCCGGCTCCGGCGAGGCAAGCAACTGGCGGATGGCTTCAAATAGGTTGGCGATCGCGGAGTCGTGCTTCTCGAGCCTTTGTTCCAGCTCAGCCAGCTTGGAGGCCAGTTCTTGATGGGTAGCCAGAATTTCACGGAGTTGAACAAAGGCTCGAACAATGGCGATAGACATCGCAACGGCCCGATCGGTTCGAAGCACGCTAGCCAGCATGGCCACTCCCTGCTCGGTGAATACTCTTGGAGGTTTTCTCGTCCCACCATGTCGCGAGCTTGATGTTCCAGGGTGGAACATCAAAGCGCGGCCCTCCTCGAGCGTTAGCTGAAAGGAAAAAGCCGGAGGAAAACGATCAGGGTTCCGGTTTACAGCCTTATTGAGGTCGCGAGTGCCGATCCCATAAAAGCGAGCGAGATCCGCGTCCAGCATAACCCGCTTTCCGCGCACGCGATGAATACTTTCCCTAATCTGAAGGATGGAAATGACTTCGTTCATCTAATGGAAAAGATTCCGATCGAGGCTCCTGTATTGGATGGCTTCGAGGAGGTGCGGCGCCTCAATCCTATCTGCGGCTGCCAGGTCGGCGACGGTCCGGGCGACCTTGAGGATCCGGTCATAGGCCCGGGCGGAAAGGAAGAGCTTTTCCATCGCCTTCTGCAGCAGGTCGCCGAGTTCGGAGGTCATGCCGCAGTGGCTGCGGATCTGGGCGTGGGTCATCCGGGCGTTGACGGTCGTGGGGGTTCCCCTGAACCGGGCGTGCTGACGGCCATGGGCCTCCTGAATCCGGTCGCGCATCGCCGCAGAGGGCTCGCCGGGGGCCACCGAGCGCAGCTCGCCGATCGAGAGCGAGGGGGCCTCGATGTGCAGGTCGATCCGGTCCAGGAGCGGGCCGCTGACGCGCGCGCGGTAGCGCTGGACCTGCGCGGGGCTGCAGCGGCATTCGTGCCTGGGGTCGCCCAGGTAGCCGCAGGGGCAGGGGT
>CAIVVT010000320.1 GCA_903909435.1 uncultured Acidobacteriia bacterium | reverse complement strand
CTGGACTACTGATTTCCTTGTCGTCCAGCGCGTCATGTCGGCGAAAGATCTGCGCTCGGCCAAGATGGCGCCCATCATCGGCGCGGCCTTCAAGATGTTCGTGCCGTTCATCGTCATCCTGCCCGGACTGCTCGGACTGGCAGTGCTTCCGCAACTGCTGGTTCCCGAAAATCAGCGTGCCGCCGGCCTCTTCACCTACAACGACGTGCTTCCGCTAATGCTCGCCCGCTACCTCGGCCCGGGGCTGCTGGGACTCGGCGTGACGGCTTTGATAGCCGGCTTTATGAGCGGCATGGCCGGCAACGTGACGGCCTTCTCCACGGTCTGGACCTATGACATTTACAAGGCCTTCCGCAAGAAGGAAATGTCCGATGACCATCTGGTGAAGGTCGGCCGCTGGGCGACCATCGTCGGCATCCTCATCTCGATCGGCGCAGCCTATCTCGCCATGCAGTTCCAGAGCATCATGGATTACGTCCAGGCGCTCTTCAGCTTCTTCATCGCCCCGCTATTCGGCACCGTCATCTTCGGCATGATGTGGAAGCGGGCCACCCCGGCGGCCGGTTTCTGGGGCTTGCTTACCGGCACCGCATCGTCGGTTGCCATGTGGGCCTGGGTGAAAGTGGACCCGACTGCGCTCCATTACATCGCCCTTTCACCCAACGCCAAAGACATGGCCGAGAACATGTACCGGGCACTGTGGTCGTGGTGCATCTGCGCCATCGTCACCATCGTGGTCAGCTACTGCACCAAGCCCAAGCCCGAGTCGGAGTTGGTTGGGTTGGTGTATGGAATCGGCGAAATCCCGCACGAGACGGCGTTACCACTTTGGAAGCGGCCCATTTTCTGGGCGGCTGTCGTAATCGTGGTCTTCTTCGTTTTGAATTTGATGGTTTGGTAAGGAGCGCGCCATGATCCACGGAAGAAACATGATCTCGATCTGGTTTTTCATTGGAGTGCTTGTGCTCCTCTACGGCATCATCATTTTCGGCTGGGGCATGGTCAGCGGAGGCCATTCAGCCACGGGGCGCGCAATCACGCTCTCTGAATTGCGGACGGACCTCTGGATGGGGGGATTCATGACCATCGCCGGAGCCTTCTACACCTGGAAGTTCGCCCCTAAAGGCAAAGAGAAATAGTGGTAGGTGGGCGGCGCTCCAGCCCATTTTACGGAACGCAGCCGCGACCGTCAGGAAGCGGCACTTGTGTGGATTGCGGAATAGGAAGAACCTCGTGCGCGCTGTCCTGTTGACTTCACTTCTTGTTATGGCGCCCGCCCTGTTTGCGGCCGACCTGCCGCAGACTGTGCTCTACGGCGCTGCCTATTATCACGAGTACATGCCCTACGAGCGTCTTGAAAAAGACGTGGCACTCATGCAGGCCGCGGGCTTCACCTGCGTTCGTATCGGCGAATCGACTTGGACCAGTTGGGAGCCGCGCGACGGCGAATTCCAATTCGAGTGGATGGATCGCATTGTAGCGGCGTTCGGCAAAGCCGGCATCAAGGTCATCATGGGCACGCCGACCTACTCCATTCCACCCTGGATGTTCAAGAAGCACCCGGAGATCCTGGTCCTGCGCTACGGCCAGTCCGGTCCCCAGGTCGACCCCTGGTCGGGCACCTATCCCGGCCCGCTGCGCCCCGGCGCGTACGGTCCGCGGCAGAACATGGATCTTACCAACCCTGATTACCGCCGCTACTGCGAGCGCGTGATCCGCAAAATCGCCGAGCACTACGCGCACAACCCCACCGTAATCGGATGGCAGGTGGACAATGAGACCGCGCCGAATGGCATTCCGCTGCCCAATGTCCAACATGCCTTCGTGGACGTGCTGAAAGAGCGGTTCGGCTCGCCGCACAAGCTGAACGAGTTGTGGGGCCTGACCTATTGGGGCCAACTGGTGGACAATTGGGGTGAATTCCCCGCGCGCGACGGCATCCTGAATCCTGGCTACAAACTGGAATGGGAACGCTTCCAGCGCACCATCGTGACCGATTTCCTGCACTGGCAGGCTAAGCTGTTGCGCGAGTACATCCCCTCGAACCAGTTCGTGACGCACGACTTCGCGGGCGTCAATACGAATGTGGATCATTGGGCCGTGGGGCGGAAACTCGACATCGCAGCAACGAATATTTATTTCAACGCGCAGGACAAGCTGGACGGGATGGAAATCGCCCTCGGCGGCGACTTCTTCCGCTCCGTTAAGAACGCGCCCTATCTCGTGACCGAGACCAACGCGCAGACCATCGGCTGGGACTCGCGCGCGCAGTATCCGCCTTACGACGGGCAGTTCCGCCTGATTGCGTTCGCCCATGCCGCCAGCGGTGCATCGCTGGTCGAGTACTGGCATTGGCACTCCCTGCACTACGGCCAGGAGACCTACTGGCGCGGAGTGCTGGGGCAGGAACTTGAAGCGAACCGGGCCTACAGCGAGGTCTCGACTATCGGCGCGGACTTCAAGCGCATCGGCCCGGACATCGCCAACCTGAAGAAGGACGTCAAGGTCGCAATCCTGTTCTCGACCGACGCCAACGACACGATCAACTTCATGCCGTTCAGCGATCGCGTGAACTACATGAACCTGGTGCGTCAAATGTACGGCGCTGCGTACGCCTCTAAGGTGGAAGTCGATTTCGTCACACCGGCCACTGAGAACCTCTCGCAGTACAAAGTCCTGCTGGTCCCGCCGCTCTACTCCGCTTCGGACGAAGTGCTGAATCGCATCTCGACGTTCGTCGAGAACGGCGGACACGCTGTCATCGCTTTCAAGAGCGGTTTTACTAACGAGTACTCGACGGTTCGCTGGGTTCGCTCGCCGGGGCCGCTGCGCAAAGCGGCCGGGTTCTCCTATCAGGAGTTTTCGAACCTCGCATACACAGTGCCCTTGAAACCCGACCGCTACGGCCTCGGCGTCAAGAGCCAGGCTTCGACCTGGGCCGAGTTCCTGTTGCCGGAAGGCGCGGAGACCCTCGCCAGTTACGACCACCCCTTCTTCGGCAAGTTCCCGGCACTCACGCGCAACCACTTCGGCAAGGGCACGTTGACCTATGAGGGCACCGTCCTGACGCCCGAGATGCAGCAGGCAGTCGTGCGTGAGGTGCTTCAACTGGCGGGACTGAACAGCCCCGATCTGCAGTTGCCGTCCGCCGTGCAGGTCCGGCACGGCCGGAACCGTAACAACCACCAGGTGCACTTCTACCTGAATTACTCTGCCGCCGCCCAGGAGATCGCCTACCCTTACGCCGCCGGCCGCGAGCGTCTCAAAGAGCAATCCGTGGCTCAAGGCGCGAAACTGGGGTTGGAGCCCTGGGGCGTCGCCATCGTGGAGGAGTTACGCTAGAGCCGGCACAGAAACCTCGCTGGAACGGAGCCGCGACCGTAAGGGAGTGGTTGTCTCAGTGTGATCCATCTCTCAAAGTGGCATCGGTGCTATGTCGTGCGCTCCTAAAGAGCGCCCCCGCATTCAACCACTCCCTGACGGTCGTGGCTCCGTTCCATGGCCGCTTCAACCCGTGGGCAAACGCAATCATTCAAAATTGGGAGTCTCTAAACTATGCCTGAAACTAAGAAAATGACCTTCGGCCTGATCGTCGGCAATCGCGGCTTCTTCCCGGACGCGCTTGCGCTCAGCGGCCGTGTGGAAATGATCCGCGTCCTGGAAGCCGCGGGATACAACGTCGTCATTCCCGGCGCGGAAGAAACCAAAGTTGGCGCCATCGAGTCACGCCAGGAAGCGCACATCTGCGGCAATCTCTTCCGCAAGCACCGCGACCAGATCGACGGCGTGATCGTCACGCTGCCGAACTTCGGCGACGAACGAGCCATCGCCGAAACGCTCAAAGTCGCCGGCCTGAACGTGCCCGTGCTGATCCAGGCGACTCCCGACGAGGCAGGCAAGATGCTCATCACGCATCGCCGCGACAGCTTCTGCGGCAAGATGTCTGCCTGCAATAACTTACGCCAGATCGACGTGCCCTATACGCTGACCAAGACCCATACGGTCGCTCCCGAGTCGGAGGAATTCAGAGCCGACCTCGATCGCTTTGCCGCCGTCTGCCGTGTGGTCAACGGACTCCGTAAATTGCGTGTCGGTTCCATCGGCGCCCGGCCGGCTGCGTTCAATACGGTCCGCTACAGCGAGAAGTTGCTGGCGCTTTCCGGCATCGATGTCGAGACCATCGACCTCTCCGAGATCCTCGGCCGTATCGAGCGGATGAAGGATACCGACGACGCGGCGCAGGCGAAACTGGCCGCCATCCAGGCTTACGTCAGCACGCAGTCCGTCCCCGCCGCATCGCTCCTCAAGATGGCCAAACTCGGCGCGGTGATCGAGGGCTGGATGAACGACACCATGTGTACGGTCAGTGCCATCCAGTGCTGGACCGCCCTCGAGGAGTACTTCGGTGTGGTGCCCTGCACGGTGATGAGCATGATGAGCAACAATCTGCTGCCCAGCGCCTGCGAAGTGGACGTCTGCGGCGTCGTTGGCATGCAGGCCATGGCGCTCGCCTCCGGCACGCCCAGCGCCTTGCTCGATTGGAACAACAACTACGGCGACGACCCCGACAAGGCCGTCTGCTTCCACTGCTCCAACCTGCCTAAGCACTTCTTCAATGAGTCCAAAATGGACTACCAGGAGATCATCGCCGGCACGGTCGGCAAGCTGAACACCTTCGGCACCATCGTCGGCAAGGTGAAGGCCAGCCCGATGACCTACTTCCGCGTCTCCACGGACGACGTCATCGGCGAAGTCCGCGGCTATATCGGGGAAGGCCAGTTCACCGACGATCCGCTCAGCACGTTCGGCGGCGCGGGTGTCGTCGAGATCCCGGAAATGCAGCGCTTGCTGCACTTCATCTGCGAAAACGGATTCGAACACCACGTTGCGGCCAGCCTGTCGAGCTGCGCCGACGCGGTCGAGGAAGCCACCTCCAAGTACCTGCGTTGGGAGATTTACCGCCACTCTTAAGCGCCTGGCGGTAACGAATTGAAGTGGGGGGCTGCCAATGCGGGGCGGCGCTCCAGCGCCCGCCCTGGAACTAGTTAGTCCGCGGCTCGGGAGCCGCCGTCCCACGAATCTACTGCGGCTCCTGGATCCCAACTACGTCCGCTGCCCCTATCGGCACGCCGAACACCTGCATGTCGGGCGCCTGCAGGAACTGTGCTGGCGACTCACCGCGGCTGCCCTTGTCGAGCAGGAACAGCGAACCTCCGGCGATCAAGTCCATGCGCGTCGGCGGGAAATCAAGTTGCACGGCGGCTTTCTGTGCGCTCGAACCGAGATCGAAAGCCAGCACCTGCTGGCTTCCTGCGTCGGCGACATAAAGCTGCTTGCCGTCAGGTGAAATGGCGATGCCTGCCGGGTCTTTAATCCCATTGCCCGCCGCCACGACGGTGCGCAGCGTCAATCCCGTGGTCCAATTGCTCAAAGCGAGGACCTCGGCTCGTCCGCGGTCCGCGATGTACAGCGTTCCACCTGCCAGGAACATCGCTCCCGGACGGCTAAGCGTCAGCAGCGTTTGAGCTGCGCCGCCTACGGGAATCACTGTCAGGCTGGCACCCTCGCGCTCAGCGAAGATCGCGAAAACGTAGTGGGCCTCGGGGTCGAGCGCCAGGGAGATGGGAGCGGTGGGAAACTGGCTCATGTCGAATTGGCCTGCGGGAGCCGGATCGGCCTGAGTGTTTTTCCAGAAGAAGATCCTTGCTTGCGCGGCGTCGTAGATGGCTAGCGCGTTCGAGTCCTCGCTCCAGACCGCTCGGTCCACACCGACGCCCTCCTCCGTCAGGTCGCGCCACACCGGCATGTGCGTCTGCACCCGGCGAATCACCGAGATCCTGCCGTCCCGCACCACCAACGCGGTGCGCCCGTCCGGAGCGGGCAAGGCAAATTGGACCGAGCCCACACT
The DNA here is from genome assembly GCA_903909435.1 of uncultured Acidobacteriia bacterium. Classification (GTDB taxonomy): domain Bacteria; phylum Acidobacteriota; class Terriglobia; order Bryobacterales; family Bryobacteraceae; genus CAIVVT01. The sequence goes on along the minus strand of CAIVVT010000320.1, from coordinate 35,567 downwards.
AGCATTGCCAGTATGCGCGGAGCCGGTGTTGCCCACCAGGGGCAGAATGCTGGCCGTGGCGTCGTCCACCAAAACGCCGCTCACCGGCGCAGTGGGCCTCGTTCCGTCATCGGCAAGCGAGACTCCGGCAATCGAGAGCAGGGACAAAGTCAGGGCGTAAGCAAACGTCCGTTGGAGCAACCGTGGTAACCTCCGGCGCCCGCACGAATCCCCCTTGCCCAGAAACACTCGGAGGATCTATCGGTAGCGAGGCCGGTCGTCAGGCCTGCTCCACATGCGGGTTCTTACCGTGTTGGATGCGGTAAGGCCGCCCGCGATTCACAATCGAAAGCCGGGCCGCTTCGATCACCAGTTCGTTGAAACGGCTGTTGGCCGGCGTGGCCATCGGCCCATTCTGGTCCCACTTTTGCAACAGCGCCTGCCTCTCCGTCAACGGCCGATCGTCCTGGCCGAGTTCCAGCGCCCGCTCGGTGATCCATGCCACTGATCGATAGCCATAGCCGGACGGCGTCAGGCCCGGGCCGCCCAGGTCCAAGTACTGGAAATAGTCGGTGGAGGGTTCGGCGTACGTCGTCGCTCCCGCCCCGGCCGGGGTCTCGGTGTAGCAATAGGACAGTCCGCGGTACTGGTCGGAATGCTGTAGCCAGGCGCCCCGGTCTCCGCCCGAGCAGTACATCGTAAGCCCCTGGGTGTTCGTGCCGGGCGCGCCGTCCGGAAAACCGAGCGCATTTTGCACGTTGAGGCAGGCCCCGTTGTCCCAGATCACCCGGGCATCGGTCCACAGCCAGCCTTCCTTGCCGTTGGGGAAGGTGTCGCGCAGACCGTACACACTGACCTCCACGGGCAACAGGCCGGTGATGAAATGAACCAGATCCACGTAGTGGCAGCCGACGTAGGTGAACGCATCGCTCGACTCGCACGTGAACCAGTTCTGGAAGTTCGAGTGGCGGTAGTACCACTTCTCCAGCAGGCAGGCGGTCCCGAGCTTGAACTCGCCGAATGCACCGGCCCGGTAACGCTGGCGGGCCAGCAAGCTGCGGTCGTCGAAGCGCTTGTGGTACTCCACGCCCACCACCAGGCCGCGCTCGTGCGCCGCCTGCTCGATGATGGCGGACTGCTCGATGTTGAGCACCAGCGGCTTCACGCAGAGCACGTTTTGATCGTGCTCGAGTGCCGTCATCACGGCCTGGAAATGCAGCGGGTCGGGCAAGGCAACCACCACGAGTTGGCGCGGGGGCAATCCGGCGATGACCTCGACGTATGGCTCCAGTCTGGGCAGAAAGGTGCGCTCGGGAAACGCCCGTCGAATTTGCGGATTCGCGGCCAGCGATTCCAGCGCCTCACTGCGCCGCTCGCAAACTTCGATCTCGTCGATGCGCCCCAGGCGCTGCAACTGGAACAGCGACGGCAGAATCTGATCGCTCGCGATCATGCCGCCGCCAATCAAAACTACCCGCATACTTGGTCTCCTGTTTCGCCCCTACCCGCGCGCCGCCAACGCTTCGGTGAAGCTATCCGCCAGCACTTCACACCCCTCCCGCACCGCGTCTTCGGTGATGCACAGCGGAGGGCATATCTTGATGGTGCAGCCCTGCGGCCCCACGGGTGAGAACATCAGCAGGCCCTTCGCCACCGAGCGCCAGACGATGTCCTTCGCCAGCGGTCCGTCAGGTTCCTTGGTTCCCGGCTTGATGCAAGCCAATCCCGCAACCAGTCCCTTGCCCGCCAGGAAGCCCGCCTGTGGGAAGCGCTTCTGAATTCCCTCCAATTCGGAGTGCAACACATCGCCCATGCCCTTGGCGTTCCGGGCCAGATTCTCACGCAAGATCACGTCCAGACTCGCCAGCGCCGCCGCGACGCAAACGGGATTCCCGCTGTGCGTGGACGATGCCGAGCCTGGCGCCGGCAGGTCCATCAAGTCCGGGCGGCCGGCCACCGCCGCGATCGGCAGCGAGCTGGAAATGCCCTTGCCCCACGTGGTCAAGTCGGGAACGACGCCATCGAAGTGCTCGTAGCCCCAAAAGGTTCCGGTCCGCCCGAAGCCCGCCTGCACTTCGTCGAGCACCAGCAGCGCCGCGTGGCGGTCGCACCAAGCCCTGAGGCTGTGCATGTATTCGACCGGCGCGAATGCCGCCGTGCCGCCCTGATAGGTCTCCATGATGACCCCGCAAACGTCGTCCGCGGCAACGCCCTTCGCGGCCAGTTCGGCTTCGAACTTCTGGAAGCTGGTGTCTTCGGTCCAGAAACCATCCGGGAACGGCACCTGCACGAAGCCCGGATCGAGGTTCACGATCCAGTCTTTCAACGCCGGAATGCCACCCGCCAGTTGCGATCCGAGCGTCCGTCCGTGGAATGCTTTTTCGAACGAGACGATCACGCTCTTGCGCGGTCCCGCCGTCTTCAATCCGTGTTCCCGCGCCACTTTGACGGCAAACTCGACGGTCTCCGAGCCGGTTGTCAGGAGGAATATCTTCTTCAGCGGCTCCGGTGTGAGGCTCGCCAGCCGCTCGCACAGTTCGGCGCGCAACTCGCTGGGGAAGCAGTAGTTAGTGAGTAGATGGCGCTGCGCCTGTGCGGCAATCGCCTCGGCGACTTCGGTTCGTCCATGCCCCGCGTTGGCCACCAGCACGCCCGACGACCAGTCGAGCCACCGGTTGCCCCAGCGGTCCCACACCTGGAACCCTTCGGCGCGGTCCCAAACCACGGGTGGCTGTCCGCCCATCGCGCGCAATTCGTATTTGTCGAGCTTCTCGAGAATTGGGAGCGATTCGGGCACGGGAAAGTCCGTGACGATCCGGCGGAAGCGGGTCTCGATCCGGGGGGATACCTGACTGTTAAGTGTCTCGGACGTCTGCATGGATTCATCATCCCTCAAACGCGGCACTGATTCGGCGCGTCCGCCGCACAGAAAATTTCACAGCGCACAAATCACGGGCGCTGGCAGCTCGGGCAGTAGTGGGTGCCGCGTTGGGAAACCACGATCCGGCGGATCGGCGTCCCGCAGCTTAGGCAGGGCTCACCCTCTCGCCCGTACACACGGTGAGATATCTGGAACCATCCGCGGCGTCCGTCCGCATCCAAATAATCGGAAATGGAGGAACCGCCGGCCGCTACCGCTTCTGCCAGCACCTCGGCAACTGCGGAGTGCAGCCGCAACAGCCGCTTCCGGCTCAGTTGGGACGCATTCGTGAGTGGGTGCAGGCGCGCCCGGTGCAGCGCTTCATCCACGTAGATATTGCCTAGGCCTGCGACCACGCGTTGATTCAGCAGCAGCGGTTTCAAATTCCCCCGACGACCTCGCAGAAGCGCCAAGAACTCGTCTGAGCTGAGTCCCAGCGCATCCGGTCCCAATCGCGCCACATCTGCCGGGAAATCCGCGCTCCAGAGCATCCGCCCGAACTGGCGCACATCCTCGAATATCAGGTAACGGCCGCTATCGAGTTCGATCTGCGCCCGCGTCCAAGGCGAACGCGCGCCGTCCACCAGCAGCTTGCCGGTCATTCGCAGGTGCACCGTCATCCAGCCTGCATCCAAATGAAAGATCAGGTACTTGCCCTTGCGCTGCAACTGGAGAATGCGCGTGCCCGCCAGCGCTTCTGCCATCGCGTCCGGCGAACCCCCAGCCGCGAGCGGGGAGAAGTAGCGCACGGCCAGGATCTTTCGCCCCGTAACGTGTGGCGCGAGGGTGCGCCGCACTGTCTCGACTTCAGGAAGTTCAGGCACTCCGTCAGGCCTCTCCGCCGAGTGCGGAATCGGTTCCACGTGACTGGGCGCGTACGGCAAAACCGTAACACCTTACGGTTTCTTGTCTGTAAGTGATTGATTCCAGGTTCAAAACCGTAACTTCCTTACCGTTTCCGTATTCGGCCTTATTCTCTTGAGCGAGTGAGTTGGTTCCTGACGTCGCCATTCCTCAGGCTATCTCCACCAGCACGTCTTCACCCTGAATCACCACCTTATAGCGTTGCAGCTTGATGCCCGGATTGTAGTCTAACTCGCCTTTTTCCACGCTGAATTCCCAGGCGTGCCAGGGACACACGATGCAGCCTTCGACCAGATTGCCTTGTCCCAGCGGCCCATTTCGGTGCGGGCACATGCCAAGAAAAGCATGGATGGTCCCCTTCTCGTTGCACACCGCTATCGTCGTGCCCGCCACCTCCCGTTGAAGCAATCGCCCCTCGGGTAGTTCATTTAGAGTCGCGATTCGAATGAGTGCCACTGTTGGAACTATCGTGCCACGTCAGCGCGGCAACCCGTAACTCCTGCCCACCGCTCGTGCCGGGGATTGACCCGCGCGCGCATAGAATTGGATTTGATGGCCACTCCGAACCCGCGACTGCGAGCTGCCTTCCTGGATCGCGACGGCGTGCTTAACCGGAAAATGCCGGAAGGTCAATATGTGCAGTCACCGGAGGAATTCGGACTTCTGCCGGGCGCCGTGCGGGGGTTGCAGTTGCTCGCCGCAAGGGGCTACCGTCTGATCGTAGTCACCAATCAGCGTGGTGTCGCTCGCGGCAGGTTGACTCTCGACGACCTGTCGGCGATCCACCGGAAAATGGGGAACCTGCTCGCTTCCAAAGGAGTGTTGCTCGACGCGATCTACTTCTGCCCTCACGAGTTAGGTGAATGCGCCTGTCGTAAGCCGGAGCCCGGTCTGCTGCTGCGCGCTTTCGATGATTTTCCGGACCTGATTCCGGGGGAGAGTGTGCTTTTCGGTGATTCCGTCTCGGATATCGAGGCGGCACGCCGTGCCGGTGTTCCGGCGGTTAGAATGCCGTCCAACGGCTCTCTCGAAGCGGCGGTTCAGAGTTGGCTCTCAACTGACACCACAGCGAACCGCGTCAAGTGAGCGCGCCTCGATTTCAAATAAGCCATGTGATTAGTGTGGTTTGCAGATCATCCGCCGAAGCTGGGCTTCGTCTCGTGGTCCCGAAATCGCCGATGCATCCCAGGTCGCCCGACAAATATACTGCGACGGAACTCTACTGAAATCGCGGGGAGTGCCGATTGTTTCTTTGAAAGGCATCAGCCCTCGCGTCGTCGTCGCCGGTTAGGGCTTGATTTCGCGCAACGATGTTCACTCGAATCCTCTGCTTCGTGGTCTGGCTGTGGCTTAACCCGCATAGCACGGCCTGCGCGGCATCCGGCGATTCCGAGCCCGGTTCCTTGCCCGCAATGGCGGCGGTTCCACGCCCCGTATGGTTCGAGGAGAACTCGGGGCAGGCATCCAGAGAAGTTGCGTTTATAGGCCGGGGGTTCGCTGTTCCACTGGCCATTCTGAAGAGTGGTGCGCTGGCTCTAGGCCCGCAGGGTGGTGTCGTCCGTTTGGAACCTGAGCGACCTTCTGTGCTTGCTGCGGTTCACGGAGAGGCGCCTACCGGAGCCGTCACCCGATCCTATGCGCCAGGCGCAACCAACGTCTCGCGGCACTTCTCCAGAGTCCGCGTCTCCAGTCTCTGGCCGGGCGCGGACCTGTTCTATCGCATCACTGACGGCCGGTTGGAACTTGGCCTGGATCTGATGGCCGGGCAAACATCCAATGTCCCTTCCCTGTGTTGGCGAGGCGCGAAGGTGAGTCTCGATGCCGTAGGCCGGGTCCACATTCGGGCGCGCGGTTTCCGGTTCATGATGCGCACACCGACCGCGGTCCAACCTGCAGACCCCGCGGTTCGTGCCGTGCTGCACGAACCGCTAGCCGTACGATACCTACTAAGCCGTGCCGGACGGATGAGTTTCGGCGTGAGTGGCGCGGATCCCGCTTTGCCGTTGAATATCGATCCTGTATTCGAATTCTCCACATACATCGGGGGCTCTCAGGCGGACTCCATCTCCGGCATGGCACTGGGGCCGGACGGCAGCATTTACTTGGCGGGCCAATCGGCATCCACTAATCTCTTTGGCGTCGATACTGGCGTACCGGCTGGCTCCGGGAAAGTGCTGATTACAAGGCTCGCGCCTGGAGGGACAGGCATAGTCTATGCCGCACTAATCGGCGGGTCGGGCAGCGACCAAGGCACCGCGATTGCTGTGGATTCAAACGGCTCGGCCTACGTTACGGGCAACTCAAACTCCTCCAACTTCCCCGTCACCAGCGGCGCTTTTCGGTCCGGTGCTGCGCAGGACTGGAACGCGTTTGCACTCAAGTTGGACGCACGGGGCGTCTTGGTCTACTCCTCGGTTTTGGGCGGATCCGGGCCGGACTGGGGCGCTGCAATTGCCGTTGACAGCACCGGACGCGCGGTCATAACAGGGCAGACGAATTCTGCCGACTTCCCGGTTACGGAACGAGCTTTTCAGCGGCTGATCGCAGGCTCGCAGGATTGTTTCGTGAGCATGCTCTCCGGCGATGGCGCAAGTCTGGTGTTCTCTACCTTCATGGGTGGTAGCGACCTCGACAGTTGCCGCGCCGTCGCGCTGAGTCCGTCTGGGATCATTGCCCTCGGCGGATCGACTCGTTCTTCCGATTTCCCCGTTCTGGGAGCGTTTCAAGCCCGGACAGCGGGTTTTCTCGACGGGTTTGTCGTGCAGCTTGATAGCACTGGATCGACGCTGATCAGTTCCTCTTACCTCGGAGGCATCGGCGAGGATCAGATATCCTCGCTCGCCCTGGATGGCGGAGGCAGCGTGTACGTTGCGGGCACGACCAGCACGCAGGCGAATTTTCCTGGTTCCCTAGCCGGCGTGATCACGAAGAACGGCGCGGGCAGGAATGGGTTCGCGTGCAAGCTTGCTCCCGTGATCGTCTCCGTGACCTGGTGCTCCATCGTCGGGGGCAGCGGGGACGACTACGTGAATGCTCTGGCGCTATTGCCGAGCGGAGAGGTAGTCGTCGCTGGGCAGACCACCTCGGTGAACTTGCCCGTGGTCAACGCCGTCCAGTCCATCTTCCAAGGGGCGCTCGACGGCTGGTTCGCCGTTCTCAGCTCAACCGGTGGCCAGTGGGAGACCGTAAGCTACAGCGGCGGTTCCGCGGGAAATTCCGTGAACGCTGTCGTGGCGTTTCAGGACCGTGTCCTGCTGGCTGGCAGCACTACCGCCCAGAATCTCCAAGTTACGGCCGGAGCTCTCCAGTCGGCCTCTGGGGGAGGCGGAGATGGCTTCTTGCAGCAGATCGCCATCGGGGGCGGGATCGCATTAAACGGCATTTATCCACCCAGCGGATCCGGGCTTACGCATGGTTTGAGCCTGGTGATTACCGATCCCTCAGGTGCGCAGTCGATCCAGACGGTTCAAGTGAATGTAAGCAACCCGAATTCCGTTTCTAGCGCCTGCGTGGTGACCTTTGTCCTCCCGTCAAACACCCTTTCGCTTTTGAACGATGCAGGCTCGGGCTCTGCTGGCAGCGCAATTGCAGGCTCTAGCACGATCCTGCAAAACTCCCAGTGCACGGTCACCGCAAGTACCTCGACACTCTCAATCTCCGGCACCTCACTCACATTGCATCTCAGCCTGACCTACGATTCGTCCTTCGCCACAGTCGGGGCCGGAGTGACGAAGTATGTGAACATCTTGGTTACGGACAGTCAAGGCAAGACGCTTTCAGTCCCGCAGGCGGCCGTGTGGGTGCTCGTGGCACAGTCTCCTCCCACAGTGGTTTCCCTAACCCCGAGTTCAGGCCTCGGTGCTTCGCAGGCCTTTGCCCTCAGCGTCGCCGATCCAGCCGGGGCAAGTGACCTGGCTACGATTCAGTTGCTGTTCGGCTCATCGACTGCTCTGGCCAACGCGTGTTTTATTACCTATATCGCGAAACAAAACCAGTTTGCGTTGGCGAGCGACTCTGGCACCACCAGTGCCGGTATGCTAGCGCCCGGCCAGGCGGCCACTGTTTCCAATTCCCAGTGCACAATCAACGGGTTCGGATCTACTATTCAACTCTCGGGAAACACGGCCGTATTAACGGTCAGCCTGCAATTCAGCCCCGCTTTCTCCAGCTTGGGCGACGGTGCGATCAAGCGAATCTACGCCAAGCCGGTGAATGCTGCGGGGCAAGGGCCGATCACGGGCTACGTTCAGGCTGGAACCTGGACGGTCCCGCAATCGACCGTTACTGGTCCTCTGGCGCTTGTGGCGCTCAGTCCGGCTTCAGGTCAAGGGATGTCCCAACCATTCACCTTGCAGGTGATGGACACGGCTGGCGCCGCTGACCTGGCGACGGTTTACCTGCTGATCTCTGGCCCCACCAGTTACACCAATGCCTGCTGGATCATCTACTCCTCTCAGAAGCAAACGCTTGGGCTCGTCAATGATGCAGCCAGCGCCTACTTGGGATTCGTGGCACCCGGCCAAGCGGCGAGCTTCTCGAACTCCCAGTGCACTCTGAGCGGAAGCGGCACTTCCATCCAACTAAACGGCAACCTACTGACGCTGACGGCTAGCATTCAGTTCAACCCTGCTTTCGCGAAGCTCGGAAGTGGTGCCTTCAAAACCGTGTATGGCTATCCGATTACTGCAGGCGGAAAGGCGCTTCCCGCACTCGTCCCGATGGGAACTTGGACAATCGCCGAATCATTAGCGAGTCCGCCCTCGGTAGTTTCAATCACACCCTCATCCGGACAAGGGACGACCCAAGCGTTCGCCTTGACGGTGCTTGATCCGCTGGGAGTTGGTGATTTGGCCACCGTCCAACTGCTTTTCGGCACGACCACTGCAAGCTCAAATGCTTGTCTCGTCACCTACATTGCGCAGCAGGGCACCCTTGGCCTCACCAACGATGCAGGAACCGGGTATTCAGGCTTCGTAACTCCTGGACTGCCTGCGACCGTCTCTAATTCGCAATGCACCCTAAGCGGCAACGAATCCTCCATCCGAACCGCAGGCAATTCACTCACAATCACAGCCAGACTGCAGTTCACAAACTCGTTTGCGAGTTCCGGCGGCAATCCGGTCAAGACAGTCTACGCGTTCCCCGTTAACGTTTCTGGCCAAGCCCCGCCGGGTGGACTGGCCTCCGTCGGCACGTGGAGCGTGTCCCAAATCGCCGTGCCTCCGCCTCCGAGTGTCGTCAGTCTGTCCCCCTCATCCGGTCAAGGCGCTGCACAACGGTTCGTTGTCATTGTGGCCGACCCCGCCGGAGCGGCAGACTTAGCTTCGGTGCAGTTGCACTTCGGCTCTTCCACCGTACTGGCCGGCGCCTGTTCGGTAACCCTTGCGGTTCAACAGAATTCGATCAGCCTGCTGAACGATGCAGGAACGGGATCAGCCGGCGCCGTAACGCCTGGACAGGCGACATCGGCGTCCAACTCCCAGTGCATGTTACTGGGGGCCGGGTCTTCGGTTGCAGCCCTGGGTACAAGCCTTACGATGACGGTAGACGTCCAATTTGACCCAGGATTCGCTATCCCAGGCAATGCGATGAAGAACGTGTACGTGGAACCGCTGAACCTGGCTGGACAAGGACCGGCGGGAGGGCTCGTAAGCGTCGGTACGTGGACCGTCACGGGCTCCGTGGGCGGTCCACCAACAGTATTGTCGCTTTCGCCTTCAACTGGCCAAGGCAGTTCCGCATCGTTCGCCTTGGCGGTAGCTTCGCCCGGCGGTGCGAGCAACTTAGCCACGGTGCAGCTTCTGATCGGCTCTTCGACGGCACAAGCCAGCGGTTGCTCTGTCACCTATATCGCGCAGCAGAACACCTTCGGGCTGACGAATGATGCCGGCACCGGTTATGCGGCCTACGTTTCACCGGGCCAGGCAAGCGTGATCTCCAATTCCCAGTGCACGCTTGACGGCATCGGTTCAGCGGTCCAACTCGCTGGCAACACGCTGACGATGACGGTGAATCTACAGTTTTCCAACGCCTTCGCAGGCGCTGGCAGCGGGCCACTCAAAAATCTGTACGCCAAGCCTACTGATGGGGCGGGACAGGTGCCCGCCACCGGAATGGCAGTGATGGGAACTTGGACGGTTCCACAATTGGTCGTGGGCGGTCCACCTACCCCGATCGCCCTGACGCCTGCCTCCGGGCAGGGAGCTTCGCAGGTGTTTACCCTGGTTGTCTCAGACACTGCCGGTGCGACCGATCTGTCTGCCGTCCACTTGATCGTGTCAGGTCCGGCGAACTTGTCGAACGCTTGTTGGGTAACCTACACGCCTTCGAAGAACACACTAGGGCTAGTAACGGACTCCGCATCCGCCTATGTGGGTTACGTCTCGCCGGGGCAGGCTGCGAATATCTCAAACTCTCAATGCACGCTAGGCGGGAGCGGATCCTCGGTTCAGTCCTCCGGTAGCCTGCTCAGCTTAACTGTCAGCCTCTCGTTCAGCCAGAGTTTCTCCAAAGTCGGCAGTGGCCCGAACAAGACGATCTACGCATTTCCGGTCAACCTGGCGGGCAAGTCACCCTCTTCGCTGGTGGTGATGGGTACGTGGTCGCTTCCTTAAGCTGAGTTGCAGACGTATGGAGCAGGGAGTCCAGAGGCTTGCGACAATTCGAGAGTATGCTTATTCGTTCCCGGGCACCGCTCCGTCTCGGATTCGCGGGGGGCGGCACCGACGTTTCGCCGTATTGCGACGTGCACGGAGGCGCGATTCTCAATGCGACGATCGATCTGTACGCGACGGCTGTTCTCCGTACTAGAAACGACGGTGAACTCCGGTTCCAGGCTCCCGACCGTGATGCTGAGTTTGCGGCGCAGGCGCAGAGTGAGTTTGCATTGGATGAACCACTTGTACTGCACAAAGCCGTATATAATCACGTCGTTCGAAAGTTCTGTGGTGGCCGCCCTCTGTCGCTTGACCTGACAACTTACTCCGACGCTCCTGCCGGGTCGGGATTGGGGGCAAGTTCGACGCTCTGCGTCACCATGGTGCAAGCCTTCACCGAACTGCTGCAGCTTCCGCTCGGATTGCACGACGTCGCGCAAACCGCGTTTCAGATCGAACGCGTTGAGCTCGGAATGCACGGCGGCAGACAAGACCAGTTCGCCGCTGCTTTCGGTGGGTTCAATTTCATGGAGTTCTTCGCCGACGACAGGGTGGTGGTCAACCCGCTTCGCCTGAAGCCATGGATCATCGCCGAACTTGAGGCTTCGATCGTCCTTTTCTATACTGGCGTGTCGCGGGTATCAGCTGCGATCATCGATCGGCAAATCGCGAACCTGACCACGGAGTCTCCAACTGCCCTGGAAGGATTCCACTCCATCAAGAAACAGGCGTTCGAAATGAAAGAGACACTGATTCGGGGGGATATCCCCGCATTTGCCGCCAGCCTCGGGGAGAGTTGGCAGGCGAAGAAGCGGACCGCTGATGGGATCTCGACCTCCGTGATCGAGCAAGCGTTAAAGGCAGGCATGGACCATGGGGCGTACGCCGGAAAGGTTAGCGGCGCCGGCGGCGGAGGGTTCGTAATGCTGATAACGGACCCGGTGCGGAGAGTGCCCGTGATTCGTGCCCTGGAGAAGTTGCCTGGGCAGGTAGTTCCTTGTCATTTCGCAGCTGAAGGCGTGCAAACGTGGACGGTCAAAGAATAAGTCAGGCCATAATCCTCGCCGGAGGACTCGGTGCCCGCTTACGGGCGGTGCTGGGCGACGTGCCGAAACCACTCGCCCCGGTACGAGGACTGCCCTTCATTCACTACGTTCTTCGGTGGTTGGAACTGAACGGTATCGAGCGTGTTATCGGCTGCACGGGCCACTTGGCCGATCAGATGGAAGCTGGCTTTTGCAGTTACGAGGGCGAGCTGAAGATGACGTTTTTGCGCGAGGAATCGCCTCTGGGAACCGGAGGCGCGCTCTACCGGGCCCTCAGGCACGCCGATCGCGGCTGTGTTTTAGCCCTGAACGGGGACACCTACTTCCCGGCTGACTTGGCATTGTTCCAACAACAGGCTGCGCGGCTTGGCGGCCCTTTCGCCATTGCGTTGCGGCGTGTCCCCGACACTTCGCGTTACGGCGCTGTCGAACTGGACGGGGGGCGAATCCTGGCTATGAATGAGAAGGCGCGGGTTGGGCCCGGGTTGGTCAACGCAGGCCTCTACCTACTGCCCGACGACCTATGGGAGACGACGCCGATGCCAGCTGTCTTCTCCTGGGAGATGGACCTGATGCAGCCAATGGCCCCGAAGTTGGGTGCGGCTGGCGTAATTCTGGACGCTCCATTTCTGGACATTGGGACACCGGAAAGCTACCGCGAGGCGGAGCACGTTCTCCCGATCATGTCCAGAATCACCGGCACTGGCAGCCACCGGTAGCCCGGGCCAGCTGAAATCGGTGAAATTCGAATCCATGGCGTAACATGGGTTGCCGCCTAGCCAGCGGGTTGCGACCCTTCCCATGAGCTTCCAATTCTCTTGGCTGTTCGCGGAGAGTTCCCCGGAAGATGGCAGGAGGTGCAACCGCAATCGTATGCGAGTCGGGCCTGTCGTAGGTGTGCCTCTCGCCCATTCGCTCGCGATCCTGGGGTCCGCCACGAATTCGAGCCTCAAAGAGCCACCGGGGGGACCGTGGTGATCGTTACGGAGGATCGGTTCGTGGCTACTCCTGTCCGCCACGAACGACCGTTTGGCACTGATTTCTGGACCATTTCAATCCGCCCGCAAACTAAGGGCTAATCAAACTATGCGTTTGTGCCGATACTCAGCTCATGGAAGATGTGGAAAGGCGTCGAGGGGACCGACTCCTCTGTGCCGGTCTGGTCGAAGTCAGATGGGCCGAGTCCTCGACGGGCGTGTGCACAGCATTTGCCAATCTGGACGACTTGTCTTCCCTCGGCGTTAGTCTGACGTTGGATCGCCCGGTGCCGCAAGGCGCATTCGTGGAGTTCTTACACTGTGGCCATGCGGTGGGTGGCGAGGTCTGCCACTGCAGCAGGACCGACATCGGTTGGATTGTGGGCGTGCGCTTTGGACCGGATTTCCAATGGGATCTCGGGGCCAGCCCGCCCGAACATCTTCTGGATCCGGCTTGTATTCCCGAGAATCCCCAGTCGCGCGTCGGGCCGCACTTGTCGTCCGAGACGAAGAGCACCATCTCTTGCCTGCTGTTCGGCCAGGCTCTACGGCATGGATAGGAATGACGCTCCCACGCTATCTCCTAACCCGGTTCCGGGTGATCGATTGCTACCGGACTCATCCTCGCTGCAGTTCAACTCCGGATTTAGCGGGATAAAGCAAAGCCCTTGGACGTGGCCGCCGATACTCCGTAAGATCGTCTTTAGGAGAATCTGCAGATGAAGACTCAGCAATGGCTTACTGGGATGGTGGTTCTGTTTCTGGCCGGGGCTCTCTCGGTTGCAGGTGCGGACCGCAAGGTGGCTACGGCCGAACTGAAGGACGCCAAAGGGCAAACCGTCGGCAAGGTGACGCTGAAGGAGGGTAAGAACGCGGTCACATTGTCCGCGAAGGCAACAGGTTTAACCGCCGGAGAGCACGCTATTCACGTGCACACCGTCGGTAAGTGCGACGCTCCGGATTTCAAGACGGCTGGGGGGCACTTTAATCCGGACAGCAAGAAACACGGCCTCTTGAATCCGGACGGTCACCACGCCGGGGACATGCCGAACTTCAAGGTCGGCGCTAACGGAAAGGGCTCTTACACGGGCACTCTGCCGGGCGTGACCCTGGTGGGCAGCGGAGCCAATTCGCTGTTTCATGAAGGTGGCACGGCTGTGGTGATTCACGAGAAAGCCGACGACATGAAGACCGACCCGGCTGGAAACGCTGGCGCTCGCATCGCGTGCGGACCCGTTCAGTAGGGCAACCTCGATCGATGGACCGGGGGGCCAATCGTCACTCTGGCTATGGACCTTCGTCCTGTGATGCCGTCTCCGATCACTCACCCCGTGCTAGCGCGGAGCTTTCGGGTTGCCGATCGTCTGTGCTAAATCACGTGCTGGCAGGGCTGAAGTTCCAGTGCTTTGGCTCTCGTATCTTTACTGATGGCAGCCCGGATCAGGTGGCGGGCGTATCGCCAAGCATGGCATCCGGGTCGAGGGCTTGGCGATCGCGAGTGTCCGAGCCCTTCCCTGTTGATGGGGAGGGCTCGGTACCGACATCAAGCGTTCCGGTGTTGCTTCCGTGGATACGGTCGAGGATTTGTGCGCTAGCGTGGAGGCCCGCTGATCCGTTCCTCTGCGTTGCCTGAGTCGAAACGGCAGTTGTCTTCGGTTAGCGGCGAGGACCGGTCGATGGCGGGATCGATGGGCCAGGATGGCGAAGCCGCGGCGGCACGGGATCGGCGTTGCTCCGGACGGCAAGGAAATGCGACCCGCCGGCAGCAATCGCGAAAACGCGAGAAAGTCCGCTCGGCACGGACGGCGCTTCACCGCCGAACGCGGACCAAACCGCGACAGTTCCGTCGCTTTTTAGCGCTAGGCCAGTGGCCGGGGCTGCCGCAATCGCCACGACATTCGAGAGTCCCGCCGGCGCAACCGCAGCGACGGCGTGCACGTGCCAATCCAGATAGTAGCCTACGGCCTGAACAGTCCCATCGTTCTTGAGTGCGAGGCTGTACTCGGAGCCTGACGCGACCGCTATGACACCGGCCAGATTCTCGGCGCCTGCGGCCCCTGTGGCGCTGCTACCCAACCCCGAGCTCGAGACCGTTCCATCGCCCCTTAACATAAGCGCCAGGAGTCCTTGGTCCGAGATCGCCACGACATTGGATGGAACTGTAGGCAGCGCCGGGCCAGCGCCCCAGGTCACTATCGTTCCATCGCTTTTGAGCGCCACGCTTTGGCCATTGCCAGCCGCAATGCCAACCACGTCGGAGAGACCCGCAGGCACACTCGCTTGACCGTCGGCATTATTCCCCCAGGCCACAACCGTCCCGTCGCTCCTAAGCACGAGGGTATGGGAATCGCCTGCCGCGATTGCCACAACGTTCGAGAGGCCCTCGGGCACCGTCGTCTGGCCCGTGCTGTTTTCGCCCCACGCCGCGACTGTCCCGTCGCTCTTCAACGCCAGGCTGAAATGGGTGCCAGCGGCCACCGAAACGACCCTAGCAAGGCCAGAGGGAACTACCGATTCCCCGTCTGTGTTGTCACCCCACGCAACGGGATAACCGCTGTCCACGACCGCTGCAGTATTGTTGGCAGTCTTGTTGGAGAGATCAAAGTCCCAACCGTCGGCCACGGTCGCCTGGTTCGTCAGAGTCGCCGGTGCATCCGCCGCAACGCTGGCCACGACCAGGATGGCCGGATAGGAGAGTCCCCCGGCCAGGGCGTCCGTGCGCGAGCAACGATTACCGCCGCAGGTCCAGCCTGTCCCACCCATTGCGGTGACGGTAAGGCCCGCCGGCGGATGCTCCGTCACCGACACCGCACCGCCAGTAGGGGCTCCGCCCAGCGCGTTGCTCACTCTCAACACATAGATCGCGTTGGTTTGACCACGCATCAGCGCCCCGGTGTGGCGTGACGTAATCGCCAGGTCGGTGACAATGGCAGGCACGAAGTTCGCGGTCACAGCCGATGGTACGTTGCCCGAGATCGTCAGGCTTTGCGGATTCGCCAGGCCTGTGACGGCTCCGCTGAATCCGTTGAAGACATATCCCGGGGCGGCTGTCGCCGAGATCTGAATCTTGCTGCCGTTATCGAAGAACCCGGTTCCCGGAGCGATGGCGCCAGCGCCCGGCGGGTTCACCGAAGTGGTGAATTTGCGTTGGAACTTGAACGTTGCGGTGTAGGTGACTGCCGCTTCAGGAGCCACCGTGTGCGTCATGCCGCCACCATCGCTCCAGCCTGTGAAGACATTCCGGGAATCGCCAATGGCCGGAATCGGCGAAGTCGTGCCGATGGTATGAGAACTACCCGAAACCCAATTCAACTTGAAGGGCGAACCTCCGTAGGAACCGTCATCGACAGTCACGAACACCGATCCTGGGGTGCCGGGGAAGCTGGAGATGGTTGGATCTGTCGATATGGCGAAGGTCACCGGGATGGTCGCGGAAGCGGCACTCACGAGAGCCAGGGAAAACGAATCGCCAGCCGAGATCCCTACAGCGTCCGCGAAGCCTGCGGGCACGGTTGCCTGCCCCCAAGTGTTGTCCCCCCAAGCCACGAGCTTTCCATCGCCCTGCAGCGCCAGAACAGTGCTCCCTGCGGCCGAGATCGCTACCACATTCGACAGGCCTGACGGGAGCGTCGCCGGAGTGCTTGAGTAGTCCTTAAGGAGAAAACGGCCCCAGGCCACAACCGTGCCGTCTCCCTTCAGCGCGAAAGCGCATCCAGCGCCGATCGCAATCGCCGAAACATTGGTGAGATCCGCCGGCACGTTCGTCAGGCCCCAGGGATCGTTGCCCCAGGCCAAGACCGTTCCATCGCTTTTCAATGCGAGGCTGGTCGATCCGCCGGCTGCGATCGCGAAAATGCCCGACAGCCCGGCCGGCACCGTCGACGGGCCGCCAGTAATGTCGCCCCAGGTGACGACGGTTCCATCGCCTTTTAGCGCGAGATTGAGATTGCCGCCTGCCGAAACCGCGACGACATTTGTAAGGCCTGCAGGCACACCCGTGGTGCCGTAAAGGCTGCGGCCCCAAGCCTCGACCGTGCCATCGCTCTTCAGCGCGAGGCCCTGGCTGGAACCCGCCGAGATCGCCACGACGCCGGAGATACCTGTCGGCGATGCCTGACCGTTCGAGTTATCGCCCCAAGCCACAACGGTTCCGTCGCCTTTGAGTGCAAGGCCGTAGCCCGAGCCTGCCGAAACCGCCACGACGTTTGACAGACCAGGCGGCACGCTTGTTTGACCATGAGTGTTGTTGCCCCAACCGACCGGATACCCGTTCGCCGAAACGGCGGTAACGTCGCTGGCCGTGTTGTTGGCCATGTTCAGATCACCGCCCCCCGATACAGTTGCTTTGTTGGTCAAGCTTGATCCGGCGCTCTGCGCCACGCTGGCAACTGCCATGATCGCCGGGTAATACGCTCCAGCGGCGAGAGCGTCGCTGCGACTGCACGAGTTCGCCGTGCAGGTCCAACCGTCTCCGAGCATCGAAGTAACCGTCAGGCCGGCTGGCGCGTTCTCAACGACCGAGACGATACCGGACGTTGGCGCAGAGCCCGTATTCTTAACCCGCAGCAGGTAGTAGGCATTGGTCTGACCCAATTGGAATGCGCCGGTGTGGGTGGATGCGAGCGTCAAGTTCTGGGCGCCCGCTGCGGATGAAAAAACTGATAGTCCCAGCAGACCAAGTAGCGTCCAGCCAGACGTCGAAGCTCTACAACTCCCCGTGATTTATGCACCCCCAGCGGTTCCAATTGCGGACTCTGCGAGGTTCAAGCCAGAGTCGTCGCTGCTTTGTGCCTCGCCTGTTAGTGCTTCCAGCCCTACGACAATGAACAGGGCAGAACCGACGCACCGGGCGGTTTCCTTGGAATTCGTCGCCAGGATTAGTTTAACAGCGATAAAGACCTCCTTGTCGCAATCCGGCTCTGCATGTTGAGGCTGGGCTTTCCCAAGCGTCGGCGAGCGGACGGTTAGGCCTCAACCTGGCATCCAGGCGACTCGCTAAAGAGTGGTGTTCAGTTTTCGTTGCCGCGCAGTGACCATGCGGCGGCCGACACCGCGGCGGCCAGCAGAATGCTGGAGCACGCGACCAAAATGGGTGCGGAGAGCAGCGACGACGGTATGTAGAAACAGGCCAGCACGGTCGTTGCGCAAATTACTCCCAGGCCGCCGGCGAAGTCGAGGATATCGGGTACCGCACTCACTCGTAGCGGCCCCGATTGAGCGACCTTGCGTTGGAGGGCCGCAGCCAGCGTCGCCGGAGCGTGGAGGCCTTCAAAACGAGCGGTCAGCGCCGCGTCCACTTCGGCCAACGCTTCAAACCAGTTCCTGCATTCCGCACAGGCTTGCAGGTGAACATCGGCGCGACAACGATCCACCGGAGCAAGTTCGCGGTAATCGATCAGGAGATTCTCGAAATCCGTGCAGGGCATAGCTAGCCTCCTTTCACTGTACTTCGGGCCAGCGCCGTGGCGAGTTCATTGCGAGCGCGGTGCAGCAGCGTCTTGACGGTTCCCATGGGAATGTCGAGCAGCCGGGCGACTTCGTCGTATGATCGCTCCTCCATGTAGTAGAGGCGAATGACCTGGGCGTAGCGTGCGGGTAGTTGGTTGACCAGCGCACTGACATCGAAGCCGGCTCGCGCTGGTGCGGCGCATTCCTGCCGGTAGTCTTCGGCTGCGATTCGGATCGAGGGTTCCTCTAGCGAATGTGTCCGGTGCAAGGAGGTGGATTGCAGCGCGGTTAGTGCGGTGTTGCGCGCGACGGAGTAGATCCATGTACTCAGCGTCGATTGTGCACGGAACCCTCCGAGACCTTTCCAAATGCGCAAGAATGCCTCTTGCGCCGAGTCTTCAGCCCGACCCGGGTCACCTAGGATCGCGAGCGAAAGCCGGTAGACCTTGTCCTGGTAAAGCCGGACGAGCAGGTCGAACGCCGCGCGCGGGTCGCCCTTATCGAGACACGACTTGATCCGTTGCTCCATGGGCCGGTAACCGGGACCTGCCTGTTTAGACCTTACGCCGGATATGCAATGTTTCAAGCGGTCCGTGAAACATTCTGCGGGGGCAGGCGGGTCTTAAGTGACGAAAAGGAGATTTCAACTCGATGGGTCCTTCTGAAGCACCTTGGTTTGCCTTGTCCGTCATCACGCTGGCCGTCGCGTGTCTCGGGATGGTTGTGGCGCTCAGGCACAAGCGGGCGGTTCTGCGCCATGAAGAACGCATGGCGGCAATCGAAAAAGGAGTACAAGCGCTCGCGCTGGATGAAGCGCGGCCCCAAGCGCCATGGAGCCCACGCGTGTACCTGCTGCGCGGAATGTTGTGGCTGTTCGCAGGCGTTGCGACGGTGATTATGTTCGCGAGCATCGCGGTGACTGCGGGGCATCCCCCATCTCTATCTTGGAGGCTTTCCGAGGCCCAGTCCTTGAAAGGGCAGGGGGCTACCGAGGACCAAATCCGGCAGTTTCTAGTGGATGAAGCCAAGCGGAATGGCGGTTTGCCGATCGGTGCGGCCATGGTGGGGCTGGTCCCAATGAGCGTCGGGCTCGCTTACCTCTTGTTTTACCGGAAAGAGACGCAAAGTCAACTGGGCGAGCACGGACCAAATGCGGAGCGCCGGGAGCGAGCGTAGTCCAGGATCGAGTGGAGGTGCTACGTGGCACGCGGGCGCTGGGCAGTAGCGCGCCTCTCACTGGACTGGCAGCAGAGCTTCCAGGATGCGGAGCGCGATCTCTTTTCCGCGCGAGCCGGTCTCGCCTTCCGGGCCGACGCAACTCGGGCAACCACTCTCGCAGGGGCAGGACGAAATAAGATCGCGCGACGCGGTCAGCAACAGGGCGCTCATCTGGTACAGCGGCTGGCTTTGCCCGATGCCGCCGGGGTAGTTGTCGTAGAGGTGCAGATCGGGCTCAAATCCCGGAGTCTGCGTGCCGCTCTTGTCCGTCAGTGATACGCCCAGATCACGCGGATCGCACATCAGCAGTAGCGCCGCGGCGGTGCGCATGGCGTTGCCGAGAGCGGCCACACCGTTCAGCCGGGCGGAGGGCGACAGGTCGCCGAAGCGGTCGAGGAACGGAAGTGGGAAGTGCAGCCAGAACGACGTCGTGTGCATCTCCTGCTCAGGCAAGGAGAGCGCCCCGGCCCCGACGTTCTCCATCGTATAAAACTTTACCTTCTTGAAGCCGACGATCTGGCGGTTGACGCGCACCTCGCCGTGCGCGGCTTGGGCGCGAGGCGCGCCCGGATCGATCGAGGGCACGGCCTGAGACTCGAACTGTTCGAGTATCTTTACCTGGGTGTAGTCGATGGCATCGGTGAAGTAGTCACAATCTACCTGGCGAACGTAGGCTTTGCGGCCCTCGTAGTCCATCCGCTCCACCTGAAACTGCCTGGCCTCGTGGAGGTAGATGGCTTTGGGATGCAACTCGACCAAGGCCGCCGGGAAGGCGACGACGGCGATGATCTTCTCCTCGGTGGTGATGTCGACGACCACAAAGTTGTCGCTGGTGACGGAGCGCAGACTGATGGCGTCGGCAGGGTAGCTGTCCGAGGTCCAGTGCCAGGCTCCGCCGCTGGGGTGTACCAGACCGAGCTCCTGGAGAAATTCGCAGAGCGGTTTTGCCGGCTGCTTTCCGAATTTCTCGTCGTCGCGGATGGGCAGTTCGAACGCCGCGCACTTCACGTGGCTCAGCAGGATCTCGAGGTTGTCGGGGTTGATGTGCGCGTGCTCGGGCGAGCTTTCGAAGAAGTAGTCGGGGTGCTCCACGATGTACTGGTCGAGAGGCGCGCTGGAAGCGACGAACAATGCGAGCGAGGTGCCGAGGCGCCTGCCAGCCCGGCCGGCCCGTTGCCAGGACGAAGCAATGGTGCCGGGATAGCCCGCCATCACCACGACGTCGAGAGATCCGATGTCCACGCCTAGTTCCAAAGCGTTGGTGGCCACAACGCACCGGATTTCACCCTCACGCAAACCGCGCTCGATCTCGCGGCGTTCCCTGGGAAGGTATCCGCCGCGGTAGCCACGCACGGAGCCGGGCCGCGCGGGAGGCTTCTCGCAGGCGTCTTTCAGGTAAGTCACGAGGATTTCCGTGGACAGTCGGCTGTTGGCGAAGACCAGCAACTGCTGCCCGCGCATGACCAACTCCGAAGCGATACGCCGCGTTTCCCCGAGGTATCCGCGACGGATCCCAAGCTGGCGGTTGACGACCGGCGGGTTATAGAAAACAAAGTACTTCTCGCCCGCAGGCGCGCCGTTGCGGTCGACCAGATGAAAATTCGTGCCGGTGAGGGATTCGGCGAGCTGGCGCGGGTTCGCGATGGTCGCGGAACAGCAGATGAACTGGGGCTTCGATCCATGAAACTCGCACAGGCGTTTCAACCGCCGCAATACGTTGGCGAAGTGGCTGCCGTAGACCCCGCGATAGGTGTGTAATTCGTCGATTACGATGTAGCGCAGGTTCTCGAACAGCTTGGCCCACTTGGTATGGTGCGGCAGGATTCCCGAGTGAAGCATGTCGGGGTTTGTGAGCACCACTCCGGCGCGCTCGCGGATGGCCTTGCGGGCGTCCTGCGGCGTGTCGCCGTCGTAAGTGAACGCGCGAATGTCCGATCCCATCGCCTCGACAGTCGAGTGGAATTCGTGCAGTTGGTCCTCGGCCAACGCCTTGGTAGGGAAGATGTAGAGTGCGCGCGCCTCGGGATCCTGCAGCAAGCGGCAGAGCACCGGCAGGTTGTAGCACAGCGTCTTGCCCGAAGCCGTCGGCGTGACGACGACCACGTTCTCGCCCCGGTTCAAGGACTCAAAGCTCTCGGCCTGATGCACGAACAGCCGCTCGATTCCCCTTTGCACCAGGACTTCGCTTAGACTTGCAGGAACTTCCTGCGGAATCGGGACCGAATCGGCCGGACGCGCCGGAATCTGACGGATGGCGCGGATGGGGGAGTCCGGCTCCTGCATCCAGGCGGTGAGGCGAGCGATTGATTTCTCGAGGTCGGCCCGCCGCGTGAGCTTGAGGATGTCGTCTGAATCGGGATCAGGAAAGCCGAGAGACAAGTTCACTCATTCGCCCTTTCTTTGCCACTAGACAAGAGTAACGGGCGTGAGAGAACGATGCAAGCGGGCTAGAGGAGAGTGCCCCGGTCAGGAAGCGCGGCGCAGCAATGTCTTATCGCTCACAAACTCATGACGTTCAATGCTGACGTCAAACAGGTCCAGCGCCGGGTCGCGATGAACGACGTGCCCCAGGCAACGCAGTCGTACGGGCGCACCTGAAGGGTCGGTTGGCAGGCTTACGAAGTACTCGACTTCCTGGCCGATTTCGATGGGGAATGACGGGCAGTTCATCAGCACGCGCTTCGCACTGAGGTTGTGTGTCTTGAGGGTGTGGGAAACCCTCTTCGGTCCCGCCTTAGTCAACTCCACGGGGAGGGAGATGCTGAAGCCGCTCGGTTGGGATCGTTGGGTCGGGATCATTAGTACAACCTCACTCATATAGGGTCGCTACTCGTCCCAAACGTAGAGGGGGCAGGCAGAATAACAAAAGAATTACAGCTGTTTTCGTCGCATCTGCTTGGAATCGCTGTCGGTTCGAGTCGTGCCGTTGGCGAATCTATGGCGAACCCGATGCAGGGCGCCTTCAATGTTCCCTGATTGAGAACGAGAATCTGCAGCGTTGTTCCATCAATGCGGCGGGGGCGGCGAGAGGCGCAGCCGGGGGCTGGACGTGGTTCAAAAGCGCGGCGGTGATAGAGTGGTTTGTTTGCTTTCTGCCTGCCGTGGTTCTGCGCATCCAGGCGGGGAGCAGTCCGCCGGTTCCCGCATCGCGGCTCCATCGAGGAAGTCGATCGAAGCCCGGTCGGATACAGCCGCGGAGTTAGTTCGAAGCCATCGTCGCGCTCGCCGGAGTACCAATGAAGCTGAATTCGCACGTCATCAAGAGCACCGTGGTCGCCGCGCTCGGCGGTCTGTTGTTTGGATTCGATACCGTCGTCATTTCGGGCACGACGAGTGCGCTCACAACTACCTTCAAACTCTCCGAATGGGGCTTGGGCTTGACGGTAGGCAGCGCGCTGCTGGGCACCATCCTGGGCGCCATGTTCGCCAGCATCCCGGGCGACAAACTGGGACGCAAGTTAAGCCTGATGTTCATGGCGGGGCTTTACTTTATCTCTGCTCTTGGGTGCGCGTTCGGCTGGGATTGGAACTCGCTGCTCGTGTTTCGCTTCATCGGAGGGCTAGGTATCGGCGGGTCGTCGGTGCTCGGGCCGATGTACATCGCGGAGATCGCTCCGGCGCGCAGTCGCGGCAAACTGGTCGGGCTGTTTCAGTTCAATATCGTTTTCGGAATCCTGGTCGCGTACCTGTCGAATTACCTCATCGGCCAGGCTGGCCTCGGCGACGCCGAATGGCGCTGGAAGCTGGGCATCGCGGCCGTACCGGCAGTCTTCTTCTTCCTGATGCTGTTCGGCATTCCGCAGAGCCCGCGCTGGCTGGCCAAGCAGGGCCGCGTCGATGAAGCGCGCAAGGTTCTGGAAGACGTCGGCGAAGGCAATCACGAAGCCGAGTTGGCCGCCATCGTCGAGTCCATCGACGCTGAACACGGCTTGGGTAACGAGCCGCTGTTCATCCGCAAGTACAGGCTGCCGGTGTTTCTCGCCATCTCGATCGGCATGTTCAATCAGCTCTCGGGCATCAACGCCATCCTGTATTACCTGAACGACATCTTTGCCCGCGCTGGTTTCAACAAAGTGTCGAGCGATCTCCAAGCCGTTGCGATTGGCGCAACCAATCTGATCGCGACCATCATCGCCATGTCGGTGATCGACAAGTTCGGGCGTAAGAAAATGCTGCTGGTCGGCTCCGTGGGTACTGCGGTGTGCCTCGGAGGAGTGACGGCCATCTTCGCCAGCAACCGGCACGAGGAGTTCCTGGTATGGCTGCTGGTCGGCTTCATCGCGTTCTTCGCCTTCTCGCAGGGCGCCGTGATCTGGGTCTACTTAAGCGAGGTTTTCCCCACCCGCGTACGGGCCAAGGGTCAGAGCCTGGGCAGCTTTTCACACTGGTTCATGAACGCGGTGATCTCCATGACCTTCCCGCTGATTGCCAAGGCGTCCGGTGCGGCGCCCTTCGGGCTGTTCACGGTGATGATGGTCGCGCAGTTCTTCGTTGTGCTCTTCATCTTCCCGGAAACCAAGGGCGTCACTCTGGAAGCGATGCAGAAGAAACTGGGCATCCACTAGGGCGGCTCCGTGCTGGTGCACCCAGGTCCCTCCGCCCGCTTGGCCGTCACGCAGGACCCGTCTCAGCCGGATTTCCTGCCAGCATCCCGCAATTGGGGCTGCCTTAGCCTTAGCGGCCTTCGCCGATGCGGTGCAGTTTCATCAGGTTGGTTGTGCCGGGCCGGCCGATAGGCTGTCCCGCGACAAACACCACGCTGTCCCGCGGCTTCACCAAGCCCTTCTCCAGCATGGTGCGGTCCATCTGCGCCATCATCTCGTCGGTGGATGCCGTCTCCTTGGCAACCACCGCTTGCACGCCGTAGACGATGCTCAACACTCGTGCGACCTTGTCGCTTGCCGTGAAGACGAAGATGGGCACCGGCGGCCGAAATTTCGAAACCAGCCTCGCGCTGGACCCGCTGGCGCTGAACACCACGATCGCGGTCGCTTGCGACATGCGCGCCGCACGGTAGGCGCTGTCCGCCACAATCTCGGCATGCGTTACGTAATCCTTGTTCAGCAATTCACGGAAGCCATGGCGTCGTACGGAATCCTCGGCTTGAGCCGCCGTGCGCACCATCATTTTCACGGTCTCCACCGGGAACTTGCCGACCGAAGTCTCGGCCGAGAGCATCACCGCGTCGGTGCCGTCGTAGATCGCGTTGGCCACGTCGCTGACCTCGGCGCGAGTCGGGAACGGATTCTCGATCATCGACTCCATCATCTGCGTAGCCGTGATCACGAACTTGCCCACCCGGCGCGCCTTCTCGATGATCGACTTCTGGATAAACGGCACCTTCTCCATCGGCATCTCGACGCCGAGGTCGCCACGCGCCACCATCACGCCATCACTTTCCTGCAGGATCTCCGCGATCGTCTCCACCGCTTCCGGCTTCTCGATTTTGGCGATGATCGGGATGTTCGCGCCCTTTTCTTCCAGGAACAGGCGCAGGCGCAGGACGTCGCTGGGACGCCGCACAAAGCTCATCGCCACCATGTCGATGCCTTTGGCCAGACCCGCCTGCAGGTCGGCCATGTCCTTGCGCGTCAGGGACGGCGTGCTCAGTTGCGCCCCCGGCAGATTGATGCCTTTGTTGTCCTTGATCACGCCGCCCGTGACCACGGTGCAGCGGGCGCGTACGCCGTCCGCGTCCAGCACGCGCAACTCCAGGCTGCCGTCCGCCAGCAGGACCCGGTCGCCCGGCCTCAAGTCG
The DNA here is from genome assembly GCA_903909435.1 of uncultured Acidobacteriia bacterium. GTDB lineage: Bacteria > Acidobacteriota > Terriglobia > Bryobacterales > Bryobacteraceae > CAIVVT01. Next base: position 10,701 of record CAIVVT010000320.1, on the reverse strand, counting down.
CGGGCAAAGTCGGCGTACGTGGTCGAAGCGATGCTCTCGTTGCCCAGCACGTCCTCCACCGTGATGGTGAATTCCGCACCCACGGTCAGCGTGGCCTGACCGTTCTGGAATTTGCCCAGCCGGATCTTGGGCCCCTGCAGGTCCAGCAGAATCCCGATGTGCAGGGCGCGCCGCTCCGATTCGCTCCGGATCGCGTCGATCCATCCCTCTCTGACCTCGGCCGTGCCGTGCGAGGCGTTGAGCCGAAAGACAGTTACGCCCGCATCGATCAGCAGGCCGATCATTCTTGCGTCGCTACAGGCTGGCCCGACGGTGGCAATGATTTTTGTGTTTGTCATGCGCGGGGAAAAGAGAGTGCGTTAGGATGGCCTACGTTGCCATTATGCCTCTCTATCAAGTAGTAATCCTTGCCTTGGTACAAGGATTCACTGAATTCTTACCAATCAGCAGTTCCGGCCATCTCGCCTTAGCGCCTTGGCTCTTAGGGTGGAAAGACCCCGGCTTAACCTTCGACATCGCCCTGCATCTGGGCACGCTCGTGGCGATTATTATTTACTTTTTCAAGGACTGGGTGCAAGTGCTCGGGCAGGGCTTCGGTCTGAATGCCGGGATCGACCCCGAATTGAAGGACAATCGCGGACTGCTCTGGCTGATGGCCATCGCCACGGTTCCGGCGGGCATCGCCGGCCTCGCCCTGCACAAAGCGGCGGACACCACGCTGCGCGAACCACCGCTTGGCATGTACGTGATCGGCGGAATGCTGATCGGCGTCGCCCTGCTGATGTGGTACGCCGAGCGGGTGGGCCGCCAGGATAAGGGCATCCGCAACCTCGGCCTGTGGGACGCCCTGGCCGTCGGACTGGCGCAGGCGCTGGCCGTGATCCCCGGCACCTCACGCAGCGGCATTACCATCACTGCGGGTCTCCTGCGCGGCTACACTCGCAGTGCCGCGGCCCGCTTCTCGTTCCTGCTCTCGACCCCAACCATCGCAGCCGCCGCGGCCAAAGCGGCCTGGGACTTGCACAAGCAGGGTGGGATCGCGCCCGACATGCGGACCCCCTTCCTGGTCGGCGTCATCGTCAGCGGACTCAGCGGCACTATCGTCATCGCCTTCCTGATGCGCTTCCTGCAGTCGAACTCGCTGCGCGTCTTTGTCTGGTACCGCATCGCCCTTGGTATACTGATAATCGCTCTAGCTGCTTCCGGCCGGTAATTCCGGCATGAGATTTTTGTCCTTCGCCCAGATTCCGCGCGTCCGGGAACTGATGGGGATTTTGTGCCTTGTCGCGTTCCTGGCCCTCGTGCTGTCGCTCGCCACCTTCGACCCCTTCGATCCGTCCTGGAACACCGCGTCCCCCGCCGACCTTCCGCATAACGCCATTGGCCGCGTCGGAGCCTCGCTGGCCGACCTCGGTTACCAGAGCCTGGGGCTGGCCGTCTGGATTCTACCGGCCCTGCTGCTGATCGCCGGATGGCGCTCACTGCAGCTGCGCACCGTGGGGCCGCCCGTCTCGCGGGCTGTCGGCTACGCCTTGGCAGCGCTCTCACTGAGCGGCTTTCTGACCATGGGGGGGCCGTACATCGGCTGGCACGGCTCGTTTGAAATCGGCGGAGTGGCGGGCCTGCTGGTCACCACCACGCTGACACGCTATCTGAATTCCACCGGCACGCTTTTGCTGCTCGGCACGTTCCTGCTTCTCGCGCTGTACCTCATCTCGTCCTTCACGCTCCACGGACTGTTCCCCGATTTCAGGGCGAAGCTGGTCGCGCTGCTGCCCGTCCGCCGCCGCAAGAACCCGGAACCGGGAATCGGTGTCCAACCGGGCGACGCGCGCCGACCCCGGCGCAATGCGGAATCCACCAGTGAACGCGAACTGCCGGGCGAGCCGGTTTCCGCAGGTCTGCCCCCGGGGCTTGGGAGCGATCTCGCCGCGTACGCCGAGGACGAGGGCAGCGCATTCTACGAAACCACTGAAACGGACGGCCACCCGGTTTCCCCCAACACCCGCTGGGAGCCGCGCCCCCTGACTCCGGCGCCGGCCGTCGGCGACGCTCCGCCTTGGGAAGAGGACATTCCCATCCGCAGCATTGCGGATCAACCGGCCCCGCGCCTGTTCCCGCCGCATGTTGTGACGGAGCGGCCGGAGACGGTGCGCTCAGCTGCTTGGGAGTTGCCTCCCACCTCCCTGTTGAACGCGCCCGCCGACCGTGAGTCCTACGACAGCGCGGAGCTCAAGGAAGTCGCCGTTCACATAAAGGCCAAACTGGAGGAGTTCAACGTCCTGGGCAACGTCGCGCAGATCAATCCCGGCCCGGTGGTCACGACCTTCGAGTTCAAGCCTGATGCCGGAGTCAAGATCACCCGAATCACGACGCTCAGCGAGGACCTCTGCCTCGGCCTGCAGGCGGAATCCATCCTGATCGAGCGCATCCCGGGCAAGCCGACCGTGGGCATCGAGGTGCCCAACAAACGGCGTGAGATGATCAGCCTGCGCCAGATCCTCGAATCCGACGAGTTCCACGACGCCCCGGCGCGGCTCACCTTTGCTTTGGGCAAGGATATCAGCGGGCGCATTCGCGTCAGCGAGCTCGAGAAGATGCCGCACTTGCTGATCGCTGGCTCCACCGGCTCGGGCAAGAGCGTCATGCTCAACACGCTCATCATGTCGGTGCTCTACAAGTCCACGCCCGACGAGGTCCGCATGATTCTGATCGACCCCAAGCGGGTCGAGCTAGGCATCTACGACGGCATCCCGCATCTGCTCACACCCGTGATCACGGAGCCCAAAAAGGCTGTGAACGCCTTGCGCAACGGCGTCCTCGAGATGGAGCGCCGGCTCAAGCTTCTGGCCAGCTACGGCGTCCGGAATATCGACCAGTTCAATAAGAAGATCCAGTTGCTCAAGGGCAAACCGATCGAACTGTTCCCCGATTCCCCCACCGAACCTGCCGAGGTCGCGGAGCCCGAAAAGCCGCTGCCCTATATCCTGATTGTCATCGACGAGTTGGCCGACCTGATGATGCTGGAGCGCGCCGGCGTCGAGGAATCGGTGATCCGTTTGGCCCAGATGGCGCGCGCCGTGGGTATGCATATCGTGCTCGCCACGCAGCGCCCGTCGGTGGACGTCATCACGGGTCTCATCAAGGCCAATTTCCCGGCCCGCATCAGCTTCCGCGTCGCCACGCGCGTCGATTCCCGCACCGTGCTCGACGTGATGGGCGCGGAGCACTTGCTGGGCAAGGGCGACATGCTGTTCCTGCCGCCCGGTTCGTCGCGCCTGGTGCGCGTGCACGGCGCGTTCGTCACCGAGATCGAGATTGCCGATGTGGTCGCCTTCTGGAAGCGGCAATCCACGCCCGAATACGATCAGACTTTCCTGCTCGCCCCTCCCACCGACGACGAGGACGAGCCCGAGGAGTTGGCGGGCGACGAAGACCCGCTGTACCGCGATGCGGTGGGTGTGGTCTGCGAGATGGGCAAGGCCTCCACCTCGATTCTGCAGCGGCGCCTGCGCCTCGGTTACGGGCGCGCCGCGCGCATCCTCGACCAGATGCAGCACGAGGGCATCATCGGCCCGCCCGACGGCTCCCGGCCCCGCGACATCTTCCGCCGGCCCGATTGGCTCGACGCCCCCGACGATTGACGCTGCCGCCGCTTCTTTCCGGTCATTTTCGTGCTGTTATGTTCGGTTCGCCCATCTGTCATCCGAGCTAAACAAAGATGAGGGATCTTGTAGTAGCCGTGCCTCGCACGGTCACAACCCTCATGCCTCGTCTCCCGCTTTACACTCCGGCGGCCCCGTCGCCACCCGAGGGCGTACCGCTGCTAAGCGTCTTGCGCTGGGCCTGCGCGCATCCCATCGAGCTGTTTGTCCGCCGCTGGAACTGGAAATCGGCGGTCTTCAGCGCGCTCTTCCGCGGCCTGATCTTCTTTACTCTCAACCTGCAGGCCGGCTTGCGCGCCGCCGTCGGCGCCATGCTGGCCGAGTTCGTCTGGCGCACCGCCACCAGCGGCGGCTGGGGCGCTGCCACCCAGATGCTTTGCAAGGTCCGTCCCATGTGGCAAGCCATCCTCGGGTCCATGTTCGTGGTGCCGCTGGTTGCGCACACCATCGAATTCACCATTCACTACACCCGCGGCACGCCCGTACTCGCCAAAAGCATTCTCGTGTCGATTTGTTTTACCCAGGTTTCCGACCTGTTTAACCTCTATGTGATGTATAACGGTGCCATGCTGGTCGGTGACGGAGCCCGTCCATTCGGGGAGGACATGCGTCGCGTGCCGGCCCTGATCGGCGGTTTTTTGCTCGTCTTGCCGCGCCTGGCCGCGCGCAAGCTGGCCGGCGTTCCACCTCCCCCCGGCACGGAGACGATCCTGTGAAGTCGCTTCACATCACCAACTCCTGGCATTTGGCGTCCGGGGGCATAGGGACTTTCTACCGCGCCTTAATGGCCGCCGCGGACGACAGGCAGCACTACTTGCGCCTCGTCGTGCCTGCCGCCGGGACGCGCGTGGAAGACGTTACGCCGTACGTCCGCATCTACCACCTCAAAGCGCCGCCCGCGCCCTTGAACCGCAGTTATCGCTGGCTGCTGCCACAGAAATACCTGCTGCCCCATTCGGAGCTCCGCCGCATTCTGCTTGAGGAGCGTCCGGATGTCATCGAGATCTGCGACAAGTACACGCTGCAATATCTGGCTGGCCTGGTGCGCCGTAACTGGTTCTTCCCGGACGGCCACCGCCCGACCTTGATCGGGCTCAGCTGCGAGCGCATGATCGATAATTTCTTGGTCTACCTGCCGCGCCTGCCACTGGCCGAAGCGTTCTGCCGGTTGTACATGAAATGGCTGTACTTCCCGCTGTTTGATCACCACATCACCGTGTCGCACTTCACCGCCGCGGAGTTGCGCGACGCCTCCCGCGGCCACCTCGTTCCGCGCGGGGTTTGGGTGCGAGGCATGGGTGTGGACATCCAGAACTTCGGCCCTGCGCGCCGCGACCCGTTGCTGCGACGCCGTCTGCTCATGCGGGCGGGCGGGAGTGCGCGCTCTCACTTGCTGCTGTACGCGGGCCGGCTGGCGCCGGAGAAGAACCTGCTCCTGCTCCTGCAGATGATGGAGCGGCTGGCGCTGTCGCCCGATTTCGATTTCCGGTTGGCCATCGTGGGTGACGGCATGTCGCGACTTGAATTGGAACAAATCGCCGCCAGCGCCTGTCCCGGCCGGGTCATCTTCCTCGGCCATGTCGGGGACCGCGACGAACTGGCTTCCGTCTACGCCAGTGCCGATGCGTTTGTCCATCCCAATCCGGCTGAGCCTTTCGGCATTGCCCCCTTGGAGGCCATGGCTTCGGGATTGCCTCTGGTTGCCTGCAACTGTGGCGGGCTGCTGTCGTATGCTTCCAGGGAAAACGCCTGGCTCGCCAGTCCGGATGCACGCTCGTTCGCCGCCGCCGCCCTGGCCGTCGCCGGCTCTCCCGTGGAAGCGGAAGCCCGGGCTGTGGCCGGACTCGAAACCGCACGACGCTACTCCTGGCCGACCGTTGCATCCGACTACCTGATGCTCTACCGTGAAATCCACGAGTGGCACTCTGGCGCCAGGCCGGCTCCCCGCATCGGTCCCGATTTTCTCTCCACGGCCGGGAACTGGTTGGGTAGGGAAATGAGAGGATCCGCATGAGCAATAACCACATCTGGAACCGCCGCGAGTGGCTCGGTATGCTGGCCGGTGCGTCGTTTCTGCGCCCGTTAAAGGCTGTCGCGTTGGCCAGTTTTGGGGGCGGAGATCGCGCTTCGCGCCGCTATTTTCGCGCCGACGCCGTGATCATGCTGTTCTCCATCCCTATCTTCTCGAAAGCGGGAGTTGGTAGCGGCTTCGCCTTCGTGGAGGATCTGGACGACTCCGGCTCCCGCACGCGCCGGCTCGGGTTTGGCGGCGGGTCGTGGCCCGACAAGGCGGCCGGCCTGAACCGGCTCGGCTATATCCACGAGACGGTGGTCGAATCCTCGGGCAATCTGACCGAGGCGAAGTACTTCGGGTTCATGAGCACCTCGCAGGAGGAGCGGCTGGAAGAGGCTCGCGCCGCACTGAACCAGTCCCAGCAGGAGGCGCTCTTTTCGGCGATTCGCGGCGAGACCAGACCGGGCGCTTACTCCGCCCAGTTCACCCGCTTCCTTTCCAAGGATGCCGTGAGCTGGCGGCTCTGGCAAAAGGTGGCGGACGCCGCCGACAAGTCTTTCGAGGGGAAATGTCTCTCGAATCGAGCTGAGCGGGGCACGGCGGGCAAAGCGGAGGTGGTTCTCCCTACGTTGCTCTACTCCATGCTGCGAGTCCGCGAGACGGGCTTCTCGCCAATGCACACGACGTTCATCTATGGCGGCGTCGAACGGTCGCTCGAAACCAGTGCGGTGCATGACCCTAAGATGGGTGAAAAGCTGCGGCAGCGCGGCATCGTGGCCAGCGCCAGGTCGGTCGTTCACGTCACTGGCTTGATCCGCAATCTGAAGCTGGGCACCAAGACGCGCTTCAGCGTTTGGTGGGATGGCGATTCGTCGTCACCCGTGCCGGTTCGGATCGAACTCGAGCCGAAGGCCTACCTCCGTCTGGCCTTCGAGGCGGACAAGGAACCACCGTCCAAATCGTAGCCGCTCCCCGTGGCGCACGCTTTAGCGTGCCGTGCCGACACTCCTCTCGGCATCCGTCTGGCCGTGGATGGGAGTGTCCACGCTGCACGCTAAAGCGTGCGCCACAGCGTGCGCCGCGACGCTCCACGGTACTTCTTCGAGGCCTTTTTACCTTCTCCCCAAAAGGAAAAGGGGCCGCTCCCGACTTGGGAAGCGGCCCCCTAATCTCCCACCACGGAGATTCTCTTTAGGCGTAGCTGGCGACGGCTCCGCGATTGCGTTCCGCGCGCTCAGCTTCGGCTTTCTCGTTGTATCCACTTTCGCGATGCGCGGCCAGAGGCTCCTCGGCCAGCCCCTTCGACTTGCGCCACTCGCGCAGCAGCGGGCGCACGTCGGTGAAGAACGCCTCGCGCAGGCATTCCTCGGAGTCGATCAGATTGCCTTTCATCTGTTCGGAGACCAGCTTCTCGCGGTCCACCAGCGTAGCTTTCAGGTACATTTCCTGCGCCGTGCAGGCGGTCTGGATCATCTCCTCAACCTTGTTCTTCAGGTTGTGGCTCTGGTCCACCATGTAGGCGATGTCGGCCTTCTTGCCCTGCTCCCATTCGAACAGGCAGATCTCGTGGAAGATGCGGAACACGGCGTACGGATCGATGCAGCCCAGCGTCAAATCGTCGTCGGCATAGCGCCGGTCGTTGAAGTGGAAGCCGCCCAGCATGTCTTCGCTCAGCAGCCAGGCCACGATCTGTTCCACGTTCTGGCCCTGATAGTGGTGCCCGGTATCGACCAGCACCTTGGCGCGCGGGCCGGACTTCTTCGACAGGACGTAGGACATGCCCCAATCCGCGATATCGGTCGCGTAGAACGCGGGCTCGAACGGCTTGTACTCCACCAGCATCCGCATGTTGCCCGTCAGCTGCGAGTGGACCATCTGGAGGCCCTCTTCAAACCACTTCTTGCGGGCTCGAACCGAACCGGTCCCGGGGTAGCTGGTGCCGTCGGCGAACCACAGCGAAAGGTCGCGCGATCCGCTCTTCTTCTGGATCTCGACGCAATCGAGAATGTGCGAGAGTGCGGTGCGGCGTACTTCAGCGTCCGGATTGCCTAGCGAGCCGTTCTTGTAACATTGATCTTGGAACACGTTGGGATTGATGGCGCCAATCGCCACGCCCTGCGTTTTGGCATAAGCGTTCAAACTGTCCACATCGGCAATCCCGTTCGGATAGTCCCAAAGCACGTGAACCGCCACCGATGGGCAGCACCCTGTGACCCTATGCACCTGGCCGGCGTCTGCTATTTTCTCCGGTGTCGTCGTGGCAGCGGATGCTTGGATGAACTTCCCGAAGCGTGTGCCCGTGTTCGCGAATCCCCAGGAGGGGACTTCAATGGCAAATCCGTCAAGAGCCTGGAAGGCAGATTCCTGTTGCCGCGCCGTTAGCGTCATGAATAGACTCCGTCGTACTCCGATGTATCCCCTGGGGGGACCGTTGATCATCATACTCCCCCTGCTTCTGGCGTGCATTCCCCCCTCCCCGGTTCTAGCCCGCGACCGCCGCAACGACGTGGTCCGCAACGTCAATTCCAGGATGGAAATGCCCACGTACGAGACGCTCGTCGCCTGGCAGCGGCGCCGCGCGCAACTGCGGTCCCAGGTGCGCGCGGCCGCCTCGCTCTTCCCGCCCCGGACCCATACGCCGCTCAATCCCCGCTACTTTGGCAAGCTCGACGAGGATGGCTACACGGTGGAGACCGTGGCGCTTGAAACTATGCCTGGCTTCTGGCTCGGCGGTAACCTCTATCGGCCCAAGGACGGCCTCAAGCTGCATCCCGCCATCCTGCATCCGCACGGGCATTGGAAGAAGGGGCGGCTCGAAGACATCCCCACGTATTCGAGTCCGCGCCTGGCTGCGAATCTCGCCAAACAGGGCTTCGTCGTGTTTGCCTACGACATGGTAGGCTACAACGACACCCGCCAACTGCCCCACGACTTCGGCTCCGAGCAGGAATTGCTGTGGGGTTTCAACCCGCTGGCCGTTCAGACCTGGGACTCGATTCGCGTTTTGGACTTCCTGCAAAGCCTGCCCGACGTGGATCCCGAGAAGATCGGTGTCACCGGGGCATCGGGCGGCGGGACGCAAACCTTCCTGCTGACCTCCGTTGATGACCGCGTCAAGGCGGCCGCACCCGTCAACATGGTCAGCTTCCTCATGCAGGGCGGGTGCGTCTGCGAGAGTGCGCCCGGCCTGCGCATCGGCACCAACAACGTTGAGACCGTTTCGCTCTTCGCACCTAAGCCGCTGCTGCTGGTTTCCGCCACGGGCGACTGGACGAAAAACGTGCCCAGGGAGGAGTTCCCGGCCGTCCAGTCCGTCTACCGGCTGTTTGGTCAGCCGCAAAGCGTTGAGGTGGTTCAGATCGACGCGCCGCACAACTACAATCGCGAGAGCCGCGAGGCCGTCTACGCCTTCTTCAACCGTGTTTTCTACGGCCGCTCGGCCGCTCCCGCCGAGACGGATGTGACCGTCGAGCCGGACGAGAAAATGCTTGCCTGGGGCAGCCATGACCTGCCGGAGGACCTCCGGGCGCAGGCCAAGTCGCGTGCGGGCATTCTGTCGTGGTGGCAGGAAGAGGCACGGCAAGCCGTCTCCTCGGCGCACCGCTCGGAACTGCGCTCCTGGCTATCCAGGGTGCTGGGCGTGCATTGGCCGGAGCATGTGACCACGATCGAGGCGACGAACTCGCTCTCCCGCGTGGGCATGGGCGAGCACATCCCCTACCAGTTCATCGACGGCAAGGGGGATCCGGCGCTGTTCCTCGATTCCAAGGGCATCGCCAGCGCGTGGAGATCGGCCAAGGTGCAGGCCTGGCTCAAAGAGAAGCGCCCCGTGCTCTTGATCGATGCGTTCCAGATCGGTTCCGCCCGGGAACCCCGCGACCGTAAGGACGGCCAGTTCCTGACTTACAACGTCAGCGACGATGCCGCCCGCGTGCAGGACGTGCTCACCGCCCTGCGCTGGCTGTCGGCACGCAAGCATGGCAGGGTTGAGATCGACGCCGTCAATTCGGCGCGCTGGTGGGCCGTGTTCGCCGCCGCGCTCAGCCGCACGCCCGTGCATTTCGACTTCAGGCCGGACGAATTCAAGACCACCGACGACGCCCTGATCACGGAGTTTTACGTCCCCGGCCTACAGTTGGCTGGCGGTGTGGGAACGGCCGTGCAACTGGCATCCGGGCCGCGGCGCTGACGGCGCACGCGACGCCTCAGCGGAAGTAGCGTCTGTACTCGATCAGCAGGCAGCGGTCCTGCACCGCCAGCAAGCCCGCAGCCTCAGCGCGAGCGATGGCTTCGTCGTGACTGATGCCCAACTGCAGCCAGACCGCTTTGGCCCCGATCGCGATGGCCGAGTCCACAATTTCGGGGACGAACTCCGGCCGGCGGAACACGTCCACGCAGTCCACCGGCACGGGAACGTCTTCCAGTCGCGCGTAGCACTTCTCGCCGAGCACTTCTGATTCCTGCGGATTTACCGGGATGATCTGGTAGCCTTGCCGCCGCATGAACCGCGACACTTCATAGCTGGGCCGCAGCGGATTCGACGACAGCCCAACCACCGCAATGGTGCGGCAACTCTGGAGGATTTGCTGCTCGGCGGTCAACGGTCATCCCTCTTGCGCGGGCCGGGCTTGCGGGAGCCGGTCCGGCCGGACTTGGGTCCGTCGAACGGTCGCGGGCCGGAGCGTTTGAACGGCGGACGGTCCGGCTTCGGCCCGTCAAAGGACCGCGAATCCGGTCTTCTGGACGGTGGTTTGCCGGTGGATGGCCGGTCGGAAGCGGCGCGTTTGAACGGTGGACGGTCCGGTTTCGGCCCGTCAAAGGACCGCGAATCCGGTCTTCTGGACGGTGGTTTGCCGGTGGACGGCCGGTCGGAAGCGGAGCGTTTGAACGGCGGGCGGTCCGGTTTGGGACCGTCAAAGGACCGCGGGCCTGCGCGCGTCGCCGCTGGCCGGTCCACGCGGCGCGGCTCTGCGATGGGCTCCACCGGCACGGGCGGTTCGGGTTGGGGCGGACGGGCCACGG
>CAIVVT010000319.1 GCA_903909435.1 uncultured Acidobacteriia bacterium | reverse complement strand
CGGAACGGAGCCGCGACCGTGCGGGAGCGGTGGTATTCAGGTCTGGTGCGCAGTGCTCGCGCGATACTTCTGCGCTCACGTTGCGCCCTGTTTCAGGCGGAGACGCGCGAAACCTGATAAAAAGGATCATTCCGAGGTAATTCCATGACGAACCCCAAACCCCAGGGCGCAACGCGCCGCGACGTCCTGAAAGCATCCGCTGCGGCGACTTTCACGACGATGATTTTCCCGAAGGTGGTGCGCGGCGCGAACGACAAACTCGCGGTCGGCTTCATCGGCACCGGCACTATGGGCCAGGGCAACGTGCAATATGCCCTGCAGACGGACAAGGTCCAGGCCGTGTCGATCTGCGACGTGTACCAGCCGAACTTACAGAAGGCCATTGCGGTAGCGGGCAAGTTTGGGCAGACACCCAAGGGCATTAAGGATTTTCGCGAGGTTCTGGCAGACGAGTCCATCGACGCGGTGTGTATTGCCACGCCCGACCACTGGCACGCCTACATCGAGGTGGAAGCCTGCAAAGCGGGCAAGGACGTTTACGTCGAGAAGCCGGCCTGCGTATGGGTAGAAGAGGGCCAGAAGATGGTCCAGGCGGCGCGAAAATACAACCGCGTGGTGCAGGGCGGCACGATGCAGCGCTCGGGCGGCTACTTCAAGAAAGCGGCCGAACTGATCCAGGCGGGCGAGATCGGCCAGGTCACGTTCTGCCACGAATGGCAGGCCGGGATGACCAAGAAACAGGGCTGGGGCCAACGCGCAAACGAGGCCGTGCCCGAAGGGCTCGATTGGGAGATGTGGCAGGGTCCGGCCCAGACCCGTCCGTACAGCCTGAACCGCTTTGGCGTCTCTCCTGACCGCTGGTCCACTTTCCGCTACTTCTGGGACTACGCCGGCGGCTCCATGACCGACTGGGGCGTTCACCTGATCGATCCGATCCACCAGGCGATGGGCGAGCCGATGCCGAAGTCGATCGTTACCCTGGGCACGAAGTTCTACGTGGAGGACGACACCGAAACCCCCGACACGATGCAGGCGACCTTCCAATACGAGAAGTTCCTTTCAACCTACGAGAGCCGGACGGTGAATCCGATGCCGATGTTCGGCCAGGGGTATGGAACGTCGTTCCATGGGACCACGGGCACGCTGGTGTTGAACCGTGGCGGTGTCTGGGTGTATCCCAACGGTGCAAAGGAGCCAGCCAAGAAGTGGGAGAACGACAAGGACATGAGCCCGATGAACGTGCCGCACTGGAATAACTTCATCGAATGCATCAAGTCGCGCGAGAAGCCGATCAGTGACATCGAGAAGTGCGTTCGCTCGAGCGTCACCTGCATCCTGGCCAACCTGTCCATGCGTTTTGAGTCGCGTCTGGATTGGGATGAAAATGCCTGGACGGTCAAGCAGGACGAGGTCAAGCCGCACTTGAAGGCGATCTACCGGGCTCCCTGGAAGCTCGAAGTCTAGCCAAGGGGGCGGCGCCGGAGCGCAGCCCCAAGCCGGAACCTATTTCAGAATCGCGTCCACTGTGGCCTGAGTGATCGGGTGATAACCGGACCACGCCTTTGCGTAGATGTTTCTCGCACGCTCCAAACCGCCCGGCGCCTTCACCAGCGCTTCGAACAGCGGCTTCACGAACTTGCGCCGCCCCACCTCGACCAGGAACTCCTCCAGGCGCGGATACGCCGGCTCGTAACCCGCTTGGATGGCCATCTCCAACCACTGCGCGATGATCTCGCTGTTGCCCGAATTAGTGAAGTCCCACTGCATGTCGATATCGCGCAGGTGCGCCGCAGTCGACGGCTTCGGCTGGCTCCTCAACCAGTGCAGCCACTCCTGGGTGGCCCAGGTCTTCTTCGGGTTGGGCTCAAAATCAAACGAGATCTTCGGAACGTCTTTGGGCAAGCCGGGTTGGTTCAACCACTCGGAAACGTCGTCCTGCGGGAAGCCCTCGTGCAACGCTGCGACGAAGTCCTCGGTGGCGATGCTCTGAAACGCGAAGCGGTCGAAGTAGCGCTTGAGAAATGCGTCGAGTTTCTCGCGGCCGTGTTTTTCCTCTAGCCCGCGCAGCATCAACGCGCCCTTCACATACGGCACGCCCGTCATGCCATCGTCGGGGTCACGCCCCTTCAAGTCGATGGCGAGATGCTGATCGCCGGGCGGCAGATCCTTCATCTCGTCCTTCAGCTCTTCGACCTCGATGGCGAACTCCATCTCCGACTGGCGGCGGCCGTAGATCTCCTCTTGAATGCGTCGCTCGATATAGGTTGTGAAACCTTCGTTTAGCCAGAAATCGCGCCAGGTCGCGTTCGTCACCAGGTTGCCCGACCAGGAGTGCGCGAGTTCGTGAGCCACCAGGCTGACCAGGCTCTTATCGCCGGCCAGCACAGTGGGCGTGGCGAAGGTGAGTCGCGGGTTCTCCATACCTCCAAACGGAAACGAGGGCGGCAGCACCAGCACGTCGTAGCGGCCCCAACGATACGGGCCGAACAAACGCTCCGCGGCCTGCACCATCTGCTCCATGTCCGCGAATTCGCTGGCTGCCTTGTCGAGTATGGGCGGCTCCGCCCAGATTCCCGTGCGCGCGCCCAGCGGCCGGAATTGTAGTTCGCCCACGGCCAGGGCGATCAAGTATGGAGGCACCGGCCAGGGCATGTGAAACCGCCCTGGAGCGAGTTGAATAGCGGCCATCAGGGACGTAAGCGGTGCGGCGGCTTGAATGCGTGCGGAGAACGTCACGCGTACTCCCGGCGAGTCCTGAATGGGAACCCAGCTTCGAGCATGTATAGCCTGTGACTGCGAGAAGAGAAACGGTGAGTGTTTGCCAGCAGTCTGTGCGCTGGAGAGCCACTGCAAGCCGCTGGCCTGCGGAGCAGTTTCGTATTCCACCACGACGCTGCGCGTGCCTACAGGGAGGTCGATCTCCAGCGGTGATCCGAGGATCGGATCTCGTGGCCCAACCCGGAAGCCGTCTTGCGAGCCGTTTACCTTCAGTATGTTAAGATCGCGCGTGTCGAGAATCAGCTTGCTGCCTGCCGGTTCCAGAGCTAACGTCGCACTCCCCTTGAGCTTCTTTTCCTTGAATGATACGGTCAGGTCGAGGTGCACGTGGCGCACGCGGCTCTCGCCGGGATTGCCGAACGAATGGATGTCAACTGGAAGTGAACTCACATCTGTTATCGTAAACGCCATTAGCGTATGACAGCACCCAATGGCCGACTGCAGTCTCTCGACATATTTCGCGGCGTGACCATCGCGAGTATGACACTGGTGAACAACCCGGGTGCCGGTGGGCTTGTCTATGCGCCTCTGGAACACGCCGAGTGGCACGGATGGACTTTCACCGACACGGTGTTCCCGTTCTTCTTGTGGATCGTCGGGGTGTCACTGGCTTTTTCGACGGCCCGGCGCGTGGAGCGTGGAGAAAGCAAGCGCCAACTGCTGCTGCACGCGCTGCGCCGCGCGGTGATGCTCTTTCTCATCGGTATTGGAATCTCTTTCTTGTGGAACTGGAACTTCACCACCGTGAGGATTCCCGGCGTTCTGCAGCGCATTGCAGTGTGTTATCTCATCGCGACGGCGATTCTGCTGTGGACCTCGATTCGCGGCCAGATCTACTGGCTAGCCGGGGTGCTGGCGCTCTATTGGGTCTGCATGACTCTGATCCCGGTGCCGGGCTTTGGTCCAGGCCATTTTGAGTTGAAGGTGGGCAACTTCGCGCAGTGGATCGACAGTATGGCCTTGACGGGGCATATGTGGCGTCACACCAAGGTCTGGGATCCCGAGGGGCTCGTGAGCACTTTGCCCGCCATTGGAACGTGCCTGTTCGGCGTGCTGGCCGGACACTTGACACGGAGTCGTTTGACGCCGCCGGAGAAGACCGCTTGGCTCTGTACAGGCGGAGCGCTGCTGATGGGCGCAGGGCATTTCCTGTCCATCTGGATGCCAATCAACAAGAGCCTTTGGACGCCCACCTACGCCATCTTCATGGCGGGGCTCGCCTCGCTCTGTCTGGGTGTCTACTACTGGCTGGCCGACGTGCAGGGGCACGGCAGGTGGTTCACGCCGTTCCGCATCTTCGGCCTGAATGCGATCGCGGTCTTCATCGCCTCGGGCGAACTGGCCATCTCATCGGGCCGGATTCACGTCGATGCCCAGACAACGCTGGCGCAGTGGTATTTTCGAACCGTTTGCGCACCCCTGGGCGACCTTTACATAGCAAGCCTGCTGGCCGCCCTGAGCCACGTTGCGATCATGTTCTTGGTGGCCTGGGGCCTGTACCGCAAGGGCTGGTTCCTGAAACTCTAGGCCCTACTGCCTCACCATCACGATGTGCATTTTGCGCTCGCCGCTCGGCAGCTTGCCCACGCGGTCGATATTCATCACCTTGCCGTCCGGAGAAAAACTCGTGCGGTCCTTGAAGGTGATCTCGGTGCCATTGCCGCTGTAAACGTGCTCTCCCACCAGTACGGCCTCTTCCCACCGCATCTTGCTCTTCATGGCCATCCCGCCGACCTGGTTGGTTGTTTCCTGCCCGTCGTCCCGAACCTTGATCTCGTAACTGGCGCGATCCGTGCTCTGCTGCATAGTATACAGGTGGCCGTCCACGGTGATCTTGGCCTCGTACTTGGTCGGCGTGGGTCCGCCGAAGTCGCTTTTCGCGCCGTCCAGTTTCCACCACCCCGCCATCGAGGGCTTCGCCTTCTGGAGGACAATCTTCACCTTCGACGTGCCTTGGGGCGTGGTGAGTTCGCGATCGACCGTCATCAATTGCCCATCCGGTGAGTAGGAAATACGGTCCTTGAAGCTGACCTCACCGAACGAGATTTCGCCCAACAGGGCAGATCCCTCAATCCAGTGGCGGCTCTTCATTTCACCCCCGCCGGGCAGGCTGTTGGTTACTTGCTGCTTGTCGGTGCGGAGAACGAAATGAAACAACCCATCGACGGAATCCTGGTCCAACTCGAAAACTGGGCCCTTCATCTTCACCGTGAGGGTAAGGTTGCCTGGGTTGGGCAAGGCACCGAAGTCGCTCTGATCGGGAAGCATGTTCCAGACGCCGTCCATCACTGCGTTCTGAGCCGGCGCATTTTGCGCCAAGATCGTCGATGCAAGCCATGCTCCAGACAAAAGGACGATCATCGCCAACTTCATGCAGTATTCCTCTCAGTGAAAAAAACGAACTTGCGCTCGCTGGTGTTCCTCACACGCTAGGGCAAAGCAATCGGGCAGAACGCTTTCGATTCTAACCGGAATACCCGTCCGCGCGGCTGCCCGGATCTCGCTATTACCGCGGGTCCCTACACTCCCAACGCTGAAATCATAACCTGGCACTCTGGAACAGAGCGCCGCAGCGCAGAGCCGTGAACGACAGACAGCGGTCAAATCCGCAGTCGGCTACCGTTCTCTCAGCTCTCGGCTCAACGGCTATTTCTCCAGTAGGAAACTTCCTGCCATCATGGCGTCGATGCCCGAGGAGTAGAAGCTACGCACGGCATCACGCGGCGAGCAGACCAGCGGGTCGCCGAACAAGTTGAACGAAGTGTTGTAAAGCACCGGCAGGCCCGTCTTCGCGCCCCACTCGGTGAGCAGCGCGTGGAACAGCGGATTCTCGGACTTCTCCACGGCGTGGACTCGCAGTGTGTCGTCGCCGAGTAACGCTGCTTCGAAGGTCTTGCGATACTCGGGCCGGACCTTGCCTACCGTTGCGAGGAAACGCGCGTTCGCGCCGGTCTCGAAATAGCGCGATGCGGCTTCGGCCGGCACCGACGCGGCGAACTTACGGAACTGCTCGCGGCGCTTGATGTAAATGTTCAGGTTCTCGCTGGAGTAAGGGTTCAATGGCGAGGCGAGAATCGAGCGGTTGCCTAGCGCGCGCGGGCCGAACTCCATCCGTCCCTGCATCCAGGCCACGATCCGGTCCGATGCGAGTTGCTCGATCGTGGTGGCGATCACTGCTTCATTGGTGAGCAGGAACTTGAAAGCCAGCTTGCAGTTTTCGAGGACCTCTTTGACGCCCGCCACGCTATACTCCGGGCCCAGCGACAGAGTCGTGAGCGGAACGCGTTCCTTCCGCCCGAAGAAGCTGTGCCAGGTCCAGTAAGCCGCGCCCATGGCGGTTCCGCTATTGCCGGCCGCGGGTTGCACAAAGACGTTCTTCCAGCGCCCGCTGCGCTCGAACGCCGATACCAGGATCGCGTTATAAAACAGTCCGCCCGCCAGGCATAGATTCTCGCCGCTACCGGCCATGTCGAGCGCGAGTTGCTCAACGGCGGACTGCAAGCCAGCGGCGATCCGGGCGCGCCATTTGTCGTCGATATTGGAGTCGTCTTCAAGCCCGATCGCTTCATAGAATCGGTCGCTAAATCCGCCCATGCCTAGCCGGTCGGAGTCGAAGTACGAACGGTCCGTATGGAAGCCCGCGCCTTCTCGTACGAGCATCCGGCGGAACACCTCGGCCAGTTCGTCACCGGCAAAGGCTGAGAGCCATTGCACTTTGTGCTCTTCGCTGCGCGGCCGGTAGCCCAGCAACTCGGTCACCCGGCTGTATAGGTCGCCTATGGAATCCGGGAAGAACGTCTCCTCGTCGAGGTCGATCGAGGTGCCGTGGGCCAGCCAGCGCGCGCCACAGCGGAAGTCGCCGGAACGGTCCAATGTGAGCACGGTTGCCGCGTCGAACGGCGAGGCGAAATAGGCCGAGGCGGCGTGGGCCCGGTGGTGTTCCACAGCGCTGATGCGGGCATTCGGGAAACGCTCGCGCAGCATCAACTGCATCCGGCTGTCGTGCCGGTCGGAGAAGGGACGCGCGATGGCTACGGCGTCCACATCGGCGGGCGAGGCCTTGGCGAGCGTCAGGCAGGAGTCGATAGCTTCCGATGGGATTTCACGCGGCTCAAAGCGCCGTGCGATCTTGTGTTGCTCCACCGCGGCGACGATCGCGCCGTCGCGCAGAACGGCGCATGCGGGATTGTTGAGCAGTCCGCCGAGTCCGACGATTACCATGTAGCTTTCCTGCCCTCTTCCTTGGCCTACTTCTTTGCCTTGGCTTTGTCGATCTTAGCGTACGAGTCGCGCAGCCCCAGAGTCCGGTTGAAGATCGGCTTGTCTGGGGTGGCATCCCGGTCCAGGCAGAAATATCCAAGGCGCTCGAACTGATAGGACGTGCCCGCCTTCGCGTGCTTGAGGCTCGGCTCCAACTTGGGATGCGCGACCACTTCCAGCGACTTCGGGTTCAGGTTCTCGGTCCACTCCTGACCCCGGCTCGAGTCGTTCGGGTCTTCTGTCAGGAAAAGGTTCTCGTACAGCCGTACTTCAGCCTCAATCGCGTGTTCGGCGGAGACCCAGTGGATGGTTGATTTCACCTTGCGCCCGTCCGGCGTGTTGCCGCCGCGCGTCGCCGGGTCGTAGCTGCAGTGCACCTCCACGACTTCGCCTTTTTCGTTCTTAACCACGCTGGTGCACGTCACCAGATAGCCGTAGCGCAGGCGCACCTCGCGCCCCGGCGAGAGCCGGTAGAAGTGCTTGGGAGGATCTTCGCGGAAATCGTCCTGCTCGATGTAGAGCGTCTTTGAGAACGGAACTTCGCGCGTGCCGGCCGAGGCGTCTTCGGGATTGTTGACGCACTCCATCAACTCCGTCCGGCCCTCAGGGTAGTTGTCAATCACCACTCTCAAGGGATTCAGGACGGCCATCACGCGCAGCGCGCGCTGGTTCAAGTCTTCCCGTACGGCGTGTTCCAGCAGGCCGAGTTCGACCATGCCGTTGGTCTTCGAAACGCCGATGCGCGAGCAGAATGTGCGCATCGCTTCGGCTGTGTAGCCCCGCCTGCGAATGCCGCTGAGCGTGGGCATACGCGGGTCATCCCAGCCTGTGACATGGTTGTCCTGCACCAGCGCCAGCAGTTTGCGCTTGCTCAGCAGGGTGTAGGTCAGGTTCAGGCGGTCGAACTCGAGTTGCTGCGGGGCAAAGATCCCGAGTTCCTGGATGTACCAGTCGTAGAGCGGGCGGTGGTCCTCGAACTCGAGCGTACAGATGGAATGCGTAATGCCTTCAATCGAATCGCATTGGCCGTGCGTGAAGTCATACATCGGGTAGATGCACCAGGTATTGCCCGTGCGATGATGCTCCGCGTGGAGTATGCGGTACATGATCGGGTCGCGCAGATTCAGGTTGGCCGACGCCATGTCAGCCTTAGTGCGCAGCGTGCGGGTCCCATCGGGGAACTCACCGGCCTTCATGCGCTCTAAGAGGTCCAGGTTCTCTTCAACGGAGCGATTACGCCACGGGCTCTCGGTCCCCGGTTCCGTCAACGTTCCGCGATATTCGCGGATTTGCTCGGCGGTCAGATCGCAGACGTACGCCTTGCCCTTCCGGATCAACAGCAGCGCGTACTCGTACAGTTGCGGGAAGTAATCGGAGGCGTAGAACAGCCGGTCTTCCCAATCGGCACCCAGCCAGCGCACGTCCTCAATGATGGAATCGACGTATTCGGTCTCTTCCTTGGTCGGGTTGGTATCGTCAAAACGCAGATTGAACTTGCCGCCAAACTCCTGGGCCAGTCCGTAGTTCAGACAAATCGACTTGGCATGGCCGATGTGGAGATAGCCGTTGGGTTCGGGTGGAAAACGAGTGTGGACGCGCCCGCCGTGCTTGCCGTTCGCGATGTCCTGCAGGATAGTGTCGCGGATGAAGTTGGACTGGCGTTCGGGCGCTTCGGGCTGGGAAGCCTCGGCCGGGTCGCCATTTCGATCATTGGACATTTTCGTATTCGTTCCTTCTACACCTGACTCGCTTGCCGCGAGCGCAGCTTTTCTAGCGCCTGGTCGATCCGTTTCAGGCACGTTTCTCTGCCCAGAACTTCCAGCGTCTCAAATAACGGCGGCGCGACCATCCGCCCGCAAACCGCCACTCGGACCGGCTGGAACATCTGTCCCGCTTTCACGCCCAGCGTGGCAGCCTCCGCGCGCAGCGCACCGTCCAGTCCGTCGTGGCTGAACCCGGCCGTCTCCAGCGCTTTACGCGCGCTTTCCAGCACCTTGAGCGCCATGGCGGCGTCGCCCTTTTTGGGGATCAACTCCGCCGGATCGTATGGCGTCAACTCATCCGCGAAGAAGAAGTCGGCGACGGTCAGTACGTCGTTCAGCGTCTTGATCCGCTCCTGGATCAGCGGTGTGATGCGCAGCAGATGCGCGCGTTCAACTTGGATGCCAGCGGCGGCGACCACAGGCGCCAGCCGGTCGGTCAGTTCCTCATGCGACAACGCGTAAATGTGCTGTGAATTGAGCCACAATGCCTTCGGGTCGATCGGGTCTTGCTCGGTGAAATTGACCACCGCGTTCGGGCGGTTGACGCCCTCGAACGAGAACACGTCGACAATCTCCTGCAGCAACATCTTCTCGCGGTCGTCCTTCGGGTTCCAGCCCAGCAGGCACAGGAAATTCACGTACGCTTGCGGCAGGAAGCCGGCGTCGCGGTAAGTGGTCACCGACACCACAGGACCGTGCCTGCGCTTGGAAAGCTTCGCTCCGTCGGGCGCAATCAGCAGGGGTAAATGGGCAAACTTCGGGCTCTTCGTGCCGAGTCCTTCGAAGATCAACACGTGCTTGAAGGTATTCGGCAGGTGATCCTGGCCCCGGACGATGTGCGAGATGCGCAAATCGGCGTCGTCGAAGCAAGAGGCCAGATGGTAGGTGGCCATGCCGTTTGAACGCAGCAGCGCGAAGTCTTCAATGTCGGCGCACGACTTAGACTGATCGCCATACACCAGATCGCGGAACCGGATCTCACGCTCGCCATCGCGCGGTACCAGAAACCGCAGCACAAACGGTTCGCCCGCTGCGGCGCGCCGGTCGCTCTCCTCGCGGCTCAGTTCTCGTGCGCCGGGGTTGAACAGCCAGCCTATGCCGCCGCCGGGCTTGTCTTCCCCGATTTGGGTCATCGGTGTGAAGTCGCGATAGGCCATGCCGCGCTCGAAGATGGTCCACGCCGCCTGGGTGTAAAGCGCGGTCCGGTCGCTCTGCCGGTAGAACTCGTCCCACGGCAGTCCGAGCCACTTCAGTCCGTCGAAGATGCTGTCGAGCGACGCCTGCGTGTTGCGTTCCACGTCGGTGTCGTCAATGCGAAGAATCATCGTCCCCTGGTTCCGCCGGGCGAAAAGCCAGTTGAAAATGAAGGTTCGGGCACTGCCGATGTGTAGATACCCCGTGGGGGAAGGAGCGAATCGGACTCGAATCATTAATCTTTCAGTATATTGAACATCCGCACCAGATCGCCCACGGCAAGCTGCTCGGCGCGCTCCGCAGCCTCGGGCAGGGAATCGATTTTGGCCTTGTCAAAGTGGCCTGCGAGGTTGTTTCTCAACGTCTTGCGCTTCTGCCGGAAGCAGGTGGAGGCGAAGCGCAAAAAGCCGGCCAAATCGTCACACACCGGCTCGCTAAGCGGCTCCAGCAGGATCACTGCGCTCTCCACCTTGGGCGGCGGACGGAACGACCCGCACTTCACATTAAACAGTACCTTCGCTCTGCAGCGGGCCTGCGTCGCCACGCTCAGGTACCCGTAGTCGCGACCACCCGGGGCCGCGGCCAGCCTGTCCGCGACTTCCTTTTGAACCAGGAACACCGCGCGCCCGAGTAGCGGGCCGAGGCTCAACGCACGGTCCACGATGGGCGAAGTGATGTAGTACGGGATGTTACCAACCACGACCGCCGGTCCCCACTGGCTCAAGCCGGCCTGTAGCACGTCGCTTTCAACGAGCTGGAACCTGGGCTCACTGGCGTACCTCGTCCGCAATGCGCCCGCCAAAGCCGGATCAATCTCGATTGCGACCAGGCGTTCGCAGCGGGGCAGCAAATGCTGAGTGAGCCCCCCCGGTCCCGGCCCGATTTCAATCACCGTGGCCGCGTGCTCCCCGCAAGCCGCCAGCGCAATGCGCTCCAGAATCGAGTTGTCGAACAGGAAGTGCTGACCGAGACGCTGACCCACTCCCTCGATTGTCGCGCTTCGCTCCGCTTGTACGGGGCCGTGGCTCAATGCACGGTGATATTGTCGATGAAGTTCTTATACTCGGGTTTCACGTTGAACGGCGGCGGGTCGTTCGTGAGCACGTGCGATTCGATTTGGCTCGCGCTGGTGGCGTCGCACAGGAAGTATACGAATTCGTATCCCTCCGCGTTGGCGCGTCGCGCGGCAGCCCAATTCCCATGCCCGGTCACGTGCTTTATCAGCCTGCCCCGAATCGAACTCGATGAGATTCCGATGTAAACAATCTCGCCTAAATATAGAATCTGATAGACGCCCGATGTGGCGGGAGCGTTTTGCCTGACCGATGCATCGTTGAAGGGAAAGGGGCCCGTCCAGATCCTGAAGTATTTGTCCGTAAACATCGCATAGTCCTCCTGTCCGACAGCACCTGGACAGTATAACCGGACAATGCGGTGCGGTATACGCGCGAACATCTACTGGTTCGGGAAATGCACACTGTCCTCAGGTCGTAGGCACCCCGGGGCTCCCCGGTTAATGGGCGGCGATTTCGCGGCAATCATAGGGAAACGCGGAGCTTGCTGCAGTTCTATCTGATGAATGTTGGGGTCGCTGATAACGATAACCTTGGCCGGGGTGGTGCAAACAATGGACCAACCAACGCCGCTCATCATCTCCGGCCGATCGAATCACAGGCGCCTAACCTTCTGGGCCTACGCCGGGTCACCCTCGCACTTCGAGTTGCGTCCTGCGGAACTTCACCCGGACCCACCCCGATGTGGGCTGGCCGAAAGTCGTGGCCGGCTGAAACTTCGAAAACAGTAATGACTTGCCGATCTCGCGCTTCAGTTCCTGCCGTGCCGCCATGTCGATGTCCTTGGGCAGCGAGTAATCGGTGACGCGGCCCTGCTCGTCAACCAGAACTTCCACGTTAATCTCTTCCAGCGCGGTGTCCAACAGGGTCGACTTAAGCAGCGCCTCGGTGGCCAAAACGGTAGGAACATCACCGGGTTGCGGCGCGGAGATGATGCCCTGGAAGCTGGTCATAACGGCTACGAAAAGCAGTACCGCTGTCGCGAGTCCACCCGCCGCGGGAAGCGCCAGTGGCTTCATCAGGCCGCTCGCCCAAAACGATAGGCGTCCAGTCAGGTCATGCACTTTGGCACGAAAATCCACTTGACGCCGGCGCCGCGCAGCTTCTCGCGAAGCCATGGAACGCAACGATAGAGAAAGATGCCGATCAACTTTACGGACGGGCACATCGCGCAGCGTCGTCTGGACAGCCACCATGCCTGCGTGGCGTCCACCGCACTCGGCGCAGGTCTTCAAGTGCTCCTCCAGCGAGCGCTTCTCGGAATCCACGATGCGACCGTCCAGGAATGCTGACAGCATCCACTGAACATGCAGGCAATCCATATCGACCCCGAATTCCCTTAGTCCGCCGGCTGGGGCGAGAACGCGAAGCCCCGGGCCGGTTCGAACTGCTCAATGAGCGCCCTGCGCAGCGATTCGCGCCCACGCAGGATGCGAGACTTTACCGTGCCGAGCGAAATGTCGAGTACGTCGGCAATCTCCTCATAGCTCAAGTCCTCCAGATCGCGCAGCACAACTGCGGATCGGAAGGCAGGATTCAAGCCCGCCAGCGCCTTTTCGATCGCACTCTTCCATTCCTCGTTCAATACAAGGTCGTAGGGCGACCGGGATCGGTCGTGTAGATGGTCGAGGTGACTGCGGCCGGGCTCCTGCGCTTCCAGTTCTGTCTCTGGTTTCCGGTGCCGCCCGAACCAGCGCCTGCGATTATAGGCCTCGTTCACGGCGATCCGGTAAATCCAAGTCTTCAGACTGCTCTCTCCTCGAAACTGGTTGACGCTGCGGAAGATCTTCAGAAAGACCTCCTGCGTGACGTCGCTGGCCTCGTTATGATCGTCGATGAGGCGCTGCACCAGGCCGAAAACGGGCTGCTGAAAATGCGCGATTAAGAGTTCGTACGCGGTCTCGTCCCCTGATCTCAACCCTTCGAGCAAAACCTGCTCTTCGGGCATTCCCGGAGTCTCCGGGAGGTCAATTGGCCGATTGCGGTCGTGTCCGTTCCGACTCGGCGTCAAGGGAGAGCCTCCACCGACTCATCATACCGCCGATCCACTCGTCTGGCGGCTCTGTAATCTTTAGACGCCAATCCCCTCAATTTGTTCCCGTTAGGCAATCCAGCCCGCGGGCGGTCTCGGATTTGATATGAATGTAACGCCATGCGCTTTCTGCTCTGCTTGCTCCTCTCCGCCGCCGCCGTCTCAGCCGGGAACTTGACGGACCGTTTCAACCTAACCCTGAAGCGGGTTACCAGAGACGGTCCTCCCGTGTTTGATGAGGCCTTCATCCTGGCCGACGCCTCTGCCCAGCCAGGGCGGCGTTTTACCGAATTCAGCGGGGACGTTTCCGGCCGTTACATCGGTGCACTGTCATTGGCCTTCCGCCAGAATGGGGCAGGGTCCTCGCTGCTCGACCACGTCGTGTCGGGGGCAATCAAACTCCAACAGCCGGATGGCCACTTCGGCGCTCCTCTGACCACGGGGACGGTGCGCGACAGTGACATGGCGACCTTGTGGGGTAACGGCCGCATGCTGATCGGCCTGCTTGAGTATTACGATCTGACCCACCGCGCCGACGCGCTGGCTTCCGCGCGCAAGCTGGGAGACTTCCTGGTACGCATCGGGCCGCGCTTCAACTCGGAGGAAGTGCGCACGGCCTACAACGGTGAGAAATTCGCGGTCGGCTACATCTGCTGGACCAATAGTCTCGAAGGCTTGGTCGAACTCTACCGTGTGACCAGGGCCGAGCCGTATCTGGCCCTGGCCCGCGACATCGCGGCGCGAACCGATCGCCATCCGTCCCAGCACAGCCACGGCTTTCTCACCACCGTCCGCGGCGTCGTAGCGCTCTACAAAGTGACCGGGGAGAAGCGCTATCTGGAACAGGCTGAAGCGGCCTGGCAGGACGTGCTCGATTCCGGGAACGTGCTGGTGCAGGGTGCCGTGCCGGAGATGTTCGCCCCGCAAATTAAGCGTGACGAAGGTTGCTCGGAGGCAGATTGGCTGAGGCTCAGCCTCGAACTATGGGACCTCACGCTTCAGCCGAAATACATGCAACAGGCGCAACTCACGCTGTTCAACGAGATGTCGATGAACCAGTTCCACACGGGCGACTTCGGCCATCACAGCCTCTCCGAGGCAGGCTATGTCCCGCCGTTTGCCCACGCTTGGTGGTGCTGCACGTTCCACGGGCTGCGCGCTTTGGCCGCGGTCTTCAGGTCGGTCTTCCACGCGCAGGCGGGCACACTGTCTTACGATCTGCCGGTGGATGGGCAGGGTGAGGCGGCCGGGCTGACTGTCCGCGCCGACTCGGCGTTGGAGCGCACCGCGAGCGTCCAGTTGACCGTGGCGAAAGCAGATGGGAAGCCTCACGACTTGCGGGTGCGCGTTCCACAGTGGGCTTCAGGAGTGCAACTGTCTCTGTCCGGGCAGCCGCTCCAGACCTCCTCCCAGGACGGCTACCAAACCGTCGCGCGCATATGGAAAGCCGGCGAAGTCCTGAGGGTGACCTATGCCCTTCAAACCCGCCTTGTGAAGCGCGGCGGCGAGGGCCGCCAGGCCGCTGTCTTCCACGGGCCCTGGCTGCTCGCCGTGGACCAGGCCACATCACCCGCCTACTTCGATGAGCCGTCGAACGAAAACAAAGTGTCGCTGCCGGAGACGAACGGCAAACTCGCGTTGAAACCGGCAGTCGCCTCCGGCACGGCCGCGCGTTTTGCGGTGCCCGTGGCGCATTTCCAGCTCAGCTATCTTCCCGGAGGCTACTCGATCCAACCGCAAACCGCGCTGCTGCGTCCAATCGCCGAATACACTGCTGGGCCCGACCAGAATGAGCTCGATTTCTGGCTGCCGCTGGTCCCCACCTCGGAGGGCTTGGACAGCAACTACAAGCCGAAATAGTGCAGTACGGACCATGGCACAAACCGTGGTGGGACAGACCATCGCTTTGCGTGGTCTGTCATCCCGGGTGGTTCGTCAGCTTCACAGAGACTCTCCCAAGTAATCTCAGCGCCGGCAGGCGGCGTAAGCGATCTTCTGTCCCACGGGCGAAGCTACTTCCAGTGCCGCCCAAACAGTTCCACTAACTCGTCAAACTTCTGGTCCGCGTCAACCGCATCTCCCGACACCACTGCGTGCGTAACGCAGTGCTTCAGGTGGTTCTTTAGGAGCAGCTTTCCCACGCCGCCCAGCGCCTCCTGCACCGACGCCACTTGCGTCAGAACGTCGGCGCAGTACCGGCCTTCCTCCACCATCTTGTGGAGCCCCCGCACCTGCCCCTCAATGCGACGAAGACGCTTCAGCGCGTTCTGGCGCAGTTCCTCGTCCACGCCTTGCGCCATCCGCTCCGTCGTTGCGCATTCGTGATCCGTCACGTTTTCCTCCAGGCCGCGAGACGCAGGCTGTTGCCCACCACGCTCACCGAACTCAACGCCATTGCGGCGCTGGCGATCACGGGACTCAACAGGACTCCGAACGCAGGGTACAGCGTACCGGCTGCGATGGGGATGCAAACGGCGTTGTACGCCAGTGCCCAAAACAGGTTCTGTTGCATCAGTCGCACGGCCGAGCGCGCCAACGCGCGTGCCTGCACAATCAGGCTCAAGTCAGGTCGCATCAGCGTCAAATCGGCCGCTTCCCGCGCCACATCAGTGCCGCTCGCGAGCGCGATGCCGACGTGCGCCGCAGCCAGCGCCGGAGCGTCGTTGATGCCGTCTCCGACCATCGCCACTTGGCGCCCCTCCGCCTGAAATCGGCGCAGCGTTTCCAGCTTGCCTTCTGGCAGCACGCCGGCCAAGACCTCTTCAATGCCCAATTCCCGGGCGATCGCCCGGGCCGAGGACTCCTGGTCGCCGGTCAGCATCACGACGTGCAAACCTGCCTGCTTGAGCTGTTCTACGGCCCGCTGAGCGCCAGCCCGGGGCCGGTCAGAAAGCGCTACAGCACCCGCAAAGCGGCCGTCCACAGCCGCCCAAATTGTCGTGCGGCCTGCCGGTTGAGCGACCGTCGAGTCCTCTGGGAGGTCGATGCCCCGCTCGGTGAGCAGCGAACGCCGCCCGACCAGAGTGGCCTTCCCCGCGATGCGGCCTTCGGCGCCCAGTCCGGCCAACGCGGAGAAGTTCTCCACCGGCAGCAGTGTCAACTTGCGCCTATCCGCCAACTCCACAACGGCCCTACCCAGCGGGTGCTCCGACGACTTCTCCACCGACGCCAGCACGCGCAGGAACTCGTCCTCAGCCCACCCTTCGGCCGGCGTGATTGCCGTGACTTCCGGCCGCCCTTCCGTTAGCGTCCCGGTCTTGTCGAAGACCACCGTGTCGATGGACGCCATGCGCTCGAGCGCTTCACCTCCGCGCACCAGAATCCCCAACTGCGCGGCCCGCCCGGTGGCCACCATCACGGCCGTCGGCACGGCCAAGCCCATCGCGCACGGGCAGGCGATAATCAGCACGGCCACGCTGGCGGCGGCTGCGCGCGCGAGGTCGTGGCTGGCCACCATCCAGACGGCGAAGGTCAGCAGCGAGATACCGAATACCGCCGGCACGAAGACCGAGCTCACGCGGTCCGCCAGTCGCTGCATCGGCGCCTTGGCGCCTTGCGCGGCGCGCAGCAACCTTAAGACGTTTTCGAGCATCGTCTCGCCGCCCAGCGCCGTGACGCGCGCTCGCAACACGCCCTGCCCGTTCGTCGTTCCACCGATCACCGCCGAGCCGGGCAGCTTATCGACCGGCTCGGGCTCGCCCGTCAACATCGATTCGTCCACCCCGCTCATGCCGCTGAGGACGACCGCATCCGCCGGGACGCGTTCGCCGGGCCGCACCACCACGATGTCGCCTAACTGCAATCGGTCCAGCGGAGTGTCGATTTCCTGCCCGTTCACCTCGACCCGCGCCGTGGCGGGCTGCAACGCCGCCAAAGCCCGCATCGCCGAGGAAGCGCCGCGCCGCGCCCGCGCTTCCAGTACGTTGCCGGCCAGCACCAGCGCCAGGATGAAGATCACCGCTTCGAAATAGACCTCCGCGGCCACGCCCCGCGACTCGAAAGCGCCGGGCGCGAGCGTCACCGCCGTCGAGTAAAGAAACGCCGCCCCCGTGCCTACGGCGATCAGCGTGTTCATGTCGCTGGTGGCATGCCGCGCCGCCGCCCACGCCTTGACGTAGAAACGCCGCCCCGCGAACAGCATCACGAACACGGAAAGCACGAGCAGGGTCCATCGCAGCGCATCCGCCGGCAGGTTGTAGAGCGCCGGAAACACCGCTTGAACCGGCGCATCGAGCCACATCGTGATGCGATGCAGCAGCGGGTCCACGCTGCCGTGGCGCATCAGCGGCATCGACAAAGTCATCGCGGCAACGGCGGCCATGAGGGCGCCCGCCATTTGAATCCGTAAACGGCGATAGGCCGACTCGTGCTCCCGCCCCTGCTCATCCTGTTCGGCGGTAGCGCTCCGGCCCGGCTGCGGCAGGGCCGCCTCATACCCTGTCTCGTTGATCGCAGCCACGAGTGTCTGCGGAGAGACCGTCAACGGGTCGTACTCCACCGTCGCGCGCTCCATCATCAGGTTGACAGACGCGGAGCGCACTCCAGGTTGAGACTCGAGTGTGCGCTGCACGAAGGACTGGCACGCGGCGCAAGTCATGCCCTTTACCGGCAGCGTCGCCTGCGCCGTGACGGTCGCCTCAGATGGCATGGGCCGTGAAACCGAGCCGGTTGACGGCATCGACAATCTCCTGCAGTGTGGCCTTTTCGGCGTCGAAATTCACCGACGCCGAACCAATTTCGACTTTCAGCGCCTCCGGTTCGACGCCCTCCACTTTCTGCAAAGCGACCGTGACCCTGCGCACGCAAGAGCCGCAGTGCATCCCGTCGATGGCCAGATCGAGTTTCATTGACATATACCCCCATCCCCTATACTCCGGCCCCGGGCTTCGAGTTGTCAATCAACGCTGGATCTGCCGGCCGCCTCGGGTTACACTGCGGTTTGGAGTCGCCTCAGACCGTCATTGCCTCAGTCCGGTAGGGTACACGCGCTGGTTCCCGGCGCGCGGGTGAAGTGTGTTCACCCGTATTCCCTCCCGGCTTCCTCATTCCCCGCTCGACATTTGAACGCTGAAGAAGGAATCACAGGCAATGGAACTGTCTCTTTATGGATGGGACAACGAGTACGCTTGCGCGCTCGACCGGGCTTGCGCCGGGCAGGCAGGGCAACTTGAAGCAGGACGCGTAACGGCCTCCAGTCGCGGTTGGGCACGCGTCGTCTGGGCCGGGGGCGAACTTGATGCGGTATTGTGCGGGGCTCTGCTCGAAAGCGCGGGCGCCGCACGCCCCGCGACCGGCGATTGGGTCGCGTTCGAGCCGGATACCGGGCGCATTCGGGCGGTGCTCGACCGCCGTTCGTGCGTCTCGCGCAAGCGGGCCGGGAAAGCGAATGCGGAGCAGGTGGTCGCGGCCAACGTGGACGTGCTGTTTCTCGTCATGGGACTCGACGGCGACTTCAATCCACGCCGGCTGGAACGCTACCTGCTGCTCGCCGCGGAGAGCCGGGCGGAACCCGTGGTGGTGCTCAACAAAAGCGACCTTTGCGCAGATCTCATGTCGCGTTTGCATGAAATCGACCGGCTGACTTCGGCTCCTGTGGTGGTGATGTCGGCCGTCGCCACAGGGGCGGTCGAGCAGTTGCACCGCTACGTCGAGCCCGGCCACACGGCGGCGCTGGTGGGCATGTCGGGTACCGGCAAGTCGACCATCGCCAACGCTTTGCTGGGCGGACTGCTGCAGGCGACCTTCGAAGTGCGCGCAGCCGACAGCCGCGGCCGGCACACCACCACTTCCCGCGAGCTGTTTCTGCTCCGGCAGGGCTGGCTGCTGGTTGATACGCCGGGCATGCGCGAGTTGGAGGTATGGAGCGAGGGCGGCCCGGTGGAAGTGGTCTTCGAAGACATCGCGAAACTCGCCTCGTCGTGCCGGTTCAGCGACTGCTCGCACCGGGGTGAACCGGACTGTGCGGTGAGCGCAGCCGTGGAGGCTGGCCGGCTCGACGCGGAACGGGTAGCCAACTACCTGAAGTTGAGCCGCGAATCGACCGCTCAGCAGGCCAAGCGCCGCGACAAGTTGCTCTGCAAGGCGCAGAACCGGATGTACAGAAGCCCGCTCAGGAGCAAATGGTGACACATGTTCCTGCGAACGGCAGCTGCCGCGCACCTCCCTCGCGCCTGGCATCGATTGTGTGGAAGGATCGTCTGGTATGCCTTCGCCGCGCACCGAGTCCAACGCTGACACCACGAGCCCACTTGCTTCGCCCGCACAAGTCGAACGGAAACGTGCCTTGCGCGATCAGGCGCTCCATGATCAGGCCTGGATCGGCGACGCCGTGCTGACGCTGTACGCCCGGCTCCGGATCCTCCGCGAGGACGGCAAACTGGACGGGGAGAAGGCCGTGCGCATGTGCTCGAACCAGTTTCTAGCGGCATTCGGCGAACCGACCGCCGTCGAAGCAGGCATCGGCCGAGTGTATGAGAAAGACGGGCTGGAGGCGGCTTTCGCTCACATTGAAAGTTCGTTCATGCCGCTGTTCACGCGTCAGGAGCAGAAACGTCTGCGAAAACAGGGCCATGCCTAAGCCTGAAGGTGCCCGCGCCAAAGCTGCACCGATCCCTCACGGTCGCGGCTCCGTTCCGGATGGAGCCGCGACCGTAAGGGAGCGGTAGATAGCCGAGGGTTACTCATGTCCACGTCGCTGAGACGTTCCTGGCCCATTGATCAAGCGCCAACTGCCCGGTTGGTAACATGAGTGAAATGCTGGAAACTGTCCCCGCTCTGCGCCGTGAATTGGGCCTGCGGGATATGGTCCTGTTCAATGTCGCTGCGGTGGTCAGCATCCGCTGGCTGGCCACGGCCGCCCACATCGGCCCCGGCTCACTGGGCCTGTGGGCCGGCGCTGCGCTGTTCTTCTTCGTCCCGCTGGCTCTGGCGGTCGCCGGGCTGACGGCGAAGTTCCCGCAAGAGGGAGGCATTTACACCTGGACCGGCATCAGTTTTGGAGAGTGGCATGGCTTCCTGTGCGGTTGGTGCTATTGGCTCAGCAACCTGTTTTATTTTCCCAACCTGCTTTTGGCCGGGATCGGGATGGCGCTCTATTCGCTGTTTCCGCAAAACCCGGCCATGGCTGACAGCCGGGCTTTGGTGGTCACGATCTCACTGGCGGCACTATGGTTCGCCCTGATCACGAATCTGGTGGGACTCCAGGTCGGCAAGTGGACCCAGAATCTGGGAGCCGTGGCCACTTGTGTTGCCGGGGCCGCCATCATCGCCGCAGGCCTCACCTCTTACTTCCGGCACGGCGGAGCGACACCCATCCACGTGCTGCCCGAATGGAATTGGAGCAACCTCAATTTCTGGTCGCAGATCGCCTTCGCTTTCGGCGGGTTGGAACTCGGATCCATCATGAGCGGCGAAATCCGCGATCCCGAACGCACGGTCCGTAGGGCCGCATGGATCAGCTGCCTGGCCATCGGCGGCTTCTACATCCTCGGGACCTTCTCCATCCTGGCCCTGCTGCCGCCCGAGCGCATCAACGTTGTCACGGGTCTGGCCCAGGCCGGCGCATCCGCCGCACGGCAATGGGGCCTGCCGGGGCTGACGCCTCTGCTGGGTGGCCTGATCGTGGTCGGCATCATGGGGCAGTTCGGCGCCTGGATCGGCGGCAGTGCGCGGCTGGCATTTAGCATTGGCCTGGACCGCTATCTGCCCGCATCGTTCGGCAAACTGCACCCGCGCTGGCACACGCCGCATGTGGCCTTGTTGACCATGGGGATCGCCTCGACGATCTTCCTGGTCCTGATGCAACTCGGCGAGACCCTTCGCACGGGCTACCAGTTGCTGGTGGACATGACGGTCGTCAGCTACTTCATCCCGTTCGTCTACCTGTTCGCCGCCGCATGGAAGCACGGGTACCGCTGGAGCGCGGTGTCCGGGCTGGTCGTGAGCCTAGCTGGAATCGGCTTCTCGTTCGTCCCGCCGGAGGGGACGCACTCCGTGTGGCTATTTGAAATGAAGATGCTGGGCAGCACGGCCGCGCTCACCGGCACGGCCTGGTTGTTCTTCGTGCGGGGACGCCACAAGCGCGCTATTCAGGACGGGTTGGCGGCGCTGTCAGGCGGCGCAAGACCCAGCCCGCCGCGCTGACCGCCAGGCGCTGCTCAAGCGCCTCCGCGGACGGCGCGGGGTCGAGGTTCGCAATCCACTCCTCGTGCTCCGCGCTGCTCGCGAAGACGGCGTTTCTTGAAGCAAAAACGACCGTTTTGCCCCACGCCTTAGCCGCCGTCCGAGGGTCCGCACTGAATAGTATGACTTCCCCTTCGTGCCGCCCAGCCAACTCCTTCGCCCAGGGCACCCCGGCGTTCAGGATCACCGTGCCGTCCGCCGCGACGGATTCCGCTAGAACGCGGTTCGCCACCGTTAACTCACCGGCATCCGAGCCGGTAAACAGAGCCAAATTACACCGGTCGAAGCCGAGCCCGTCCTGGAGGATCGCCTCATCGCGAACCTCTACGACGGCGGCTTCCAGGAGCGGGTGCAGCAGCAGGTCGGCGGCGTGGCGTGACGTCTGGCCGGCGCGCCGGGTTTGGTGGCCATTGACGAATGTGCCTTCCGAACAGGCGACGCCCGCACACAGCCCATGAGCCGTTAACAAGGCGCTGATTTCGTGGGCGATCGCAGTTGCCCCATTCCCCTGAATGGCGACGATTGGAATCCGCCCGTCGGTGCCCGGTGGGATCACGGCGGCCACGATGATGTCGCCCACGGGGCGGGGTTCCCCCACTCCGGGCTTCAGGTGCATCATCAGCCCAGGCATGGCGTTCACTTCGAGAATCGCGCCGCCCTGCTCGCGCATGGGCCGCGAGATGTCTTCCACTACCAGGTCCACTCCGGCTACGTCCAGGCCGATGGTGCGCGCCGCCAGGGCCACCAGCGCCGCGTTGTCCGGGTGCACGAGATCCGTCACATCGACGGCCAGATTGCCATTGCGCTGGATCAGGATATGGTCGCCTGCGCGGGGAACAGAGACCGGCTCGTAACCTTGGCGTGCCAGCACGCCGAGCGTCATCTCGTCGAACTCGACGGCATAGAGCGGCGAGTCGGCGGCTTCGCTGCGGCGCGGGTCTGAGTTCAACTCGGCCACAAACTGCTCGATGGACCGGATGCCGTCGCCGCTGATATACAACGGATCGCCCCGGGTTGCCGCCGCGACCGCACCGTCAACCACCAGCACGCGGTGCTCCGCGCCCAGGACGCAGCGCTCGACCAGTACGTTCTGGCCCTGCCCCGTTTCGCGCGCCGATTCGTAGGCAGCGGCAATCTCCTCGCGCTGCGTCAGCCCGATGAACACGGAGCGGCCGTGGTTGGCGCTCTGCGGCTTCACCACCACCAGGCCCCCGACCTCGGCCGCTGCCGCCCAGGCATCTTCGGCGTTGGCGACAATGCGGCCTTCCGGAGTGGGGATGCCGACAGCGGTCAACAACTCCTTGGAGAGAGGTTTCTCCCACCCGATATCCTCGCCAATGGACGAAGTGCGGTCCGTTTCCGCGCCGCACATCCTACGCTGGTGGATGCCGTGACCCAACTGCAGCAGGCTGCCCTTGTCGAGCCTGCGGAGCGGAATCCCGCGTCGCGTGGCCGCATCGGCGATGGCACGCGTATTCGGGCCCAGCAGGGTATCGCTGCCGATTTCTTTGATGCGCTCAATTTCGGCTTCGAAATCGTAGGGCCGGTTCTCGATGGCCGCCCGGCAAGCGGTGCGAGCCGCAGCCAGCGCCGCGCGCGCGATGTCTTCATCTTCGAGTTCGAGGACTAGGAGGAAGCAGCCGGATTCGATGGTGGGCGAGACCGAGGAGAATGAGACCCTGCATGTGGCTGCGATCTCGATCGCCAGGGCAAGTTGAGCGACGGACAAGGCCAGCGAACGGTCGTTTCCGGCGGCAGCCCAGTCGGTCGCGGCGGCCCAGGCCGGATCGCCGAGGGGGCCCAGCGAGGCAGTCAGGTCGCGCAATTTGGCAACAGAGTCCGATCGGCTGACGGGAGTCCCGGATGGTAAATTGGGCGCGCGAAATGCCGCCTGAATCACTGCACACCGGGCCCAGATGTTCGGTCCCCGCAGTGCACGGACGTTCGTCAGATCAGGAACAAGCATGAGATTTGCCGCAGGATACTTCGTCCGGAGCAGGAGCGCTTATGCAGAAAGGCTGAACTTGCGGGCGCCGGAGCGCCCGCGCGGCTGTGGACGGCCGCCCCACTTTCAGCAGTCTACCAAGCCTTGGCGCCGCGCGGAGCGACTCCCTGCATGCCGCAGCAGAGCTCTGTTCGCGCGGAGAATCTGCGGAGTTCCTGCCGTGTATCGGCGCGCAGAGTGGCGCGATGCGTGACGGCGGGGGCGCTGGTCTTCACCAGTTCCATGTTCCAGCTGTGGACTTTGGACGTGGGAGCGACGGGCGTGGAATGGGCACGCGCGATGTACTCGCGCACGAAGTTCACGCTCTCGTCGATGGTGTCGGCCTGGAGCAAAAGCAGTTCTTCCGGCTGGACCGTATTGAGCGCGAACTCCATCGAGTCGATCGCGCCTTCCACTTCTTCCACCTCTTTGACCCGCTTGCCTTTGGCCAGACCCTCGCGCATCAACTCGGCGATCTTGCCCGGCGCCCGTCCACGGATGGTGTGCGCCTCGTAGAGGATTACGCGGTCGAAAGCGTTGCCCAGCAACTCGCCGATATTGATGATGTCGATGTCGCGGCGGTCGCCCGCCATGGAGTACAGCGCGGAGCGGCGCTTGTGCGGGAACGTGTCCAGCGCCTCGGTCATGGCGCGCAGCGAGTGCGCGTTATGACCGTAGTCCACTACAACGGTCGCACCCCACACCTTCATCACATTGAACCTGCCGGGGACCTTGCTGGCGTCAGTGGCGAAGCAGGAGGCTTGCCGGATAATGGTCTCTCGCGGGATGCCCATAGCCCAGGCGGCGCCGATCACGGCGATCGTGTTCTCCACCTCGAACGAGATGCGCCCGTTGAACGTCATTGGCACGCGCTCGAGATTGAGGATTGGTTCCTCGCGTTTGCCCTCGCCCAGGATCACGGTCCGGCCCTTCACGAAGACGGCCCGGCCCCCCTCGGCCAGATGCTGCCGAATGACTGGATGATTGCCATCGATGGCGAAGTAAAGCACTTTCCCGGGGCAATACTGAGCCATATCGACGACCAGCGGGTCGTTCGCGTTCAGTACCGCAGTACCAGTCTCGCTGACGACGTCAACGATCACGCGCTTCACTTTGGCCAGATCCTCGACCGTGTTGATGTAGTTTAGCCCCAGGTGATCGCCGTCGCCCACGTTCGTGATCACGGCGACGTCGCACTCGTCAAAACCCAACCCGGCGCGCAGAACGCCGCCGCGAGCGGTCTCGAACACGGCCATTTCAATGTTCGGATTCATCAGAACGGCGCCGGCGCTGGCTGGACCGCTGCAGTCGTCCGAGTCGATCCGGCGCTCGTTGATGTAGATCCCGTCGGTGCAGGTCATGCCGACCGTCTTGCCGGTGCCGCGTAAGATGTGCGCCAGGAAGCGGGTGACCGTGGTTTTGCCGTTCGTGCCGGTGACGGCAGCGATGGGGATACGGCCGTTGTTGCCCGGCTCGAACATCATGTTGACGATCGCTTCACCGGCCTGACGCGGCTCTCCAGTCGCAGGCGCCAGGTGCATACGCAACCCCGGGGCGGCGTTCACTTCAAGCACGATGCCGGCCTGCGCTTCCAGCGGACGCGTGATGTCGTTGGCGATGACGTCGATACCGGCGATGTCGAGTCCGACCATTTTCGCGGCATCGACGGCGCGCGCGGCGACTTCCGGGTGCACCAGATCAGTCACGTCAATCGCGGTCCCGCCCGTGCTCAGGTTGGCATTGCGGCGGATCAGGACCAGCGTACCGGCGGAAGGAATCGAATCAGGGGTAAAGCCCTGATCCTTCAATACGTTGAGAGCGACTTCGTCAATGTGAATCTTGCTCAGATTGCCCGCGTGGTGATCCGCGCGGCGTGGATCGCGATTCTCGATTTCAACCAGTTCAGCGACACTGTGGCGGCCGTCGCCCATCACTTGGGCGGGTTCCCTGCGGGAAGCGGCGACCACCTTGCCGCCCACCACCAGCAAGCGGTAGTCGTTGCCCGGGGCGAACTTCTCGACGATCACCGAAGAACTCTCCGCGAGCGCGGCGGTGTAGGCCGCGACCACCTGTTCTTTCGTGCTCAGGTTCGTGGTCACGCCGCGGCCCTGGTTGCCGTCCCTCGGCTTCACCACGACCGGCAGGCCAATGTATTCAGCGGTTTCCCAGGCTTCTTCCACGCTCGAAACGGGATAGCCCTGAGCGACCGGCACGCCGGCGGCTTGAAGCAGCGTGCGCGTCAGGTCCTTATCCTGGGCAATCGATTCGGCGATGGAGCCGGTCTGGTCGGTCTCCGCAGCGCGAATCCGGCGCATTTTCGCCCCGTAGCCCAGTTGCAACAGGCTGTGGTCGTCAAGACGCCGGAACGGGATGTTGCGTTCGCGGGCGGCTTCAACGATCGAATTCGTGCTCGGCCCCAGCAGATTCTGCTCGGCCATCTCGCGCAGTCGCTCCACCGTCGCGCTCACGTCGAACGGCTGGTCCTGTGCGGCGGCCATAATCAGATTGCGGGCGGAGTTCAGGCACGCCCGGGCGAGTTTCTCTTCGCGGAACTTGAAGACAACCTTGTAGACGCCCTCGTCGGAGGTTTCGCGCGCCCGGCCGAAGCCAACTTCAACTCCAGCAAGCGTTTGCAGTTCCAGGACAACGTGTTCCAGGATGTGCGCCAGGTACGTGCCGCGGCTCAAGCGCTGGAAGAACCCACCGCGCTCCCCGACGCTGCAGCGGTGCTCGACTAGTGTCGGCAGCCAAGCCATTAGCCGGTCGTTGAAGCCGGGGATCGTGTCCGAAGAGCGATCTTTCCAGGCACCGAGGTCTACCCAGGCTTCAATTACGGGGAAGTTCGCCCAGATGTTCGGACCACGGAGCGTCAATACTTTGCGGATTTCCATCGGGTTTAGTTTTGGTAGGAACCTGATCAGGTGGGTGAGGAGGCTCCGCCGGACTTCCTTATTCGTGCGAATACATGTCCCGGCCGGAGTTCGCGTCTTCGCGGACGGCTCACGTGGCCGAGATACCACAAGCTTGTCATCTCCCATTTAGGAGCCACAGCCCCTAAATCAGGGACAAGATCCGACGAATTGGAGGGGGGTACCCGGCAAACGGGGGCCGTGGGAAGGGTGCCGGGCTGATTTCTTGACTTCGAACCCCGCGAACGTTAGACGATAGAGCCAGGATGACGGAACCGGCAGAGACGTGGGAGGGCGCCCCAGGCTGGGTTGAGAGCCTGTTGCGGGCAAAACTCGAACCTGCCGAGGCTCCGCTTGCCTGGTTCGAGCCGGATCTCTCTTCGCGCCTGCACTACGCCGCCGGCCTGGTTGTTCTCACCAATCGCAGGATACTTGGATTCGAGTGGGAGCCGGGAGAGCGCCCCAACCTGAAATCCCCTGCTGATCCAAAGACTTACCGGGATTGGCAGATTACGGCCGATTTGGTAGCGGCCACCAGCGATCATGCCGGCATCGGCACGCTGGAATTGCTGAACGCAGACGGTCTGGTGGCCCACTGGCGCTACACGGTGGCCCGCGCGGCCAGCGCCCGCAAGTTGGCCGAACGCCTGGAGGCGCTGCAAAGGGGACTGGCCGTCGAAGCAAAACCGGTCGCGCCCGCCGCAGTGACCACGGAATGCATGGTTTGCGGCTATGCCATCCGGGCGGGCGACACGGTCTGCAGCCAGTGCGGCACGTCGATCGCGAAGTCTCCGGTGCGCTCGCTGTTCCGGCTGCTCTCGATCGCTAAGTCCTATTGGGTCATGTCGGTACTGGGCGTGATCCTGACGCTGGCGGCGACGGCCAGCGGGCTGATTACGCCCTACCTGACAATGCCTCTGCTCGACGAGATCCTGATCCCGTACCAGAACGGCAAGCCGGCGCACATGCACCTGCTGCCCTGGTACCTGCTGGGGCTGGCGGGAGCTTCGGTGCTGGCCTGGCTTCTGACCTGGGCCGAGATGTACGTCATGTCCTGGGTCAGCGAAAGCGTCTCGGCCGAATTGCGCGACCGGACCTACTCGCACCTGCAAAAGCTTTCGCTGGAATACTTTGGCGGCAAGCGGACCGGTGATTTGATCTCGCGGGTGAGCAGCGATACCGACCGCATCTGTTACTTCCTGTCGGTCTACGTGCTGGATTTTTTCACCGACGTTCTGATGCTGGTGATGACCGCCGTCATCCTGCTGAAAATCAACTTCCACCTGGCCCTGGTGACCCTGCTCCCGATGCCGTTCATCGCGTTCAGCGTATTCCGCGTGCAGGAACGCCTGGGACGCGGCTTCTCTCTGGCCAACCGGGCCTGGGCCGACATGACCAGCGTCCTGGCGGATACGATTCCCGGCATTCGCGTGGTGAAGGCGTTTGCCCAGGAAGAGCGCGAGATCCAACGCTTCCGGCGGTCGAACAACCGGGTTCTGCGCGTCAACAACCAGGTAAACAAAGTCTGGGCGTACTTCACTTCCGTGGTGGTCCTGCTGACGGATCTGGGCGTGCTCGTGATTTGGTTGTATGGCGTCAAGCGCGTCTTCGATCACTCGATTACCGTCGGCGTGCTGACCACGTTCGTGGCTTACATCAGCCGCTTCTACGGTCGATTAGACTCGATGAGCCGCATGGTCTCGGCGACCCAGCGGGCCGCGGCCAGCGCCCAGCGCGTGTTCGGCGTGCTCGACCGGGTGCCCAAAGTGGCCGAGGCGAAGGACCCCATCCACCCGGGCCGGCTGGAAGGCGGCATCCAGATCCAGCAGGTAAGTTTCCGCTATGGGACGCGGCCGATTCTCAAGAACCTGAACCTGTCCATACGGCCCGGCGAGATGATCGGTCTGGTGGGGCAGAGCGGGGCCGGCAAGACGACGTTGATCAACATCGTATGCCGGTTCTACGACGTCAGCGAAGGCGCCATTCTGGTGGACGGCGTCGATATCCGCAGCTACCCAATCGGCGAATACCGGCGCTGCGTCGGCCTCGTCCTGCAGGAACCATTCCTGTTCTTCGGGACCATCGCCGAGAATATCGCCTACGGCCGGCCGGACGCCACGCGGGATGAGATCATTGCCGCCGCCCGGGCCGCCCGCGCACACGAGTTCATTCTGCGGATGCCCAACGGGTACGACTCGCTGGTCGGCGAACGCGGCCAGTTCCTTTCCGGCGGCGAACGTCAGCGGGTTAGCATCGCCCGGGCCCTGCTGATCGATCCCCGGATCCTGATTCTCGACGAAGCGACTTCGTCGGTGGACACCGAGACCGAGCGCGAGATTCAGCTCGCGCTGGCGAACCTGATCAAGGGGCGCACCACCATCGCCATCGCCCACCGATTGAGCACGCTCCAGAAAGCGGACCGGCTGGTGGTGATGGAACGCGGCGAGATCATTGAAGTCGGTCCGCACGACGAATTACTCGCAAAGGGCGGGGCCTACGCGCGCCTGCATCAGGCACAAATCGACATGCACGAGGGCCGTCTTTCGGATGGCGGCGACGAGGACGATGACCTCGACGAGGAGGGGCAGGCCGTGGATGTTCCGCCTGCGGAGGCGACGAGATAACCCATGCCAGCCTTCAACCTGGAGCGGGACACGCGCGGACATCTGGTGCTGATTGACGAGCACGGTGAACGCTACCCCGACGCTGCGCCAGTCCGCGCATTCCCCCTTTCGGACCCGCTGCACGCCGTCTCCATCTGCGACAAGGATGGCCGCGAGATCGTCTACATCGACTCGCTGAACGATCTGGAGCCGCGCACCCGAGACATCGTTGAAGAAGCGCTCGGGCAGCGCGAATTCGTGCCTGTCATTCTCAAGATCCTGTCCGCTCCTCCGCGCACGGAACCTGCCCTCTGGCAGGTGGAGACAGACCGTGGAGTCACGTCCTTCGAGGTGGAAAGCGAAGACTCGATCTACCGGCGGGAACCTCGCCAGGTGTCCGTCGTGGACGTGCGCGGAATCCGCTACCTGATTCCGGATACCAAAAAGCTGGACCCTAAGAGCCAGCGGGTGCTGGAACGGTTCCTGTGAGCATTCCGGGACGACGAAGAGGAGACACCCGGGGGACTGAATCGTGGCCCCGCTCGGAAAGAGGACTGCCCGCGCTCAACGCTTTTGCAGAACTTGACACACCCGACGGTGTCAGTCAATTTCAGCGCAGAGGGCCTCTGCTTTCGAGACCTTTGCCGGCAAGCCGTTACAGGGCGCCGCTTAAGCTGCTCTGGGATCAGTGCCGGGGCGGCCCCGACGCTCACCGGCCGAACATTGAATCGTCATTGTCACCAACCGGGGATCTCTCTTGAATTCGCAACCTGAACGCTCCTGCACTCTAGTGGCCATCAAACTCCTGCACACTGCGGTGTGGGCGGTCTTTGTCGGCTGTATCGCGGGGATTCCCGTGGCCGCAAGACTGGGCCATTTTCGCTGGGCGGCCGTTTTGAGCGGCCTCGTTCTATTGGAATGCGCGGTGCTCGCCTTGAACCGGTTCCGGTGCCCGCTGACCGATCTGGCGGCTCCTTACACGGAAGAGC
Organism: uncultured Acidobacteriia bacterium; assembly: GCA_903909435.1. Classification (GTDB taxonomy): domain Bacteria; phylum Acidobacteriota; class Terriglobia; order Bryobacterales; family Bryobacteraceae; genus CAIVVT01. The sequence goes on along the minus strand of CAIVVT010000319.1, from coordinate 22,698 downwards.
GCGCGCCTAATTTCGATATCTATCTGCCACTCTGGTTGGCGCGACATAACAAGACGCTCTTCGGATCGCTTTTCGTGGCTGGGGAGTTGTTCCTGTTGTGGCGGTGGCTCAACGTCGGAACGTGAAAGCATTACCCGTCTCAAGCACTTACGAACCTGCCGCGTGGCCTCCCGAAACTACCTGGACCTAGCGAACGCGTAGGATCGCTTCGCCCCCTTTGGGTTCGTCCAGGCGAATTCGATGACCCCACCTTTGAGCGCAGCTTTTCCCCCATTCCAAACGGATAGCGGGCCGGTAAATGTGAGGTTCTGCCCAGACACGCGATACTCTCCCGCCCCGCCGTTGATGGTGTACTTCCCGTCGGCGGTGAGCACTAGCACCCCCCCTGTGTTCTTGATTCCCATCCACGAGCCAGCCAGTTTCGCATCGCCACTCCCGGGCGGTGCCGCCGCTTGAGGCGTCTCGGCTGCCGGGGGCGCTGCCCCGGATGCCTTCCGGAATGTGCCAACTGCCAGCAGTCGCGGCACATCCGCCGTCGCAATGCGCAACACGTACTCGCCATCGGCCAGATCCTTAGCCGGTACGGTTATGTCTACCTTCCCATGGGACGAAGTCTCTATCTGCTTGTCCAGCACTACCAGCTTCCGGTGCCTGTCCAGCAGTCTCATCCGCACGGAGTCCACGCCACGAAAGTCGCCGTGCGCCTCCAGGGCCGTCAGACCCGCCTGGTGCCCCTCGCGCAGATCGCAGGCGATGCCCTTGCACTCCAGGTTTTCAATTCGGAACGCCTTCGCCTGCGGAGTTCCCTCATGCGCAAGCGCCAAGCCGACGCTCAGAAACAGAAAGACATTCAGGCGTGCTGTCAACATTCCCGAATTATAGGGCATTCTTGGTAGAGTTTTCCAGAGTATCTTGCAGTCTTCACGTCGTAAGTCAGTGAATAATCAGGGATGTTGATTTAATCAGCAAAGCATAGTGGATAGAATTTTACGCTGTTTGCGATAGATCAAACAACTGCAGCGTATTCTATGATTGAAACGCCCGGCAGATGGGTAGGATCAGCGACTCAGCTCGTCCGGGAGCATCCGGCTCGATTGCCTCCTCGCGACGCTGGACATTTGGCTGGGGCTGTCCCGCCGCGTCCCGGATTGCTGTATGCTCAACCGAATGAAACTCCTGTTGCTGGTGCTCGGAGCGTGCTCGCTCGCCTCGGCTGGTCCCATGCGGGCGGGTTTCGCCAAGACTGACGTGACCCCGCGCGAACGTGTGACGATGGGCGGCTACGACCTGCGCGACGCCCCGTCGGACGGTATCCATGGAAACGACAAGTTGTACGTGCGTTGCCTCGCTCTCCACGACGGCTCCCGGAAGCTGCTGTTCGTGGAAGCAGACGTAATCATGATCCGCGAGCAGGACGAGTTCCGCCAGCGGATCTCGAAGGCGACGGGCATTCCGGTGAGCAACATCCTGGTGGGTGACGCGCACAACCACGCGGCCCCCTCTCCGGGTCCGAAAGGCGAAACCAACTGGGAGCGCGCGTTCGGCGCAGCCATGATCGAGACGGCGCGACAGGCGCTGGCGAACCTGCAACCGGTCCTGCTGGCCGCTGGCGACGGGCGGTCGCGCATCGCAATGAACAGGCGGCAAGTCCAGCCGGGCGACAGGGATTCGTTCCTCACCTTCGATGAAAACGACGTGAGTCAGTCGTTCGGCAAAGCCAAAACAGACTCGCCTGTGAAGGTACACGAGTTCGGCGGCGTGATGCGACTCGGCGCGAATCCGGGTGGCCCGATCGACGATGCGGTGCAGATCGTCAGGCTGGACACCGCTGCAGGAAAGCCCCTGGCGGTGATGATCCACTACGCCTGCCACGGGACGTCACTGGGTGGACGGAACGCCAAGATCTCCGGCGAATGGATGGGCCGGATGCAGGAGTACGTCGAAAAGCTGGTGCCGGGCGTCGGAGCAATCTACGTACAAGGCGCCGCCGGTGACATCAACCCGCGCGTGGTCGGCGGTCTGGACGGCAATCCCGACGACGTAAACACGACCTGGGCATTGGGAGAAGAGATTGGGCGGGAGGTCGTGAGGGTATTCGGTACCCTCAAGCCCACTGCCTGGGATGCGTCGATCGAGGTTGAGAGCAAGGACATTGAACTGCCGCGCACCTATCGCGAGTTGTTCAAGGACTTCAGGGATACGGTCGTGCACACGCCCACCACCGCGGTGCGGATTGGCGACCTGATGTGGGTGACATTCCCCGGTGAATTGTTCCACTCGATTGGAATGAAAGTGAAAGCGGCCAGCCCGTCAACGCACGCCTACCTGATGGGCTACACCAACGGCTACATCGGGTACTTCCCCGAGCAGCAGGCCTTCGCCGAGGGCGGCTACGAGCCCGCGTCAAGCCATTTAGACCCGACGGCCGAACGGGTTTACCTTAGGGAGATCGGCGAATTGCTTCAAAGATTCCACTAGCCTCAGCAGTCGTCCGGCGATGGGGCAGTCGGGTTGCTCCCGGGCCGATCAGGGAGATCAGTGCAATGATCTCCCCTGTCGCCTGGATCAGCCAACCATGACGCTCAGGTTCTCCGCGATCGAGCGAAGCGCGTATGATTGGCCCGACAGTTTCTCAGCGGCCGCGGCGTTGTGTTCAGCCGTGGCTGAATTGCGCTGTGTTACTTCTTCAAACATGCTGACCGCTTTGGCGATTTGCTCGAGGCCACGAACCTGTTCTTCGCTCCCCGTCCGGACGTCGCCGATCAGATTCACAATCTGCTCCGACTCCTCATTCTTTTGGCACTGCAAGCCTACTCCTGTTTGGGCGTCCCGCCTTAGAACTTGTGGTCCACGTACAGGTAAGGCTGACTCGCACCACCGAGGTGCGATTGGCGCAAAAACTCGCCCTGTGCCAGGTAGGCGAACCCGGCGCCGATGCTGGTTTCCCGGCTCAATTGGTAGTCGACCAGCAGCGAGGGTTCATAGCCCACGTGACGGCTGGTTGCCTTGGCGTTCTTCACGATCACCGAGCATGATTTCGAATACAGTGCATCGTTCAGCGTGGCCAGGTAGAAGTCGTGGAGCGCGCCGGTCAACTTCCACTTGCGCCTGAACCTCCACTCGCTCTGCAGCGCCGGATCGTGGATGTTGGCCCATCCTATGCGATCCGTAGCGCCATTGCGCAGGTGCGTGGAGGGGTAAAGCGTATCGAAGGTATTCCTCAACCGGTCCTGTGGGTTGTTGTCGCCGGAGGCGTACATGTAGGTCAGGCTGACGCGTGACTGCCAGGCGCGTAGACCCGTCGTATACCCCAGCACGTACGCGCCACCGAATGCGCTCACCTTGTGATCCGCCAGAGTGCCCCTCTGCAATGCCATCTCGGCTTCCCAATCGAAGCCATAGCCCAGGCCGTACAAGCGCACTCCCGGCGTGTAGACGTCGAGGGCGCCGAACTTCCCCAATTCGTTCTTGACTTTTGCGTTTGACTTCAGCAGCAAGTAGGGCTCGATGCGCAGAGCGTCGCCAAAGCGGCTTACGGAGCCATACAGGCCATAAAGCATGTTCTGTTTGTAGGAACGGTCGTAAAGGCCGTCCTGCGGCACCACTGGCGAGGCCGCGAAAGCGTCCAACTTCACGCTGCCGGCGGAATAGGTAGCGCGTATCGCGTCAAAAGTCTGCCCCTCGTTGCCCCAGTCCGGATCGGCCACCAGGCGTCCTTTGCCATACTTCAGCGATTGACGGCCTAGCCTGATGGCGAATCCTGGGCCCTCAGCGTCGCCGGCTTCAACGTAAGCCTGGCGGAGATCGAAGCGGTTCAGTATGGTCGCCGGCACCGGCGCGTTGTAGCCTGGTCCACGAACGTCCTGCATTTCTCCGACAATCCTGAACCAGGGTTGCACTTGAACCCCCGCGCGCAGCCGGAATCGGGTGAGCAGATACTGATCGTTGAAGCCGGGCTTAAGACCGGAAGCGGTAGGCGCTTCGAACCGGGTCCTCAATTCCCCGCCTAGTCGAAGCCAGCGCAGTTCCTCATGTACTGCGTCGGCAACTCCGGACGGAGCCCAGAGCATCTGCCGTTTGTCTGCATTAGCCCCGCTCTGCGCCCGGACTGGGCCGCTGGACAGCACAGGCACCAATAGCAGACAAGTGAAACCGAGTTTCATGATTGCGCCTTCCGAAGGAAGCCCCCCAGGGAACACTTCGGGTCGCAGAAGCTGAAGTGTGAGCCGAAATGGCAGAAACAGGCTGTATTTCTTGGGTCATCAAGCCGGCGCTTCCGCCACCGGGTCGCGCTGCGTCGCCAATCGATCATCCCCGGCATCGACCGCGCCGGGTCCATCCTGGGCGCACGGGAAGCGACTGGCGACGATGGAATGACACGCCGTCAGATCCTCCGGCAGATACTCCACAACAAAATCGAAATTTGCCGTAACTTCCTCGCGGGTTGATGGCGAATACACTTCCGACGACCGGAATGAACGCTTCGCGCCGGTGGACACGACGAGCAAGTCGTTGACCCGGGCGCATCAGTTAACCCGCATATCCCTGCCACGAGCGCTGCTCCCGGCGTGCGATGACCGCACTCCGCGGGTCCAGGTGTGTCCGCACACCAACGCGCCTCCCGCAGGACGATCGAAACCCAAGGAGAATTCAATGCGCTACATCTCTGCCCTCACCCTGACCGTGCTGCTCATAGGAGCCTCGGCCGCCGTTCATGCCGCAAACAACCCCGGGGTACTGGTGGTCACCGCTTCAAACGCGGCTCAGAATCAACTGCTTGTGCATGACGCTTCAGCTCACTTGATTCAGACTCTATCGACCCAAGGCCAGGGCGGCGTCGGCGGCAATGCGGGTGGGGTCACGACGCACGGTGACCTGGTCGCGGCCGTCAATTTCGGATCGAAGACGGTAGCCGTCTTCAGCCGGGCAAAACAAGGACTGCAGTTCTCGCAACTCGTCTCTTCGATTTCGAGTCCTGTCAGCGTAGCCTTCGGGCACGGCCATCTCTACATCCTCGGAACCACGAAGGTGGAGTCCCACAAAGTGTACGGATCCCACGTCGACGGTAACGCGGACGGAGTGGTGACGCTCTTGCTGGCCGACGGAAGCGCAGCTCAGGTCGGCGTTCTGAACACCCAGGTGATCATCAGCGAGAAGAACAACGTGATTGAGACGGCGAACCTGCTGGACGATGGCTCGGTTAGCGGAATCGCGAGTCTGGTGAAGAACATTCCGCAGAATGTGAATGCCCCGTTCGGGCTGGTGACGCGCGGCAACAATGCCTACGTCACCATCGCCCACGCCGATGAGATCAGTCTGGTGCGCAACGACGTTGTTCTCACTACGACGGGTTCCGGCACCCAACATGCACCCTGCTGGGTGGCCCTGGCCGGGCCGTTCCTTTACTCCGCCAACTCGCCCAGCATGAGCGTGTCGCGCTACTCGGTTTACGGCCAGCAGATTGTGCAGGACGTGGCGGTCGCTGCGACCTTCAACGGCCATCCGACCGACATCGCCGCGGGAGCCGGTCTGATCGCGGTGATCGACGGCAACGGACAGGCCTCCCACCTCTCGATCTTCCAGGTTGACGAGGACGGTAATCTGACCCTGCAAGGCGTCTCGACCATGAGCAGCGCTAACGGCGTGGCCGTCGTGGAAAATGACTAACCTGTTCTAGCCGGGAGGGGAATTCAACCGGCGAACCTGCGGTTTGCGCGTGGGAGGGCCTCAGTGGGAGGCCCTCCGGTTTGGACCGGCAGGCCCGCCGCCACGCCCGGACCTTCAAATCTGGAAGTCCAACTCGAAGCTATCGCCGGTCCTTTTCTGGATGATCTTGACGTCCGCAGCTTCCTGGATGACCAGCGAATCCGCCGGCACGCTGGTGGTAAGAAACACGCTGGCGCCGATGGTACTCCCCGCGCCCACGATCGTGCCCCCGCCCATGATGGTGGCGCCTGCATAAATCGTCACCCGGTCTTCGATCGTCGGATGGCGTTTTAGCCCCCGCAAAGCCTGCCCCGCGGCGAGTGATTTCGCCACCAGACCGACTCCCTGATACATCTTCACGTGGTTGCCGATGACAGCGGTCTCGCCGATGACCGTGCCAGTGCAATGGTCCACGAAAAAATGGGTGCCGATGCGTGCGCCTGGATGCAGGTCCATCCCGGTGCGGGCGTGCGCCCACTCGGTCATGATGCGAGGAATCAGCGGGATCTCATGCAGGTACAGCACGTGCGCCAACCGCTGCACCGCGATGGCTTCGACGAACGGGTAGGCGACAATCACCTCCTCCTTGCTGAGCGCCGCCGGATCGCCGTCGTAAGCCGCCTCGATGTCGGTGCGGAGCAGGTCCCGCACTTCCGCCAAATCGCCCAGGAACTTGTAGGTGAGCGTCCGCGCCGCTTCGCGCAGGTCCGTGGCGACCAGATTGGCGGGAGGGTTGTATTCGAGGCTCTTCTCGATCTCGCTCTCCAGTCGCGCGGCCACGCTGGCCAGCAAGGCGATGGTCCCGGCGTGGAGGTCAGACGAGTGAATCGCTTTTTCGTCGAAAAAGCCAGGGAAGAGCAGGCGCAACAAATCTACGGTGATCTCCGTAACGGCCTGTTTTGAAGGCAGGTTCTTGCCGTCGATGTGGTTGATTCCACCCGCGCAGTTATAGGAAGCGATCAGGTTTGCCGTCAGTTCGTCGAGTGTCAGTCCCACGGCGGAAGTATCCCAGCAGCAACAGTTCCAGCGCAAGTTGTCTTCAAGGCAGGAGCGCTGCGGCCGGTTCGCGCTATCCTTCTTGCTCCCCGCCGTGCGCTTCGAGATATTCGCGCAGAAAGGTCATGGTGGGATTTGCCAGGTGCGCCTGGGCTAGCAGCAGTTCGCCGGGTTGCACGGTTCTCAGCGCGTGCTTGAAGGCGTTCAGACCGCCCTCGATCGCCTCAATTACTTTCACGCGGTTGGCGGCGGCCAGACCCTGACGCAGCAGCGCGACGATTTCGCCTGGCTTGCGCTCGTACATGTCGGTAGGATCCTCGTACAGAATCACCCGGTCAAAGGCGTTTCCGAGCAATTCGCCCATCGTCACGATGTCGCCGTCGCGCCGGTCGCCGGAGGAGGAATACAGCGCCGCTCGACGCTCGTTCGGGAACATCTTCAGCGCCTCGATCATGGCCCGCAGCGCATGCGTATTGTGGCCGTAGTCCACAATTACGGTCGCCCCGTGCAATTCCAAGATGTTGAAGCGCCCTGGGACCTTCGTCATGTCGCTGGAAAAGCACCGGGCGCGTTCGACAAGCAGCTTTTTCGGCACGCCCATGGCCCAGGCCGCGCCAAGCGCCGCGAGCGCGTTTTCCACCTCGAACGTGACCTTGCCGCCGAATGTCATCGGGATGTCGCTCAAGGCGATCAGAGGCGCCTCGCTCTGACCCTCCGCCAGGATGACGACGTTGTCGCGGACGAAGATCGCAGAACCTCCGGAAGCGACGTGTTCGACGACCAAGGGCTGCTGGCCGTCCCGCGCGAAATACAGCACGCGGCCATGACAGTACGAAGCCATCCCCGCCACCAGCGGATCGGCCGCGTTCAGCACGGCGGTGCCGTCGTTCGCGACCACGTCCACGATGGTTCGCTTCACTTTGGCGAGTTCTTCCACCGTGCCGGTGTCGGCAGTCCCAAGGTGATCGCCCTCACCAATGTTGGTTACCACGGCAACCTGGCATTCGTTGAAGGCGAGTCCGGCGCGCAGTATCCCGCCGCGTGCGGTTTCGAGCACCGCAATGTCCACGTTCGGGTTCATCAGAACGTAGCCCGCGCTGATCGGGCCACTGCAGTCCCCCGTGAATATCCGCCGTTCATTGACCCACACCCCATCCGTCGTGGTCATGCCCACCGTCTTGCCGTCACCCTGCAGAAGGTGAGCAAGAAACCGGGTTACGGTGGTCTTGCCGTTCGTGCCGGTCACGGCCGCGATGGGGATCCGGCCATTGTTCCCGGGCGGGAACAGCATGTCCACGATCGCCGCGCCGACTTCACGACGCTCGCCGGTGGATGGCGCGAGGTGCATGCGCAAACCGGGTGCGGCGTTGACCTCGACGATGATGCCGTGCTGGGCTTCCAGCGGTTGAGTGATATCGCTGGCGATCACGTCGATGCCGGCGATGTCCAGGCCAACCACTTTGGCGGCGTCGATGGCGCGGGCGGCCACCTCCGGGTGCACCAGGTCGGTGACGTCGATGGCGGTGCCGCCCGTGCTCAAGTTGGCGTTGCGGCGAATCTGAACCATCTGGCCGGCAGGCGGAATCGAGTCCGGAGTGAAACCCTGGTCCTTGAGTACGTTCACGCCGATCTCGTCGATGTGAATCTTGCTCAGGCTGCTGGAATGATGTTCGGCGCGGCGCGGGTCGCGGTTCTCCACTTCGACCAGCTGGCGGATCGTGCTGCGGCCATCGCCCATCACCTGCGCGGGTTCCCGGCGCGAAGCCGCAACAACCTGGCCGTTCACCACCAGCAGGCGATAGTCGTTGCCGGGCGCGAACTTCTCCACGATCACCGAGGAACTCTCTTCGAGCGCGGCGGCGTAAGCGGCCAGCACCTGCTCCTGAGTGACCAGATTCGTAGTCACGCCGCGGCCCTGGTTGCCGTCCTGCGGCTTCACCACCACCGGCACGCCGATGTATTCGGCGGTCTCCCAGGCATCCTCGGCGCTGGTCACCGGATAGCCTTGAGCCGTCGGAACGCCGGCCGCCTGCAGCATCTGGCGCGTCAATTCCTTGTCCTGCGCAATGGACTCGGCGATGGCGCGGGTTTCATCCGTCTCCGACGCCCGGATGCGGCGCTGTTTGGAGCCGTAGCCGAGTTGCACCAGGCTGTAGTCGTTGAGCCGCCTAAACGGGATATTGCGCTTGCGGGCGGCCTGCACGATGGAGTCCGTGCTTGGCCCCAGAAGGTTTTGCGCGGCAACCTCCCTCAGCCGTTCCACCGTCGCCGCAACGTCGAACGGCTGGTCCTGCAGCGCCGCGAGCAGCAGTTCACGCCCTGCGTCGAGGCACTCGCGCGCCAGCGTTTCGTCCTTATATTTGAAAACGACCTTGTAGACGCCCTCTTCCGCAGTCTCGCGAGCCCGTCCAAACCCGGCAGGCACCCCTGCCAGCGCCTGCAGCTCCAGAGTGATGTGCTCGAGCATATGGGCCGGGTAGGTACCTCGCCGCAGCCGCTCGAAAAATCCACCCCGCTCGCCCACGCTGCAGCGGTGCTCGATCATCGTCGGCAGCCACGCCATCAGGCGATCGTTGAAGCCCGGGAGGCTGTCGGAGGAGGTATCTTTCCACTGTCCCAGATCGACCCAGGCCTCGATCACCGGGAAGTTCGCCCAGATATTGGGGCCGCGTAAGGCGTGGACTCTCAGGAATTCCATCTTGTTTCGTGTGACCGCTCTCTTCACCTCCAGGGTAACCGAACCGCACAAAGCGCCCAACCAGGAGCACCGCTGTGGAGTCTCTCCCGGGTCTTGGCCAGCCAGAGTCCGCACGGCTCTGCGTATGCTGGTAGTGATTCATGCTTCAGAGAGCCATTGCCTGGTTGATCCTGCTGATCCACGCCGGGTTCGCGATTTATGCCTTCGCTGTCGAGCAACCTTTCGCGCAACCCGTCTGGGCGTCGGACGGTCTATACCACCTGGCCGGATATCTAGCCGCATTCGGCTCGTTTTCGGCGGCCCTTCTGCTGCTGCAGCCCCGCTGGTACTCGGCGCTCTTTACGAGTCTGGGGATTCTATACTCCTGCTATGCCGTGGGGCCGCTCGCCGTGCTGGCTGTGCTCTACCTGCTCCTTTCCGCTTACTCGGCGGGCCGCCTGATTCTGCGCAGCGCCGCGGTTGTCACATCCTCGGGCCGGCCAGCCGCGCGTCCCACTTCCACAACGCATCTTCTGACCATGCTGACGGGGCTGTGCGCCTATCTCATTTGGTTCCTCATCACGCTGCGCTTCCCGATCCACTATGCATGGGTCTATGTTGTGTTGCTGGCAGTACCGGTCTTCGCGGCATTGCGGCTTGGGCTTATGCCGGTGCTGGGCGCGCCCAGCGGACCCGAAGAACGTAGTTCAGCCTGGCCGCTCGCGCTCCTATGGATGCCGCTGCTGGCCAACTGGCTACTCGCGCTGAAGCCCGAAGTCAGCCAGGAGGGACTGGCGCGCCACTTGGTCTTCGCCGCACACCTGGCGTCCGATCATCTCTGGCGCTTCAACGTCCTGCAGTTCACCTGGGCCGTGTTTCCAACGGGTGGCGAGTCGCTGTTTGGATTGGCCTACCTGCTGGGGGGCGAAGCGGCGGCGCGGCTATTGAACTTCGCACTGCTAGCCACGATGTGCTGGATCCTCCACGAGCGGCTTCACACCCGGGTACCGGGCTGGATCGCCGCATCGCTGGCTGGCGGGTTGGCCGCCCTACCGGTCTCTCAGTTGGTCACGGGCAGCCTCTCGATGGAGAACTGGGTCGCTGCCTTCATCCTCGGTGCGGTGCTGATGCTGAGGCTGCATAAAAAGGAGCGCCGCAGTATCTATGCCTGGGTCTCCGCCGGGATGGCGGGCGCGGCCTGCGCCTGCAATCTAGCCGGATTCGCGTTTCTGGTTCCGTTCTACGTCGCCTACGCCAGCATGACCCGTCCCGGCGCCTGGGTGCCTGGCGCGGCATTGGCACTTTCCATCGGGCTGTTCCCCTACGCCGAAGCCATGCTGCGGACGGCGAATCCCATCTTCCCGTACTTCAATAACTTCTTCCGGTCGCAATTCTACGAGACGCTGACTGCATTTCGCGACTCGCCGTTCCATGAAAAGCTCACCTTTCGAGCGCTTTACGATCTGACATTCCATTCCCGCCGATTCTCCGAGGGCGCGGACGGGGCCTTCGGCTTCACCTGGCTCCTCCTGCTGCCAGCGGCGCTCGCCGGTGCCAAGCGGCGCTGGCCCCGCACCGGCTTTGTTCTGCTGTGGACCGTGCCTGCGGGAGCCCTGCTGATTCTGCTGATCTCTCCCGTGCTGCGGAATCTCTACCCGCTGATGCCGCTTTCCATTCTCTTGATCGGCATCGCCATCGGCAGTTATCGCGTACACAGCTATGGCTTAGGCCGCGTGCTGGGGTGGTTCGCGCTGGCCGCCTATGTCTTGAACTTTGCGTTCTTCCCCGCCGCCGGAGCGCTGCACCGCGATTTTGTTTTCGAACCGCTCTTCTCGGCTGCCTCGGTAGACGCATACGTCGCAAAGCATGCTCCCGAGCGCCGCCTGATCGAAGCCCTGAAGCTCCGCAAACCAGCGACCGGGGTTGCCGTGCTCGAATCGTCGAACATCGGAGCCTACTCCGACCGGGTATTCACAAACTCGTGGCGCACACCAGGTTTCTCGCAGCGGCTATACGACTCCTCACACGCCGAATCACTCAACTTCCTGGCGGGGGAGCTGAAGTTGGAGTACTTCGTGGCTGCCAGGGAAACGGCGACACGCCACCTGACCGTCGTCCCGAGCCGGGAGTTCCTCGATCGTTACACGCAGCCAGTCGCGTCTTTTGGGGATGCTGAATTGCGGTTACGGCGAGCGTCCATACTCGGCGCCGCCCTCCCGGAGCAGGTCTATGCTGGCCCTGGCCGGCACGATGAGCTCGACCCGGCGGTTCGTTTCGAAGGCCGTTGGGGTCGTTACGTGGACCAGCCGAAGGCCTTTCGAGGCACATTCGTGCATACCAACGACATGAGTTCTCATCTTGAGATCCGCTTTGAAGGGCGCTCCGTCCGGCTGTTGTACGCGGCCGCCCCGAACCGTTGCAGATCGGTCGTCAGCTTCAGCTACGGAACGCCGCTCGACTTCGACGAGTATGCGGCGCAAACACATTGGCAAAGCGTGTCCCTGCCATTCGAGGCTCCAACTCCCGGGAAGAATACGCTGATCCTGAAGATCGAAAGCGGGGGCGGCGCGCTGAACGCGTTTGCGCCCTGCCACCTCGATCTGGACGGCTTCGTCGTGGAGTGATCTCCGGCGCGGCGTGGGCATTACCATAGGAGGATGGATCAACCTCTCGCCGAAGGCGCGGCTCAAAAAGCTCAACCGGCCGCGACCGCCAGCCTGTCGCAGCCAATCTTCGATTTGGAGAAGCAGTATCTCCTGCAGAACTACGCCCGCTATCCGCTTGTGCTGACCCGCGGCAAGGGTTGCTGGCTGTATGACATCGACAAGCGCCGCTACCTTGACCTGATCTCCGGGATCGGCGTCAACGCGTTGGGTCACGCGCATCCGCGCATCCTGAAGGTTATTCGCGAGCAGTCGGCGCGGCTGATCCACAGCTCGAACCTTTACTATCACGAGTACCAGGGCCCACTCGCGAAGAAGCTTTGCGAAACCAGCGGGTTGCAGCGCGCGTTTTTCTGCAATTCGGGCACAGAGGCGATTGAAGGCGCGATCAAGATGGCGCGCTCGCACGGTCATCATGTCAGCCCTGAGAAGTACGAACTCGTCTCGGTGGCGAACTCGTTCCACGGACGCTCGATGGGCGCCCTTTCCATCACCGGGCAGCCCAAGTACCAGGCCGATTTCCAGCCGCTGCTGCCCGGCGTCAAATTCGTGCAAATAGGCGACGAGGCCGGTCTGGCCAGCGCCGTGAATGAGAACACCGCGGGGATTTTCATCGAGACCATTCAGGGTGAAGGCGGCATCTTCCCGGCCTCCGCGCAGTGGCTGCGCACGGCGCGCGAACTGGCGGACGCGCACAACGCGCTGCTTGTCTTCGACGAGATCCAGTGCGGCATCGGGCGGCCTGGAGTGCACTTCGGGTATCAATTGCATACGCCGCCGGTCATGCCGGACGTCGTCGCACTGGCCAAGCCCATCGCGTGTGGATTGCCGCTGGGAGCGATCATCGCCAACGAGCGGGCCGCGGCGGCAATCGCGCCGGGCATGCACGGGACCACCTTCGGCGGAGGGGCTCTGGCCTGCCGCGTAGCGCTGGAGTTTTACGACATCCTGGACGAGCTGATGCCGCAGATCCGCCGGGCCGGAGAGTACTTCTTCGAGGGCTTGCGCAGGCTGCAAAAGAAGCACGGCTTCGTCCGCGAGGTGCGCGGCGCGGGCCTGATGATCGGCGTGGAACTCGACTTCACCTGCACTCACCTGGTCGCGGCGGGGATGCAGGAAGGGCTGCTGTTCAACGTGACGCACGGCAACGTCGTGCGGCTGTTGCCACCCTACATTTTCACCGAGAAAGAAGTGGACCGCGCGCTGAACGGACTGGGGCGCGTTTTCCGCCAAGCTAAGCCGGTTCAGGCGTAGGAGTACAGACTTCAGGACTGTGCTTGCGGCACTGGAGCGGCGGCGTATGCGTCGCGGGCGGCGGCGCGAACCAGGAATAGCCCCACGGCCATGAGCGCGGCCCCCGACCAATAGGGTGCGCTCATGCCAAGGTGGTCGAATACCAACCCCGCAAAGACCGGACCGCCCACGCGGGCCAGACTGCTGAGTGAGGCGCTTACGCCCAGCAAGGTCCCTTGTTCGTGCGACGTGCCTTGACGGCTCAGCAGCCCCTGCATGGCGGGTCCGCCCAGGCCGTTGCCCAAGGCGATAACGCCAATCCCGACATATACAAGCCAGACCGCGGGGCTCCATGCGAGCACCGCGTAGCCGGCCACCGAGAGGATCAGAGCCTCCGAGGCCAGCTTGCTCTCGCCCACCTTGGGCAGCATCTTCCGCACCAGGTAGCCCTGAACGAAAACGGAGACCGCGCCCAGCCAGACCAGAATCAGGGCGTTCTGAGACGCCGTCAGTCCATAGCGGTTCAACGTGTACACTGCGAAATTCGACGATAGCCCGCCCATCGCGAACGCCATCACGAAAAAGCCGGGCAATAGCCATCTGAGTACGGGACGTTTCAGCGGCGCGGCGATGTGTCCCAAGGGATTCAATTGACCTAGCGAGAACCCCACACTCTTCCGTTTTTCCGGAGGCAAAGACTCCGGCAGGAAGAACAGGGCCGTGAGGCAGGTAATCAACGAGACGATGCCGGCGGCGTACGCCGGAGCCTGGAGGCTGATCTTGCTCAGCGCTCCGCCGATTGCGGGCCCCAGGACGAAGCCCAAACCAAAAGCCGCGCCAATCATGCCGAAGTTCTTGGCCCGGTCCTCCGGCTTGCTTCGGTCGGCGATATAGGCCTGCGCGGTGGAAAGGTTGCCCCCGGTCAGACCGTCGAGAATCCGTGAAGCGAACAAGACCCACAGGCTGCCTGCCCATGCAAACAGGAAATAGCCAAACGCCGAGCCGAGGATGCTGAGCAGGAGCACCGGACGCCGCCCCACCCGGTCGGAAAGCGCGCCCAGCACCGGGGTCGCCAGAAACTGCGCCGCCGAATAGGACAGGCTGAGCAATCCCACCGTCATGGCGTCCGGGCGGTAGGCCCTGACCACGTACGGGATCACGGGGATCAGAATGCTCGCCCCGAGCAGATCCAGAAACACGATGAAGAAGGCCAGCCCCAAGGCCTTGCGATCCGATGATTGATTTTTCACGTAAGGTATCTACTATTGTCGTGGAAACAGGCCGCGCCGGGCCAACCGGTTCGGCGCCCTGGGGTTATAAGCTTCGATCCCTGGAGCGGCTCCGTCGAATTCAACGCCCGAGCAACTGCAACTCCCGGATCGTGTTCTTCAACCGCTCCGTGAGCTCGACACGATCGGCGGTCTTCAGCCCCGTGACGTCCACCGGATCAGCGATGCGCAGGGTGACTTTCCCCGGCCGCATGTGTCCGGAGTGCATCGGTAGAACCTCGTGGATTCCGATGATGCAGACGGGCAGGATCTTCACTCGGCCTTTGATGGCAAGGTAAGCCGCACCGTCTTTGAACTCCTGCAATTCGCCGTTCTCGGACCGTCCGCCTTCGGGGAACATGAGCACGCTTTGGCCCCGCTCCACCAGGATTACGCCGACCGTGGCGAGCACTTTCAACGCCGCACGCCAGTCGTCCAGGGGAACGGAGATGTGTCCCGCCTTGCTCAGGTGCGGCCCGATGAACGGCACCTTGAACAGCTCCTGCTTGGCCATGAAGCGGAAGTTGAGGGGCAGGTGCGCGAGCAATACCGGGGTGTCCATGTAGCTGACGTGGTTCGACACGATCACGTAGCTGACGCCTCGCTCCAGCTTTTCCAAACCCACCGTCTTGACGCGCGCACCGGCGACGAACAAGAGCATCCGCGCCCAGGCTCGGGCCACTCGCAACTGCGCGTTCCCGTTGGTATCCCATAGCGCGACAACCACGCTGATGCTGCCCATGACGGCGGTGCACAGGATGACCAGCGGGTCTCGGATCAGGAGCGCGATGAGGTAGCTGATGGGCATTGGACGTTGGAGGGTAGTCGCAAATCGAGATTATCCCACGAGGCCGAGCGCTGCCCGGATTTCGCCCACCAGGTAGAGCGAGCCGGTAATGAACACGACGTCGCCCGCCGGTGCCTTCAGCACGAACTCGAGCGATTCCTGGGGAGATTCCATCACGTGCGCGCGGGCTTCTCCGCTCAACTCGCGAAGCTCCCCGGCGCGGAACGCGCGTGTCTGGTTGGGGCTGGTGAAGACCAGTTCATGGGCCAGATGGAAGAGTTCCTGTCCTATCACGTGGATGTCCTTGTCGCGCATCGCGCCGAAGACCATCCAGATCCTCTTGTCCGCGTGGAAGCGCCGAATGTAAGCGCCAAGCGCATGGGCTCCCGCCGCGTTATGAGCTCCGTCCAGGAAAACACCGGGCGCGGTTCTGACCAATTCGAGTCGCCCCGGCCAGCGGGTGGAGGCGATGCCATTGTGAATCGCCTCAGGTGTAATCGCGGCGAACTCTCCACCCTCGGCCGCCAGAACCGCGAGCGCCGCAATCGCCGTCAGACCGTTTTCCACCTGGTGTTCGCCGATCAGTGGACAGTCCACCAGCCACTGCGCCGGTCCGTTCGCAGCTACGAATTTCGAACCGAACGCATGGATTCTCAGATCGTGCGCCTGCCAGTCGGTCGCGTGCGCCACGGGCGAATTCGATTCCAAAGCCCGCCGCTCCAACACCTCAAGCGCCTCCGGCCGCTGCCGGGAGAACACCGCGGGACGGCCCGGTTTGAGGATTCCAGCCTTCTCGAACGCGATCTCCGGGATGGTCGCGCCCAGGTACTTCTCGTGATCGAAATCGATCGGAGTAATGACGCTCAGCAACGGCGTCACGGCATTGGTGGCGTCCAGGCGTCCGCCCATGCCGGTCTCCAGCACCACCACCCCCGCGCCCTTTTCCCGGAACAGGTGCAAGGCCATCGCGGTGATGGTCTCGAAATACGTGGGGTGCATGTCGATGCCGCCCGCGGCGGCTAATCTCTCGGCCGTGGAATGGATTGTCTCGAACGCCGCCGTAAACTCATCGGCTGTGACAGGCTCGCCGCAAATCCGTATGCGCTCGGTAGGTTCCACCAGATGCGGCGAGACGTAGAGCCCGGTGCGGATCCCCGCCTGGCGCAGCACGCGTTCGATGAAAGCGCAGGTGGAGCCTTTGCCGTTGGTGCCCGCGACATGCACGAAGCGGCAGGCATCCTGTGGACGGCCCAGCGCGTCAAGCAGCCTGCGAATACGATCCAACCCGAATTTGAATGTCTTGAATTCGTTGCCGAGCGCGTAGAGGAATCGCACTGATTCGGGATAAGAGGTACTCAGGAATGCTCCTAACGCGCCCCGCACGGATCAGGCCACTATCCGTCGCGGCGCCTATCCGTTATCCTATCCGACTGACTCGCGGAGATACTGCACCGGGCCGCCGCTTTACCCGATTCGGCGAATCCCGGCGCCCCTGCGGCAAACTCCGGCGCCCGATACATTCCGTGACGGGTTTCGCCGACGGACGTCCGTGGCACACTATGGATGCGGGAGCGGTCCGTGCTTTTGCGCCGATCGCATTTCGTGCGGCTGCTCCGACTTTCCACGCACGATGAGCGTCCTAGAATCAGACAGATCCGGCCCGGAGCCGAGGAGAATGGCTGGTTGATCCTTCGCGAGGCAGACGAACGTGACTTGGTGCCGCGCGCTCAGAAGGGCGACGTGGAAGCCTTCAACGTGCTTGTATCGCGTTGGGAAAAAAGGATCTACAACTACCTGCTGCGGCTCTCGCCAGACGCCGAAGAGGCCTTTGATCTGAGCCAGGAGACGTTTTTGAAGGCGTTCCAGAATCTCAAGCGGCTGGATGCGCCCGAGCGCTTCGGTTCGTGGCTCTACAGGATCGCGCACAACGAGGCGATCAGCCATCTGCGTCGCAAGCGCCCCGAAGGCGATCCGCCGGAGCAATCGACCGGACATCCAGGCGCGTTCGGGATGTCCGGGGTAGAAATCTCGATGGCCGTGGAGACGGCGCTTGGCGTTTTGACGGTGGAGCAGCGGGAGTCGGTGGTGTTGAAGGTGTGTGAAGGATTCAAGTTCGAGGAGATCGCCTCGATTGTGGATGCGCCGGTTTCGACCGTCAAATCGCGAGTCTATACCGCGCTTGATGCGATGCGTGTCGTGCTCGCCCCGCTGCCCGATACGCACGGTGCGGGCGGGGCTGTGGAATGAAGGAGTTGGCGATGGAATGCTCTGGTTTTGACTGGAAGGGCTATGCGCTCGGCGAGTTGAGCGCGACCGAGGCGGCGCAATGCGACCGGCACGTTCTGTCCTGTGAGCGCTGCCGCACTGAGTCTGCCCGCTACCGGGCCACCGTCGCGGGGTTGAACACCCTACCGCTGCTCGAGCCCCCGCGCCGCATCGTGTTCGTACCGGAGCCTGTTGTCCGCGGGGCGTCCAGGTGGAGCCGCGTGTGGCAATCGGGCCCGCAACTTGGGTTCGCTTCCGTCGCCGTTCTGGCCCTGGCGATTCTCGTGCATGGCCTGCTGGCCCGTATTCCCGCCCCCGCCCCATCGGCGCAGATCGCGGTTCTGGTTCAGGCTGAAGCGCAGAAGGAGGTCGCGCGCCGGCTCCCGCAAGCCGTGGATGCGGCCATCAGGACGACGCTGCAAACGCGGCTGCAGGAAGAAATCCGCCCGGCCGTTGCGGGTCTCGAGCGGCAGTTGTCCCAGCAGGAGCAACTCCGCACCGCAGGATTCGAACAGAGGCGCGATGCCGACCAGAGAGCGGTCCGCTACGCCTTCGAGAAGCTGGAGCGCAAAATCAATTACGCCATGCTCTCATCGGTTCGTCCCCAAGGAGGCGAGTAATGCGCCGCTTCGCCGTGTGCCTGATGCTGACGGCCGCCGTCGCCGCAGGTGCCGCCCGATCGGGTTCGCAAACCGCTGCGCCATTGAGCGGGCCGCCTGCCTCGGAAATTGAAGCGGTGGCCAAGGCGTGCGACGGATCGATTCGCGGTTACAGCATCGACGCGCCGCTCGACCACCTGCTGCCGACTCACGGCATTTACGTGGAGGGCTATGGCGCGGTCTTCGTCACCGACGTGGACCTGGTCTCCCTGCCTCCCCTGTTCGGTTTTGGGGGGCACGTCACCAAGGCGGATCTGGCCCGCATCCACGACGGCAAACTGAAGCGTCTGCCGGACGTCCGCAAGCTCATGGTGCAAATGCTCCAGGGCGCGGCAGGCATGCTGGCGCACCTGCAGCCGGACGAGGCCATCCTGTTGCAGTTCAACTTCTACTCGCTCGATATGGAGGATCGCACCGGGTTACCTAAGTCCATGTCGGTGCAAGGCAAGAAGCGGGATCTGCTGGACGCCGCGGCCAGGAAGCAAGCTCTCGATGCGGCATCCGGTCTGGTCAAGGTCAGGGTGGAATGAAGCTCGCCGCAACGGGCATAGGTGCCGGGGCGCAAGCATCGCGTGAAGCAGTTCGCATGAAAAGGTCCACATGAAGAACCTGGGCGAAATCCTGATGGAACGAGGGGTCCTCGCGCGCGAGGACCTGGACCGCGGCCTGGAGATCCAGCGCGAGCGCGGCGACAAGATCGGGCGCATCCTGGTGGACCTCGGTTTCATTGCGCAAAAGGACCTGCTGCTGGCGCTCTCGGAGCAACTGGGCCTACCCATCGCGGAAATCGCCGGGCCGCCCGCGATCACGCCCGAGACAGAGCAACTGTCCAGCCGCTTCCTGCGCCAAGTCAGGGTTCTGCCGCTCGCGGTGAACGGCACGACGCTGCGCCTGGCAATGGCGGATCCCCTGGATTTTGAAACGCTTTCGGTCGTGCGTCACGCCACCGGGCTTACGGTCCAGCCGGAGTTGGCGACCGAGGCCGAAATCCTGGATGCCATCGAGCGTTACTACGGTGAGGAGGAGAAAGAGGCGGCGGCGACCGGGCTCGATGGCGAAGAGTCCGCGGCCGACCTAGAACAGCTTCGGGACATGGCCAGCGAGGCGCCGGTGATTCGCCTGGTGAACGCCATGATCGCCAGCGCCGTGGAGAAGCGCGCCAGCGACATTCACATCGAGCCGTTCGAGAAAGAGTTCCGCGTTCGCTACCGCATTGATGGCGTGCTGCAGGAACAGGAGCCGCCGCCGCGAGAGTTGAAGGCCGCCATCATCTCGCGCCTGAAACTGATGGCGCGGCTGAACATCGCCGAGCGCCGGTTGCCGCAGGACGGGCGCATCAAAGCAAAGGCCCTGGGACGCGAAGTGGATCTGCGCGTTTCCACCCTGCCGACGCTGTATGGCGAGAGCGTCGTGATGCGCTTGCTGGACCGCTCCGCCAGCGACTTCTACGACCTGCACAACCTCGGGTTCGATCCGCTGATGCTCTCCAGGATGGAGCATTTCACCGCGATGCCGCACGGCATTTTCCTCGTCACGGGACCGACCGGCAGCGGCAAAAGCACCACGCTCTATTCCGCACTGAAGCTGATCAACCAGCCGGACAAGAAGATCATCACCATCGAAGACCCGGTCGAATACCAGATGGACGGGATCAATCAGATCCACGTCAACCCACAGATCGGGCTGAGCTTCGCGGCCGGGTTGCGCCACATCGTGCGCCAGGATCCGGACGTCATCATGGTCGGCGAAATCCGCGACCGCGAGACCGCCGACGTGGCCATTCGCGCCGCTTTGACGGGCCACTTCGTGTATTCAACGCTCCATACCAACGACGCGCCGAGTGCGATCACGCGCCTGACGGACATGGGTGTGGAGAACTACCTGATCAGTTCGTCCGTGGTCGCCGTGCTCGCCCAACGCCTTGTCCGCGTGATCTGCCACGCGTGCAAAGCGCAGGCCGGCGAGCGCATGACGCCCATGGGCGAAATGGTCCCCTCGTTTCGCGGCACCGGCTGCGAACGCTGCTTCGGAACCGGCTACAAGGGACGCGTCGGCATTTTCGAGATGATGGAGTTGAATGAGGACATCCGCAAGCGCATCATGGCCAACGCCGACGCTGGCGAATTGACGGTGCTGGCCCGCAAGCACGGGATGCGTTCGCTGCGCGAAGACGGTTGGCAGAAAGTGGCCGCCGGCGTGACGACGGCCGACGAAGTGATCCGCGTGACGCAGGAGTTCTAGGGACGGAATGGCAGCCACGTTCCATTTCCGAGCCGTGACCGCCGACGGGAAGAGCCGTGCCGGCACGCTCACCGCCGACAGCGAGAAACTGGCCGCGCACGAACTGAAACGCCAGGGCTTGCTGCCGGTCTACATCGGCTCCAAACCGCAATCGCGCGGCGAACTCAAGCTGCCCAACTTCCACTTCGGCAAACGCCGCGCCATTCTCTTCTTCACGCAGGAAATCGCGACGCTGTTGAGCGCCGGCGTGCCCCTCGACCGCGCGCTGTCCATTACCTCGGAACTGGGCGAGAGCGAGGAGTTCCGCACCGTCGCCAACGACGTGCTGCGGGCGCTCAAAGGCGGGCGCTCGTTCGGCGATGCACTCGGCACCAGGCCGGATTACTTCTCCGATATCTACGTCAACATGGTGCGTGCCGGCGAGGCTTCGGGTTCGCTGGCCGCCATCTTCGAGCGGCTGTCCGAATACGAACGAACCCGCGATGAACTGCGCGGCTACATCACCAGTGCGATGGTCTATCCGGCGCTGCTGGCAACCGTCGGTTCGGCCTCGATTTTCCTGCTGCTGTACTTCGTGGTGCCGCGCTTTGCGGCGGTCTTCGCCGAATCGCGGATGAAGATCCCCACGCCGACGCTTTTGCTGATCGAGACGAGCAATTTAGTGAAGGCCTACGGCGGTTGGGTGTTGCTAGCTCTGGCTGCGGCCGGCATCGGTTTGCGCTCGTACATCGCGACTCTGGCGGGACGCTTGTGGTGGGACGGCTTCTGCTTGAAACTGCCGGTGCTCGGGGACGCGCTGCGGAAATCGCAGTCTGCACAATTCGCCCGCTCCATGGGAACGCTGGTGGGCAACGGCGTGCCGCTGGTGCAAAGCCTGACGATTTCGCGCGCCATTTTGACCAACCGCCGCATGGGCAACGCGCTGGAGACAGTCTCGCAAGGCATCAAGCGCGGCGAAGGCGTTTCCGCGCCGCTGGCACGCACGGGGCAATTCCCTCCGCTGCTGTCGCACCTGCTGGCGGTGGGTGAAGAGACCGGGCGCCTGGACGTGATGTTCAACCGTGCCGCCGAGATCTACGACGCGGATACGAAGGCCGCCATCAAGCGCTTTACTTCGCTTTTCGAGCCGCTGATCATTTTGTTCATGGGGGTCGTGATCGGCTCGCTGATCCTCAGCCTGATGATGGCGATTACGAGCCTGAACGACGTCGGCATGTGATCGATTCGAGCAAAGTGGGAACCTTAAGAATATGACCGCCACTCAGCCCAGACTCAAGACCCGGCGCCGCGCTGGCATCACGCTCATCGAGATGCTCGTCGTGGTGACCATCATCGCCCTGTTCGCGGCAGTGGTGGGCACCACCATGTTCAAGAAGACCGACCAGGCGCGCGTGACTGCGGCGAAATTGCAGATCAGCAACTTCATGGACGCACTCGGCCAGTACAAATTGGACACGGGCGTTTTCCCGACCTCGGAGCAGGGGCTGAACGCGCTGCGGGTCAAGCCGGACGGAGTGAACAACTGGAACGGGCCGTACCTGCCCAAGGATGTCCCGCTGGATCAATGGGGCCACGCCTTCGTCTACAAGTACCCCGGAGAGCACGGCGACGAGCCCGACATCGTCAGCTACGGCGCCGACGGTCAGCCGGGCGGCGAGGGCATCAGCGCGGACATCATGAGCTGGAAAAACTAGTGGAAAGAGGGGCGGGCCCCCTGGCCTGCGGCCGGCCCCAGGCCCGACGTGTCCGGTCACCTGATTGGTCCCAAAGAGTCTGGACCGGGGCCGGAGCAGCCGAGGGCGCCCGCCTGACCTAATGAACCTGACATGCCGCCACCTGACGACATCTCGAGCACTCCCCCCCGGCGCGGCATCACGCTGATCGAGTTGCTGGTCGTGATGGCGATCATCTCGCTGATCATGGGGGTCTCCTACCCCAGCGTTGCCCGCGGTCTTGAAAGCGTCCGGCTGCGCATGGCGGGTGACGACGTCGCCTCGTTTTTGTCGCTGGCCATGAACCGTGTCGAACGGACCGAGTCGCCCGTCGAGGTCCGCTTTCTGCGGGCCCAGCACGCGGTGGAGATGGGCGGGCCGAATACGCCGCACAGGACACTGCAACTGCCGGACGGCATCGGCATCGGGAATATCGAACCGGCGCTCCCTGAGGACTTGCTGGTCGAGCGCAGCTTCCTGCTGCTGCCAGG
>CAIVVT010000318.1 GCA_903909435.1 uncultured Acidobacteriia bacterium | reverse complement strand
TCCTCAACCCCTTGTCAACCCGCAACTCCAGGCATTCCAAGGACCTCAAGTGCCATTACACTTTTCGGATAGGAACCGGAAGATCACCTCGGCCCAGTGGGAGCCGTAATGGCTGAATACGGACTCATTGCCGACCTTGAAGCAGATGGTCTCGCAAGCATGGATGAGTTCTCTGGTGCCCCTGCGTCCAGAGCGTTGGTCCGTCTGAAGGTGCAGCGTGCGGCCCAGGTCGAAACACGCTGCCATGAGCTCCACATGGAGTGCGCCTACCTACGACCCGAGGTTCAAGAGCCGGGCCCGTTCGGCGAGATCCTCGGAAGAAGCGCGCCTCTGAAGCGTGTAATGCGGCAAGTGGAAATGGTCGCAGCGACAGATGCCAACGTGCTGATTCTCGGCGAGAGCGGCACTGGTAAGGAACTGATTGCACGCGCGATCCACCAACGTAGCCCGCGTGCTCACAAGCCGCTGGTGAAGGTGAATTGCGGTTCGATTCCTCGTGAACTTTTTGAGAGCGAGTTTTTTGGGCATGCCCGCGGTTCCTTTACAGGGGCCATCCGAGACCGCGTGGGCCGATTCCAATTGGCAGACGGCGGCACGTTGTTTCTCGATGAAGTGGGAGAAATCCCACTCGAGCTGCAGTCGAAACTACTGCGGGTCTTGCAGGAAGGAGAGTTTGAGCGAGTCGGCGATGACACGACGCGGAGGGTCAACGTACGCGTCGTTGCGGCAACCAATCGTGACCTGCGCCAGGAAGTAGCGGAGGGCCGCTTCCGGCTCGATCTCTTTTACCGCCTCGGCGTCTTCCCGTTGGAAGTTCCGCCGTTGCGCGACCGCCGTGGGGACATCCCGGAACTGGCAGCCTATTTCGTTAGGCAAGCCTGTGTACGCTTTCGGGTACCGGAACCACGCCTGATTGAGCGTGAGGTGGAAAGCCTCCGGCAATATGATTGGCCAGGAAACGTCCGCGAGCTTCAGAACGTGGTTGAACGCGCCGTGATTCTCGACCCCGGTGGATTCTTGAAGTTCGATCTGCCGCAGCAGAAGAGTGCGGGCTCCGCGGTGGCTGTCTCAGCCGCTGAAGTGATTCCGGAATCGGAATGGCGAAAGATGGAGCGGGCGAACGTGCTCGCCGCACTCCAAAAATCAGGCTTTCGTGTATCAGGTGAAGGCGGCGCAGCCGAACTCCTCGGTGTAAATCCTGGCACTCTGGCATCGCGCTTGAAGTCTTTGGGGATTCAAAAGCAAGCGTACAGGTGAGAACATCCGGCCGAAGCGAGAAGTAAGAACAGGAGAGTATTTCAATGAGCGTGAAACTAACAACCCGCGAACAAGACGATGTGACCATTGTCGACGCTAGCGGCAGGCTGACGCTGGGCGAAGGCACCGGCGCATTGCGCAACAAGATGCGGGAGCTGACGGAGGGCGGCCACGCCCGGATTCTCTTGAATCTGGCCGACGTCACCTACATCGACAGCTCAGGCCTCGGAGAACTGGTGGCCGCCTACACAACTGCCACCACCGCAGGAGGTGAGATGAAGCTATTGAGCCTCGCCAAGCGCGTGCATGATCTTCTCAAGATCACCAAGCTGTACACGGTCTTCGAGACGTTCGAGGATGAGGCTTCGGCTATGGGCAGTTTCTCGCATGCTCAACAACCCGCCATCTAGTCTTTGAAATCGACCGGCTCCAGTTTCTATGGCTGGACGATCGGAGGGTCACGCGCAATAACAATCCAATTCCCAGTAACTGTACCCGTGGTGGAGAGCGGGTACTCCTGGGATGACCGAGCCAGACAATCGGCGCTGCGGGACACGCCGAAATAGTTGCTGCCCCGGACGCATCACTTAATCCACACGAACCTGCGAAGTGCACGGCTCTCGGCGTGCGCCGTCCGCACTCTGCGTACCATATTGCGCCCGAGCACAGTCGCTACCAGCAGGCCGAAAAGAACATCAGGAGTAATCAATCTGCTATATCTCTGTCTTCACTCTGTCCGTGTTGCTCTTTGGAGCCTTGGCCACGGCTGATGCCACGAACGAATCGAATGTTCTAGTAATCACAGCATCGAACACCGAGCAGAATCAGCTACTGGTTTGTGACGATTCGGACAGGTTGATTCAAACGACATCCACTCAGGGGCAGGGCGGTGTGGGCGGAAATGCCGGCTTGGTTGCGGCACACGGCCAACTTTCCGCTGCCGTTGATTTCGGATCAAAGTCGGTCGCCGTCTTTCAGCGCGGCGGCAAGGGATTCCAGTTCAGGCAACTGATCCCCACGTTTTCGAGCTCGGTCAGCGACGCCTTCGGCCACGCCATCCCTACACTCTCGGAGCCACTAATAGTGGAGTCCCACAGAATTTACGGATCGCACGTGAACGGCAACCCGGATGGCGTGGTTACGCTCATAAAGGCCGATGGAAGCGCCGCTCAGGTTCGGGTCCTGAATCAGCAACTGTTTGTCACTGAGAAGAGCGGCGCAATAGAAACCTCGAATCTGCTCGACGACGGCTCAGTCAGCGGAATTCCTAACCTGGTTCAGAACATCCCAAAGAGCTTGGATACGCCGTTC
The DNA here is from genome assembly GCA_903909435.1 of uncultured Acidobacteriia bacterium. Taxonomy (GTDB): domain Bacteria; phylum Acidobacteriota; class Terriglobia; order Bryobacterales; family Bryobacteraceae; genus CAIVVT01. The sequence continues at coordinate 1,102 of CAIVVT010000318.1, read as the reverse complement.
GGGCTGGTTACGCGCGGCAATAATGCTTACGTCACCATCGCCCACGCCGACGAGATCAGTTTGGTGCGCAACGGCACGGTACTGGCTTCGGATGTTACGCCACTAGATGCCGAATTCCGAGGTACCGCGGCTCTTCTGCAACTTCGAGTTTGACGAGGTACTTTTGCCGGCGGGAGGCGAGTTCGCAGCGCTATTGATCGGCTATGGGGAATCCCACGAATACGTTTTCCGAGACGGCACAGTCTACACGATTCTCAGTTGAGTTCGCGGCACGCATTTGGAGGAAATTTGGCGGTGTGAATGCCAGCGCTAAGCTGGCATTCAACGGAAAGAAGCGCAGTGTGATCGCCGTCGCGCTCTAAATACCTGAATGACAATGGGTTACGGCTTAACGGAGTAAACGGAGTAACAAAAAATGGCGAAATTTTGGCTGTACGTTATTGAAAACAATGGAGCGGGAGACGGGACTCGAACCCGCGACGTCCAGCTTGGGAAGTTGTGCTTCATTTGAAAATAAAGAACAAATGCGGCCATGGCGATGCATTCTGACCACTGTAAACCACTGAGAAATCAAGAGTAACCCAAAAACGGCCTCGAACGGAGTAATCGGAGTAAAATTTCCGAGCCTCGTTTTCGGCCTCTCCACCCATTCTTCTGAACCCTCCTCTGGATCGCCCAACCGCGCTGTTTTTCCACAGCGCCGGAGGCCATCCGTGTCACATCCAAACCCGGTTTCCAAGCACCACCATCATGCCGCCGGAGGGCTAGAAATGATCGGCTCGCTTCTTGCGGAAACCCATCCCGACCTCGCCATCTCCAAGCGGCGAATGCGCAAGGTCGAGTCCATTGCCTGCGTCCGCCTGAACCGCGAAAACGCGCGGCAGAATCTCGGCTTCTCATCGCGTCCGTTCGTCTTGTGCGGTCTACCGGTGAAGCGACCGGCTCCGGGCTGCCTACTTCACGAACGGCGCAATGGCCAGTTCGTTCTGCAGGTCACGGGGCACCCGAGCTACGGTTTGCCTTGGGGACAGGATCGGCTCGTCCCCATTTTTCTTGCGACGCTGGCCATCCGTCAGCAGTCGGCGCGGATTACGTTCGGCAG
>CAIVVT010000317.1 GCA_903909435.1 uncultured Acidobacteriia bacterium | reverse complement strand
GCTGCGGAACAATCGCCGTGTCCAGTTCCTTGAGCGTTTGCGCGATTGTTTTCAACTTCGCGTCAAGCTGCTTCTTCTCGTCCTTGAGCGCTACGAAACGCTTCAGCAAAGTCATATCCATGTGAACGTGTTACTCCTATGCGGTCTGCTTGTTTCTCGGTCGCTTGGTTTCGCGCGCGGCCGTACTGCCCCCCGCGGGCTGCAATTCCAGCCAATCGAGGATGTCTCCGGCCCGGTAGCGGACCGTCGAGCCGTTGAGTTTCTTGAAGGGGATCCCCCTTCCCAGGCTGCGGTCGCGCTGGATCGATTTGAGGGACCGTGCGGTAAGATCGGCGACGGCGCGCTCATCGACCATCTGCCACCTCTGCCAGGGAAGTTCGATCTCCATTGCGGCGACTCAAATCGACGGAAATGCTTCAGGCCGGGAACCGTTGGTGCGCCATGTTTGAATGCATTTCATTTCCTTCCCCGCTTTATATGCCGCCCATGCGCGGAAGAACAGTGCGATCAGAGGGACTATCGGGAGTTTTGCTTTGGAGGTAGCATTGCCCACAAGCGCCTCCCTTAGTCGATATGCGGGGTTTGTTTGGGCAAGTCCAACACCCGATCCAAGCTGCCCAAAGAAGCGATTTGCCAACGTACGGTCCTGTTTTGCGAAGACATAGTGGCAGAATGCGCCAACCCGATTATTGATGATTCGGCCAGTGCCGGGAACATCACATGCGCGTACACTCTCTAGAATCATCGGATCGTTCAAGACTCGATCAACGATCATAGGCTTTGTGGGAGCCGTATATGAGTACATATGTTCGATGCCGTACCGTTCGTGAATGAGAATGAATGCGGTAGCTGCCGCGCACTTACTACCACTCGCGACGCCCGCGATCTGCAGTATGTTGGCGCCCGTGCGGACCATGCCGATGTCAGTCACGTCCATCAAGGCAGGGTCTGCTTGAAGAAGGATGTCAACCTCCATCGGAATCCCTGCTTGGATGCAGGCCCAGAGACGATGTTGCCCGTTGATGACGTTGCCAACCTGGTCGATTGCGATCGCGCTATCGATTGGGTTGTAACGCCAACGACCTTCAACCATATCCAGCGCATATTGGTCGACCTTGCTCTGCGAAACCTTGCGATTACCCTGGCTGTTCTCGAGCAAACTAGCGGCATAGTCAGGCACAATGGTCGTCCGAACCCGGAGGTTGGTATCTGCTTGTGGATGGCCGCTTACCTTCTCGCTGGCTCTATCGGGTTGGCTCGCCTGTATCGGCGGCGACGTGAGTCTTTGTGCATTGTTTAGCGATTCGGATGAGTAGCTCATAAGTCTGTTTGATAACCTCTCTGTCTGTTTCATTAATATCCAGCGCTTCTCCGTCGATGCTTACCCAAGCGAGCACTTTTCGACATGCGCTGATTAGGTCACCGGGCTTCAGCGCAAAACACTGTTCTACTGCTCCTGCTATTTCCTCCGGAGAATACGCTGGCTCTGGAGTCGCCGATGGCGAAGTCGCCGCTGGCCTTGGCGTAAGCTCCGGTTCCGGCCGAGGCACCGGAGTTACAACCGGCGTGGGTGTCGAAATCCTTGACTGTTGCGGAGGGATCGGCTGCTTAGCCCGGCGCTTCTTCTGGCTTTTCTTCGCCACCTTCCTTAGGCGGCCATCGAGGCCAGTCCGCTTGGTCGACTGGGGGATTCCTCCAGTTGAGTTGAGCTTGCTTCTCCAGTCGCCCACCGTCGTGTGATCGACCCCAAGGTGCTTTGCGACCGCGCGGTCGCTCAGGCTCGCCGACTTGGGATGCTTAATCGCGGCCCGCACCGCCCTTTGCTTGTCTTCAGTCGATCGATAGATGCCATTCGTTTTGTTGGCTGCGTAGCTGAACCATTGAGCATCTTCAAGCGTGCCCTGGTGAACCTTCGCCGGGATCTCTTCGAGGTCCCCGATATAGGCGGCCCTGCATCGGTGGAACCCATCGGCCAGCCAGTATTCCGTCCCGTCATAAAACACGTCGACTGGAGGAAACTTGGCGCCGGCCCGCATCGCCTCGCTGTAGTCCTCAACGATCGTCATGTCCAACGCCGATCTGGGCTGTGTAGCGCCGTCCTGTCGGATGTTCGAGATGCCGAGCTTAATCGCGGGCATGTTTGGATCCAGGCCCTGGGACGCTCGCGGGGCCAACCGGCATCTTTGTGCTTCCAGTCATTCGTGTTACAGCTCCTTCGTCTTTGCTTTCTCCGCGATCGAACGCATGATGGTTTCGATCACGTCCTGGCGCGCCCGCAAGGCCGCCAGGATTTTCTGGTCAATCGTGTGCCGGCACGTCAAATAAATGTATTGGCAGTTCCGCTTTTGGCCTGGCCGGTGGATCCGGCTTCGGCTCTGGTCGTATTCCGTCAGGCTGGTTGAGAGGCTGTAATAGATGGCGACACTTGCTCTGACGAGTGAAATGCCAACCGAGCCCGACTGCGTCTGAACCACCAACGCCTGGGCCTCTCCGCCCTGCCAGCGCTCCAACTCGTTCCGCTGACCCGAGAGCTCAAGGCTCACCGGGCCTTTGTCCTGCCGCGCAGGCAGTGCGCACCGACACGCCTCGTGTGCGGCATCGATGTCTGAGCGGAAGCGACAGAAGATGACCATGGGCTGGTCGCCCAAGTCCTCAAGCGTGTCCGCCAGCAGCTTCCGCTTGCCATCGTCCACATTGTGGTAGCCGCCGTCATCCGTTTTCAGAGATCCGCCGGTAAGCTGCTGCAGGCGCAAAACCTTGGTCAGACAGTTCGCCGCGGTGAGTGTGTGACCCTCAACTTGGGTGATCATGTCCCGCTCCAACTGCCTGTAGATCCGAGTAGCCTCAGCGCTTAACTCGGTGGAAAACTCAACATCCATCTCGTCGGGAAGATCTGGCAATACTTCGCGCTTGGTGCATCGCCAAGTAAGCGGAGCCATCTTCGTTTCGAGGTCGGCCTGATTGCGGTAACCCACAATCCAGCCTTTGGTAGGCCCGCCCATCTGCGCATATTTTGCTTTGAACGGTCCGTAGTGCGGTCCAAACACGGAAGGCGCAATCGCGCGGAATTGACTGAAGATGTCCAGCTGCGAGTGTGCGAGTGGCGTGCCGGTCGCCAGGACCCGGTTCGCAGCGCAAGGCAAAAAGCGCTTGGCGAACATGCTCGCGCGGCCACCAACGGACTTTATCCTGTGACTTTCGTCGTACACAACGAGATCCCACGTCTGACCGAGCAGCCACTCGGCCATGGCAGGGCGCCAGAGGACGTCGTAGTTCACCAGAGCAAAGTACCGACTGCTTGTGGATCGTGCCAAGGCAAGCCGCGACGCCGCGAACTCGACCCGCTTGGGCACAGTGCCGAGGTCGTCAACCAGCGGCGCCGAAATGAACGGGCCGGAGAGGTATTGCTCCAACTGGTCTCGCCAGGACCCGATGACACGAAGGGGGCAGACAACGAGGATCATCTTGGCGTCAATGCCCAATGCGATCATCGTGGCAACCAGCGATTTCCCGCACCCCATCTGAGCCGCCAGCAGCGCGGCGTGGAATTCGCCTAAAGAACGCATGGCGAACCGGTAGCCTTCGAGTTGGTGCTTCCACGGCTGGATCCGCAGGCCGGAAGGAACGCGGATCGGGATCTCACAGGCATCAGGCGATTGCAGGGCCGGAGTTTGCCGCTGTGGAATTGGCAGCGGCGGAATGCGTGGAGGTTCGGGTTTCGTGGTTTCGAATGCGGAGAAGGCGGCCGTGACGCAAATGGCTGGAATCCACACCCGAATCAACGCCGCGTTCGCTCGCGTCGCCCGCAAAGCGTAGCTCTGCTTGCGGCGATCCCAAGTCGCACCAGGGATTTTCGCGACGCGCAAGATGGTTGTTACTGCGGGCCGGATGAGAATCCATCCTGCAGCCAAGTCCGCTGTCGTGGTCATTCTGCATTGCCGTTGCAGTCCGCGATCGTGCGGTAGTAGGAATCGATCGCGTCCTGCACGGGCCGACTGCGTATCCGCCCCCCGAGAACGGCATAGATCGTCTGAGATGATCGTCCAGTGCTTTCCGCAACGATCTTTACCAAACCGCCGTACCTCTGGTTCTTTTTCTTGCGCCCTTGCGCCGCTCGTGGTTCACGTATCACGACGATCAATCTCCCATCGCTCACGTTCTTCGTCAACCCACGTCGCGGCAAAACACGCGATTTACACAGCCTAAGTTGGTGAGAACTCAGGCTCAAAAGAAAGCATAGAATTTATTTTCTAGCTAGGAAGTGAAAAGGAGTAGAGGCCACTTTTCATGCGATAAATGCCTATCTGTTAGGCATCTCTATGATTATCTGCATATCTATCATGTGATCTAACAGCTAGATATATCTTGACCATGATGCCACGTGAAGAACACTTAAGATGCCTGCAACCAAGCGTGAGCTTCCCACATGGCGTGCTCCGCACACGGGTGTCCATGTCTCTGGTGTAAGAGCGGGGCACGAAATAGTTTTGCCTAAGTGTTTGTGGACGCGGTTACGCGTTGATGTTAAGGCAAGCCAGGATGAATCCTTACGTCTCCAGGGGCGTAGCGCACGACCTCACAGCCCGCAACCGCGCAATCCTGACCACGCGATCGGAGGGTGACTCCGCGTCGGTGGGTTGTCCTTGCGGGACTGGATCCGGGAAGTAAGGCGCCGGATCCACACCGATCTGCTGCAGCAGACAATAAGCCTCGTCCTCCACAGTTGCGACTTGGTCAGCGGTCGCACGTCCTAGCGGCCTGCGGCCCAAGCCGAGCTGCCTACGAATGAAATCGAGTTGGCTCAGGCCCGCTTGACGCGCATGGTGTTGGATGAACATCTGCTCAGCGTTGTTGACGGTCAATCTCAGGACGACGGTGGCCAAAATGTTCGACTGCATGAGTCCACATCGTAGCGACATCGCGTTCCGCGCTCAACCTGACATCGGCCATGCATGCCTCCAACCCGGCCTTTTGGTCCACTAATTTCAAAAATTCCCTATATAACGCGAGAAGATCTTTTTTCTGTGAAATAGAGCATACTTTTGAGAGCAAGGCGTATGGATACGATGAGTACGATGAGTACTCAGTAAGAACGCGTACGCGATATGCTGGGCCTTCCTTTTGTTTGAATTTCATGCTCTATTTCTCAGAAAAAAGATCTCCCTATATACAGAGAGCGTATTTTTTCCTGACGGCTGCACGGACGTGGTGGGTGCGGAGCGATTCGCACTGTGGACACGGCAAGAATCACGCAGACCTGGGTGCACTGTGGTGTCCGTTGTGCGATGCAATGTGGAAAGCAGTTGACGAATACTCTTCACACTGCTATTCCTAGAACAGGCTCGCGCAGTTCTGTTTGCACGTGCCGTCGAGGGCCGGGACCCTCGGTCCACTCCTTCCCGCCATTTCATTGCCCCACCGTGATCAAAACGAAGCAGCGTCCAAACATCCCGATCTTCACCTGCGATGGCGTGCGGTGCGACCAGATCAGCCTCGAACGACTGGCTGTTCTGCAAGGCCTGGGACGCATTGCCCGAGTGGTCACCCACCGCAAGGGCTATATCAATCGCGCCTACCTGCTGCCCATGCCGGGCGAGCCCAAGCCATCCACCCTGCGCGACTACACGGGCACGAAGTACAGCTTCCGGCAGCGACTTGCCAACGGGCATGTGGCATATCGACTACGCTCCCTCGGTGAGAGCGCCTATGCGTCGGAGTCCAATCTGGCACCCGACTCGGTGCGCCCGATCTTCCAGCGGGTGTTGCTGGACTGCATGCAGCCCGAGGGCAGGCGTGACGACACTTCTGGTGCGCACGGTCGGCCCGCAAACCGCAACGCGTCTGCAGCCAACGTGGGCGCAGGACGGGCCAACGGAGTCGGCACTCCCCCTCAAACCCTGGGTCCTACCACGGCTTGCAGGGGAGGCGGGTACCGGATGGCATTTCCAGACTAGTTTGACTACTTCCTGACGGTTGCCGGCCGCCTACCGGCCACCCACCGGCCACACGGTGGACCAGCACTCGGAACACTGAGTCAAAAAGTTGACTCAGTGAACAAGCCAGTGAAAACAATCCAGGTTCCCGTTAGCATCGAGCTTCGAGCGATCGACGCGCTGCTGCCGTACGCCCGTAATTCGCGTACGCACACCGACGAGCAGATCGACCAGATCGTCCGGTCGATCACCCGGTTCGGCTGGACGAATCCGGTACTGATCAGCGCCGACGGCACGGTCATTGCGGGGCACGCGAGGCTGCTGGCCGCGCGCAAGCTCGAAATGGAAGCCGTCCCCGTGCTTGTCCTCGGCCATCTGAGCGAGGACGAGCAGCGGGCCCTGGTGATCGCAGACAACAAGCTGGCGCTCAATGCCGGGTGGGACGAGGCAATCCTCCGCGAGCAATTGCAGAAGATCGAGTTGAGCGGGTTCGACATGAATCTGCTCGGCTTCAGCGACGATGAGATCCGCACTCTCATGGAGGACGCGGCAGACACGAAGCCCGCCTCCGAGGCTGCCGCGCCGGAAGACGTCACCCCCGACACGCCGCCCGATCCGGTCACCCGCCCGGGCGACATCTGGGCGATTGGCCGGCACCGCCTGATCTGTGGCGATTGCCGCGACCAGGCCGTGGTGAAGTTGCTGCTCTCCGGCCGGGCCGTCAACGTGGCCATCACTTCGCCGCCCTACGCCTCGCAGCGCGAGTACGATCCGGCGAGCGGGTTCAAGCCGGTCCCCGTGGACGGGTATGTGGAGTGGTACAAGGCCGTCGCCGCCAGCATCGCGGCGGTCCTGTCACCCGATGGTTCTTACTTCCTGAACATCAAGGAGCACGCCGACCAGGGCGAGCGGAGCTTGTACGTGAAGGACCTCACGCTGGCGCACCAGCGCCAATGGGGCTGGATGTTCGTGGATGAGTTCTGCTGGCGCAAGACCGACAACGGCGTGCCGGGCGGGTGGGGCAACCGGTTCAAGAACGCCTGGGACCCGGTGTTCCACTTTGCGCGGCAATCGGAGATCAAGTTTCGGCCCTTGGCGGTCGGACACGCCTCGGACGATTGTTTCGACT
>CAIVVT010000316.1 GCA_903909435.1 uncultured Acidobacteriia bacterium | reverse complement strand
TTTCGCGAAACACGAGTGGCGGCTGGAAGAAGGCAAGCGGAACGAGGCTCTGGATTGCCGCGTGTACGCCTATGCAGGGCTGCACTCCCTGCTGACCAGCGGGCTGCCGCTGAACAAGTTCTGCGAGAAGTTCGAAGCGATGCAGCAGCGGCAAAGCCGCCTGCCGCGTCCAGCGACGACAGATGAAACTGCCGCTCCCTCCGAAGGAACCCGGCCCGCGAAGCCGCAAGAGAATCCGTTTGTTGCCGGACGTGACGGCACGGGCCTGACCCGTCGCCCCAACTGGCTCGAAAGATAACCATGGCACTCCCGCTGCTGACTCTCCTCGCCCAGCGGGACGCCCTGGCTACCTCCATCGCGCAGGGCGTCACGAGCATCACCATCGACGGGACGCGCATGGATTACCCGGGCTTCGACGATATGCGGAAGCGCATCGGGTGGCTCGACCAGGAGATCGCCAAGGCCCAGGCGGCACCGCCCAAAGGCTACTCCTACGCGCAGTTCAGCAAGGATGGCCGTGGCAACCAATAGCCTCGAAATGAGTCCCGCCACTGCCGTGCCTGCCACGCTCGCGCGTATTGCGCCGCAGCGGAACTGGCTCGACCGCGCCATTTCGTTCGTCGCTCCGCAGGCGGGTCTGCGCCGGCTGCAATTCCGGCGCGCCCTGGCCGTTGCGGAGCGATTCTCCTACGAAGGCGCCATGAAAGGCCGTCGCACCGGAGGCTGGCTCACCAGCGACAGCGACGCCAATCGCGAGACGCAGGGTTCGATGGTGTGGCTGCGGAACCGGGCCCGGGACCTGGTGCGCAACAACCCTTACGCATCGAAGGCGCTGTCGGAGCTGGTCGGTAATCAGATCGGAACCGGCATCCTGCCGCGGGCCAATACCGGCGACGAGAAGCTGAATGCCCTCATCGATGAGAAGTTTGGCGAGTGGGCGCAGAACTGCGATGCCGACGGGCAACTCGACTTCTTCGGGATTCAATGGCAGGCGGCTCGGGCGGTCGCCGAAAGCGGCGAGTGTATCGTGCGATTCCGGCAACGGCGGCCGGGCGATGGGCTCGATGTGCCGGTGCAGGTTCAGGTGCTCGAAGCCGATTACCTGGATCACAACAAGACCCTTTCGCTCGATACGGGCAGCGTCATCCAAGGCGTGCAGTTCGATCAGATCGGCCGCCGCAACTTCTATTGGCTGTTCGGGAATCACCCGGGCGCGTTGACGCTCATGAATTGGCAAGCGGGCTTCATTTCGAAGCCCGTGCCCGCCGACAGCGTCCTGCACATTTATAAGAAGGACAGACCGGGCCAGGTTCGGGGCACCACGTGGTTTGCGCCCGTGATGCTGAAGATGCGGGATCTCGACGAATACGAAGACGCCGAGCTGATCCGCAAGAAAATCGAAGCCTGCTTCGCAGCGTTCATTGTCTCGCCGGACGGCTCGATGATGAATCTGACGGAGACCAGCACCGATCCGGTCACCGACGAGCCCACGGAGTTCCTGGAACCGGGCGTCATCAAGCGGCTGAAGGTCGGGGAGGATGTCCGCTTCGGAGCACCCGCAAACTCCGGCGGTTACAAGGACTACCGCTCGACGCAGTTGGGCGCGATCTCGGCCGGCCTGACCATTCCTTATGAGTTGCTGACCGGCGATATGTCGGTGGTCAATTACTCGTCGTTTCGGGGCGG
>CAIVVT010000315.1 GCA_903909435.1 uncultured Acidobacteriia bacterium | reverse complement strand
GGTCCTACGTGTTGACGGACTTCTCAACTTGAATCAGTTTGCCAGGGCCAGTTGACACTCCTGGCGTGGGTGGCGTTCCACCCAATCGCGCAAAGACCGCGCGTTCAGGACCCCGGGGTGCTAGCGAAGATCGGGCCAGACACGGCGCTCCCCGCGGACGGGCCTTGGTCCGTGGGGTGAAGCCGAGAAGGAGGATGAAGGCTCGGGCACTTCCCAGACGAGGACGATGACGGAAGTATGGCTCGATTTCTAGAGCAAGTCTTCGAGCCGAGGTCGATTTTCGGGTTCCTGAGCCGCCCTCCCCGGTAGAGTTAACAGGCCCAGGTTTCCTTGTGCTTACTATCAAGCTTCTCATCTGGATGATCGAGCGGCGCGGCGTAATTTTCTTGCCTGAGTTCGTCGAATTCCAAAGAGGTCCGTATATGCACAGCGGCGCTTCCGGTTCCCGCTCCCTGCATATTTCAGGTAGCCACATCCCGGAACGCTGGGTTGGTAGGAGGCAACCGTACAGGAAATCCCCGTGAGCATTGACCGCTTCTCTGTGCTTTCGTAAGGGACGGCGTGCGGGGTGATGGAGGGCACATTCAGCTCGGAATTGCTTGTAGATTCTGGGGTGGGCAATCTAATCTGTCAGGGAATCCCGTGAGCAGTTTTGATGGGCGCGAAAGATGCGCGACACCGGGAGATCTCTACGTATTTTCAGGTAAATTTCAGGCTCTGAACCTATGCTTTCGTATGTGAATGAACGGGATATTCTCAGAGGGGGCAAGGGGATTTGTTTTCCCGGCTTCCTTACCTCCACAATTTCAATTTTGATGGCGGCAGGAGCAGTGACCGCGTTTGGCCAGTCACCGCCTTCGGCTCCTGACGCTTCCATCTCCGCGTCGGCGGTGGTGATTACGCTGGACGAGGCGATTCACCGTGCGCAGATGAGTGAGCCGAACTATTCCGCTTCCTCGGCAGCCAACAAGATTGCTTCGCTAGACCGGTCGATTGCCGTGGGCGGGTTGCTGCCAAGCGTGCGGTTGTACAACCAGGACATTCACACGCAATCGAACGGGCTCTTCTCCGAGGGCGGAGAAGGGGTGGTATCGGCACAGCCGAAGTTTGTTGCCAATGACTCCAGGCCGAATGAGTTTATGGCCCAGGGCATTGTGGAAGAAACACTGGGTCTCGCTGGTCCGGCGGCGGTGCGGCGGGCTTTTGCGGCCTCCGCACAGGCGGCGGCGGAGTTTGAGATTTCACGGCGCGGCCTGATATCCGGCGTTACGGTGCTCTTTTACGGTTCGCTAGCGGCTGATCATAAATTGACCGTTGCCCAGACCGCCCGCGACGAAGCTGCCGCCTTTACCAAACTTACAGGACAGCGCGAGGAAGCACGGGAAGTGGCGCATGCCGACGTGCTGAAGGCGCAGCTTGCGGAACAGCAACGCGAACGGGAGTTACAGGATGCGCAGGTGGCGGCGGAGAAAGCCAGGCTTGAGCTGGGCGTTCTTCTGTTTCCCGATCCGCAGACTCCTTATACGTTGAGTGCTCCGGAAAGCGCGCCGCCGCTGGCCTCGAAAGAGGACGTGCAGGCCGCGGCCGCCAAATACAACCCGGAGTTGAAGAGCGCCTTCAGCGCCCTGGGCGTGAGCACTGCGGACGTGATGGCTGCGCGTGCCGCCTATCTGCCCACCGCGGCCTTCAACTTTACTTACGGCATTGACGCGAACGAATTTTCCACCAGAGGGCCACTCATCACGGCGAATCATACCCATGTGAATAACCTGGGCTACTCGGCTACGGTTACCGTCAACCTTCCCGTGTGGGATTGGCTTTCAACCGAGCACAAGGTGAAGCAGAGCGAGATCAGGCGCGACGCGACCAAGGTAGCTCTGACCAACACACAGCGGTTGGTGATTGCGCGGCTGGACGAGGCTTACTCGGAGGTGGCTGCGGCGCGTCATCAGTTGGACTCGCTGGACCAGAGCGCGAGCATTGCCGCCGAAAGCATGAAGCTGACCAAAGAGGCCTACAGTGCCGGCGAAGCAACGGTGCTGGAAGTGGTGGACGCGCAGAACTCCTATGTGACAGCTGAGAACGCACGCGAGGACGGACGGGTGCGCTACGAGACGGCG
>CAIVVT010000314.1 GCA_903909435.1 uncultured Acidobacteriia bacterium | reverse complement strand
CCGTCGGCCACGGCCTGCATCATGATATTGCCGATGGCAGTGGCTTCGAGCATTGCCTGACGGTTGAGCAACTGAACCGGCTTGCTCCACCCGCGCGGGTCGCCGAGGATCCGATTGAAGGAGACGTAGATCCCATCGTTCGTGAGCTTGGTGTCGACCGCGTGGTTCAGCACCATCACCCATAGCCCGAGATAGGCGTTCCAGTGCACGGCTGGTCCCCAAAACATCGCGCCGTTCTTCTTGTGATAGTCGCGTTCGGCCGGAAACACCGGCGTGAGATGGCCCCACAGAGCAGGCTCGTCCCAGGCGCCTTGCCGCCACTTGCGGACCTTGCCCGCCGGTGCGTTCCTATCCGAATAGGCCATACGGGCTACGAAGATGCCTTGTTCCTCGAAGTTAGGGTCGTAGCTCGTTCCGTAAAAGTAGAAGAACTCGCGCTTCTCGTCGAGGGCGAAGACAAAGTCGCCGGTGCCACCGGCATCCCATGGGCTTTCGGTGTCGCACTTGATGGAGCACGGATCGGCTTCAATGATGAAACCAAGATCTTCCCATGTCGCGCCGTTGTCCTGCGAGCGCAGCCAGACGATGCGCGGGAAGGTGGGCGGGTGGTCATCCGCGAAGCAGGATGTGGTGGGTTCGTAGTGGGCGGCGCCGTACAGCGTGCCGTCGGGGTCCTTATATGTGGCCTCGATCCACATCTGCAGCTTGTCGTTCAGGTCGCCGAGCTTGACGGAGATGCGATTAGAGAGCTGCCGGAGGTTGGTGCCCGAAGTACGCCAAGGGTGCCCCGCGTTGTTGAACAGGTAGAGTGTATCGCCATCCCAGTGCAACGGGCTATTGGAGTCTACCTCGTGATCGAGGCTGCGCTCTGGGACGGCCACGCCTGGCATCTGCAGAAAGGGGGCCTCGCTGACCACAAAATGGGGTAACTCGGCCTCGGTCCACTGAGCGGGGGAAGATGCAGGGGCACCCGCTCCAGAGACCCAGAACAGCACGATGCCCAATGTACAGGGGAGAATCCATCGCATACGACTCGGTTTCAGCCTCCAATCCGAGCGGAGCAGGCGGGGGACGCCTACGCGCGTCCCGCCTAAACAGACTACCAGCGGAACTTGAGGCCGAACTGCATCGCCCGCGGATCGGTTTGCACGTTGGTAATTTTGCCGAACTGGCATCCAAATTGATGCACCAGGTCGGTGGAGCCGTCGGCGTTGGGAGGCAGGCACCAATGGTTGTCAGGGACACCCAGGTTCTGGTGGTTCAGAGCATTGAACAGGTCATAGCGGAAGGTCAGGATCCTGGCCTCCGTGAAACGCCATTCTTTGGACAGCGAGGCATCCACGTTCCAAAATGCGGGTGTACGTCCACCTGGCGGCCGAAGACCGACGTTCCCGAAGTTCCACCAGGCATCGACCGCGTTGTAGTCCACCGCCGACCCGTCGGGATTCACTCCAGTCGAGAGCGCCTTCAGCAGGGCAGGATCGGATCCGAATGGCGCGGTGAAGGCGTTGGGGTTGTACCACTGGTTTTCCCGCTGCTGCTTGTTCATTGAACCGCGGCCGGCACTTGGGTTGCCGACCAGGTTCGGCCTGGAACTATAGATCCCGTCGTAGTTTTGCCACCAGTCGAAAAACATTGGCACGCCGCTCTGGAAGTTCCAATTCTGGGTGAGCTTCCACCCCCCAAAGATGGCGTTCACGGCCCCGCCCTGATTCAGAAGGCTCTTGCCTTTGCCGAAAGGCAGATCGTAGGTGGCGGCCACGTTGAACACGTGCGGCGTGTCGTCGGGCGCCAGTGCGTCGTACAGCCTGCGGGCATCGGTGTTTTCGGCGTTCGTATGAGTGGAGCCGTCGGCCACGCCGCCACCGGCCGCGCCGGGGACCCAGGCAATGCGGCCCACGCCCTTGTTGCTGATGGTTGTCGGCGCAGGGGTGTTGGCGACCATCGCACCCACGCCTTCGCTCACCATGTTCTTGGAGAACGTGTAGGAGGCGACCACGTTCAGCCCGTGCGAGTAGCGCTTCTCTACCCGCAATTGCGCCGCGTTGTATTTGTTGATCCCATCGGGCGCCATCAGTGCGGCAATCACGGGGTACTGAGGATGAGGGAGAAACGCATACCAACCGGAGCAGAGGGCTTTGCCGGTGGCCGGATCGCTATCGCAACCATAAAGCGGGCCGAGCGCCGGGTCGACTGGGTACTCGAGGTTAATCTTATCGCGCAGCTTAAGTTGTGTGCTCACGGGAACCGTGTTGACGTTACGAATCTCGTCGCTCATCAGGTGAAGACCATGGCTTCCGACGTAGCCGGCGCTGATGACGATGTTGGAGGGGAGTTCTCGCTGAATGAAGAAGCTCCAGGTCTCCACGTAGGGGTCCTTCGACCCCTGGAAAAAGGCAGGCGTCCACTGGCCGAGGTTTTGGAGGTTGTTCTTGCGGCTTTGCGACAGGTCGGGGAACGGCAAGGTAGGCGCCGGCTGGCCGAGGATGAAGCTCGGCGTAAGGCCATACTGATCGGTGATCGTTGCCGAAATCGGCACGGAGAATCCGGGGGTACTCATCGCCCCGTTACCCTGGCCGAACAGTGACGACATGCTGTTGCTGTAAAGGATGCCGAATGCACCGCGTACGACTGTCTTGGGCGCCGGTGACCAGGAGAATCCGAAACGGGGCGCGAAGCTACCCTTGTCGGCTGGGAAGAGATTGCGGTCGGGGTGCTGTTTGGAGTTCACGTACACCATGGCCCCCTGGTAAGCGGGGATCTGCGGATTTGCCATGTTGAAATCGATGTTGGCGAGGGCGTCGTGGCGCTCGCGAATCCAGCCGAAGATGTCCCAGCGCAGCCCAATGCTCAAGGTCAGGTTATTGCGGACGCGGAAATCATCCTGGGCAAAGAATCCGTAGTTGTCGTTCGTCTGCCAGGGTGCGTATTGCACGCCGGACCCGGGGCTACCCTGCGCAGCCCACCCCAGAAGAAACGTCGCCAGGCCACTTCCGCCCATCTGCGTCACGGGATCGTTGGTAGGGGATGAATCGAAATTCATGTTGACGCCGTATGCGGTGGCGTTCCAGAGGTTGTTCCGCTGAAATGATGCGCCGGCCTTCAATGTGTGTTTGCCCGAGACTTTGGTAACGTTGTCGCTGAAGCTGTATGCCTGTTGACCCTGGCTCCCGTTCTGGTACTGGATGGGCCCAAAGCTGAAACCGTCGAAGCTGATATTAGGAACTGATTGGTACGGATCCGAGAGCGGGAGGTTCATGCCCGCCCAGATCTTCTTCACGTCGGCGGTGTTGGTGACGCTTTCCGGATTCGGCAGGCTGGTGAGTGCCTGTCTGGCGTAAGAGATGCGAAGTTCGTTGACGAGCGTCGGAGTGATCGACGAGTTCAATCCAATGATCGCCAGCATGTTGCGGGTATTGTAAGGTTGCGCGCCCATGACGCCCGTCCCAGTTTGTGCGGTGGGTCCGTTCCAGGGGTAGCGGAAGTTCTCGTAGTGACTGGGGTTGTACAGAAAGTCGAAGAAGAGATTGTGCTTGTCGTTGATGTGATGGTCGATCTTGATCGAGAAGTTGTGGGTGGTCATGCCGCTACCGACGGCGCCAATGTAGTTATTGCAGGTGAAACCGCAGCCGTCGGGCCCTTGTTGAAGCGGATCGAGGTAGTTTGGATTCGGGATGGTGTTCAGGTAGTACTTCGCAATGGGATTGATGCGGTCGCCCGGGATGATGGGGGAGACAAACGGCTGGCGGTGAAGCAGGCCGTTGGCATCCGGGCCTGTAGTGGTGAACGGGTCGTAAATGCAGTTGGTGATGCCGGCGGCTGGATCGCATTGGGCGGCGTAGCGGGGATCACCGGTGAAGTTGCCGTTACGTTCGGCCGCTAGAGGGACAGTGAGGATCCGGTTCACGTTCTCGTGAAGGATGGAGTAGTCTTCGGAAACGAAGAAGAAGGTACGGTTCTTGCCGTTGTAGATGTGCGGAATGATCACCGGACCGCCGAAAGTGACGCCGCCATCATTCCAGTTGACGCGCGGCTGCAGTAACGGCGTACCAGACGAGTCGCGTCGGGCGAAGGGATTGGTTGCGGAGAAAAATGAATTGCGGTTGTAGCCGTAGGCGCTGCCGTGGAAGGTGTTGCTGCCGGACTTCAGTGCGATGTTGACGACTCCCCCGCTTGTACGCCCATATTCCGCGGCCAACCCGTTGCTCACCAGGTTGAATTCGGAGACCGCGTCCGGCGCCGGGTTTACGACCGCCGCCTCGGCGCCTACCGTGGCGTTCAAGGTGCCCTCCAGATACCAGCCGTTGGCCCCGGCCTGACTCCCGTTGACGCTGATGCCGGACCCGACCAGATGGAGCGGATCGGGGAAGCCTCCGAACTGGCTGTTGAACCCGAAACTAGCGCCGGAGGGGCCGCTCGACTGAATGACACCAGGCAGCAATTGGACCAGCGTCTGGATGTCGCGCCCCTGCAGTGGAAGGTCCGCAATGTAATGGCTGTCGACAGCGGTGGTGAAGTTGGAGGAACTGCTCTCGATCAGCGGCACTTCGGCCGTAACTTCTACTTTTTGGGACGAATCGCCCACCTTCAAGGTCACGTTGGCCGCAGTAGCGCGGCCCGCGCCGACAACAACCGCCGTGATTTCCGTCGTGTTGAAGCCGGCCGCTTTAATCCTGACCGTGTAATTGCCCGGCACCAGTTCGGTAGCGAGGAAGAAGCCTACCGAGTTGGTTGTCAGTCTGATCTCAATTCCAGTGTCGACATTGAGAATTCTTACGTCGGCCCCGGGGACGACGGCACCTTGAGGGTCGTTGACCGTCCCGCTAATCTCCCCCCGGTCGGGCGAGGCCCAGGCGGCAATTGAAAGTCCGCAGAGAACGACGATTGAAAGGCAAATTCGTCTCAGCATTCAACTCACTCCTTTCCGGGATGTCCGGAGAAAGTTCGATTAGGCAAGCGGCAACGTACTGCTGAAGCGGGAGCGACGTGACAATGGTCGTATGCAACCCTGCCAGCCGATAGCAGTCCCCATCCGGCAGCCAAGCTCGCGATCTCGCTTCATGAAATGTTTCATGAGAAGACTAGCCGAGGTGCGGGCTGAAGTCAAGCGGTATTTCACGCGCCCGCGGAATCGTTGTCGTCGGCGTCAGGAGGAGGAAATCGTGACGCTGACAGGGCGAGTGGTTCCGCGTTTGATGAGGCTTACCGGCACTATGATTTGAGGAATACGGTTGTCGGGGCGGCGGATCTTTTCAATGGCCATGCGGGCGAGCTCGCGGCCGACGCGTGCCTTTTCGACGCGCAGGGTGGTGAGGCCGGGCATCTTGAACTGAGCGGCGTCGTCGTCGCCGTAGCCAACGAGGCTGATGTCGCGGGGCACTTCCAGATTGTGCTTGCGCAAAGCGTCCCAGGCACCGAAGGCGATCTCGTCGTAGGCAGCGAAAATAGCCGTCATGGGGTAGCCATGGTCCAAGATCATCTCGGTGCAGGCATAGCCGTTGGCGTAGTAGTTGTCCGCAAGGCCGACGGTCTGGCCCAACGTCTCCAGACCGCATTCGGTCATCGCGCGTTCGTAGGCGCTATAGCGCAGTTTGTACCAGTGCAGGGAGGTGTCCCCGATGTACCAGATGTGTTTGTGGCCGAGAGTTATGAGGTATCGCGTGGCTTCGTAGGGTCCGGCATCGTCATCCCATCCGACCTGGTCGAAAGGCGCGCGTGGGGTCGAGGTGACGAGGTGGTTTGAGAGCGCCACGTAGTGCACTCCGAGTTCCTCGACTGCGGTAATGAAGTTCTCGTAGTTGGTGCCGGCCAAGATGAGGCAATCGGCGATGCCGTGGCTTTGCAGCACGCCCGGCAGACGCAAGTCGGAGGGCGGCGTGTCGGGCGAGTAGTCGTACTGCGTGAACATGACAAAGTAGCCGGTTTCGGCGCAGTATTCCTCCACTCCCTGCAAGATAGCGGAGTGGAATGGGCTCAACACGCTCCGGTTGCTGAGGATGAAAGAGAGGACCGGCGAGGCATTCTGCACGAACCGGCGCGCCCGCGCGTTGGGCCGATACTGGAGTTCGCGGATAGCTTTCTCCACCCGTTCCCTGAGTGCAGGATCGACGTCCGGGTGGTCGTTGATCACGCGTGACACCGTACCGATAGCGACTCGTGCACGTTTTGCGACGTCCTTGATGGTGGAAGTCATGCTTGCTTAGAGTCTCGACCCCAGGGGATCTCGGCCGGAGGATCATGAAACATTACATCTGCAATGTATAGCGGCCGATATTGGAAGTCAACCTTGCTTTATCCGACGAGTTGGAGGGACTGCAAGAGAAACCGCAGCGGTTTCGATCCGTGTTGGAGCACGAATTCCGTTGACAGAAGCAGATTCCATTGGTATCTTGCTTTTGGCTGTGAAACATTTCATGAAAGGCCACAACAAAGTGAGCGATGGTACCGTCACGATCGCAGCCGCAACAGAAGACGTCTGCGGCGAATGTCCGGTTTGGGACGCGGGCCACGCCGCGCTGTATTGGACCGATTGCGTCGGCCTGTGCGTGCATCGCCTGGATTGGGCGTCACAGAAGCACGAAGTGATCAGCCGGGGCGTCGAGGTGTACGGGTTTCGGCGGAACCTCAGCGGCGGCTTCGTGGTCACCAATACCGGCGGCGCCTGGACGTGGGATGGGACCGGCGATCCGGAACTGATCGCGCGCGAAGCGGAGGGTCAGCGATTGCAGCTAAACGACTGTACCGCTGACTCACGAGGACGGCTGCTGACCGCCTCGTTCTTCTACGATCCGGCGGCGAAGTATGATCTCGGCAGGCTCATCCGCATCGACGAGTCGGGGCGCGTGACGGTGCTTGACGACGGCTTTCATCTCGCCAACGGGATCGGACTGTCACCGGCCGAGGACACGCTTTACGTTACCGATTCGGCGGCGCGCCTCATCGTGGCATATGACTACGACATTCGTTCCGGCGAGGCGCGGCGGCGGAGGCAGTTTGTGCGAGTCCCGGATGAGGAGGGCATCCCGGACGGGCTCGCCGTGGACGCCGAGGGCTTCGTCTGGTCGGCGCAATGGTACGGCGGCTGTGTGGTCCGCTATGATCCGGCCGGCAAGAAAGAACGCCGCATCGATGTGCCGGCGAAGCAGACTTCTTCGGCAGCATTTGGCGGGCCCGAATTGACAGAGCTATTCATTACCTCCGCAGCGAAATCTGAGCCGATGCCGGTGATGCCGGAGGGCTACGATCCATTGACCGGTCCGTTCGGCGGGCCACTGTTTCGTATGGACACAGGGGTCCAGGGAATAGCGCAGCACCCTGCAAACATTCGCGCTTCCACGAGAGGTAAGCATGCTGATCGCTGAGAGTCTGAGTGGGATGGCGGCGCGCGCAGCCGACCTACTGCTTGCGCACCAGTGGAAGGTATGGTTCTGGGGCGACTCGATCGGACTGGAGGGTTTGCTCGACGCCACCGAGTTGACCGGCGCGCCCAAGTACGCCGCCTATGTCCACGGACTGTTGAAGGGGTGGATCGCCAGGGAACAATATCGCAGCGAGTTCGACTACACCGCGCCCGGCGTCGCGCTCGTCAGGATGTTCGAACAGACCCGCGACGTGACACTCCTGGAAGCGGCGCGCCGGCACGCCGCCTATCTGCTCGGATTTCGCAGGACCAATGGTGGCGCCTATCTCCGTTACGAAAACGCGGCTCTCGAATTGCTGCCCGAACTGCCGCCGGATCACCCTGGCGTCAGTGCGCGAAACGGCAGGGAAGTTGAGAACGGCGGCCCTTGCGTGTTCGTGGATTGCGTGCATTTTGACGGTCCGTTCTTCGCCAAGCTGTATCAGGTTACCCGGGAAGACGTCTTTCTGGAACACGCGCTGGAGAACATCTACTCGCAGATCGAACTGCTCTATGACCCCGGCGAGCGGCTGTTCCACCACTTCTGGATCGAACGCACGGGACGGCCCAACGGCGTGCTCTGGGCTCGCGGAAATGGGTGGGGATTTCTGGGGGTCGCCCTGACGCTCGAAGCCCTGAGTCCGCGGGCTCCCGGCGCTGCGCAACTTACCAGCCTGCTGCGTGACGGCGTCGCGCGACTGGCCGAGTTGCAGGACGCCAGCGGCGCCTGGCACACCATTCTTACCGATCCGGACTCCTACCTGGAGACTTCGACGGCCGCCTTCTTCACAGACATCATTTGCCGGGCCATGGAATTGAACGTGGTGCCGGTTGACGAGTTCGCTCCTACGGCGCACGCCGCGATGCGCTACCTGTTGTCGCAAGTCCGGGAGGACGGGGCCCTGGAGAATGTATCCTATGAGACGTTCCCGAGCACGCGACCGGAGCATTACCGCAGTATGCCGCGCGGCGCGGTTGTCCCTTGGGGCCAAGGCCCCCTGCTGACAGCCATCCGATCATACTCCCGAGTGTTCGGACAGGAAGACGTCGCCCGCTGACAGGCGGCGCTGGCGAGGAGTGTTTGGGTGCGAATTGACAACAAAGTGGCTCTGGTGACGGGCGCGGCCAAAGGTATAGGGGAGGCAATCGCCGAGCGGTTCGCCGAGGCCGGGGCGCACGTCGTGATTTTCGACATTGATGGGGAGGGAGCGCGAGCAGTCGCCGCCCGCATTTGCACCGCCGGCAAGGCGCTCGCGATTGAAGGCGATGTCGCGGTCGAGGAACATGCTCGT
The DNA here is from genome assembly GCA_903909435.1 of uncultured Acidobacteriia bacterium. GTDB lineage: Bacteria > Acidobacteriota > Terriglobia > Bryobacterales > Bryobacteraceae > CAIVVT01. The sequence continues at coordinate 18,702 of CAIVVT010000314.1, read as the reverse complement.
GATGCGGTGCTTCGCACCGTGGAACAGTTCGGCCGATTGGACATCCTGGTGAACAACGCCGGCATCGACGTGCCGGGAACGCTGCCTGACTACACTTCCCAGCAATGGGATACCCAGCTCGGGGTGAACTTGAAGAGTGCCTTTTTGTTCGCCAAGTACGCCATTCCGGAGTTGCGCAAGCGCGGCGGAGCCATCATAAACATCGCTTCCGTTCACGCCTTTGCTTCCTACCCCGGCAACGCCGGCTACGACGCTTCGAAGGCTGGGATGCTCGCACTGACGCGCACACTGGCGCTGGATCACGGCCACGAAGGCATCCGCGTGAATGCCATCTGTCCCGGCTATGTAGACACGCCGATGACGCAGGAGTGGCTGGCAACCGTTCCCGATCCAGAGGCCACGATGCGGGAGGTCTTGAGCTTCCATCCGCTGGGGCGCATCGGCATTCCACGCGATATCGCCTCGGCCGCGCTTTTTCTGGCTTCCGACGAGGCGTCGTTCATCTCGGGCGCAACCCTGGTGGTGGACGGCGCAATGACCGTAGCCGGACGTTGAACAGATGAATATGGACGGAGATTCCCTTGAAGATCGCCAAAATTGAATGTCTTGAGTTGCGTGCCCCACAGACCAACGCGGCCGACTGTGATGGCGCGGTGGACACCGCCGTCATCCGCATCACTGCCGATGACGGAACCTACGGGCTCGGAGAAACCGATGCGCCGCCGAATGCAGTCGCCGCGCTGCTAGCTACTCCGAGCGCCCACATCTGGAGCCAGAGCATCAGAGACTTGCTGATCGGTGAGAATCCGGTGGAGGTGGAATGCCTCTGGGACAAGGTCTATGAAGGGACCATCTACCACGGCCGCCGTGGGTTGGGCATCATGCTGCAGGCGGCCATCGACATCGCCCTTCACGACCTGCGGGGAAAGTTGCTCGGCGAACCTGTCTACCGTCTGCTGGGCGGGGCTGCCCGGCCACGCGTGACGCCCTACGCTACGCTGTTCCAGAGCATGCCCCAGGGCCGGGGTTGGACCGAGATGCGGGAATGCTCAATCGCCTTGCTCCACCGGGCCATCGAGGCTGGCTTTCGCGCCATGAAAATGGAGATGCTGTTCTACGATCTGGTGGACGACCGCGAACTCACGCGCTTCATCCACGAGTGCCGGAGAATCGTTGGCGACGAACGGGATTTCATGATCGACGTCGGCTATCGTTGGAAGAACTTCAACGATGCGCTCTGGGTGCTCCGGCAAATCGAGGAGGACAAGCTGTTCTTCGTGGAGACGCCGCTGCACACCGACGATCTGGACGGCCTGGCGCGGCTGGCAGACGCGACTTCGACGCCTGTGGCGGCCGGCGAATTCCTTCAGACGCGGCACGAGTTCCGCGAGCTGATGGACCGGGGTCACGCAGACGTTATTCAGCCCGATATCGGGCGCGTGGGTGGCCTCACGGAGGCGCTGCGTTGCGCGCGTATGGCGCTCGAACGGGGAACCGTCTGTATTCCGCACGCATGGAAAACAGGCTTGACCGTCGCAGCCACTCGCCATTTCGCAGCCGCCGCGCCCGCCTGCCCCTATAGTGAGCTGTTTCCGAGCGGCTTCTTCCCGTCCTATCTGCGCTCAAACCTGGCGGGGCCGGAGCCAGAGCTGAGAGACGGCTCTTGGGAACTGCCGGACACTCCGGGTCTCGGCATCGACCTTGATCCTGAGGTGGTCCAGCGCTGCCTGGTCCGGCCGCCTACGGTGATCGAGTAGCCGGCCAATTCACATGCCCAGGGAGAACTGTACAATCCGCGAACACCAGGTTGGCCCCTTTCGGGCGGTCACAATTTCCAATGGTCTGCTGTCCCTGACGGTGCTGCCGGAGAAGGGCGCCGACATCTACGCGCTCGAATACATACCGCGCGGCGTCGATGTGCTCTGGAAGTCTCCGTGGGGTCTCCACAGGCCGGGCAGTTCCATCCCCAGCGCCGCCAACTCCGAGGCGGCGTGGCTGGAACACTACGAAGGCGGCTGGCAGGATATCTTCCCGAATGGGGGCGACGCCTGCTCCTATCGCGGCGCCGGGCTGAACTTCCACGGGGAAGCCTCGGTCATCGCGTGGGATTATGCGTTGAAGACGCGCGGTACTTCAGCGGTCGAAGTGGAATTCACCACGCAACTGGCGCGGAGTCCGTTCAGGATGCGGCGAACGATCAGGCTAGAGCGGGCCAGCCGGGCGATCCTGATCACGGAGAGAATCGAGAACCGTGCCGAAGAAGACCTGCACTACATGTGGGGCCAGCACCCGGCCTTTGGTGCGCCCTTACTCGACGGCGGGTGCCGTCTGCACATTCCTGCCCGCACCTTCCTCGCCCACGCAGAGGAGATTTCCCCCAATTGCCGGGCGCTTGCAGGCGCGCGGAGTGCGTGGCCGTTCGTCGAGGCCAAAGGGGGCGGTGTAGTGGACCTGGCTACTCTGCCTCCGGCCGCGGATCGGGTGACTGAGTTCGGCTATCTGTGCGACATCGAGGAGGGTTGGTATGGTCTGACGAACCCCGGGCTCGGCTTCGGCTTCGGGCTCGCCTGGCCGAAAGAAGTTTTCCCATATCTCTGGTTTTGGCAGGAGTTGCGCGGCAGTTTCGGTTATCCCTGGTACGGCAGTTGCTACGTGATGGCCGTGGAGCCGTTCACGAGTATACCGGGCATCGGTTTGCTGAAAGCGATTGAGAACGGAACCGCCCCCATCCTGAGTGCAGGAGGCAGCGTAGAGTCGCGGATTGCGGCGGTCTGCTTCGAGGCCGGCGAGCCCGAGTCGATCTCGAAGGACGGCTCGGTGCGACTGGGGCACGTGCCCGGTCGGACCTGATGGCGCGGAGGGAGGGAGTGTGACCGGCGGCATGTCCTCAGGGTGTCTTTGGCCGTCCGAGAATGCGGATTGAAGGAGAATTGCTCCCGATTCACTCCCCGACTCACGCGCGAAAAGATCGGAGGGGATGAAAGCATGGCCGAATACGACAGCTCGCCGACCGGCTTGACGCGGCGCGACCTGGGCTCTATGTTGCTGATTGGCGGGATCAGCCCGGACATTCCGCAAGGCCTCTCTGACCGGCAGAAGCGGGAATGGACAGTGGGTCCGAAAGGATGCCTCCAGCGTCTCGTCCTTGACGACGGCTCCTTCCGTCTCGCCTCCCTGGTGAATGGCGCAACGGGGCAGGAGTGGATCCATCCGGCACAGCCCTCCGAGGAGTTCCTGGTCCGCTTGTCAACCGCTCAGGGTTCCAGTTCGGAGTACACTGGCGCGAGCGGTTGGCGCTTCGTTGCGGAGCGGGAGCGTCCGGAGGAGCGGGGCTGGCAGGGCCTGGAGATTGTCCTTGAGGCGAAGACGGCGGCGCTTCGCGTCACCCGCCACTACCTTTGGAACAAGAGGTGGCCGCTCCTTCGCCAGTGGACCTCGCTGGAGAATACGGGTGACCGGACGCTGACTGTTACGCGGCTGGACACGTTCCGGATTCGTCTGAGTCCCACTCCGAATCCGCTCGAGCTGCGATGGGTGAACAACTTCTGTCGAGCGATGGCTCCCAGTCCGGGCAATCCGATCCACTCCCGAACTATCGATGAGAATGTCGAACATTTGATCCATACAGGCCCCTATTCTCCCGATTGCGCCTGGTTCTGCCTTACACCCTTGCCGTCTCAGGCGGGACTGATTGGCGGATGGGAATGGTCCGGCCCGATGGAGGTGAGATGGACCGGCGGTCTCGATCCCTGCCTGCTCGAGGGGGGGCTGGACCCGGCATCAATGGCTGAGCCGCTGCCGCCCCTCGCGACTATTTCCTCGCCGGTCGGCTGGTATGGCTTCTATGCGGGCGGCCAGGATGGCGCCGCTGCGCTCTCGCATACTCTCGTTCGCGAGGGACTGGGACCGAAGTTACCCGACCGCAGTTTCCCATGGGTGGGCTATTGCAGTTGGTCGTCCGCGATTGACCGGGAGCGGAATCCCGCCAACGAGCCTGGAACTCATCCATGGTTTCCGACTGAGAAGAACCTCCTGGGACAAGTACAGGCGGCCGCTGAGTTGGGCTGCGAGATGTTCTTGTGGGATTACGGTTGGTTTCCGCGGGTCGGGGACTGGTGGTTCGACCAGAACCGATTTCCGCAAAGCTCGCGGCCTGTCAAGTCCGCGGTCCGCGCGCGCGGCATGAAGCTCGGCTTATGGTTCGGATTCGGAAACGCGGACGCCGAGTCAAAAGTGGTTCGCGAACATCCCGACTGGCTGGCCGAATACAACGGCAAACCCATCCCCGACGACTTTTTCATTCGCACAGCCGCATCCACCTGGAACACGAGGATCTTATGTCTGGCGCATAAACCGGTACGCGAATGGGTGAAACAGCAGTTGTCACGCGTCATTGACGAGACCGAACTGGACTGGTTTAAGCACGACTTCGACCTGATCACCATCTGCCAGGCGCGGCATCATACTCACACTGCCGGCGACGGACGCATCGCCGCCTGCGAGGCCTTCTACGAGGTGATGGACTTTATGCGCGCACGCTATCCGTCCATGGTCTGCGAGCACTGGATGAACGACAGCGCCACGCCGGACTACGGAGTGCTGCAGCGCCACCACGTGCAACTAATCGGCGACGCGTACGAGGCATTCCGCCTGCGCCAGATGGTGTACGGCCACTCGCAGATGTTCCCGCTCGACCGGCAGCACCGCTATCTGCGAGTAGAGGACTCCCCAGGCGATCTCGCAACGGTCCTCCGGAGTTCGATGATCGGGGGTCCCTGGACGCTGTTGAGCGATCCGCGCCTGCTGTCGAGCGAGCAGCGCAACACGGTCTCGACCGAGATCGCCAACTACAAGCGGTTTAGAGGTCTGTTTGGCGGCGCCCGCTTCCATCGACTTGCCGGCCGGCCGCATCCCCGAGGGTGGGATGCATTTCAGTTCGGAGACGCGGCTGGCGCCGAGGGCGCGATCTATGTATTCAGAAACGATCATCCCAAGCCGTCTTTGCAGTTGAATCTGAGAGGTCTTGACGCCGACTCGAGTTACGTGGCCGAGTTCTTAGGCAGCCGAAACACGGTAAAGATGACTGGCGCTGAACTACAGGAAAAGGGGCTGCCCGTGAAGCTAGCGAGCCGCGAATCCAGCGAGATCGTCGCACTGCGGAAAAGCCGATGAGTTCAACCGAACTCCTGGACGGCCTCGTACATGGCGAGGATGTTCTCGACGGGCGTGTTGGCCTGAATGTTATGGCACGGAGCCACCACATACCCTTTGCAGGCCCGGAAGATGCGCAAATTGCGGGCCACTTCGAGCCGAACTTCCTCCGGAGTGCCGAATGGAAGCGTCCGCTGGTTGTCGATGCCGCCGTGAAATACCAGGTGCTGGCCGAAATCGCGCGCCAACCCCTCCGGCTCCATTCCGGCGCAGCGCCATTGGATGGGGTTCAGGACATCGATGCCGATCTCGATCAGGTCCGGGATCACGGGACGGATTGCGCCATCATCGTGATGAAACGCCTTCACGCCGTACGAATGCGCCAGACGGATCATCCTTTCGAGCAAGGGCTTCAGGAAGCGTCGGAAGCAGCGCGGGCTCATAAGCAGCGAATCCTGCGTTCCGAGGTCCTCAGCGACGTAGATGAAGTCAATCCGGTCTCCGACCGCGTCGAGCACGCGCCGGATCACCGATTCGTGAATCGAATGAATGTGCTCCAAGGCGGCTTCGGCCATCGCCGGGTTCACGAGCAGGTCCTCCAAGGCCTGCTCCATGCCGCGCAGGCGGCAGTAAAGATAGAAAGGCTCGTAAGAGGCCCCAAGGATGGGATAGCCCTCCCAATGCCTGCATTGCGCACGCAGGCCGGAGATGTCCCACAGATCCGGGTCCGGCCAGGCGAAGCTCTCCACGTCGGCGACGGAGCACGCCTGGGCAAGCGGACTGTAGATGGTCTCTTCGTACTCTCCGAGGCCGTCAGCGTATGGCATCATGCGTGTCTTGACGTGCCACACACTGAACAGCGAGGGCATGTGCCAGGTGTCCTCCGTCGCCTGCGGATGGGTCGGGGACAGGTGAATACATTTGTCGATGCTGAGCCGCTGCCACAACGCACGCTCGGAGGCGCAACCCAGGGCCGCCATCAACTTCGCGGTGATCTCGGCGGTCCCCCAGTAATCGCAAGGCGTGCGATCCGGGCGTTCTCCTCGCAAAACGGCTTGCCATCGTTCACGCGGCGTCATCTCAGTTCTCGCATTCCGTGGTTCCTCTTCCAGCGCGGCGTTACCGCCCCTCACTCTCCGAGGAGCATCTTCTCATGAGGACGGGACGATTTGTTAACATCGGGACGCTCATCCTGGTCAATCTCCTTTGGGCCGCGCAATATCCCGCTTACAAGATTGCCTCGGATCACATGAGCGTGGCAGCGTTGAACTTCTGGACACTGCTGCTGGCAACGGTCCTGCTATTGGTTTGCCTTGGCTTCCGCAGGTCGAAACGATCGGCGCCGGCGCCGAAGCTTGACAGGCGTTCGACCGTTGACTTCCTGCTCCTCGGCACATTGGGCTTGCTGCCTCCGTCATTGATGCTGAGTTGGGGCATCGCCCATTCAACGGCGGGCAACGCCGCGATCATCCAGCTCACTATTCCCGTGCTGATGGTCCTGCTCGCGGTGCTACTCCTGGGTGAGCGCGTCACCTGGTTGCGCGTCGTTAGTTTGGCTATAGCGCTTGTTGGAACTCTGCTGACATCACGGCGGGAGCTGGGCGACGCCCGAATGGGATCCAGTATGTTGACAGGAAACATCGTCATCTTCTTCTCGGGCCTCGGCAGCGCCTTCTTCAACACTTACAGCAAGCGGGTTTTGGAGCGCTTCGGCGAGTTGACCGTTCTGATCTACGCCTATGTCGTCGCCAGCGTATGCTGCGCGGTTATCTCCCTGCTGGTTGATGACCGGCCCTTTTACGCCATTACCGGTCTGCCGCTGACGTTCTGGCTGTCCATTCTTACTCTGGGCGCATTCACCTGGGGCATCGCCATGATCCTGTGGATGTGGGTGCTGAATCGGCTGGAAGCCATCCAGGTGTCCACGTCCATCTACATGCTCTCGATTTTCGGCGTCATCCTTTCAGCCGTTGTGCTCGGAGAACGCATCGGATTGCCGCAAATCGTGGGAGGCGCCCTGGTCTTCGCCGGGACCTTCCTCACATCGGAATACGACCGCGGGCGCGAAGAAGAATTGAAAATACCTTGATTGCACGATCAGTTGCGCGATCCATTGCCGCCCGGAGGCGCATACGTAAACCGTGAGTGGTATCGACATGAACCGCGAGCTCGGAGAGAACTGTGTCCGGACGATTCAGGAGTTAGACCCAGTATGAGCAGCAGACGCACTTTCCTGGCGGGAGCCGGCGCGGCCGTGATTTCCCACCTCCCTGCGGCAAGAGCCCGTGCTGCAAATGACAGGCTGCGCATCGCCGTCCTGGGCGTAAACGGGCGGGGTACCGCGCACATAGCCAGCATCATGAAATTGCCCGACGCAGAAGTGGTGACGCTCTGCGATCCAGACCTAGAAATCGCCAGGAAGCGTGCTTCGGAGTTTGAAAAAACGTACGGGAAGAAGGTCGGGATCGAGCAGGACCTGCGCCGCGTTTTCGACCGCAAAGAGATTGACGCAGTGACGATCGCCACGCCCAACCACTGGCATTCTCTTGCGGCCATCTGGGCCTGCCAGGCGGGCAAGGATGTATACGTTGAGAAGCCTGGATCGCACAACATCTTTGAGGGCCGAAGGATGATCGAGGCGGCTCACAAATACAAGCGCATCGTCCAGCACGGCATACAACTTCGCAGTTCCGAGGCCATTCAGGAAGCCGTGGAACATTTGCGCAAGGGCACGATCGGCAAGGTCTACATGGCACGCGGTCTGGTTTTTCGCTGGAGGCCATCGATCGGACACAAAGGCGTCGAACCGCCGCCGGATTCTTTGAATTATGACCTTTGGACCGGCCCCGCGCAGATGGAGCCGTTCTCGCGACGTATCGTGCACTACAACTGGCACTGGACCTGGAACTATGGCAATGGCGACGCGGGCAACCAAGGCATCCACGAAACGGACATGTGCATGTGGGGTTTGGGACTCGATTCCTTGCCGAACAAGATCACCGCGATGGGCGGTAAGTTCCTGTTTGACGATGACAAGCTAACGCCGGAAGTCCTTACGACGCTGTACCACTACCCCGAGCACAAGAAGCTTATTCAATTCGAAGTACGTCCCTGGTGCACCAACCTTGAGGACAACGTTGGCGTTGGCAATATCTTCTACGGCTCAGAAGGGTACATGGTCGTCAATGGCTACAACTCCTACGAAATCTATCTCGGCCAGAAGCGTGAAAAAGGTCCGAGCCGCAAGACGGGCGAGCCGCTCGACGCCCACTTCGCGAACTGGGTGAAGGCCGTGCGCAGCCGCAGAACCGAAGATCAGAACGGGCCCGTCGAGACCGCACACAGCGCCTCGGGCCTCGCTCATCTCGGCAACATTTCCTATCGACTCGGCCGTGTTCTCGAATTCGACCCTGTTGGCGAACAGTTCGTCCGCGACACTGAGGCCAACGCGATGCTCACCCGTAAGTATCGAGAGCCGTATGTAGTCCCGCAGCAAGTCTAAGATCTTACACAAGACGAGCAAGCCAGTTTCTAGCAGTCTGGTGCGGGATCCACTGCTGGACAATACAGGACCGACGGTATTGTGTCGTGATCGTTCCAGGTACCCTCTCCGCGCCGCCGCGATCTCCGCATTCTGTGCGTGCACCGCCCAGATGTGCGAGTTCCGCTGGCGATCGTGCGAGCGCCGCCCTCACTCTAGCGCCGAATACCGCCACTTCAGCAATTAAATCAGGTGGCTACGGTATTCCCTGAAGGGGCCCAGGAGCCTCAGAATACTGCTGAGCGATCGCACACTGACCGGATGGAGACCAGGCTGTCGCCCACGAGGGAGGGTCGGGTGATGCTCGCATGGAAGAGATTGCAGAGAGCGTGGGGAGATCTCGCAGTGCGTATTCTCGTCGAGCCGACGACCGGCGATGCTTGGTCCATGCGGCGTCGGATGACGGTGCTCCTGGTGTCTAGAAGCTACCCTCTCCGAGAGTCGCTTCGCGTGCTCGGCATCTTGAATCGGTGGGATGTCTGTTGGGCTAGGTCCTGCGATGAGGCGATCGACATTCTAAAGCTGAGGCGGATCCCACTTACAATTTGCGACGAAGAGGCGCTGGAAGGCTGGAGGACAGTCGTTGAGAGAATCGTCTCTCTACCGCAGCCGTCCTGCGTGCTCGTTGCTTCCCAATTCTGCGATGAAGTCCTTAGGCGGGAAGCCCGCAGGTGTCACGCCTACGACGTGATCGCGAAACCGTTCAATTGGGAAGAGGTTGGAGACAGTGTTCTCTTTGCTTGGGCCTGGTATACCTCAGGTTGCGCAGCCTGGTGGAACCCGAATGCAGATGAGAGGGTACTCCGGCAGCGTTAGCCGCAAATGGCAAGGACGGTTAAATGCGCAAATACCGGCGGTTGACGGTCTGCAATCGGTTGATTCTACCGCTCGTAAAGCCGGAAAACCGCTGCACGTGAGCGGGTCTGCAATTCTGGCGCCCGCCGCCGCAGCGAATCCATCGCGCAAATCCGGAGGCCTCCTGTATGGGGGATCACGCCAGAGAATCGGGAAGCATTCGTGCCTGGGGACCCGCATCTGGAGGGCGACACGATAAGAAGCGTACGACAAGATGGCGTCGCGCACGTAAAGAGCTGATTGCACAAGCGAAAGATCGAACTCAACCCGTTGGGACAGCTCAAGGAGAGTGGGCGCTCATGAGGGCTTCCGGTCGAGTGGCCGACGGGCGGCAATATTTCTAAACGCCTTAAGTCGAACTGCTCTTGTTCGCAGCACTCTCCTCCCGACTCATGTTGCAGCGATTAGACTGGAAGGCAGACCAAGCTCGGCGATAATAAATGTCCACTACCCGCGTGTTGATCGCCGACGACCATCCGTTGATTCGCAGCGGACTACGTGCCTTGCTGTCTAGGGAGAGCGAGTTCGAGGTTGTGGGGGAAGCTGCGGACGGGTACCAAGCCCTGGAACTCGTCGAGCAATTGAAGCCGGACGTAGTGATGCTCGACGTCAGCATGCCCCGCCTAAATGGTATCGATGTTGCACAGAAGATTACCGAGAAGACACCTTCCACACGAATCATCATCGTGAGCATTCACTCCGATGAAGGCTACGTTTTGCGCGCATTAAAGGCGGGGGCGAAAGGCTACCTTCTGAAGGCGTCCCCGGAGGGCGACATCTTGAACGCGGTCCGCGCGGTCGCCGCTGGACAAGCTTATCTCAGCCCTGAGATTTCCCGGCTATTGGTAGAGGAATACGTACGTGAGATGCGGTTCCGGGGCGTCGAGGATAGCTACGATCTGCTCAGCATCCGGGAAAAGGAGATCTTGCAATTGCTCGCGAGCGGAGCAACCAACCGCCAAGTCGCCGAGATGATTCACGTGAGTGTGGCAACGGTTGAAACCCACAGGACCAATGTCTTCCAGAAGCTCGGAATCCATAGCTTGCCCGAACTGATTCTCTATGCGGTCCGCAAAGGCCTGCTTACTTGATCCATCTACGCGGAGACGTACTTTAGGTCGGATTGGCTTTCAGCGGGAGTTGCAGGCTGATGATCGTTCCGCAACCCGGCTTGGAGTCAATTGAGCAGACGCCCCCAAGATGACTGGCCCGTTCCTCCATTCCGAGTAGTCCCAAACCCTTCTCCCTCACGGGATCGAAGCCGGAACCGTCGTCCTGCACCGACAACAGAAGTTGCCGATCACTGGCCTGCACCAGGATTCGAGCGTGCTTTGCACCGGCGTGGCGACAGGTGTTGCGCAAAGCCTCCTGCACTACCCGGAAGACGCAGGTCTTGTGCTCTTCAGGTAGTTGGAGTGGCAGTTGTTCGTCGGTTATATCCACGTGCAGGCCAGATGTCCTCGAAACTTCGCGTGCCAGCCACTTGAGGGCGGGTACAAGCCCCAGGTCGTCCAGCATGGACGGGCGTAACAGTAGTGACATGTTGCGTACGACCCGAACGCTCTCATTGGACATCTCGCGCATTTCTTCGAGCCTGTGCAGGGCGAGTTCAGTATCGCCGCACTTCACGGCAGCGCCCAGATTGTCGATTCCCAGGCCCATGGCCCAGAGCGACTGGCCGACCTCATCGTGGAGTTCGCGCGCGATCCGGCGACGCTCGTTCTCTTGTGTTTCGAGGACGCGGGCGGAAAGGTCGCTAAGTTCCTGTTTGCCGCGCGCAATTTCCGCAAATCGAGCTCCGGACTCCTTTTCTAATTCCAGCATTCGCCGCAGGCTCACGCCTGCAACAAGCGACCCGAGACCGAGCATGAGCGCGACCAACCACAACAGTCTCTTCCGGAAGAGAGTGAGCAGTTCGCTTGTAGCTCGACTGTGCTCCTCCAGCCACCTCCGATTCAATTGCTCGACATGGTCCAAGAGGGCAAGTGTCGAACTGCGCATCGGGAGAATGTAGGTTTGTGCAAGGGCGTCTGCCTTTTTGCGCCTTTCAGCGGATGGCCATTGGACGACCCGGTCCAGGGTTTGGAAATAGGATCGGATACCCTGTTCGAGCGACTGGAATTGCGCTGCCTCCTGGGGTTCCAGTCTGAGCCGATAACGCGCCACTTCCTCGTCTACACGGGCCTTTATGGCCACATAGGCTTTCCCACTCTTCAATCCGCTAGCCCCGTCACTCTCCAGAAGGAAGTCACGAACGTGGGTGCCAGAGAGATACACATCGGAGCGAAGACTCTCGGTGATCCGGGTGCGGGCGACGAACTCCAGCCTTGTAGCCTCGTGACGCCGGTCGATCCGCGACAAGAACGTGATGCCGCTCACGCCGAGGACTCCCATCAAAAGGAGGAGTCCACCGAATCCCACCCATAGCAGTGTTCTGACCTGATTGCGAAACAATGGCTGACCGCCGAACGGACTTTGAACGCGAAGCAGAATGCCTAGCATCGATACCAGTTGAAGCCGCTCACCATGACTGAGTCAACTTGGACGCGCCGGCATAAAGGCAAGGGTGGGCGGCGCATCTCGCCGGGCACACAGCGGCGGGCCGTTTCCGTGGGCTTTGCCGTCGCTTCCGCAGGCCGGCGGAACGTGAGTCTAGCAGGGCGGCGGGCCCCACCAGGACGCGCAGCCCGAGGTATACCAGGCCCAAGCGAAAGACACGCGATCAGCCACCTCCTGGAAACGCAGTGGTTTGGCGATCACGTTGTAGCCGTGATGCCTTCCCAACTCGCGCTGAAGTGCGTCGCTCGACGCGCGGGAAGCGAGCAGAATGCAGGTCGACTGCGGAAGAAAGGCGATGGTCCTGACCGTCTTCCTCCAATCCTCGGGAGCCTCTTCGTCACAGATCACAAGCGGAACTTGCCGATGTTTGAGTATTGAGATCGCCTCGTCGCGGGTGGTGGCGCAGATCACCTCCCAGCGGTACACGTGGCCAAGAGCACACAGCGAATGACGCAGAGCATCGTCCTGCGTAATCAGCAAGAGCGCAATGCTCTCTTTGTTTGGCGGCGATCTGTCGCCTGCCGTCGGCTGAGGACTCCTGCGGTGGGGCAAACCGATCCATGTCGCCTGTAGTAGCTTCAACCAGAACATTGGAGGCTCTCCTTCGGGAGGGAGCATTCGGACGGAGTCGGATGCCGGCGGGCAACATCCATCCCTATCCGATCTTGCGGACTCTAGCCGAGTAAGGGGAATACCGTGACTCCATGGTTTTTCGCCTGAAGCGGCGGTATGTTAGCGATCACCATAGACCACTGGGGGGCCTTGCGTTTAGGACTCTGCCCGTCCGGGGCACGCAAACTGGGGCTCTCGTGCCGACCTTCACAAATACAGCGACTTCTGGCCAGAAATCCCGTTCCCACTGTATGTCGCTTCCCTCGCCACCTCGCCTAAGCTGTCGATAGCTGGCTCGCTAGGCTTGGCCAGTCAGAGGGCAGCGGAACGTCATTGGCAGGCACGGCACTCACCCCCCCGTACCTAATCTCCGAGTGGCTCCCCGTTGCCCTTGCCCAGATCATTCGCGACCTTTGGCGCGATCAGGAGACGCAGGCAGCCATGAGTTTGACCGTGATGAGTCCCGCCGTCCAGCCCGCTCTGTTCCTTCTCTGATCCTGGTAAAGATGCCAAATCCCATGCCAACTCTGTCCCACTCCAAGTTCGAAAGTCTACGGGTCCTGGACACCTGTTCGGCGTCCAATGCCATCGAGCAGTTTCAGGTGCGATTGCGCAATGAGGGCTTTGTCCAGGACACAGCTCGTTGCCGCTTCCCGCAACTCCCCCCGATGCTTGGCTATGCCGCGACGGCGGTGATCCGGTCCTCGGCGCCGCCGATGGCTGGACGCTGTTACTACAACCGCATGGACTGGTGGAGTTACCTGTTGACGATTCCCGAACCGCGCGTGATGGTGTTGCAAGACGTGGATCACACGCCCGGAATCGGGGCCTTTGTCGGTGGGATCCACGCCAGCATCGCCCTTGCTTTGCACTGTGTCGGATGTGTCACCAATGGAGCTGTACGCGATCTGGGGGCAGTAGAGGAGCTTGGCTTCCATCTCTTCTCCGGGAGTGTTGCTGTCTCGCATGCCTACGCTCACATTGTCGAATTCGGGGATGCGGTCGAGATCGGAGGGCTGAAGATCCGACCTGGCGACCTGGTGCATGGAGACCGGCACGGTGTGCACACTATTCCGCTTTCTATAGCCTCCAGAGTGCCAGTTCAGGCCGCAGAGATTGAAAAGACGGAGCGCGAACTCATCGAGCTTTGCAGATCGCCCGGCTTTTCCATTCAGTCGCTAGCCCTAAAGCTGGAGCAAACGCCGCCACCGATGGAGGAGCAGATGAACAGAGCGAGAACTCTATGAACCAGGCCAGTCGATGGTTGAATACAGCAATGCGAGGGAAGCCGCGAGTGCCTGCGTTGCGCATAGCTTTGGTCACTCTAACTGCCTGCGCGCTCGTTGGACTGGGCGCCTGCGGAAGGAGTTCATCGGCCGAAGCCAAGGATGCGACGGCCGGATCTGCCGCCGCGCACGTGGGTGTGATCAAGGTCGGACGCAAGACGTTGGAACGTAGGCTTACCGTTTCCTCCGAACTGGTGCCGTTTCAGGAAACAGACGTGTACGCCAAAGAGTCCGGCTTCGTGAAGAGCATCTTGGTGGACTACGGCACGCGTGTACGCAAAGGCCAGTTGATGGCGGTGCTCGAGATTCCGGAACTGGAAGCGCAATTGCGGCAGGACGATGCGATGACTCGCAACGCATCTGACCGCATCGCGCGCGCTCAACATGAACTGGATCGCGCCGAGGCGCAGCATCACGTGCTGCATCTACAAGCGACTCGCCTGTCAACCGTGTCCGCGACCAAGCCCGGCCTAGTCGCCGAGCAAGAAGTGGACGACGCCAAGGGCAAGGATCTGGCGGCGGAGTCCGCGGTGGAGTCGGCCAAATCGAACTTGGAATCTGTTCGCAGCGATCTTCTCGGAACACAAGCAAAACGTGAGCACGACGGCGTGTTGCTCGACTACGCAAAGATCACCGCGCCTTTCGCGGGGACTATCACGCAGCGCTTTGCCAATCTCGGCATGTTGATGCAGGCAGGCACGAACTCCAGTACCCAAGCGATGCCGCTGGTGCGGCTCTCTCAGGACGACCTGTTCCGGCTCGTCATCCCCGTGCCCGAGACCTATGTCAGGTTTGTGCACATTGGCGATCCCGTGGACGTTACGGTGCCGGCACTGGAGCGAAAGCTGCCGGGCAGGGTCGCGCGCTTCTCGGTGGACGTGAAGGAGGACACGCGCACCATGCATACCGAGGTAGACGTGCCAAACACCAATCGTATTCTGATGCCGGGCATGTATGCCGAGGCGATCATCCGGTTGGAGCGCAAGCCGGATGCACTGTTCGTTCCCTTACAGGCCGTGAACCACGCGGGCGATCAAGCATCGGTGTTTGTCATCACCCCGGCAAACAAGGTCGAGGATCGCAACATAACACTCGGCCTGCAGACGGATTCAGACTCCGAAATCGTTTCCGGTCTGCAGGCAGGCGAGATGATCGCCGTCAGCGATCGCAGCGGTCTTAAGGCTGGCCAGGTGGTGCAGCCCCAAGTCGTGGACGTGATGCGGTACCACGGCGAGAAGGAGCACTAGGCCGAACCGCCTGACAGAAGATCCATGCCACGTTTCTCCATCCGCAACCCATATTTCATCATTGTCATCTGCCTGGTGCTGCTGGTCATTGGCATCACGAGCGTGGCGCAAATGCCCGTCGATCTGTTCCCGACGATCAACATGCCGGAAGTGGTCGTCGCCACGTTCTACTCAGGCATGCCGCCAGGCGACATCGAAACCGACATCACCAACCCGCTGGAGCGCTTCTTTACTTTGGCGAGTGGTATCGACCACATGGAATCACGCTCGCTGCAAGGCGTCAGCATCATCAAAGTGTTCTTTCAGCCCGGTACAAACGCCGACGCGGACGTGACACAGCTATCCAACCTGGCGCTGGCCGATCTGAAGCGCCTGCCCCCGGGCACCCTGCCGCCGGTAGTGCTGAAATTCGATGCATCGAGCCTACCCGTCTGCCTTGTAACGCTCAAAGGTGAAGGCCTGACCCAGACGCAGCTTCACGACATCGGGCAATTCGCGATTCGCAATCAGATCGCCGTGGTGAAGGGCGCCGTGATCCCTCCGCCGTTCGGCGGCAAGTATCGCCAGGTGATGGTCTACGTCGATCCGCTCAAGCTGCTGTCACGGCAGTTGAGCCTGATGGATGTCGTTGACGCCGTCAACAAGAACAACTTGATTCTCCCCGCAGGTGACGTGAAAATCGGGCCGTTCGACTACTACGTCTACTCGAACAGCCTGGTCGATCACATCGCGGATCTCAACAACATGCCGATCAAGACCGTTGGCGCCAGTTCTGTGTTGGTCGGCGATGTCGGAGAGGCGAAGGATGCCAACCAGATCCAGTACAACGTGGTTCGTGTCGATGGCCAGCGCTCGGCATATCTGCCGATCATGAAGCAGGGAGGCGACACCAACACGATTGCGGTGGTGGACGGCATCCGGGACATGATCGGGCGCTTGTTTGACGTACCCGCTCAGTTGAAGACCGCCGTCGTTTTCGACCAGTCGGCGTTCGTCAAGCAAGCCATTCAGACCCTGTTGCATGAGGGGTTGATCGGTCTGATTCTCACCAGTCTGATGATCCTCGTGTTCCTGGGCAGCGTGCGAGCGACTTTCGGAGTGTTCCTCTCCATCCCGCTCTCCGCGCTCGCGACCTTTGTGATCCTCTCGCTCATGGGCAGCACGGTGAATACGATGATCCTGGGCGGACTGGCACTCGCGTTTTCTAGAATCATCGACAACTCTGTTATTTCGCTCGAGAACATCTTCCGGCACCTCGAAATGGGATCTTCTCCTGCGGTTGCCGCCGAGCAAGGCGGCGCCGAAGTAGGAATGGCGGTGCTGGCTGCAACGCTCGTCGCAGTCGTCGTCTTCTTCCCCGTCACCTTCCTGTTTGGTGTCAGCAAGTTCCTGTTCTCCGCACTGGCGTTGTCGTTCTGCATCTCGTTAGTGGCTTCGTTCGTCGTGGCGTTGACCGTCATCCCGCTCTTCTGCTCGCGGTACATGAAAAGCGCGCCTCACGCTCACGCGCCCGACGCCGACGGGAATGACGGTGCGGACCAGCAAGCGAAAGGCCCAGGTCTTGGCGGCCGCTTCAACGCCTCATTCAATCGCGGGTTCACTCGCCTTCTGGACATCTACGAGCGCTGGGTACGTCGGGCCCTGGTACGTCCCGGGCTTACCGTGGCGGCCCTGCTCGGCTTGTTCGCATTGAGTCTCGGCATCTATCCATTCCTGGGCCTGGCCTTCTTTCCGCAAACCGACGCAGGCCAATTCACGATCAATCTGAAGGCTCCGACTGGAACCAGGATCGAAGTCACCGAGCAGTACGTCGCCAAGGTGGAGGACCTCATCCGGCATGTCGTCGGACCCAGGGACTTCAAGATGGTGGTCTCCAACATCGGCATCGTGCCGGACTTCTCGGCGCTCTATACGACCAATGCCGGGCCGTACACGGCCACCATTCAAGTCGCACTCAACGAGGGACACGAGCGCAGCAGCTTTGAGTACATAGATCGTGTGCGTGAAGCCATCAAGCAGGAATACCCCGACCTGCGAACTTTCTTCAGCAGCGGCTCAATGGTGGACGCCGTTCTCAATAGCGGCATGCCCGCTCCGGTGGATGTGCAAGTCAGCAGCCGCGAACTCTCAACGACATTCAGGGTCGCGCAGGAACTCGCCGCCAAGTTCTGCCGTCTGCCCGGGGTCGGCGACGTCTATATCCCCCAAGACATGAACTATCCCGCGGTGCGGCTCAACGTGGATCGTGTCCATGCAGCCGAACTCGGCCTCAATCCGAAGCAGGTTGTGGACAACGTGATTACCGCACTCAACTCAAATACGATGATCGCGCCGAACTATTGGGTGGACCACCAGACCGGGAACGATTACTTCCTGAGCGTCCAATATTACGAGACCGGCAAGGCCTCAATCCACAACATGGTGGATCTGATGAACATCCCGCTGCGCGCTCCGGGACTGAAGCATCCGACGACGCTCGATACGGTCGTGAAGCTCGAGAACACGCAAACGCCGACGGAGGCCGATCACTATCAGATTCAGCGCATATCCGACGTCTATGTGACGCCTTCAGGAGAGGATCTGGGCAAGGTGTCGAGCGAGATCAACAAGCTCATTCCGGAGTTGCATTATCCCGCCAGCATCCGCATCGACATGCGTGGGATGGTGCAAGGCATGAACGAGTCGTTCAAGCGCTTCGCCATGGGGCTGACGCTCTCGTTCATACTCCTGTTCCTGATTCTCGTTGCGCAGTTCCGTTCATTCATCGATCCGTTCCTGATCATGCTGGCGATCCCGATGGGTTTGATCGGGGTCCTGATCGTTCTTCCGCTAACGGGAACGACGTTGAACATCATGTCGCTGATGGGCGTTCTGATGCTGGTGGGGACCGCAGGATCGAACAGCATTCTCATTGTCGATTTTGCGCACACTCTCGAAGGGCAGGGACTCTCAGTGGGGGACGCTGTAATTACGGCCTGCCGGGTGCGACTGCGTCCGATTCTGATGACTTCGCTCGCGACCATCATCGGCATGCTGCCGATGGCCTTGAAGCTGGGCGAAGGTTCGGAACAGTACGCTCCGATGGCACGCGCCATCATCGGCGGCCTTACCACTTCGGTGTTCTTGACGGTCTTTATTGTGCCTGCAGCCTATCTGCTGGTCTATGGGCGGAAGCAGAGGGTACAAGCGTGAGTCCATTCCGTAAGATTGCTTTGACGATTGCTCTCGGAGCCCTGTTTTGCGCTCTCCCGTGCGAGGGGCAATCGGCTCCTCCCAGGAAGCTTTCGCTCCGGCAAGCGGAGGACCTAGCGCTGGCAAGTCATCCTCAGGTGCAAGCCGCGCAGAATGAGGCCTCGGCGGCAGGAGAGCGGGTCAGGGAAGCGCGTTCGGCCTACTATCCGTCTGTGAGCGCCGACCTTACTGGCTCCCAGTCGAACCATGATGCGCGCTT
>CAIVVT010000313.1 GCA_903909435.1 uncultured Acidobacteriia bacterium | reverse complement strand
CAGCCCGTGGTGCAAGTCCTGATTCATTGCCTGGATATTGTTGGAGTATCCACAGGATCTTTTCGTAATCTTGACTCATGGCGATGGGCAGGCGGCAGCATCGAGAGCGACAAGAGGATTTATGGGTGGCGCATACGGAGTTGGCGTCCGCACCGGGGCATCCATTCTATGAGCGTCTGAACGCGATCCTGGATGCCGAGGGCTTTGACGGATTTGTCGAGGGGCTTTGCGGCCGGTTCTACGCGGCGCGTTTTGGCCGGCCTTCACTTACGCCGGGGATCTACTTCCGTTCTTTGTTGATTGGGTATTTCGAAGGCATCGGTGCAGAACGCGGCATCGCCTGGCGGTTGGCTGATTCGCTGGCATTGCGACGCTTCGTGGGCATTGCGCTGGACGAGGCCACGCCTGACCACTCGACGATTTCGCGTACCCGGCGTCTGATCGATCTGGATACGCACGCTGCGGTTTTCGCGTGGGTGTTGGATGTTCTGGCGCGGCGCGGGCTGATTGTTGGCAAGCGCGTGGCCATCGATGCAACCACGCTGGAAGCGAACGCGGCGATGCGCTCGATTGTGCGGCGCGATACGGGCGCAAGCTACGAGGAGTTTCTGACTGGGCTGGCCAAGGCATCGGGGATCGAGACACCTACTCGAGAGCAGTTGGCGCGGTTGGACCGGAAGCGTAAGAAGCGCACCTCAAACAAGGAGTGGAAGAGTCCGGTCGATGAAGATGCGCGGGTTGCGAAGATGAAGGATGGCCGCACGCATCTGGCTCACAAGGCCGAGCACGCCGTCGATCTGGACTCGGGCGCGGTGGTGGCCGTGACGTTGCAGGCAGCCGACAAGGGCGATACTGCCACGTTGGATCAGACGTTGATCGAGGCTGGCATGGCGGTGGCCGAGTTGGTTGTTCGGCAGGCCGAGTCGCACTCTGGTGCGATGAAGGTCAACCTCAACGGCATCGAAGAACTGGTCACGGACAAGGGCTATCTGAGCGGCGCAGTTCTCAAGCGAGTAAAGAGCTACGATGTGCGCAGTTACATTCCAGAAAAGCGGCAGAAGGGCAAGCGGCGCTGGCAGGGCAAGGCCGAGGAGCACCAAGCGGTCTACGCAAACCGGCGCCGTGTGAAAGGCGACTACGGTAAGAGCCTGCTGAAACGGCGCGGTGAACTGGTGGAACGCAGCTTCGCTCACTGTTACGAAACGGGCGGCATGCGACGCTGCCACCTGCGTGGACGCGAGAACATTCTCAAGCGCCAGTTGGCTCATGTGAGCGCCTTCAACCTGAGCCTGGTCATGCGCAAACTGCTGGGCGCGGGCACCCCACGGGAGCTGAAGAACAGGGCAACAACCCTTCTTTTGCGGGTTGTCCGCCTGCTCACCCGTCAGAATTGGCCCGAGAGCGAAGCGGAATCCAAAACCGGTCCGGTTCTCGACTCAACCGGGACCAGCTACTCCATCAGACACCGATGCCGGAACTTCTGGAATTCAGCTACTTGCACCACGGGCTG
>CAIVVT010000312.1 GCA_903909435.1 uncultured Acidobacteriia bacterium | reverse complement strand
TAACCAAACCTTAAACCAAGACCCACGATGGCCGCTGATCGCCGCCGCCGCCGCCCGTTCGGGCTACGCCCTCGCGGGCGGCGGCGGCATCAGCCAATCAGCCAGCTTCAAGCTCGTACACCACTTCCCGGGACGTCAGCCCGCTTCATTCTTCAATACGGATGGCACCTGAGATGGTGGTTGCTCTCTCGAGGCTTAGGCCAGCCAAGCCCGTTGATAGTACTAATCCTAGGGCAAAGAACGTCAACCGTATCCAAAGAGGGAAGGCAGTAACGGCCGGGTAATCCTGCGGCGCGAATAGAAATGGCATCAAAAGTAGACCAGCGGACAACCATTCAATGGCAGTAAGCTTGTAGGCGACACTCTTTCCGAGTCGAATTGTAAAGACTTGAGCGACGCCCAGGCACAACGCGCAGAGATTGATGATCGAGCCTCCCACGATGTATATGGAAAGCATCGCACCGAGTACTAGAAGCAACGCCATACTCCAAGCAGCTATAAGCGCCACATGAAGCCGCCATGTTCGTTGAGGATTCTGCATGGCACCACATCCTAGAAGGCTTTGGCGAATAGAAATCGGGATTTGCGATTCTCTCATTAGGATCAGTGGCCAATCTTGCAACTTGCATTGACCGGCATCGGGTTCATGTACGCGTCATAGGCGCCTTGATATCCGCCTACCATTGCGTCCGTCGAAGCCGGCGATTGCAATTCAGCACCGTACTGATTTTCCAAAACCCTTAGGGCTTGCCAAAGTGGGGTCATAAGCGCATTCGCTGCGAATGCGCCAGTCTCACCATGCCATTTATCCGCGGAATTTTGAACGAATGAGTACGCGAAGAGATAGTTCTCCGCGATCCGCAAATTTGCAAGTTCTGGTGTAAGGGCGTTCCAATTTTCCTTCGCCCTATCCAGCATCGCTTGATCGGCGGCAGCCTGTCCATTCCCATTCGCATTACACAGGTACGTTTGGGCCAACGCTATTCCGGCCGCCGCGCTCTGCGTCGCGGCTCCGCTCACGGTCCTCGGTACTCCATTCTGTGCGTTCCCGAAACCTACCAACGTGCCGCCGGGCATATTGCTCCATTCAACTGTTTCGGTGCTGGGGCCCGGATTCCAATGCGGCGCGGTAACCGTAACGTCGGAATCGTCTGGCGCAACCCAACCCGGGTCACCCTGCCATACCACTCGCCACGTCCAATTATTCGGATCGTTCATACTGGCGGCAATTGCCTGATTCATTAGACCGTTCGCGCCAGCACCAACTGCTCCCCATCCGCCGTCCTCGAACGGCGCAGAGAAATGCGGGGCATTCCCCTGATCCTTCATCTCACCCCCGAACAGTTGCTGCTGCGCAGAGAATGGCAGGTTCCCGAAGTTCGCCGGCATATTGCATGCATCAATGCACGCGACGTCTCGTCGAGGATCTAACCCTGTCGGATCCGTCAGTGCTAGCGGCCGATTCTGCACATACGAGTACGGATTTCCAGATTGCGAGTTACCCAAGTGCGCGATCACCGGATCGGACGATAGGAACCGCCCTATGACTGGATCGTAGAGCCGCCCGTTCATGTGGATCAGCCCGACGTTGTCGAGCATCTCGTGGAACCCGTCCGTGTATCCCCGCCGCGTCGTCGACGCGATCGTCCCGTAGTCCGGAGAGCTGGGAGCAAGCGGCGCGCCCCAATTGCTGCTCCTGCGATATCCATACGCCGAGTAACTTTCGTTGATCTGAACCGTCCCGGCACTATTGATCAGCAGATTTCCGCTGCCGAGATGATCGGCGGTCACGTAGGTCGTCTGCGCACCTGATACCGACTGCAGGTCGTAGATGACCCGCGTGCCGCCCGGGACCGAGACGAAGTGCTTGTAGTGGGTCTGGCCCGGCGTCGTTTCTACCTCGAATATCGTACCGACATAGATCGTCGTCTCGGTACCGACCGTACCATCGGCCGTTTACGTCGAAACCTGCTGTTTGCGCTGCCGATCCGGCCCGTACAAGAACGCTGCAGACACGCCGCTGCCATTTATCAGCGTCGGCAGGTTATAGGACGCCCAGGTGATCGAGTTCCCGGCTCGAGTTGCCATGTTGCCGTTGGCGTCGTAGCTGTACACGGTGCCATTGACGTTCGCGACGGCGTGCTTGTGCGTTGCATCATATGTGTATTTAGTTCGATTCCGAGGCCGCGGATCTCGTCTCTTCGATCTCGCAGCATAATTTCCTCTTAGCAGACGCAGTCGTCTTGCAGCTCTTGATGAGCAACGTGACTCAGGTACTTGGCGAGACACGACGTCGTGCGGCCTGCTGCTCGCTCATCATCGAGCCACCGAAGATAGTCCTCCAGAGGCCGCTTCCACAGGGGGACGCCAGGGCGAATGACCTCGAGGTCCGCCGTGGCTCGACGCAGCGTGCATCGCACATCGATGACGGTGCGTGGAACCTTGCGGCCGACGTCGGTCAGATAGGACAGATAGCCTTCGATCAGGGGATCGAGACGTTCCATCATGGGCCTCCTGGCGTCAGCCAGTCGTTGATCGGGTGACGACGCATCGCCTCTGCTCGCATCGGGTCGGCGATGTGCGTGTAGCGGACCGTCGTCGAGATCCCTTGATGCCCAAGGATCCTCTGGACGTCGGGCAGTGCGACGCCGGCCTCGAGCAGGTCGGAGGCGCAGCTGTGCCTGAACTGGTGAACGCTGACGTAGGCGACCCCGGCGTTCGCGGCGATGCGTCGCTGAGCTCGTGCACACAGCTGAGCAGCGCTTCCAAAAGGTCGTGGACCTGACTCACAAGTCGCTGGCGAAATACGGCGTCGCGCGCGAGCGGCTTGAAGCCGCGCTCCTTGCGCTCATCACAAATCAACCAACTCCGT
>CAIVVT010000311.1 GCA_903909435.1 uncultured Acidobacteriia bacterium | reverse complement strand
TGGATGTTCGTGGATGAGTTCTGCTGGCGCAAGACCGACAACGGCGTGCCGGGCGGGTGGGGCAACCGGTTCAAGAACGCCTGGGAACCGGTGTTCCACTTTGCGCGGCAATCGGAAATCAAGTTCCGGCCCTTGGCGGTCGGACACCCCTCGGACGATTGTTTCGACTACAGCCAGAACAATCCGAAGTCCACGTCCGGCAGCGGGCTGCTGGGCACCGGCAAGCGCGGCGCAGCGGCGGATGGAGGGAAGAACCAAGGCGCTTGGGAGCGCAGCAGGAACAGCCTGGATGGTGATTCGGAAGGGCGACATACGGGCATCGCGCGGCCTTCGAACGTGATCGAGGTGAAGTCCGAGTCCAGCCAGGGATCGCACTCCGCACCCTACCCGCGCGCCTTGGTCGAGTTCTTCGTGAAGGCGTTTTCCGATGAGGGCGATGTGATCCTCGACCCGTTCATGGGCAGCGGCACGACCATGGCCGAGGCTCACGCGCAAAACCGCGACGGCTACGGCTGCGAGATCTCGCCGGCGTACTGCGACGTGATCCTGAGCCGGATTGGCAAGCTGGCGGGCGCGGAGCCGGTCCTCGAAGCAACGGGGCAGGCGCTCGGTCAGGTGGCGGCGGCGCGAGGCGAGTGCGCAAGGACCGATTGAGCTGTTGCGCAGAGTAGTCCTGAACAATCGAAATGGATAAGTTTGGGTGTGTTGCACCATTCAAGTGCAGCATCGCCACGTTTTGATCGGGCCCATGCCCCGGAAGGCCTTTGAACTGACTCGATCCCGTCATCCCGGGTACCCGACGGTACGTCCAGCGGATCGGATTCGAGTACTACGGCGCCTCGATCTCGCAACGAGCCCGAGGCTTACTCCGTCGCGTTACAGCAAACCATCGGTCCGGCGAGCATATGCTTGATGGCCATGCCGATCTCCATGAATTGAGCCAGACCGGTAGGCTTGGTGATAAAGTGGGCAGCTCCGAGTGACAGTAGTCGAGCTTGATCCCGCTGGGACCGCGAAGAACTCCAAATGCAAACTGGGACGTTGGCGAGATGCTTCGCTGCCCGAATCTCACGTAGGATCTCTTCGCCGGTGTACTTATTGAGATTTAGATCCAGCAGGACTAGGTCTGGAATCGCCGCCTCGTGGTAAGTCCCTTGCCGACGAACAAAGGCAAGCGCCTCGCCGCCGTCCAGGAAGTGAATCAGATCCACCAAGAGACCTTGCGCCTTCAGTGCCAATTCGAGAAGCACAACGTCTGATCGGTTGTCTTCAATGACGAGAACCCGGGCAGCAGGAATTTCCAAATCGTGCTTCAAGCTAGCTCCCTTTCATAACCATCAAGGAGTGTTCTTCGTATTTCGCACTTGATGGCGGCACCCTTTGCCTTGCCGACGTTCCTCGCTCTTAATGCGCCCATAAGGACTCGATCACACTGGCGACTGGCTCCGTTCCGCGACCCGGCTTCGACGGACCGGGCGGAGCGGTCGACCAGATTCTCAGCACGCGAGTGGCCCTATCGAAGGGCACTCCGTTGGCCCGGCGAGGGCGTTGAGTCCGGGCAAGGGTAGCCGAGGGTTATCCAAACCCAAGCAAAGTTGTGAAGCGTATGCGCCTGCCGGAATCGTTCATGAAGTGCGCAAGGTAATGATTCGAGTTCCATGTCCACAGGGAGACTATGACCGTGCCTCCCTTCGCGGCAGCGCCAGAGATCAGACGATCATGGGGCCTACATTTGCCGATCGCGGCTCGACAAGTCCTGCATTTGCATGTGCATCTGTTGCATACCACCTCCAGTTAAGTTTGGCTCGGTGATTCGACAAGAGTCGCCAGCAGAGAGTCCAGAGATAGCCTCGTGATAGAACTCTCCCATCTGACAATCCAAGTCTGGCCCATCGGTGACTTGATCCCGTTCGAGCAGAACGCGCGCACGCACTCCCCGGAGCAAGTCGCGCAGGTTGTAAAGTCGATCCGGGAATTCGGATGGACGAACCCGATCCTGGTGGGACCGGACCGCGTGATTGTCGCTGGTCACGCACGCCTGGAAGCCGCAAGGGCGCTCGGGATGACCGAAGTCCCGGTGATCGTGCTGCCGCACCTGTCAGTGGTGCAGCGGCGCGCACTGGTCATTGCCGACAACCAGATCGCGGCAAACGCCGGATGGGACGAGGAAGTCCTGCGCGGGGAGTTGCAGGTCCTCGAAGCGGAAGACTTCGACATGAGTCTGCTGGGCTTCTCCAAGGACGAGTTGGCAGCGATTGAGGACGGTGGCGAAGCGGAGGCCGGCAAGACTGACGACGACGCCGTGCCGGAACCGCAAGTCGAATTGGTGTCCAATCCCGGCGACGTGTGGATTCTGGAACGGCACCGGCTGCTATGTGGCGACTCGACGCAACTCGAAGCGGTGGAGAAGGTGCTCGCCGGCGGCCTGGCCGACATGGTCTTCACGGACCCGCCCTACAACGTGAATTACGGCGCGACGATGAAGGACAAACTGCGGGGTAACACCCGCAAGATCGCCAACGACAACCTCGGCGAGGGGTTTGAGAAGTTCTTGTACGACGCCTGCGTGAACATGCTGGCCGTGGCCAAGGGCGCGGTCTACATCTGCATGTCGTCGTCTGAACTGCACACCTTGGAAAAGGCCTTTCGCGAAGCGGGTGGCCACTGGTCGACGTTCGTGATCTGGGCCAAAAGCAGCTTCAGCATGGGCCGCTCCGATTACCAGCGCCAGTACGAGCCCATCCTGTACGGCTGGAAGGAAGGCGCCAGTCATTTCTGGTGCGGCGCGCGGGACCAGGGCGATATCTGGTTCATCAAAAAGCCGCATCTCAACGATCTGCATCCGACGATGAAACCGGTCGAACTGGTCGAGCGGGCGATCCTCAACTCGAGCAAGACGCGCGACACGGTGCTCGATCCGTTCGGCGGGTCCGGCACGACGCTGATCGCGTGCGAGAAATCGGGACGCCAAGCACGGCTCGTTGAGATGGAGCCGATGTACTGCGATGTCATCGTTCGCAGGTGGCAGGCTTTCACCGGCAAGACGGCCGTTCTCGAAGCCACGGGCGAAACC
>CAIVVT010000310.1 GCA_903909435.1 uncultured Acidobacteriia bacterium | reverse complement strand
CTGGCACGCGCCGTTCCGGCGGCAAGTCCGCCGCTCGGCGGCGCGTTACAAGGCCTACCCGGTGGGCACCAAACAAAAAGTTGGAGAGAGTTCGCTCAGAGGTGTGAGAGGGGAGCCACACTTCTCCTACCCCAACTTCAAGCCCCGATTTCGTTGACAGAAGGCCGTTTTTCGGCCGCCCGTATCCCTAACATATTGCAGATACTTGGGCTTACGGAACTCTCCGTTTCAAGGGCGCGGCGCTTGGGGAGTAACCCGAACCCCTGGGGTTCGGGTTGGAGGCCACGGATTTTCCCTCGAATTCTCCGTTTTCTCCGGTTGACAGGTTGCAGTTGTTGACAGCGGTTTGAAGGTTGGAGGCCACAGTTGTAAGAGTTCAAAACTCAGCCATCCGACCTTCCGCACGGGCACGATCACCGTCGGCGTGGACCGCAAACCGCCCATGGATGGCTTCAGCTCTTTTCTTAGGCTTCGTTTGAAACCAGTTTTCGCACCACCTAGACAGTTGCTAAGAACACTAGTGGGATATCGGCTTCGCGTCAATACTTGGTCTGACCCCATCGACCGCCATGGTACCAATCTATAGTAAATCCGCCATCCGCGCCATATCTCCCCAGGAGTTCTACGACATCTTGCCGATGATGTAGCGCGGCAATAGACAAAGCGGAAGTTCCATCTGCCGTCTTCGCATTCACTTCAGCACCACAATGCAATAACAGTTCTACAAGCTTAAAGCTGCCTCTACCGCATGCATACATCAGAGGCGTACTCCCCCCATTATTCGGTATATTTACGAGCCCATTTAAGCAGAAGGCCTCAATCTTATCGAGTCCATCTTCTTTGAGAATGGCATTATGCAGATCTGTGTCCCCGGAATTATCCTTACGTATAATGTTACAGGCCAAGCACTTGCCACGAAACCAGTTATGGACTGCGCGGCACCTCGTACAGTTGCAGCCAACCCACGAATGGAAATAGTCGCGCTTCTTGCCGCACTTAGAGCATTTACAGCAATCCTCGCTCCATGTGTGTGCATCGTCTTTGTCGTGAATCTTGCCGCACTTCGAACACTCGCAGCCAGCCCACACATGGGCATGATCGCGCGTCTTGAAGCACTTTACGCATTTGCAACCGATCCACTCGTGGTCTTCGTCGCGCGTCTTGAAGCACTTTACGCATTTGCAACCGATCCACTCGTGGCCACCGTTGCGCCTCTTGCCGCACAGGGAACATTTACTGCAATCTTCACCCCATGTGTGTCCATCGTCTTCGTCTTGCGCCTTGCCGCACTTCGAACAGTTGCAGCCAGCCCACAGGTGGCCTTCGTCGCGTCCTTTACCGCACTTGGAGCACTTGCAGCCAGCCCACAGGTGGCCTTCGTCGCGTCCTTTACCGCACTTGGAGCACTTGCAGCCAGCCCATTGGTGGGCTTCGTCGCGTGTCGTGCCGCACTCAGAGCACCTACAGCCTAACCAGACGTGACCTTCGGCTCGCTCTTTGGAACATATCGAACAGACTAGGCAGGTGTCGTGTCTCCACGCGTGACCTGCGTCGCGAGTCTTGCCACACCTAGAACACTTGCACGCAGACCAGACGTGGCCATCACTGCGCGTCGTGCCGCAGTCCAAGCACCGCTCGCAGTCTTCGCGGCTCCACACATGGCCGAACTCGCGCGTCGCGCCACAGACGGCACATTTCAAGCAGTCCTTCTTGCTCCACGCATGACCGTCATCCCGCACCTGTTTGCATGAGGAACATTGACAGCCGGCCCAAGCGTGAATTCCAATGAGACATTTTAGTTTCATGCATCGTTCTCCTCAGCGAGACCTAGGAAGGCTCTCGGCAACGACATCGTATCCCGGGCCCAATTTGAGGCGATCATGGCACTAGTACAGCTGAAACAAACCTGTGCGGAAGATGCCGCTCATCAGACTTTCAGATCAGCTTACCAGAATCCGGCAACGTGACTTACTTGAGTCTTCTGCCTCGCTCCGGGCGTGGTCGTGCGCGTCACGACGGCAGGGGCGGTCTGTCGACCTCAATGCGTCTACTGCAGACCAAAGCTTGATTCTCGCTTCTTGCGGGAATGCTGCGTGCATTTCGATGGGTTCCAGTTTGGGGCTCCGGTGACGTTCGCCTTTCAAATCGGCACGATAGCCGGATCCACCTGGCTGTTCACGCTCAAGAACGTGCTGCTCGCCAAACCGAAGTTCGATTGCAGCGGCAAGCGTCGCGTGGTGGCGTTCTCCGCGTGCCGCGCACACGACACTACCATTGGTGGGAAGGACGCCATCAGCATCGCGGTCCAATAGCGAGTCCAGTTACGTCCAGATGCTGTCTGAACGAGCCAAAGGAGAGTGGGGGCCACACGTCTTCTTAGTCTTCAGAGAAGCCCGCGTTTCGGTCACGTGGATTGTGTCATGTGCTAAGCTACCGTCTACGTTCAAGACTGCCGGCCCGACTAGCCGTAAGCTGTGTCAGCTAATACTCGAATGCCCAATAGATCTCGTGTACCATATGCTGTCTGGCGTCGGTTAAGAGACCTTCCGCCGCAACTGCCGACAACGTCGGACCAATCCTCATCGCGTCTGCCGAAATGGCTGCAATGGACGCGGTTCTTCGCCAACAAGTCCGCTTTGACCGTTGTCATCGTATGCATTGTTGGGTTCATTGTCATTAATAGGTCGGCCCTAACCGGGATCGTGGTCGAGCCAGTTTCACTGCCGAAGTCGCTCTTGGATGCTGGCTTCACGCCCGAAGGTACGGGTGATGAGTTGACCGAGCAGCTGCAGCTCGCATCCAGCGACAGCGAGTGGGCTCGTTTTGTCCAACAACCGGTTCTTCGCCCAGCAGATCTGCCCGAGGTCCCCGGCATCGAAACAAAGAAGAACACGCGAGCGATTGTGAGGTTCGTCCGTGACCTGATTGGCTTAGACAGGAATATTCGTGCAGAAATTCGGGAGGTTCCTCCACGGTTTGAAATGGTGCTTCGCGTCGCCGACAGAGGCGGGCAGCGTGTGGTCAGTTGCCAACTTGAGCGCGCGGCCTTCGAGGCCGGTCTGAAAGAGTGCGCTCATCAGGCGATTCGGGTCATGAACCCTGCACTATTCCTCTTGCTCGCGTTCACGAAGGAGACTACGGCGTGTGGGCTTAAGGACGGCTGCTCTTTCGCGGAGACCAGGGCATTCGCCGGCGAGATGCTAAGATCCCGGGACTCGGACCAAGAGAAGTGGGCCAGGACGATCCTCGCGTTGGTTCAGGTCGGTGAAGGGAATAGTTCCGCGGCCGAGCAGAGCCTCCAACAGGTCGTCGGCCGTTATCCAAACTTCTTTGCTGGGCGTTTTGTCCTTGCGCTCACAGAAAATGACAATAAGAAGGCTATCGTGATGCTCCGGGATGTTGCCGCAAAGGCTCCCGATCTCGTAGGCGTTAATTCGGAGCTGTTTAGGCGACTCTTGAATCCAGGAATACTCGGTCCCGAGCCAACGGCTACCTTCCTTAAAGCCGATTCGCCAGAGGCGCGCGAACTTGAGACCATTGTGCACCGCGTGGAGTCCACGCCTGGCAGCACTGCCGAGTACTACGCGCGACGCATGCGAGCAGCGCTCTCGTGCCGAACCGGACGAACCCTGGGGGCGATGGACATCCTGAACGATCTTCGCGTCGCGAATCCCAAGGATGCTTCTGTGTTGGTCGACTTGGGTGATGTGCATTGGGTTCAGAGCTACATTGAGAGCACAGGTGCTTCTCAGTCCAAGTCCCGGGGCAGAGCGGCCGGGTACTACCGGGCGGCCACGAAAATCGCACCCGAATGGAGACTGCCTGCCGAGAAGCTCAAAGACGCTGCGAGTCGGCTTGAGGATCAACTAGACGTTCTAAAGGGACTCGCGGCAACGGAGCCCACGGCGGACTACTCACCCATTCTCGTAGCGGCTGCGGCAAAGGCTTGTGATATTGAGACATTCGCTAAACAGGCGAGTCTCATAGCCGAAACTGATCCAGGCCGTATAAGCGCGATCAAAGATTACGGCTCAGAGGTGGGTAGTGCTTTTCGCGAGCAGCTCTATCGTGTCAGCGTGACGAAGGGCAATAATGCCGCACGCACATGGTGCGTAAAGAACGTCAAGGAGGGCTACACTGACAGCCCTTCGCCCTTCTAGTCCAGGTATGTCAAGCAGCAAGAGCGGTGGGCGGCATTTTCGTCGCTGACACACAAGGCGCCACGACAACGTGAATTCGGGATCCAGTGCATCCTGAGACGCTCGCATGATCGCGCCCGAATGATGGGCACTTCTGAAACAAAGGCTCACCTCGTGGACGTTCGAACGACGTTTCTGGAGAATTGACCTGGCGTAATGGACGGCGCAGCCTACCGTCCATCCTGGCGGGTACCAAGCCGGTGGTCATCTTCTGACCGGATCGAATCGATCAACTTCACGGTCTCAACTCAAATCCTATGAACATCGAATCCACTTTCACCCAAGAATCCCAGGCACGCCCTGGCGTGCGTTTCACCATGCGCGTGCTGAAGCAGTACCAGCGTGCGCTGCGCGACTCGAAGATCATCACGCACGCGTGCAGGTCAGCGATCGGGTGCATCGGTGCCATATAGATCAGGACTGCCACTTTTCGAAGTCCGGATTTACTGGGCATCAGCCCTTTCCAAATTCGAACCTCCGCGAGTATAGATAAGTAGGGGCGCACGCGCGCCCCAATCACCAGACAGCGGGCTTGCCGAAAAGCGGAACTCGTTGTGGGTGCCGGAACTCCGATTCGGGCAACCACATCGCCACGCAGGCACCCGCCTCGTTTCCGCACCCACTTCTCCGTTCGGCGTAGGCCCGTGGGAAGAGGCTTGCGTGCGTGTTGTAGACACAATCACCGATGAAGCTTTGCGCGACGTGGCGATGCTGTTCGCCATCGCTTATGAACGCTACTCGACCGCTTTGCCGGCGCGGCTGGAAATTGCTGCGGCCAGGAACACGGATCCTGTTGATAAGTCAGACACTTCGAGCCGTCATGGTCAGTAGTTGACAGACGGAGAAGCCAATGCAAAACGAGAATCAAGAGGTCGATGTGGGCCAGCTGGCCGGGATGGACACGCGGCAACTCGTTGAGTTCCATCG
>CAIVVT010000309.1 GCA_903909435.1 uncultured Acidobacteriia bacterium | reverse complement strand
CAAACTGCTGACCGAGAGCGCGAGCAGGACGAGCAGCAGGATCAGCTGAATGTTGTTGCTGTCCGCCGCCGCGAACTCTTCGGCGCGGTCGATTTTGGCCACCACAAACCAGTCCGAGCCGGGCACCGGGCGCGCAGCCGCAACCACGGGCACCCCGCGATAGTCCACTCCATCGATCCGGTCCGTCCCGCCCTTTATGGCCAGAGCCGCCGGCGAATTGGCGAGTACCGCGGACTTCCGGATGTTCATGGAAGCGTTCGGACGCAACCGCGTGTTGTTCAAAAACAGCGCATAATCGCCTTCACGCCGCACCAGTTGAACCTCGCCGGTGCGTCCTGCCCCCGGCCAATCCAGCAGGGTGGGGAACAGGTAGTGTGCCGGATCGATGTCCAGCAGCAGGGCCCCCAGCAGCTCCCCCTGTGCGTTTTTGAGCGCAATGTTCACGCCGAGGTCGGGAGCCGCATTGACCCCTTTCCGGGTGAAATCGTTGAATACGGCATCGGCGGCCCGGGTGGCCTCCGTGGCCAGCAGTCGGTAGTATTCCGGGTTGCCGGGCAGCGGACCCGTCGAAAGCAGAATTCCACCGCGACGGTCGGTCAGCGTCACGTTTTCGTAAAGATACTGCCCTCGGACCAGGCGCAGCCACGCGGTCGTCTGTCGTCGTTCCTCCGGGCTGGCGAGGCCGCGCAGTACCCGCTGCGCGGCGGGCATGAGTTGAATGGCGGCGGCCATTGCGCGCGCGTCGCCGATGCGCTCGCTGCGCCATGCCGCCACCTGCATGGCCTTCATTCTTGCGGCCGCACCCAGCCTCAGCCGGACCTCCGCGTCGAAGACGCGGTGCTGCCCGGTGATGTAGAAGAACCCCAGCACCCCAATCCCGCCGATCAACAGCGTCAGGATAGAAACGGCTAAACGAGATTTTGGGGTCTTCTGTTCCGAATCATCCATGTTGAGTCCAGTGTACGCGTATCTCTGTGAAGTGCAATCAGAACTTCGGGATGCAGCCACACCCATGTGCCGACTGGAACGAATAAACCTCTTGCGTGAACAATCCCTTGCATGTGGGGAGCAACTCGCGAATGATCAAGGCGGCCGCTGGAGGAAAGACGACCGCCCTACTCGGCCGATGGCGTCTGGAGGACGTCATATGCACGTCATATAGCACCGAGCATAAGTCGATTCACAGAATTCAATTGTCGGGGATTTCCCTATTTTCAAACTAATTTGTAAGGGTTTGCCTCACGTGCCCGGCTGCTCTAGGGGGCGCGGAAGAGTGCCGGAGGTACAGGTTTGGTTATCCGATAAGCGTATGTTTTCTAACTTTATAAAGGCCGTTCATTCTCGAGGTGATCAGCGCATCTTGTTTTTGGCGCGTGCGCAGATCTATCCGTTCATGTTTACTTGCCCTAAGCCAAAGTCCGCATCCGCCACCGCTTCGACGGTCTTGAGCAGTTCATCGGCGTTGAGTGGTTTGCTCAAATAGCCGTTCATTTTGGCGCGCATGCACTCCTCGCGGGTTTCCGGCATCACGTTGGCCGTGAGCGCGATGATGGGCACTGCACCCGTCTCATCCTCGAATTCCATGCGCCGAATTCTCTCGGTCGCCTCGAAGCCGCTCATCACGGGCATTTGCAGGTCCATCAGGATAGCGTCGAATTGCTTCCCGGCCAGCGAGTTCCGATAGGCCTCCACGGCGTGCTCCCCGTTGGTGGCGAGCAGCACTTCATGGCCTGCCTTATTCAGGATGATGGTCGCAAGCTTCTGGTTCATCGGGTGATCTTCCACCAGCAGGACGCGTAGGCTTCGCCGGGGTCCAGGCAGGTGCAGAGCCGTCGGGGATGCGCTGGATTCGCCCGTGTCGACCGCCACGGTCCCGCACAGGACCCGCTCCAGATCGGCCATAACCACCGGTTTGGTGACGTAGTGCCGTACTCCGTAGAAGCCGTGCTTGTTGGCATACAGCGCGTGGTCAACCGAGCTCAACATCAAAACAGCGACGTGGCGGGAGGACTCCTGGTCGAGGCACTGGCCGATGAATTCGAATGCGTCCATGTCGGACAGGTGCAGATCAACCAGCAGGAAGTCGAAAGGGCCGCCGCGCTCCAACTCGCATTCCAACAATTCGAGAGCTGCCTTTCCGCTCTCGGCGAGCAGTGTGGTCAGACCCCAATTCCGCAATCGTGCTTCCAGAATCCGGCGACTATTCGCGTTGTCATCGATGACCAGGCAGCGCTTGCCTCGCAGTTGAGATAGGGCCGTAGACTCGGCGCTGCCTGGCGAACGGTTTTCAAACTCGATCTCGACCTTGAAAACGCTGCCTTTGCCCGGTGTGCTTTTCACGCTAATCCGGCCGCTCATAAGCTCAATCAGTTTGCGGGAGATGGCCAGCCCCAGGCCCGTGCCGCCGAAATGGCGCGTTGTGGTGCTGTCGGCCTGTGCGAAAGAGTCGAAAATCAGGTTGAGTTTCTCGGGCTCAATGCCGATACCCGTGTCGAAGACCTCGAACAGCAGGGTACACCTGCCACTGCCCGCCTTGCGCGCACTCAGCCGCAAGCCGACCTCGCCTCGTTCGGTGAACTTGACCGCGTTTCCAATCAGGTTCAGTACCACCTGGCGCAGCCGGGTCGGGTCTCCGACCACGCGCGTGGCTACATCGGGGGCAACGTCGAGGAGCAGTTCCAAGCCCTTCTTGTGGGCTGCCACAGCCACGCAGCGGATCGCTGCCGCCACCTCGTCTTGTGGAGAAAACTCGATCGACTCCATCCGTAACTTGCCGGCGTCCATCTTCGAGAAATCCAGAATGTCATTGACCACGCTCAGCATGGACTCAGCCGATTCCCTGGCCTGGTTCAGCAGATCCCTCTGCTCGCCAGTCAGCCGCGTGTCCAACGCGAGTTCCGTCATTCCGATCACACCGTTGAGCGGCGTTCGGATTTCATGGCTCATATTGGCCAGGAATTCACTCTTCGACTTGCTCGCGGCTTCCGCCGCCTCCTTCGCGATGCGCAGGTCGACCTGGGCCCGGCGGTCTCCCGTCACATCACGAAACCCCCACACTCGTCCCACCGACCGTCCTCGCAGCCGCTGCGGCTCGGAGTGCCGCTCGAAAACACGGCCGTCCCTGAATTCGAGCACTTCGCGCTCTTCCACTTCGGCCGAAGCATCGAGTTGCTCCACTTTGGCCAGGAATGTTTCAGGGTGCTTGAGCTGCTGCGAGGCATGGATGGCGACTCTCCGGCCGTCCATGGTGTTTGCGAGTTCGGTCGGGATGCGCCACATCTCCAGGAATTTCTGGTTGAAAAGCTGGAATTCGCCGGACACCTTCGTTGCCAGGATCCCGTCCGCCGTCGACTCGAGGGTTGCTCGAATTGTCTCGGTGTGGCGGCCAACCTGTTTGTGCAGATTCGCGACCCATCCCAGCACCACAAGCACGAGCATGGCCAGCAGTCCCAACGCGATTAGGGCGTGTTTGAAGCTGAAAAGCGGCGCCTGCTTGAGAATCTGTATGTCCGCGGGTGAACGCAACTGAACCATGAAACTCAGCGGCGTGCCATCGAATTGCGCCGAAACGAGGCAAATCCCGGTCACGCGGAGCAGACTGCCCTCTCGCAAGCCGGCGAGCGGAGAAGCCCCGCCAGGTGTCTGGAGTGTGACGTTAAACGAATCGTGGCCCTGCCGTAGAAGCAACACTTCCTCACCCACGGGGTGGTTTGAGCCCACGAGGGTGCCCTCGATGCTCACCAGTCCGGAATCATGAGTGCCATCCAGCGCTTGAGCCGCGCTGACCTGCAGTGCCTTGGGTGCATCTCCCGAACCAATCCGCCGATAGGCCGAGTCCACAAGCGAGAACCGGGAATCGAGGATGTTGAGGAACCCGGCCACCTCCACCTCATCGCCAACATGCAATTCCTGTGCATTAGTTCCGGCGATGTGGAGGTCACCCCCGTCGTCGGAGATGTAAAACCCTGACCTGCCGAACTGCGCAGTGATGCGTCCTCGCACCAGCACCCGCCGAGTCAGGTTGCTGCCTCCGGGGCTAAACCGCTGCAGCGAGTCGATCGGGCGTGGAGTCCCGGAGAAGGGGTCTGTGGGCGGGCGCTCCAGCACCGTGAGCCATCGCCTCGACGGAGTATTGAGGATCACTCCGACAATCTGTCCCTTAGGGTTGAAGAGTGCTCCGAGGGCGCCCTGGATACGTACCTTTGCGTCAACCAGGTCATCCAGCGCGGTCGCCTTTCCGCTCCAGATATCGACAACGACGCGCCTGCCCCTCACATTTAGTTCGGTCCGCACGGAATCCGCGTTGCTCGCCTTGGACACCGACTGCACGACCCCTTCAACTTCGACCCAGCGCGCATCGAAGGCGCTCGAGACCATTTGATCGTAACTAAGCCGCAGGGGACTCGGCAGTTTGGCGCGGCCGGCAACCTTCCAGCGAGGCAGATCGATGTCCGGGGCAAAGTCCGTTTGGGTCGACACGCCATCCAAATCCAGGACTTCGCCCGAGGCCGGACAAGTCGCTCCGGCCGGCAGGTTCACCCAGACTCCGCCCGTGGAGTCCTGCAAGTAGAGTCCCGCGCCGGGGAATCCGCACACCGTGACCACCGCATGCAGATGCACGCGGTAATGCTGGTTCGCTTGCTCCCGAGTCAGATCATGGATAGCCGCGGCGGTTGTCAGAACCCTTGGTGTTGTAGGCGGCGACGCCGGTTCGGCAACGCAACAAACCGCCAGGATTGCGGCGGCGAGCAGCCTATTTGGGACAGAAATACTGCCCGGCGGATTACCTCGGAGTGAGATGCCTCGTACCGTCACTGCTTTGCTTTCGCCCAGCCAGCCTCGGTACAGTATCCGCTTTCAAAGCCCTGACGCATGCTGTATTGCAGTCTACAACCTGAGGAGTCATGGCTTGGAGTCGTTCCCAATCGGCGAACTCACCCCTGCACATAACGCAGGTGCTCGACCGACTAACAACTCCAAGCCAATTCTCCTCTAGTTGGAATAGTACTCCTGCGCGTTCCTATTGCAGCCGCAAAAGCAGGGGATTGCTGAATTACCTTACAAAGAAACTAGCCGTTTGCTGTTTTACCTTACAACGGATTCTTTCCACGCCTGCACACGCTTCGCCCGGTCTGACAAATGTGTCGAAGCAGATCCTTGATTCCGGAATCAGTTTTCGGAAGTTCCTACGTCTGCCTGCTCAGTCGCCGGTTGAGCGGGGTCCTGCGTGGCTTGGCGATTTCTGCCCGTCTCGACCGCGGACCTCGTCCGGTCCGTGGTCCGGGTCAAGACAGCGGCGGCACTCTATTGGACGAGCCCCAGAGAAAGCATGTGGCTCAGCAATTCAGACAGATCTATGGGCTTTATTAGGTACGCGTCGCAGAGTTCCCTGAAGCAGCGGATCACTTCCTGGATGTCGCCCACCGCAGTTGTCATGATAATCTTTACGCCGCGGGTCGATAACACACCGTGCGCCTCTTCCGTGGCCCGGATGTGCCGGACAGCCTCGCGACCGTCCATCTCGGGCATCATGATGTCCATGCAAATCAGATCGTAGCTTTCACCACGCTCCAACGTTGCGCGGAACGCCTCGACGGCCTCCACGCCGTTTACGGCGATATGACATTGCCCGTAGGGGGTCAGGAAGCTCTGCAGCACGAGCCGGCTGATGAAGTCGTCTTCCACCAGGAGTATCCGCAGGGGTCTGACGGGCGGTACCCGCTTGCGCGCGGATTGCCGCTGTTCTCCGGTGCTGACCGCGTCAGATTTGAGCAGCCCCGACAGGGCGGCCATGGCCACGCTGAGATCGGCCTCGTTGCTTGTTGCTGGTTCCCGGATCATCTCGAGCAGTTGGTCCGTGGCCAGCAACAAGACGCCGACGAGCTCCGGCGTGGGCACCAATTCGCGAGAGCGTATGAGTGCCAGCACGTCCTCCGTTCCATGCGCCAGTTCGCCCAGCTTCACCAGATTGAAAACGCCGGCGCCGCCCTTGATCGAATGGAGGGCGCGGAAGACGCGAGCTACGAGCTGCTCGTCGATTTGCGCTCCGTCATTCTCCAGGATCAGTAGGTCAGTCTCGATACTGGCCAGCCCCGCGCGGCATTCCGACAGATACTCCCGAGCCAGTTCGCCTTCTAATCTGAACATCTTACGTCCGCTTCGAAATCGATTTCGCCGCTTGGGACTACACCCATCCGGCCTGCGCCAGAGTGCTTTTGAATCGCTCGAATTCCTGGTGCGCGCTGCTTAGCAATCCCGCGCACTGCTGCAATTGCCCGGCTGACCCGGCGCGTTCCAACGCCGACGCAATAGCGGCCAGATCGTCTGCCGCCGCAGTGGCCGCCGCTCCCTTGAGCGCATGTGCCTGGCACCTGGCGCCGGGGGCATCCTGCTCTTCGAGCCTCTTGCGCAAATTGTCTAATTGTGAGGGAGCATCCTGGATGAAGGTCTTCAGGACTCGCGCCGCGAGCTGGCGGTCTCCCATCAGACGCTCCAACAGGCCTTCGGCGTCGAACAGGTCCGTTGGACGGGTTGCGGGGGTTGGTAAGGCGGTCTGGGCTACGCCCTCGCTGCGGTGCGAGGGCATCCACTTGGCAAGCGCACTCGCCAGTTGCGTCAAGTCTACAGGTTTCGCGAGGTAATCGTCGAAGCCTCCGCGCAGGCAGCGGTCCCGGTCGGCCGGCATCGCGTCGGCCGTCACTGCAATGATCGGAATCCCCGCTTGCGATGACCCTCGGATTCCGAGCGTAGCCTCGAACCCGTCCATCACGGGCATGTGGCAATCCATCAGGACGAGATCGAATTCTCCCCGATTGACGGCCTCCACGGCTTCCGCGCCGTTGACGACCGCGCTTGCCCGGTAGCCCAGGTGCTCCAACTGAGCGAGCGCCACCAGCCGGTTAGTCTCGTTGTCTTCGGCTACCAGAATCCGTCCCGTCCGCCGGTCGTTCGCCGGCTCGCCGTCCGCATTTGCCCGGTCGCTCCCCGGCGTGTTTGCCGGTTGCGGACGGCTGGGCGCCGCACGTTCGAATACCGCGTTGAACCGGAAACTGGAGCCCTTACCCTCCCGGCTCTCGACGCCAATCGTCCCGCCCATCAGCGCGACCAGTTGCTTGCAGATGGCTAGGCCAAGCCCGGTGCCGCCGTGCCTGCGGGTCGTTGAGGCGTCTGCCTGGACGAACGGGGCGAACAACTCGCCGAGCTGCGCCTGCCGGATCCCGATTCCCGTGTCGCTGACGGTGAAACGAACCGCCTCCGCGCCGTTGCTCCGGCTCCCGGGTTCCAGCTCCACGTTCAACGTCACGCTCCCGCGCTCGGTGAACTTGACCGCGTTCCCGCACAGGTTCGTCAGCACCTGGCGCAAGCGTCGCGCGTCGCCTACCAGCAGTTCCGGGATGCCGGGAGCCACCTGTGCGGCCAGCAGCAGTCCCTTCGCGCTGGCCTGGATGCTCAGACCGCGGACGACTTCCTCGACACTGCGCCGCAGGTTGAAACTCAGATTCTCGAGCACCAGCTTCCGCGCCTCGATCTTGGAGAGATCGAGAATATCGTCAATCAGTGCCAGCAGCGTCGCCCCGCTGTCCTGCGCTATGGTTGCGTACTCCCGCTGTTCCGCAGTGAGGCCGGTCAGCCGCAGCAGTTGCAGCATGCCGATGACGCCATTCATCGGGGTGCGAATCTCGTGGCTCATGTTGGCCAGGAAACGGCTCTTAGCCTCGTTTGCGGCTTCAGCCCTGACGGCCAACTCGCTAGCGCGGTCCATCTCGATAGCCAGATGACGGTTACTCTCCTGGAGGTCGTCCGTGGCCCGCTTGCGCGCCGTGATATCGCGAATCATGCCGATGGCGTGCCATTCGCCGTTCAGGCTGATCGAGGACAACGATAGGTCCACGGCGATCTCGCTGCCGTCCTTGCGGCGGGCGAGTTGCTCAATCGTCCTGCCGATCCCATCGCCGCATCCGCTCCGCGCGAATTCCGGAGATGCCGCGCACTGCGCTGCGTGGAAGCGCTGCGGAGCTAACAACTGGTGCAGGTGCTTGCCGATCGCCTCGTCCCTGCTATAACCCAGGATCGACTCCGCCGCCGGATTCCAGTAACTGATCGCACCGCGCGGGTCCATCATGAGAATGGCATCCGGTGCCGATTCCGTAATGCCTCGCAACCGGGCCTCACTCAGCCGCACGGCTTCAGCCGCCCGCCGCGCCTCGGAAATGTCCTCGACGTGGACCACGAAATACAGCGGGATGCCAGCGGCGTCCTGAACCGCCGTGCGTTTCATCCGCGCCCACACCACCTCGCCACTGCGGTGGATATAGCGTTTCTCCGCGTCCAGTAATCCGCACGGCTCTTCCCGCATCTGCCGCACCCGCTGCCAGGAAGACGCCAGGTCGTCGGGGTGCGTCACAGCCTCCCAACCGGCTTCGAGCAGTTCCCGTTCGGAGTATCCAAGCATGCGGCAGAAGGCCTCGTTCACTTGCAGGAAGCGCTCGTCCGGACCGACCAGGCACATGCCGAGAGGCGCGTGCTCGAACACCTCGCGGAAGCGCTTTTCACTCTCCTCGAGTTTCCGCTCGGTCTCCCGGCGCTCTGTGATGTCCCGCGGGATGACGGAAATGGCGATCACCTCGCCAGATTTGTTCGTGATCGGGCTTCCGGTGGCGGACACGGGGAAAGTGCGTCCGTCTTTGCGCCGGCACAAGCCTTCATATTGTGAGACGGTATGGCCCTCCAATATGCGTACACTGAAGCGATTCAGGCCCGCCGGCACTTCCGCCAGCAGGTACGCCGACATCCCGATGGCTTCTCCGGCGGAGTAGCCAAACACTGCCTCCGCACCGCGATTCCAGGTCAGGAGGATACCTGCCGGGGTGTATGCGGCGATGGCGTCATCGGAGTTCTCGACGATCGCGGCGAGGAAGGCTTGGGCTTGCCCTCCCGGCGGATACCAAGCCTCCGCCGGTGCGAGCGCGACGTGACTGCCGGTCTCACCGCAGGGCCCATACGCGTTACTGCTACGTATCTCGTCCATCACTGCCTCATATCGGCAAGTGATCGCGCAGCTTGCAGCCTGAGACGAGCCAATCCGTAAGATAACCTTCAAGCCATTGATTCAATGACACACAGTCATCGATCACAGCTGCCTGAAACACGCAGCCCAGAATGTGTGGGGGTGACTGAAGTCAGATTTGACAGATGAAGGAAGACCCGGAGACTGGTCCGGCGGGTGGGCCCGCGCTTGCGGCGGGTTTGGAACCCGCCCAGTACCGGTTGCCCGATTCAGGTCCGTTGATCAAGCAGTCCACATTCGAACCGCTTCCGCTTGAGGCGCCGGCGAACTCCGTTGTTATCCATTCTGGGCATCATGGGATCCAGCAGAATCAGGCCGGTCGGCGCACGGGACGCAGCGATCTTCAGCGCCTTGTCGCCGCCGTTGGCGATTCTCAAGTTGTACTCGACCTAGAGCAGGCGGTTCATACATGCGAGGTTGTCGGGCGTGGCGCTAACCACCAGGATTGTTAGTCTTCCAAACGGACGGAGTTCGCCCATGGAATTCTCTTCAGGCCAGGGTTGCGATAGCGGCCTTTAGCGCAGCGCGCGCTGCGTCGTAATCCAGGCATCGAATGCCGTCCTCGATTTGACGGTAGTAGTTGGGGAAGGCGGCGTACAACAGGTCCGCATTGGCAGCCAGCACTTCACCCGCCTCCGCGTCGCCTGCGGTCAAAAGAGCATCCAGCTTGGCCTCGACGTGAGTCAGCAAGCCCCGGTCCACTGCAACGACCGGCCTGCCCTCTTCCGGTGGAAGCTGGCGTTCCAATTCCGCGATCAGGATAGCTAGCGGTTGCGCCAACTCAGCGAGCCGGGCGTCGACTGCCGCGCGCGGTTCGCGCAGCTTGATCGCCGATTCAAGCCGCTCGGCGAAGTGCTGAACGGCGGCTGCACCGATGGTGCCGGCCACGCCCTTGGTTGTGTGAGCGAGCCGCTCCGCGGTCTCCCAATCGCCGCCTTCCAGCGCCTGTAGGATTTGCGTTGCTACCGCTCTTTGTCCCGTGCTGAATTTGCGCAAAATCGAAAGGTACAGCGACTGCTTGCCAACTACGTGCTGCAGGCCCGCGGCTGTATCCAGCCCCTCGATACCGGAGGGCGGTCCGGCGGCCGGATCCGGTCCATTCCTCTCAGCCTGCGGCTTCAGGTCCGCCACTGGCGAATGTCGCGGCTTGATCCATTTCACCAGCGCCTTCCACAGGTCTTCCGGCTCGATGGGCTTGGCAACGTGATCGTTCATGCCCGCCTCAATGCAGCGCTCGCGGTCGCCCAGCATGGCGTTGGCGGTCATCGCGACCACCGGCAGATCCTTCAGGCGCGCTTCCTTGCGGATTTCGCGCGTTGCGGTGACGCCGTCCATCACGGGCATCTGCATGTCCATCAGCACGATGTCGTAATCGATCACCCTGGCACTGTCCAACGCGATTTGCCCGTTCCCGGCGAGATCGACGACGAAGCCGGCATCGGTCAGCAGTTCGATCGCCACTTCCTGATTGAGTTCGTTATCCTCTACCAGCAAAATGCGGGCGCCCATGATGCCGGCCAGCTGTTCAGCGCTATCGTTGGGCACATCCCACGCGACTCGCGCGCCGTCGGCGACGCCCCCGAGGATGCGCACCACGCTGTCGAAGAGCATCGAGGCGCTGACAGGTTTGATCAGCACATTCTCGATGCCCGCTTCCTCCGCGCCCTTGATGACCTCTTCGCGGCCATACGCCGTGACCATCAGCATGTGCGGCATGCGGCCCAATGGAAGCTTGTGCACTCGTATGGCCGCTTCGATGCCATCCATGCCTTGCATGCGCCAGTCGAGGAATACGATCCCGTACTGGGCTCCGCGCGCTTCGGCGCGTTCTATCGCACGGATGGCTTCGCTGCCCGACTCCGCATGATCGACCTTGAGGCCCATCCCGGATAGCATCTCGCCCAGCACGACGCGGGCGTTCTCTTTGTCGTCCACGACCAGCACGCGTTTGCCCTGCAGGTCGCTCGAAAGCGCCCTTGCGCGCTGTTCCCCGACCCCTATCCCGAGGCGCAGGGTGAACCAGAAGGTACTGCCTTTGCCCGGCGCGCTTTCCACGCCCACTTCGCCGCCCATGAGCTCGGCCAACTGTTTGGATATGGCCAGGCCCAGCCCGGTGCCTCCGAATCTGCGGGTAGTCGAGGTGTCGGCCTGCGAGAAACTCTGAAACAGCCGCCCGATCTGCTCCGCGTCCAGGCCGATTCCGGTGTCCCGCACGGCGCAATACAGCAGCACGTCGCTCTCCGTCCGCTCCTTGACGCGGATGATCACGGTGACCTCGCCCTGCTCCGTGAACTTGACGGCGTTGTTGCTGTAGTTGATCAGGATCTGTCCCAAACGCAGCGGATCGCCGATCAACCGCGGCGGTACCTGCTT
>CAIVVT010000308.1 GCA_903909435.1 uncultured Acidobacteriia bacterium | reverse complement strand
GATAGCCCGTTCTTGTCACCATAGCACGCGGTTCTCGCCGTCAAGGGCTGCGCGCTACGCGCTTGCGGCCTGCGGCCGGCTTCGCCCCCTGACGGCTCCGCTGCCGCGTGCGGCCTGGGGTCACGGGCAATCCGCCCGAAGGCACAGGGGATGTGACATGACGACTCTCTACCGGGTGACTGTCGACGGAACTTACGTCGAGGTCAGCAGCGATGACATCGTGGAAGCAGCGAAGGCCGTCATGAACCGGCGCGTGAAGCGCGGCGCAAAGCTCACGAGTCCGCGGATGGTCCGGGACTATCTCTCGGTGCAGCTCGGAAGCCTCGAGCACGAGATCTTCTGTGTTGCGCTGCTGGACACGCGGCATCGGCTGATCGAGTTCGTCGAGCTCTTCCGCGGCACCATCGATGGCGCGAGCGTGCATCCGCGCGAGGTGGTGAAATTGGCGCTGGCGAAGAACGCCGCGGGCGTCATCCTGGTACATCCGCATCCGTCGGGGGTTGCGGAGCCGTCGCATGCGGACGAGATGATCACGACGCGCCTGCGGGACGCGCTCGCGCTCGTCGACGTCCGGGTGGTCGATCACATCATCGTCGCGGGAGGCGAGACCGTGTCGCTGGCCGAGAGAGGTCTCGTCTAGGCTCAGTGGCCGGGGAGGGTAGCAACGCTTCCCGGCAGTTCCGTTTAGTACCGTAACGATCGGGTGCCGACCCGATTCGGTAACCCGCCGGTGGACGAATTCAGTTACCAGTAAGACATTCTCATGCCGCAATTTCCTAATCGGAAGCCGGCACATATCCGTTCGCACGGACAAATTCGCGGAAGGCATCCCAATATGGTCGCCAATCCTTTGTTACCGGCCCGCAGGAGAAAGAGAACGTCTCAATCTTAGCGTAAGCTATGGTGCTTCGATTTGAGGTGCTGATCGTAATTGCGATTGCAACGGACGTATCCTGGAGTATGTGGCTAAGCTCATCCCGGGGCGGGTTC
Source organism: uncultured Acidobacteriia bacterium (assembly GCA_903909435.1). GTDB lineage: Bacteria > Acidobacteriota > Terriglobia > Bryobacterales > Bryobacteraceae > CAIVVT01. The sequence continues at coordinate 1,488 of CAIVVT010000308.1, read as the reverse complement.
GCAGCAGGATCTTGGTACCCCGCGGCGCCGTATGACAGGCCATTGTCCGTTGCAAACCTCATCACCTCAGTGGTGATGCTGCCCGGCCCCAGGCGTCGGACATCGAATCGCATCGACGCCTTCTGTCCGTAGTGGTACTGCTCGTACGCTGTCTTCGGGCACGCCGTAATTGTGGCAGCGGCACTGCATGACACGCCGAGAAGCATGAGCTGCAACCAAATGGCAGAGTGGTGGTGTCTCATTCGTCGATCCTACTTGCGGTGAGCGCGTCGCGCGAACTTATCTGCTAGCCAGGAGTTCAGATCAGCCGTCCGGCAAACGCCCGTACGAGGGGCAGTATTCCGGTGACACAAATTACCTCCCTGGACGTCTCAGTACGCTTCAGCTTGATCCCAAATTCAAACTATGCGACTAATGCATTCGCACCACGGAGCGGTGCGACATCTACGGGCATAGGGATATGGCGACGAATTCAAAGTGGGTCTGCGTTCTGGTTTCCGGTGGGATTGGCGGCGCGATCGGCGCAGCTGTAGGTGGAGCTGCCGGGGCGTTCATCGGCGTCGTCGTTACGCTGGGCACCCTGACTATACCGCTGTGGTTGCTCTGTGCGCTTATCGGCGGGGCCATCGGTGTCGGCATCGGCGTAAACAAGTGCGGCGCATAGTCGCGCTTCAATTCCGGCAATAGCGCGGACTCCAATTTCGTAACAGGTGAGCCCCGACCAGCTGTGGAAGCCGGGCAAGTACGTGCCCCGTCCGGCTACTGGCCATTCACCTGTCTGTTGCCGCCGAAGGCTGCCCGGGTTTCCATGCGCGTTCATGGGTTGCATAGCTCGACTCCCTCTTTGCCGGCCCGCGGCGGATCGCAGAAGCTAGCAAGGAGAGGTCTTGCCCTGGTTGTTTCAGGGTAACCCGCCGTTCTCGCCGTCAAGGTTCTGCGCGCGGGCTACGCCCGTGCTCGACGAGTCGCTTCGCGAACCTTGACGGCTCCGCTGCGGCGGCTGTCCAGGGGCCACGGGCAATCCCGCCCGGATACAGCCTCTGGAGAAGATCATGAATACTCTTTCCGTCGATGCGGCCCCCGAGTACGCCCATGCGTTCCGTCCGGCCTTGAGTGTCGAGCGCCTGCGCGCCCAAGCGCCGGCGGCGTTCGCCGAAAGTCCGTTCGGCACGGTGAGCCCGAGCTATCGGTTCATCAGTATATGTGACTAACCACATATCGAGATTAATGTGGGGTCGGCACATATGTGGCGCTGCGTAGGACGGGGCAATCGTTTGGGGCGTTATCAGAGGCTGCAGCGCCACATAATCCTTCGTTACAATGAACGCAGGAATTCCATGAGCTTTGGCTTGGATTTCCACGGGGCTTGAGTAGCGCGCGGGGTCCGAGGGACGCACTTGGCTAAGGCCTCGGCTTTGGCGTCGAGATCAAGCTCAGCGTAGACGTTCGTGGTATCCAAACTTACATGGCCGAGCCAGCCTCGAATCG
>CAIVVT010000307.1 GCA_903909435.1 uncultured Acidobacteriia bacterium | reverse complement strand
GCAGAGCCGTCGTGCGGTGTTGCCGATAACAGGATCATGGTATCTGACCGCCCTGAAAGCATCCGCGCTAACCGGGCACGCCTTGAGAGCCCATCTTCGTTAGCTCGTGCGGCGACATTGTGGCACTCGTCAATAATGATGATGTCCCACCAGTAATTCAGGAGATAATTGCGATACTCAAGTTTGTTCTTGAGCGTGTCGACCGAGATAATCGTGCGGTCGTAATAGTTGAACGGATTGTGGTTGCTGGGAATGCTGTTCCGCACGCGCTGGAGGCCCACGGAATCGAGACGAACTAAGGGAATTGTGAATCGGCTCCAGAATTCCTTCTGGAATTGCTCCAACATACTCTTGAGCGTGATGACGAGAATCCGCCGGCCACGCCCGCGCTGGATGAGCTCTGTCGTCAGAATGCCGGCTTCAAGAGTTTTGCCGAGGCCAACGGCGTCGGCAATGAGAATCCGCTGCCTAGGCTGCTTGAGCGCTTGCAACGCAGGATCGAACTGATACGGGGCATAGTTCATCACGGCACGGTGGCCGAGATAGATATTTGAATCGTTGGGTGTGCCGCGCCGCAGATTCGCCTCGAGATACAGGAAGGTGGCGTTGAAATGCGAGCTTGCATCGGAAACAAGTTCCGTCTCCGCCGGATTGAGAACCGGAATCTCGCCTTCGAGCTTGGTGAGAAATTGCGCGGACGCGCCGCGGACCAGATCGGACACGCCATCGCAGTGGAGAAGAAATCCACCGTCGCTGGATGGGTCTACGCGCCGTAACAGCCATTCCTCATCACGGACCAGAACACGAAGGCCGGGGGCAAGAGTTGTTTTGGTCATTCGTTCTTTTTACCCCGTTCATTTGACACGTGTTTCCCCCCTCCAAAGGCAAATATAAAGCGAAGATGGCCCGGTGTGCCTCCAAACCAGGAGAATTTCTGCGCAAGCCTTCAAGGCTAAAGTGCTCACCCTTAATTATGAAACCTCAACTCGCCGACCGACACGACTAAATGCGAGGATTCACGGCTCTTCCGAACAATCTGTCCGTAATGCGGGCCGTAGAAGTTGGCATGGCTACCGACGAATCACGGAGAGCATTCACGCATTTCCCCCGCGCGGTAAACGCGATCACTTCACCAGCCGAATTCGACTATATCGATTTTGAACAACAGCGTTGAGGATGACCTCGCCGAATCTCAGTAGACGCTTTCGAGGCCCTCGCGCCGGCTAAACGAGATCTCCCTGTCGATCTTCAGAACCAGGTCAGCGATTTAGCCGAGCACAGCAAATTGCTGTTCGCTCGGCGAAGGGCGTGGACAGAGTTAGAACAAACGCTCGCTCCGGCAGTGTACGCGGCGGAGCACTGGCACCTTGCGAGAGGGCAGCACCTTAATACAGAGATCATTGAAATGCCAGAGAGTGCAACCAGCTTATAAATGTGGGCTGACTGGCCATCAGCAGATTCAGCCCGGCAATAGCGCGTGATTGCTGCTGCGGCCGGTTCCGGTGTGCGAGAGGTGTGCCGGAACGTGGAATTCGCACTGCTGGACAATCCATACCGATGTGAACCCGGAACGGATATGGCTGAACGGGTCTATCATTAATTGAACCTAAATGACGCCCACCGTATTTTTCCAGAATCCCTTTCGCACGAAGCCAGGCAATCCGCCGATTCATGGCTACACCCACGGCGTGGCGTATTTGTCTGCTGGCAGTTGGTTGTATTCCGGGATCAATTTTGGTGGGTCAGCGCAACCCGTACCGATCACGCCGCAAGATCTTCCAACATTGAAAACTTGGATACTTGGCATCTTTGGTGATCCGGCGCCTGAGGAATCGGACT
>CAIVVT010000306.1 GCA_903909435.1 uncultured Acidobacteriia bacterium | reverse complement strand
TTGGTCGGCGAGGTGCGCTCCGAAGAACATAACCCTCTCAGCCGCGGATTGATGCGAGTGTACGAGCCCGTGGTGCGATGGACACTGCGCTGGAAATGGCTCGTGATTGGCTCAGCGCTGGTGCTGGTCCTGGTCACGATTCCGGTGTTCTATGGCTTGGGATCGGAGGCGATGCCGCCGCTCGACGAGGGCGCTGTTTTGTACATGCCCACAACACTGCCCGGCGTCTCGATCAGCCAGGCGCAGCGACTGCTACAGGTCAGCGACAGGATCATCCATCAGTTCCCCGAGGTCGACCGCGTACTGGGTAAAGCCGGACGTGCGGAGACAGCTACCGATCCGGCTCCGCTCTCAATGCTCGAGACCGTGATCATCCTGAAGCCGCACTCTGCCTGGCGGCACGTGGATACCTGGTATTCCTCCTGGTCACCGGAATGGGCCAAGGGCGTTTTCCGTCACATCACACCCGATACTATTTCGACCGAAGAATTGGTCAGTCAAATGAACGCGGCGCTGAAGCTGCCTGGCGTCAGTAACTCCTGGACGATGCCGATCCGGGGACGCATCGACATGTTGACCACCGGCATCCGGACGCCGGTAGGGCTGAAGATCGCCGGGGCAAACCTGCAGAACATCCAGGAAATCGGATCCCAGATCGAAGCGTTGTTGAGGACCGCGAAAGGAACGCGAAGCGTGCTGGCGGAACACACCGCCGACGGCTACTTCTTAGATTTGCAATGGGACCGCGAACAGCTGGCGCGGTATGGCGTCAGCGTCGAAGATGCGCAGCGCGTAATCGAGAACGCGATTGGCGGCGACAACATCAGCACGGTCGTGTCGGGGCCCGAGCGATATCAGGTGAACGTCCGCTACCAGCGTGATTTTCGAAGCGACGTCGGCTCACTCGGCCGGATTCCGGTCCCTGCGGGCGGACAGAAGCAGCTGCCGCTCAGCGATCTCGCGAAGATCAACATCAGCAGCGGACCTGCCATGATCCGCAATGAAAACGGCCTCCTGACTGGTTATGTGTACATCGACGTCATCGACCGCGATCCGGAAAGCTATGTCACCGAAGCGAATCAGCTTCTGCGCGAACACCTGAAACTCCCGCCCGGATATTCTATCTCCTGGAGCGGACAGTACGAGACCATGCAGCGCGTAACGGAGCGCCTCAAACTGGTGGTGCCCTTCACGCTCTTCCTGATCTGCCTACTGTTGTATATCAACACCGGATCGATGTCAAAAACTCTGATCGTGCTGTTGGCTGTCCCCTTTTCCGCTGTGGGCGCGGTCTGGTTCATGTATGTCGCTGGCTACAACATGAGCATCGCCGTATGGGTTGGCTTGATTGCCCTGCTTGGCATTGACGCCGAGACCGGCGTCTTCATGCTGCTGTACCTCGACCTGGCCTTCGAGGAAGCCAAACGCGCCGGGCGGATGCAGACCCTTAGTCACTTGCAAGAAGCTATCGTGCAAGGTGCCGCAAAGCGACTGCGGCCCAAGTTTATGACCTTCGCCACAACCTGCGTCGGCCTGTTTCCCATCATGTGGGCGACCGGTGCGGGCTCGGATGTGATGAAGCGCATCGCGGCGCCGATGGTGGGCGGCATCTTCACTTCATTCGCACTTGAGTTACTGGTGTACCCGGCAATCTACGAGGTCTGGAAGTGGCACTCGTTTCCAAAGAGCATTAGGGACCGGCAAGGCGTTGAGCCAATGGAAATGGAGTCCGCGGGCGGTCCAGTGGAGGCGCAATGGACATAAAATCTTCCCGTCCATTTCAGCCTGTTCCGTGGCTGTGAGTATAGAGCAGTCGTAGTGAACGCGGTTAGCAGGAGAACGGATATGGTTGACGCGAACAAGGGTTCGATGATCGATGACCTTCGAGATGCATATGGGCGGGGCGTTGCATTCACGCCGCGGACCCATCCCACTGAGTCGCTGTTAACCTCGTTGAGCGCTGCGAAGACGGTATGCGCTCTGGGCCTGACCCTGTTCGCAGGGTCTGCGATGGCGGGAGACGTTCAAGGCAAACCGCCGCAGGCGGCTCCATCGCAGTCCTTACCATCCAAGCCCGCCCCCAATGCGCACCAGATCATCTTCGCAGGTGGCAACCTCACCATCAATGTGGTCGACACGACGCTATCCGACGTGCTGACCAAGGTCGCCGCGCTCACGGGATTAAAGCTCGATGTCCCACCCGGCGCGACTTCGGAACATCTGACCATCGTCGAATTGGGACCAGGGCCCGCGCGCGAGATCCTGTCGTCTCTTTTGAGCGACTCGAGCTTCGATTACGTGATCCAGAACTCCTCGACCAATCCGGATCGAGTCGAGAGCGTTCTCGTCATGGTGCGTGAGAAGAAGGGCGGCGTTACGCCGGGTCCGGAACTTGCTGCGCGTGGGGCGCGTAGCCCCAATGCCAGGACTGCCGCGCCAGCCGCCGAATCCGTGGAGCCGCCAGTTCCTATCGCCACGGTTGCCCCGGTGCCCGAGAACGTTCCGCCCGACTCGAATGCCTCGAATACTCAGCCGCCAACAGAGCCGGATGCGCCTACCGCTCCTCAGCAGTTGGTGCAGCCGAATCAATCCAATTTCTCAAGACCGGGGGCAATGGCTCCTCCCGCCGATCTTAGTCCGCAGAGCATGGGGCAGCAGTTGCAGCAGATGTACCAGCAGCGTATGCAAATGGTCCAGCAGGATAGGCTAAATGGCCAGCAGTCGACGCCAACGAGACCCGGCAACCATTAAGTGACTCCATCGAACTGCTGGATCACTTGCTGGCAGACGGGATCAATGAGTCCGACTGCTGCTGAAGCTTCTTGCGGTTGTAGTCGTTGATGATGCGAGCGACGTAAGCCCGAGTTTCCGCGTATGGGGGAACTCCGCCATATTGTGTGACCCGCTGCGGGCCGGCATTGTAAGCCGCCAAGGCTCTGGCCGCATCGCCGCCGTACTCGTCCAGTAACTGGCGAAGGTACTTCGTGCCCCCCTCCATGTTCGCTGCCGGATCGAAGGAGTTACCGACACCCAGGCTGGCGGCAGTTCGGGGCATGAGTTGCATCAGTCCTCTGGCACCTTTAGGAGACACAGCGTCAGGATTGAACCCACTCTCCGCCTTGACCACGCTAGCCACAAAGTCCGGGTCGATGCGGTGCTTCAATGCGACGTTGGAGATGAGTGTCTTGACGGGGACTTTGGCGGAAGGCGCAGGACTTGCGACTGGCACGACGGGAGCAATTTCATGGGCGACTGCGGCCGGACGCTCGTCTTGCCATTGCTCGAAGTGGTCGATCTGTTCCGTGGGAATAATGACGTAACCGGCTTCCTGCCCTGCGCTCAGCCAAAGCCGGGTAGAGGATCCATCGACCTCACTGCGAACATACTGAATGCTGAATCCATTGCGCAGCGTGGCGGAGTGGCACACAGCAGCCGCGCCCCCGATCGCGTTGTCAGCAGCAGGTGCAATGCCAGCGGCGAGGCAACCGAGTGCGATATAGCGCCCTAATCTCAACATCAAGAAACGACCTCGCGCTCGCGCCACCTTTGGTACAGTATCATGACGTCTCGTATCGAGTTCCACTGACTAGATTCCAGCTTCGGTGCTGGGTCTGCGCGGGGCGGGCATATCAGGCCCGGTTGCTATGGAGGAGGAGGTAGGACAACCGTAACCCGCTACTCGCCGCGCGCAGGCCCTGAGATGCAATGAGCATCTTTCAGCACCGACGTACTTGCCCTCTGCCGGACTTAGCTTCTACAAGCGCCAAGCCCGCCTCCAAATGAATCGCTTCAACCCACGTCCGCAAGCCAAGAATCATGCTGCAAGAACGCGATGGATCAGCTAACCAGAATTTTCTGCCCGCCTTCTTGCGACGATGCAATCATTACGCTCAAATCAATGTCGCGCCGATTCAATCATCGACGCTCACGGCCACCTGCAACGTATAGCTCTGGATGAACTCGCTGGCCTGGCCGGCATCGGATACGATGCCGACGGTCAGGGTGTCGTAGGCCAATCCACTCGGTGTGTTCAGCCCGGTCGGGTCATAACTCACCGTGATCGAGCATGTGGATCCTACCGCGATCGCGCCCGTACAAGTGTTGTTCGTAACCGCAACCTTCGAAACAAGAGACGTTAAGGAAGGCGCACCTGTGACGTTCAGTGGGAAGTCACCATCACTCTTCAATGTCAGGGAGAAGCTGGTAACCGCCTGGGGAAGCACCTGATAGGCATTTGAAGTGACCCATGTGTAGTGCGAACCCGGCGTATTTACGAACCCGCCATTCGGGAGTTTGGTGTCAGTCCCCGTATAGCCACCGTTGATGCCGGTTGCGAACACGAACTGCGTGCCGTTTGTATATAGCGCTCCGCGGCGAGGCGCCAATCCCGGAGTGACGCTAAGCAGATTGCCATAAAGGTCCCATCTGCATGTTTGATCGAAGCGGCGGTGCATTGCCCGAAACGCGAGCCCACCCCCGCCGCCGCGACCGCTTGCTGCGGCGGCAACCGTGTAATAGCTGCAGTCACCCAAAGCCCCGGTGGAATCCATTTCATGACCTACGACCACCACGCCCCTCCCGCCAGGGTTCGGCGTAAATTGGAGAGGGTACTCGTAGGCCCCACTCAACGCGGCGCCAGACAACAAAGCAAACGCCGCAAAACCAATCGACCTTCTCATCGTTGCCTCCTTACTCCAGTACGATCCGGGTCGGCCGCCGGACGGAGAATCCGCCCGCGCTTGCCGTTGCCGGAGCCTGGTTAGCGCTTTCTCAATGCTTCACTGCCTCGGTTGAATTCGTGCTGTTCTAAGTTCAAGTGCTGGCAAGTACTGAGAAAAAGAGGCGCGGACGCCGATGTCCGCGCCAACCGATCCCCCAAAAACTTAGGTACAAATGAACACACTAGCTGCAAACCACTAAAACTCGAATGACTGCGCGCTACTTCGCGTTTGAAGCAAGAGTGATTTCCGGCTTCGAGAAAAGCGCTGCGTCGAACTTAGGATTCACCAGGACCTTTTCGACAATGGTCTTCTCCGAAGGGACTGGGGGGTCCTTCAACCCGAGGGCGGTCTTTCCAACCTGCAGCACCTTCGTCTCGAGAACGAACGGGATCTTCAGCCCGCTCACTTCCCGGAAGTCGCGGAAGTAGACTTCCACGGGGTGATCCACGCCATCCAAACGCCTGGGCTGGCCTTCCATCTTGGCTTCGAGGAATGTCTGAGCATCGATCCACACATGAATCGTGTTCCCGTTCTTCATGCTCAACTTGAGCTTATAAGTGTCACGATCCTCGATCTTCTCCAGGCCTACCAGTTCTACGGTGGTACCCTTGGCGGCGTAATCCACCAGAGGACCATCCAGATCCGCTTGCATCGACGAGGCCTTGAGCTCATCGGCCGTGTACGGTTCAACCACACTCCGACCCAGGTATGGCCTCAACTTCCAACCGTTCGAACCGTCGAACACCTGCACCCCGGTCTGACCGTTGAACTGCAGTTCGAACCGCATCTTGCGCGGACGTTGAAGCTCCATAACGAACGGGAGTTGAACCTCCTCGGCCGGCCGGGGTGAGGAGATAATCGCCTTACCGCGTTTATGGTCGGGAGCGGCAACCGGCAGGGTGGCCCGCTGGTTGCCGCCAGCGCCGAGCTTCCCCGCTAAAGACATCGTCTGGACTGCGCGCCAAGCCGACAATCCACCTCGGGCTGCAACATTCCGGTCTACGATTTCCCTGGCGGAAAGCTTCGATTGCGCGGGGGGAGTATCCCCTGCGGCGGCAATCGCAGCGGCCAGCGCCAGAGAGACGCAAACTAGGTGTGACTTTCGAATCATCTATACTTCCTCGCTCCAAAAATTGAAACCAAGCCCAGAATCACCTAAGAGTACAGCTCTCGGTTTCAGAGCTCTTTGTGCCTCGTCAACCACCGTGCACAAATTCGAGTCCGGGTGAATTGCCTTGCGGCAAGAGGCTACTCGACAACTAGCCCGTCGGCGCGAAACTGCCCGATCTGAACGATCACGTGGTCACCGCGCTTGACCAGCCTGCCTTTGTTGGAGAAAGCCATCCAGTAAGCCTTGCCATCGACCGGCGAGCCAGTCTGACGCAACTGGCCCACTTTTTCGAGGGTTGGGACCACCAGTTTGACCCCGGCCGCCGGGTCGATCAGGGCCGGCTCGAGTTGCTTATCGTTGAGCATCCTGGCCTTGTCGGCGTCCAACACCCGGTAGGCAAACCGGATGATTTCGCCCGACTCCACGGAGCGTACGCTGAGCGAATCCACACCCCACACCAATCCGTAGTATTCCGCTGCCCGCTTGGAGAACCGGCTGGGCCGATAGCGCGATGGCGCGCCCGCCGAAATGGGCTTGGCGTCTGCAGCGGGGGGCTGTGTATCCGCCGCTAAAACCGAAATGCCGCCGGCGAGCAACCCCGCCAGCAGTAATCCCATCACCGAGCATGAAGCCACTTTGTGGTCAAACATCTTATACTTCTTCCTCGCTCCGAATAGCACCAGGTCCGGCGGGCGGGCCATCCGTCCAGCCCGCCATACCTGGAAAATCGCTGCTGCCCAAGCCAGATGCTTGGGCAGCAGCGACGGTTGCTACACTTCTATCGACCTTCCGGGCATTAGTTAGCCGTTCCGGTCAGAGTTGACGTTTGCGTACCAGCCGCGTCGGTGACGGAGATGGTCGCATTCTTGACGCCAGTCGACTGGGTCGTCAATGGCTTGAATTGAACCGTGATGGTGCAAGTGGCGTTCGGAGCCAGGGTCACATTGGGACCAAGGACCTGGCCGTTGCCGGTTGGGCCGCAGTTCGACAGAACGCGGGCGACGCCGAACTCGCTAGCGTTTACTCCGCCCAGCACGCCTTGGGCGATGCCGGTGAGCGGAACGTTGCCAGTATTCCTCAAGGTGAATATCTGGGCCGGGTCAACCGCGCAGGCCAGAATCCCGAGGACGCCGGTACCGGGGCAATTGCGAGTCTGGGATACGGTCCAGGTCGTCGGAGTGAGCGTAGCGGCGATCACCGGAGCCACACCCGTTCCACTGAGGGCTACGGGCGAACCGGTCACGGTCGCACTACCGGTAATGGTCAGAGTTGCGTTCACCAGGCCAGCGGCGGTCGGGGAGAACACAACGTTGATGGTGCAGGTCGCGGCTGCCGCGAGTGTTGCCGTGCAGGTGCCGCCTGCCGTCCCCGCGGGACGTGTGTAAAGCGGGGACGAGAAGGCGAGCGTGACGCCGGTCAGGGTAGCTGTACCAGTATTATGCAGCGTCAGTGTTTGGGCTGCGCTGGTTGTTCCGGTTGGGACATTACCGAAGGCCAATGGGCCGCCGGTTACGCTAGCGATCGCTGAAGTGCCGGCGCCTTGGAACTCGACGGCTCCAGCGTCGAATTTGGTCGGCGAAGCCGGATCCGGCCGCGGATTGCCGTAGAAATCCGTCGTCGGGTGAGCCACGGTAGTTGGGATCAAATCGATCGCGGGCGAACCCGCAGCCAAGGTGTAGTTGGCGAGCACGGTATTGTTGACCGGATTTGTCAGGGCCAGCGGACCCCAACGCAGGTTGACCCAATTGTTGCCCTCGTCCACCGTAGCTGACGGAGTCAGGCTGAACACCGGCGTAGGCAACGCGTTGGTTTCGTTGGTACCCGGAATCACCATGTACATCATGGACCCTGCTTCCGGCGGGACACGCGAGCCGTTGCAGTATTGGCTGACAAGGGCTGGGCTGGATCCCAGGTTATTGGCGCCGGGGTAATCCGCGGCATCGGTCAGGACCGAGTACTTCGGAGCCAGCAATCCACCGTTGTGGTTCGCCGGTCCGAGGTCGCCACGGACGCCGATGTCCCAGTAGCTGGAGCCCGCAGGGCAGGCGCCGGTGGCCGTCTGGCTCGCAGCCTGCGAGGTTGACGTCGTGTTGTTGAACGCCGAGTTATACAGCGCTATCGTCTTCTGTTGGTTCGTGCCGCCGGTACCGTAGCCGCCCACGCCGACAACGAACGAGCGATTCTGCCAGAGCACGTTGTTGCTCAGGAGCGGAACCGAGTACGCGAAGCAGGACCCGGTGTTCCCCGTGGTCCCGTGGTTGGGCGGGCAGCTCTTACCCGTGGCGGGCAAGTTAGCCACCAGCACCGGGCTGTTGGTTACGCTCACCAGGCCGGCCACCTGTGGGCAAGCCTGATCGTTGGTGGCGTTATTGCAGTTGACTCCAGGAGTGCTGGCCAACGGCGCGAACAGCGAACCGAAGAGCGGTCCGGCGGACGCCGTGGAGTCGTTGGAGGCAATTGTGTTGTTAGTGATGTCCACCGCCAGCGCATCCTGCAGGGATACGCCGCCGCCATCCCAACCTGCAACGTTGTTGGTGATGATGTTGTTGGTGACGGTGACCGAGTTCCAGTTGCATTTCTGCGGATTGCTCAGCGGCACGATACTCGTGCACGCTGTCGCCCCGTTCGGGAAGTTGAGCACATCGTTACCGTTGATGTGCTGCAAGCGCAGACCGCCGCCGGTTCCGGCATCGGCCGAGTTGCCCAGAATCAGGTTGGCGTTGATCAACAGGCCAGGACCGGTTCCGTCGCTCGGAGTAATCGTGTTCGGCGGAGACAGGCAGTCGTTGTCGTTGGTCGCAGCGCAGGGAGGATCCTGATCGGGAGCGCCCATGACAAGCAGGCCGCCGCCGTTGGTGGTGATGCTCGGGTTGGTGCTCTGGTTGAACAGGATCGTGTTGTGTTCGATATCGCCGTTCTTGGTGAACCCGAGGTGAGCGACGCCCGCGCCGTCACCCGTGCTCATGTTGCCGCACACCCAGTTGTAGTTGAACTGGTAGTAATCGGAGCCGTTGCAGACGGTGACGCCGCCTGCCCCCGCCGGCGTGGACGAGAACAACTCGTCTCCCAGCGAAGAGTTCAGCGTGACGGCGTTGTTGTGAATGTTCACATGCAAGTCGAAGCAGTACGGCAGTGCCAGGTTCGTGACGTTGCTGCTCTCGCAGGAGCCCGGGATGGTGTTGGCCACCGAGCCTGCCAGGTAGGCATCGGGATGTTCACCCTGGCCGACCGTGATGCCGCCCGACAACGTTCCCTGGTTGCTGTGGATCCGATTGTTGGCGATCTGGATGTTATGCCCCCAACCGTGGACGTCGATGCCGCCGCCGCCCTGGGAGCTATTGACGATGCTCAGGCCATCGATGCTCGACGGGTTGCAGAAGTAGTTGCTCGGGTAGGGGTTCTTCGAAGTGGCGGTATTCGGCCCGCAATCGCCGCTCGTCAAGAGCTGCGTGCCGGTCGGGAAGACGTCGGAAGCCCAGATGACTGCCGGATCGGTCGTGGGGAATTTCACGCCCTTTGCCAGCACCGTGATGCCCGCGCCTTCATACGCGCCCATGAGACTGGGCTCGATGAGTTGCTCCGCCAGGTTGCCGTTGAGCACGGCGGTCCAGCCGACGGTGGCCTCCAGAGGCAAGCGATCCACCGAGAACTGCATGGACGGTGTGCAGCTGAATGTTGCGTTCGGATCGAACGGGTTGGTGCCGCTGATCGGCGTCCCGTTGAGCCCCAAACCAAACAGACAAACCACTTGGCGGCGCCAGGGATCCAGCCTGCCCGCAGGATGGGGATTGGCGTCGATCACGCTGGAGACGGCTCCAACGCCTTGCAGACGGACCGGCTTCCACATGAGAAGCATTTCCTGGTGGGCTACCGGCGTGTGGGTCTGACCGGTGATGGTGCAAGCCGCCGGCCCGGAGGTTGCAGTGCAAGTCGGGTCGACGATGATCAAGTCGCCTGGGTTGGCTGCGTCAATCGCCGCCTGGATGGAGCCAGTGGCGGCGACGTGGGTCGGGACCTTGCCGCCGACGGTAACGGTGACGGCGTCAATAGACTGTCTGCCGTTGGCTGCCGTAATGACAAGTTGGCCGCATTTCGCGGCGGAACCGCCGTACTGCGCCTGCTGCTGAACGGCGCAACTCGGCACGGTCGAAGGGACAGTGACGGTAATCGTGGTGTCGCTCCAACCGGTGACCGGTGCATTGACGCCGCCGATGGTCACCTTTCCAGTTCCCTGCGTGGCTCCGAAGCCATAGTGGCGGGTGACTTTCTTCTGATTGTAGGGACTGGTTGTGGCCGACGGCCCGGCGTATCCGTAGTTCTCCACGGCCTGGTCGCCCAGGGCTGTGATGGTGAGGGTCTTGCCGGCCGCGCTAACCCAGGGGCCGACACCATCGCCATCCACTTCGGCGATGGCCGGCGTGGCATCCGGGTAGGCGCAGTCAGGATGGTTGTAGCCGCCCGCGAAGGCGGAAGTGGGCACCACCGGCGTGTCGAAATACCCGGTCGCGCCAGGCATGAACGGCAGCTCGTAGCAGAAATTGCTGAAGCCAGGCTGGTTCAAGGGGTCCGGGGTTGTTCCCGTGCCCGGATC
>CAIVVT010000305.1 GCA_903909435.1 uncultured Acidobacteriia bacterium | reverse complement strand
GAAAGAATTGGCTCCTCAGGTAGGACTCGAACCTACAACCCTTCGGTTAACAGCCGAGCGGCTATATTTCACCTAATGTTGCAAACAAAAGACTTACACGCGCTTTTTTTGAAAAGTGGCACGCCTTGGTGTGAGTTTGGTGTAGGTCTGAAATGGACACTAAAGAAGACGGTCCGCGCGGCCCGCCAAACCCCGCCAACGGCTTGCTCTACGGGATGGCTTCTGTGCGCGCCCGGGTGGCTTGGGTGGCACCGGTCTGGGGCTCCTGCACCAGTGGTGTGTGCGCGCCCGGCAACGCCGGTCGGGGTGTGGCGATTCTGTGCGCCGAACGTCGCCGTGTGACATCCTTCACTGATAAAACTGTCTACGGCTGGCCGTTGGTTGCCGCTCCCAAACTCACTCCCCAGAGCTTTCTTCTGATTTCATTTTTAACCCTACCCGAGAATGGCTTGCTCTTACTTGCCGACCATCACAATGGTAAACGAGCCTGGAACCGCAGTTCCCTGGCGCCCGCGGCCGCCGCCAGGCGGAGGCGGGGGGGCCGGCCCACGCTCCTGGCTCATCGTCAGGATATGGTTCGTCTTGCTATCAAGCGTGATCGTTCGGGCACCGGTCATTGTCTGGAGACTCTGCTCGACCTCGAAATGCTTGGGGCTCTTCTCCTTGATAACTGTCAACGTGCCGTTGCCATGCGTGCTGAAGGCCTCCTTCGTCGAGGGATTGAAAACGGCGCCGTCAGATCCGCCGGCGAGCGGCAGACTTGTGATGATCTTGCCGTTTTGCGCGCTCAGAATCACCATCATTGGCTGTGGCGGCTGGGCAGGCGGATTTCCCGAGATTGCACACGCGGCGAAAAGCACGCGGTGCTTTGCATCTAGCGCCAGCCCATTGCACCGGCCTCTGTCGCCCAGTGGATAGTGCGCGATCGACTTCATCGTTTTCACGTCGACGGCCGTAACACTGCCTTGCGCGTCCTGCATGACGACATAGAGCATGCCTTTGCCGTCGCCGACGCCCTGCTCCGGTACGCCGCCCAGGTCGATCTTGCCGAGCACGGTGCCGTCTTTGGCATCGATCACTGTCGCATCCTTGGTCGGGTGACTAAAGACATACACCCGTTCGCTGAACGGATCAAAGTAGATACCGTCCGGTTGCGCGGCGCCTACATCGATGGTTTTGATGAGCTTCTGCGTCTTCGTGTCAAACATCGAGACCGGTTTGCTACTGGTGAAGCCGTGGCCGGACTTCGGATCGACCGCTGTGCCATTGCCTCCGATGCCGACAATCTCGCCAGCCGGTTCGAGCGTGTCCAGGTTGAAGATCGTCAAGCGCGTCTGGGCGCCGGACGGGGCCTGTCCTTCGCGGCGCGGAATGTACAGCCGGCGTCCGGCGACATCGGCATAGATATAGTCCCAGCCGCCTTCTCCCCCCACCCTGGCCTTCTTGAGCACCTTGTAGGGGCCCGGTTGTTGAGACAATCCAATTGGGGCGAAGGCCGCGATTGTCGCTGCAAATAATAGGCAAAACGGCCGCATCAGATTCCTTCCGGAACGATTATAACAGCAGGGTCTTCGCGAGGATCTGACGAGCCAACATCGCTGGTGATAACCTGCTTCATCGACAATTCTCGAAATTGCTTGAGCCATTAGCTCGGCGGGAGTCCCGCTTCGACAGGATCCCTGGCCGCATCACGCATTGCACGCGTTCGACGATAACATTGCCGTCTTCTTGCCTATGTTGGCGCTGCGTCTCTCTCTTTTCCGCTTGTAGTAAGATCTGCTGTTACCTCATCATCGACTCTGACACGTCATGCGAACTCCATCGGAAGAACCGCCTAGTTCAAGCTCAGCGGCAAATGACAACAGCCTGGCAAGCGGCGACTCGTCAGGCAGAGATACGCTTGGCATTGCGACGTTGTGCTGTGGCTTCTTGCTCCTTACTCTGTCTCTGATTGGGGCTTACTTTCAAAAACCGCCGATTGAGGCCAAGCCGACAGCGGTGTCCTGGCTGGTTCAGCCTCAGGAACGCAATTCCTCACTGCGTCTTCCGACAATTGGAGCGATGTTATTCGGTGTACACTTCGACGGGCCTTTGCGCGGCTGGGCCGTCGGAGAGAATGGAACGATCCTACACTCCACCGACGGGGCGACCTGGCAGCCACAAACCGGCGGCACCAGGGCGACCGACCTTTATTCAATCTTCGGGACGGGCGACGCCAAGACTCTGTGGGCCGTCGGACAGCATGGCGCTATCCTGCACTCCGCCGACGGCGCAACCTGGCAGCCACAAACCAGCGGCACCACGAATGAGCTCTATTCCATCTTCGGGACAAGCGACGGCAGGACATTGTGGGCCGTGGGAGAGTGTGGCACGATCCTGCACTCGACCGACGGCGCGACCTGGCAGCCACAAACCAGCGGCACCACGAACGGTCTACATTTCATCTGCGGGACAG
>CAIVVT010000304.1 GCA_903909435.1 uncultured Acidobacteriia bacterium | reverse complement strand
TGTGGCTCTCCCGCTCGCGCAGCAAATTCGAGGTTGCCGGCACGTGGAGAAATGCGGGCGCGCCGGTTTGCTGAGATGCCGCGCACACGGCGAGATAGACGTGCGCCGAGGCGGGGTCCGGGTGCGACGCCTCCAGGTGCAATTCCGCCGATTGCGGGACGTGCGGGGCAGGAGCGACAGCGGGCTGGAAGCTGACCGCTCCAACGTGGTTCTGAACGTAAAGCGTGACGCAGGGGAACGCTGATTCAAGCGCCGACTTGAACTCGTCATACTGGAATTCGTGCACGTGAAACGGGTTGGGGCCAATCTGCGCCCGCGACTCGGCGTAATAGGACTTGTTTGGCGTCGAGACGATGAACTGCCCACCCGGCGCCAGCAGGCGCCGGGCTTCCTTCAGCAGCAGTCGCCATTCGTCGATGTGCTCGATTACCTCAAAACATGTAATGAGATCGAACGAAGCGTCGGCGAAGGGGATGGAAGTGGCCGAAGCGCTCAGGTACTTGAGGTTTGAGGCGGCATAAGCGCCGCACGCGAGGGCGACCGCCTCGGGTGAGAGATCGACTCCGACCACTGAAGCCGCGGCGTGAGAAAGCTCATAAGAACCGTAGCCCGCGCCGCAGCCAATATCGAGCACGCGCCTGCGCCGGGCCAACCGGACGGCAAATAGATAGCGTGCCAGATGCTCGTTCCAGAGGTCCGCGTCAACCTGCCCGGGAACCACTCGCTCACCCGTGAATTCAAGCATGGCGACTCTCCAGGTAGATGGGAGGTGTGGACCAGCGTACATGTGCTGGCACGTGCAGGCAGCCGTAGACGTCGCCGGCACTCCGCTCCATTTGCAGCGTCAAAGCATTATCTACCCAATCGCAGATTATGGCTGCGCCGGCCTCTTCCATCCGCTCTTTGACGCAGGGCGTAAACGAGAAGAAGCCGGGGTAAAACTCCGGGAGATTGAACGCGAGGTCCACTGTGCGGCGTTCTCCGGGCCCGAGTGGCCCAATAGACGGACTCGCGTGGCGGGTAGTAACGCCGCAAAATGCAATCCCCAGGTGATTGCGAACCAGGAGGCCCACCTCGGGTCGAGCCAAGGCAGCATGCGCCTCGAAGCTGATACGCGCCACGTAGCTCTGAGCTGGTGCGAGATGCAGCGCCTGGCCGCCAAACTGGTCGAGCAGCGAGAATCCGCTGATGAGCGCCCGGCCGTCGCCGATGCGGCCATCCCCACCCTTCAAGTTCTGAAGCCATGGTGGCTCCGCCGCCGAAGTTGACCGGCCCGCGTCCGTTTCTTCCGCCGTCAGCGTCCGGGAATGCGCGGGCGGTTGGAGCGATGCCAGGTAGGCGGACGCAACGCTGTCGGCGGGACCCAATTCGCGCTGGCAGCCGTGATCTAGCCACAGGGCCCGGTCGCCAATCGATTTCACATCCCCGATAGCGTGCGACACGAACAATATGCTGACGCCGCGCGTACGCAATTCCTGCACTTTTCGGAGACAGCGCTGCCGGAATGCCTGGTCCCCGACCGAAAGCGCCTCGTCCACGATCAGGATCTCGGGCTCCACGTGAATCGCCACGGCGAACGCAAGGCGAACAAGCATGCCGCTGGAGTAGGTACGAATCGGGCGGTCGATGAAATCTCCGATGGCAGCGAACTCACGCACCCGCGGGTAGAGGAGATTGGTTTCCCGTGTGCTGAAGCCGAGGATCGAGGCCGATAGGAAGACGTTCTGGCGGCCTGTGAAGTCGGGGTGAAAGCCGGAGCCCAGTTCGAGCAGCGCCGACACTCTGCCAGCCACGGAAATTGAGCCTGACGTAGGTTGTGAAATCCCGGCGACCAATTGCAGTAGCGTGCTTTTGCCCGCTCCGTTGCGGCCAATGATACAGAACGTCTCTCCCCGCTGCACTTCAAACGAGATGTCCCGGAGGGCAGTGAAACGGGTGGACGACACGATGGTGGGAGCTAGTAAGGAAGCGAGTCGATGGCCCGGAGAACCCAGGATCGGGTAGCTCTTGGAGACTGCGTTGAATTCAACCACGCTCATGCTGGAGGGGACAATCCGGGGTCAGCGTTCAGGCGAGCGCTCTTCCGACTCTACTGGAGGGGGGAAACGGGTGTCAATGGACGGGCTTTGTGTGCGAATGGGCGACCGCCCTTCCCACGTCCCGACTCTCCCGCGCTACCCGGTGTAGCGATCAGGCTGGCCGGTGGTGAACCTCTGTCATGCGGTGCTTAATCCGCGCGTCTGGGTCTAATTCAGACCGGATGGACGCTGGAGGCGCACGACCAGACGGAACGAGTGAGTGGAAGCCGCCCAATGGAAGTGGTCTATGTTGATGAGTCAGCCTCCTGCTACCCCGGTTCCAAAACCGGGTCAATTGGCCGCCGACCCACTGGCCGATGCGGCGGAGAAGCTCTCCAAAGGGCTTTCTCTGGCACAACTATGGATCCGTTTCAATATGTTGTCAAGGGTTAACGTCAGGCCCGGATTGCACCTGGCCTCTGCGCTAACGACGGGTGGATTTGACAGGCGGAATGCCAGCCCTTAGTCTTGGTTATAGCGCCGGTGTAGCTCAGGGGTTAGAGCGACGGTCTCATAATCCGTAGGTCGGAGGTTCAATTCCTCCCGCCGGCACCACCCACCTCGATTTCTATTTGTCCCCGACTATCGTTTCGTAGATGCGGTCCAGGTCATCCTGCGAGTAATACTCGATTTCGATTCGCCCGCGTTGGGGAGACTTTTCCACGATATGTACGCGAGTTCCAAGAACTCGCTCCAACTCCTGCAGGGCGGCCTTGACGTTGGGGTCGGGCTCGACTTCGGTCACGGGCTTGGACTCGCGCGATTCGGTTGATTTCTGCACCAGTCGTTCGACCTGCCGGACAGAGAGGCCTTCAGCGGCAGTGCGCTCTGCGAGCTGTAGTTGCGACTCCGGCGTCGGCAATGCGAGGATCGCTCGAGCGTGACCCATGGACAGGCGATGCTCGGCTAGCAGCACCTGAATGTCCCCTGGTAGACGGAGCAAACGGAGCATGTTGGTGACGGTCGTGCGGTCTTTGCCGGTGCGCTGCGCAATCTGTTCGTGGCTCAGTTGGTGCTCGCGGGCCAGCCTGTCGAAGGCCTGCGAGATCTCAATCGGGTTCAAGTCCTCACGTTGAATATTCTCGATGAGGGTAATCTCCATGAGCCGGTCGTCGGCATAGTCCTGAACGACAACCGGAACTTCTGCGAGGCCGGCGATTCTGGCCGCGCGCCAACGCCGTTCACCGGCAACTAATTGGTAGCGCGGTCCGGCGGCGCGGACAATTAGCGGTTGAATAATCCCGTGTTCGCGGATGGACTGAGCGAGTTCCTGAAGCCGCTCCGCCTGGAACACGGTACGCGGTTGAAGTGGATTTGCGTCAATGTCGCCAATGGGGATCTTGAGCGGGCCTGACGTGGATTGCGCGGCGGTAGGGACGGATGGCGTGGATGCTGGTGCCGGACGACTGCTGGGGAGGAGAGTGGAGAGACCTCTACCCAGCGCTTTGCGACTGTCTGCGTTGGCCATTGGCGATTAGCTCCTTGGCGAGTTGGATATAGCTCTCGGCCCCCTTCGATCGTAGATCGTAGGAGAGAATGCTCTTGCCGAAACTGGGAGCCTCAGCGAGCCGGATGCTCCTTGGGATGACAGTCTTGAAGACTTCCCCCTTGAAGAAGTCCTTGAGATCCGCGGAGACCTGACGAGAGAGATTGGTGCGGTCGTCGAACATGGTCAGCAGGATGCCCTCAATCGCCAGGTCAGGCTGCAGGTTTTCGCGCATACGGTCAATGGTATCTATGAGTTGGGAGATGCCTTCGAGCGCGAAAAACTCGCATTGGATGGGGATCAGTATCGAATCCGCTGCCACCATGGAGTTAACCGTAAGCAAATCGAGGGCAGGTGGGCAATCGATCAGAATGTAGTCGAACTGGTCACGAATGCCAGAGAGGGCATTCCGCAGACGGAACTCGCGGTGATTGGAGCCGACGAGTTCTATGTTGGCTGCCACCAGGTTCTTGTCGGCGGGCGCTACTTGAATGCCGTCAGGCTGAACCGTCACCAGCACGTCCTGAAAGCCGGCGCGCCCAGTGAGGACTTCGTAAACGGTCAGTAGTTCAGAGTGCTTGGTGATGCCTAAACCGCTGGTGCTATTGCCCTGAGGATCCATATCGATCAACAGGACACGGAACTCGTTCGCAGCGAGGGATGCGGAGAGGTTAATAGCGGTCGTGGTCTTGCCGACGCCGCCTTTTTGATTGGCTATTGCGATGACTCGGGCCATGAATTGGTTGCCCTGGAAAACGTCTATGCTATCACGGCGAGGAAAGAGGCACGTTCCACGTGGAACGTATCCGCTTCCGTGACGATGGCTCGCTCAGTTAGGACTGACGATGTTCCACGTGGAACGAATGCACAAGCGCAGCGGAATCCTCGTCCCAAGGCAGTGGATGCACCTGCGCGGAGTGATCAGTGGCTAACTGGTTCGCGTCCTTTCGCGAGAGGAGGATTCCCACCCAGGCCCAGTTCCGTCGGGCCGTGTCGAGGATCTCTGCCGGACGGACCGCCCTGCCCACCACCGCGTCCAGTTTCTCCCCCATAGCTGGCGCCCGCATGCAGCACACCCGGATGTTGCGGCTCACGTCCGAAGCCTCGCGCAGGAAGGCGGCCTTCCGTTGGTCGGATTCAATCAGGAAGACAACCGCATCAGGCAGTCTGACGGCGACAGGGAACCCAGGGAATCCGGCGCCGGAGCCGACGTCGGCGATCTTCAAGACGGAAGAAGGGATGAAGCTTGCCAGGAAGAGCGACTCTGCGTAATGCCGTACCGCAGCCTTTTCCATTTCGATCACCGACGTGAGATTGAGCCGCGCGTTCCAATGGCGCAGCAACTCGTAGTGGGACCACAGTTGCCCGAGCGTGGAGGCATCCAAACTCATGAATCCGGACACCTTAGCTTGCAGAATCTCCGAAAATCGCTGGCTATCGCTCATCGCTCCTCGCGCCGCATCAGGTTCAAGTACACATCCAGCACGGCGATCGCCGCCGGCGTCACACCAGGTATTCTCGCGGCTTGTCCCAGCGTCTCCGGGCGTACCCTGATCAGCTTGTCGCGGACCTCACGGCTCAACCCGGGCAATGCAGCGTAGTCCAATCCTCCAGGAACCCGCCGCGCTTCGGAGTCCTTCAGCCGCTGAACTTGCCTGTCCTGCTGGTCCATGTATCCCGCGTACTTCACTTCAGTCTCGATGGTGGTCACGACGTGCGGGATCATTGCCTCGCCCAGTTGACCCTCCAGCCAGCCGGACAGCTCCGAGAGCCGCGCATCCGGTCTGCGGAGCCAGATGTTGAGGTACGGGCGACCTCCTTCGGCGAAGGGTGAGATCCCCAGTTCGGAGGATATCCGGGTCTTTGCCAGCAGATCCAGGATGCGCGCCTTCTGGACAAGTTTCCGTTGCAGCAGATCCCAACGCCGATCACAAACCAATCCCGCCTTCCTCCCCAACGGCGTCAGCCGCTCGTCCGCATTGTCGATTCTCAGGTGCAGCCGGAACTCCGCGCGCGAGGTGAACATGCGATACGGCTCATCCGCGCCCTTGGTGATTAGGTCGTCCACCAGGATGCCGGCGTAGCCCTCGGTGCGCTGCAGCACCAGCGGCTCGCCTCCTCCCACTCGTGCGGCCGCATTCAAACCCGCCAGCAACCCCTGGCAGGCCGCCTCCTCGTAACCGGAGGTCCCGTTGATCTGGCCAGCTAGAAACAGGCCTTCAATCGACTTCACCTCCAGGCTGTGCGAAAGTTCCCGCGGGTCGATGGCGTCGTATTCGATGGCGTACCCCGGCCGGATCATCTCGGCATTCCCCAAACCAGGTACGGAGGCCACCATCGCTTCCTGAACGTCAATCGGCATGCTCGTGCTCATGCCGTTCACATAGACCTCATACGTATCCAGGCCCTCGGGCTCGAGGAAGATCTGGTGGCGAGTCTTGTTCGGGAATTTCACCACCTTGTCTTCGATCGACGGGCAGTAGCGCGGCCCAATCCCCTCAATCTGTCCACTGTAGAGCGGCGAACGCGCGATGCTCTCGCGCAGAATCCGGTGCGTCTCCTCGGTGGTATAGGCGATATGACATTGAATCTGCTCACGTTCGATCTTCCTAGTGAGGAAAGAAAACGGGGTAGGAATCGGGTCTCCGGGCTGCGCTTCAAAGGCAGACCAGTCAATGGTGCGCCCGTCCAGGCGCGGGGGCGTTCCGGTCTTCAGGCGAGTCCAGCCGAGGCCCAGGGTCCGCAAATGGTTGCCGAGCAGGTTCGCCGGAGCTTCCCCGCTCCGGCCGCAGGTGGATTTCGATTCCCCGATATGCGCTAAGCCGTTCAGGAATGTCCCGGTCGTCACCACCACCGCGTTCGTCCGCAACGTTCTGCCGTCGCGCAGCACTACGCTTTGCACGCGCTGGCGTCCCTCGCCAATCTCCTCGTAGCTCATCCCGGCCACTTCGGCCTGCAGCAGGCGTAGGTTCGGCTCCGCCTCAAGAACTTCTTTCATCCGGATCCGGTATTGCTTCTTGTCCATCTGCGCGCGTGGGCTCCAGACGGCCGGGCCGCGGCTGGTATTCAAGAGCCGGAACTGAATCCCGATTGCGTCCGCCACCTCTCCCATCACACCGCCCAGCGCGTCGATCTCGCGCACCAGGTGCCCTTTTGCGATGCCTCCGATCGCGGGGTTGCAGGACATCTGCGCGATCAGGTCGATGTTCATGGTGACCATGGCCGTCTTGAGCCCGATCCGGGCGCAAGCGCGGGCAGCCTCGCAGCCCGCGTGGCCCGCACCGATCACGACCACGTCATAGCTAAGTTGTCGCATTGGCAGCGGCATCGTATGGCAGATATCCTAGAGAATTGTCGGCAAAAGGAGACAGTCGCAGTGAAAGTCCTCGTACTTGGCGGTGGCGGACGTGAGCACGCAATTGCTTGGAGTCTCCGTCGCAGTCCCTCGGTGCATGAGATTGTCGTCGCGCCCGGCAACCCCGGTTGCGCTGAAGTCGCCACTTGTTTCCGGCCCGCCTCGAACAAACCCCAGGACCTGCTGGCGCTCGCGAATCGAATCCGTCCCGATCTCACCATTGTCGGACCGGAGGCGCCTCTAGTCGATGGAGTCGTTGATCTTTTCCGTTCGAACGGGTACGTCATCTTTGGTCCGACGCAGGCGGCCGCTCAACTGGAGGGGAGCAAGATCTTCTCCAAGGACTTCATGGCCCGGCACGGCATTCCGACGGCCCGTTACGCCGTTGCTCATAGCGAACAAGAAGCGAAAATAAAGCTTGACGAATTCTCCTATCCCATTGTCGTCAAAGCAGATGGACTAGCTGCGGGCAAGGGCGTAGTGATCTCCGAAGATCGGGCCAACGCGCTAACCATACTCCACTCGATGGCCTCCGGCAACCTCGTCGGCGCGGCCGGCCGCAACATCGTGATGGAGGAGTTCCTGACCGGTGAGGAGGTCAGTTTCATCGGTCTGTGCGATGGGGACAAAGTCCTGCCGTTGGAACCCTCCCAGGACCACAAGACCATCTTTGACGACGATCGAGGACCCAACACCGGGGGCATGGGCGCTTACTCGGACTCGCGCCTGTTGACCCAAGCCGAGCGCGATGACGTGGTCCGCACGGTGATGCAGCCGGTGCTCGACGGCATGAAAGCCGAAGGTGCACCGTTCGTCGGCTTCCTGTACGCCGGCCTGATGCTCACGCCAGGCGGCGTGAAAGTGCTGGAGTTCAACGTACGGCTGGGCGATCCGGAGACCCAGGCACTGCTGCACCGTATGGATTGTGATTTCGGTCTGCTCGTGCACGCCGCAGCCACGGGCAAGCTGCATCCCGGCCTGCTGAAGTTCCGCGAAGACCCGTCCATCTGCGTCGTCCTGGCCGCCCACGGCTACCCGGGCACCGTCCGCACGGGCGACCCGATCTCCGGTCTTGCAGAGGCGTCGGAAACGGGGGCGGTGGTGTTCCACGCCGGTACCCGCACCGGAGTCCACGGTGTGGAAACCTCTGGCGGCCGCGTTCTCGGAGTTACCCATTCCGGAGCGACACTGCAGCAGGCGATAGCCAACGCCTATGCGGCCTGCGACAAGATCCACTTCGACGGGATGCAGATCCGCCGGGACATCGGCCGCAAAGGCCTGAAGCGCTGGCTCTAGCGAGCTGCCGGTTTGCAGCGTGGTTTCGCCGCTCACACCTCCGCGATTCCCGGTTACAATCAAGGAGACCGTCGGCGTGAGCGGGTGTGGGGACGTAGCTCAGTTGGATAGAGCAACCGCCTCCTAAGCGGTAGGTCGGCAGTTCGACTCTGCCCGTCCCTACCACATCTACTCCGCTCTGCATTCCCCGTATACTGACTCCTGCCATGCCGGACAAGCCCTTCGTCCATCTGCACTGCCATAGCGATTACTCACTGCTCGACGGGGCGTGTGAAATCGGCAAGATGATGAACGAGGTCCAGGCCCAGGCCATGCCGGCCATCGCCCTCACCGACCACGGCAACCTGTTCGGGGCCATGGAGTTCTACACCAAGGCCAACGCCAAGGGCATTCATCCCATCCTCGGCTGTGAGGTCTACATCTCGCAGCAGGATCGCCACATCAAGAACGAGACCAATCGCTACAACCACCTGGTTCTGCTGTGCGAAAACCAGGAAGGCTATCGCAATCTTATCGACCTGGTCTCCACCGGTTTCTTGGAAGGCTTTTACTACAAGCCGCGCTTCGACAAGGACTACCTCGCGCAGCACAGCAAGGGCCTGATCGCGCTGTCTGGTTGTCTGAAGGGTGAAGTCACCGAGTTGATGGTACGCGATCGCTACGATGACGCGCGTCGCACCGCCTACGAGTTTCAGGACATCTTCGGCAAAGACAACTTCTTCCTGGAAATCCAGGATCACAGTCTGCCCGAAGACCGCATCGCGATGCCCAGCGTGTATCGCCTTTCGTCGGAAACCGGCATCCCGCTGGTGGCGACCAACGATGCCCACTACATCGGCCAGGACGACGCGCGGGCGCAAGACATCCTCACCTGCATTCAGACGGGCAAGACGGTCCAGGACGAGAAGCGGATGCGCATGTCCACGCAGGAGTTGTTCATCAAGAGCCGGGCTCAGATGATGCAACTCTTTGGCGAGGTGGAGGACGCGCTCGATCGCACCTGGCACATTGCTCAACGCTGCCAGGTCAAGATCGAGAAGATCCAGGATCCCTTCCCGAAGTTCGACGTCCCGCCCGAGCACACGCTCGACAGCTACTTCGCCTGGGTCGCCCGCCAGGGCTTCGAACGGCGTCGCGTCCGGCTCGAGCAGCAGGCCGCTCAGGGCAAGCTGAAGCACCGCATCGAGGAATACATCGAGCGGCTGGAAACTGAGATCGCGCTGATCGAGAAGCTCAAGTTTGCTGGCTACTTCCTGATCGTTTGGGATTTCATCCGCCACGCCAAATCGATGCACATTCCGGTCGGTCCCGGGCGTGGATCCGCTGCCGGTTCGCTGGTCGCCTACTCGATGGGCATCACCGACGTGGACCCGCTGCGCTTTGACCTCATCTTCGAGCGTTTCCTCAATCCGGAGCGCATTTCGTTTCCCGATATCGACGTCGATTTCTGCACCAACCGCCGCGGCGAAGTGATCCAGTACGTCACCCAGAAATATGGCCGCGAGCAGGTCTCCCAGATCATCACCTTCGGCACTCTGGGCGCGAAGCAGGCGCTCAAGGACGTTTCACGTGCATTGGAGCTGAGCTTCTCCGAAGCTGACAAGCTGACCAAGCTCGTTCCCAACCAGCTGAATATCACGCTGCAGGAAGCCCTCGACCAGGAACCCGGGTTCAAGGAAGCGGCCGACAAAGATCCACGCGTCCGGGACGTCATTGACACGTCGCTGCGCCTGGAGGGCATGGCCCGCAATTGCGGCATGCACGCCGCCGGCGTCGTCATCTCGCCTCGCCCGCTGAAGGAGTTGGTCCCGCTTTACAAGACCAACAAAGACGAAATTGTCACCCAGTACGACATGAACTACCTTGAGAAGCTCGGCCTTCTCAAGATGGATTTCCTCGGACTGACGACGCTCACGATCGTCAACGAAGCGCTAGTGCTCATCAAGAAGACGCGCGGCGAGGATGTCGTTCTGGACGACGTGCCGACGGACGACAAGGACACATACCAGCGCATCTTCTCGCAGGGGCTGACCAGCGGCGTGTTCCAGTTCGAGTCCTCGGGCATGAAGGATGTTCTGCGTCGCTACCAACCGGAACGCATCGAGGATTTGGTCGCGCTCAACGCCCTATACCGCCCTGGACCGATCAAGGGCGGTGTGGTCGACGATTTCATCGACCGCAAACACGGGCGCAAAAAAGTCGTTTACGACGTCGCGGAGACCGAATCGATCTTGCAGGAGACCTACGGCATCATCCTGTACCAGGAACAGGTGATGCAGATCGCCCAGCGCGTCGGTGGTTACCGGCTGAGTGAAGCCGACCTGCTGCGCCGCGCGATGGGCAAGAAGAAAATGGAGGAGATGGCCCAGCAGCGCACCCGCTTCATGGAAGGCGCGCGCAAGCAGGGGATCAACGAGAAGAAGGCCGAGAAACTGTTCGACTTGATGGCCCAGTTCGCCGAGTACGGGTTTAACAAGTCGCACTCGGCTGCTTACGGCTATCTGGCCTACCTGACCGGCTACTTGAAGGCCCATTACGCGGTGGAGTTCATGGCCGCGCTGCTGACCTCGGAAACGGGCAACACCGACAAGGTAGTGAAGTATATCAACGAGTGCCGCGATCTGGGCATCTCGATACTCCAGCCCGACGTCAACGCCTCCGACCTGAACTTCACGCCCGACAACGGCGCAATCCGCTTCGGCCTCGGCGCGGTAAAGAACGTCGGCTCCAACGCTGTACAGACCATCGTCGAAGCGCGGCAGACCGGAGGCCCGTTCAAGACAATCGACGATTTCTGCGAGCGGGTCGATCTGAACGCCGTGAACCGAAGAGTCATCGAGAGCCTGATCAAAGGCGGCGCGATGGACAACCTGCCCGGCTCCCGCGCCCAGAAGATGGCGGTGATCGACGAGGCCATGGCAAGCGGCCAGCGTGCCGGCAAGGACCGCGAGAGCGGCCAGGCCGGGCTGTTTGGAGACTTGATGCTCGGTGACGGCGGCTCAGCGCCAGCCAGGACCTTTCCGAAAGTGCCCGATTGGGACTCGCGCGAGAGCCTCCGCGGCGAGAAGGAAACGATCGGCTACTATGTCACCGGCCACCCACTGGACGAGTATCGCTGGAAGATCAAAGAACTCTCCACGCACAATAGCGAGACCCTGGCCGGGGTAGAACGCGGTGCGGAGGTCACCATCTGCGGGGTGCTGACGGGGATAACCAAGAAGCGCAATAAGGAGCAAAAGCCCTGGGCCATCGCGCAGCTTGAAGACTGGGCCGGTTCCACGGAAGTCCTTATTTTCGCGACGCGTTACGAGACGCTCCAAAAAGAGATCGAAGAGGATCGCCCCGTGCTCATCTACGGGAAAGCGATGCCCGACGAGGATGCATCCACGAAGATCAACGTCCAGGAGATCGTGCCGCTCGAACAGGCCCGGGTGAACCTCCCCAGCCTGATCTCGATTCGTGTTCGAATCGACAAGGAACCTGATCGGGCCGAGCAGCTCAAATCGCTCTTCGATCGCAAGCGAGGTGAGACAGGGGTCCGCCTGAAACTCGAGAAGCCTAGGGACTTCGCCCTGCAGCTCGACGTCCCATCCCGCGTCCAGCCAGACAAGGAGTTCAAGGCTGAGGTCGAGCGGATCTGCGGACCCGAGTCGATTGAGGTGCTAGCCTCTTAGGGAGGCTCCAAGCCCATTCATCCAGGGCCGCTGAGAAGGATCAATATGCCAGATGAATCGACCGCGCATCGCATAGCCGAACTCGAAACCGCGATTGCCACGCTGCAGCCCGATACGATTGAGGCGCGCGCCCGCTTGGTCGAATTGCGCGCCGAGCTCGGAGCGCTGCGCGGCGAACCAGTCGAGAATCCGGCTTGGGTTCGGGTGAAGCTGGCGCGGCACGTCAAACGTCCACACTCGCTCGATTACATTCACCGGCTAGCCCCCGATTTCACAGAAATCCACGGCGACCGCTGCTTTGGCGACGACTCCGCGATTGTGTCCGGCTTCGGCCACTTGAGCGGTCGGCCGGTCATGTTTGTCGGCCAGCAGAAGGGTCACGATACCAAGCAGAAGCTGCTCCGCAACTTCGGTATGCCCAAGCCCGAGGGCTACCGCAAAGCCATGCGCGCCATGGAGATGGCGGCGAAGTTCAAGCGCCCGATCATCACTCTGCTCGACACGCCGGGCGCGTACCCTGGCATCGATGCCGAGGAGCGCGGGCAGGCTGAGGCCATTGCGTGGAACCTGCGGGAAATGGCTCGTCTCGGGACGCCCATCATCGTCGTGGTAATCGGTGAAGGGGGCAGCGGAGGCGCGCTCGCCCTGGGCATCGGCAACCGCGTCTATATGCTTGAGAACTCCGTCTACAGCGTGATCTCACCCGAAAGTTGCGCCGCCATCATCTACCGCGATGCCTCCAAGGGCGCGCTGGCCGCCGAGGCATTGCGTCTTACCGCTCCAGATCTCGGCAGGTTTGGCTTGATTGACGGCATCGTGCCCGAGCCGCTGGGGGGCGCACAGGAAGATCCCGCCCAAACTGCTGCCAATCTGCTCGAAACGCTTCTCTTGGCCCTCGACGAGCTGAGCGCAATGAGCCCTGAGCAGTTGATAGAGGACCGCTACACGCGCTTTCGGCGCATGGGCAATTTCTTCACCGAATAGGGCTGTGGAAATCCAATAGTTGCTGGCGGTTGGGAGCCGACGCGTCCCCGCGGACTCGATTCACTGGTTGTTTTTTGTATTGCGTATCGCGGCTACTCCGTGGATTCTTCTTCCACGGAGATTTTGAGAGCGCGCAGGAACTTCTGATCCTGGGTAGTGAACTTCAGACGAATCCCGGCTTCGCCACGCTTGTTTCGACCAGGCCGCTCATCGGTGATCTGGATTTCCGATTCGCTGGATTCGCCGTCTTCAGGTTCGGCGTTTTCATCCCGCTTGTTAAACCCGATCGTCGCTTCCAGAATCAGGAATACGTCGAAGCCGGCCTTCTTGATGTCACCGATTGCGGACGCAATGCGGTCCGAATCGGCCAGCGAGTCATTGATGGCGCTGCCAAGTTCCTGCATCAGCAGCTTGAGACGTTCGTCCAAGGAATCTCCCTTCCCGCCACACTTTCAGGATACCATCGGCCACGTTAAAATCGATGGCGTTCCTCCGCCGGTCAAACCATTCCGTGCCGCGACGCCTTCACCCTGTATCATCGGCCACCTCGCGCCAAAGCATTATAGATCCCTCGTGCTGATACGATGGACTGTGAGCCAACCGTACGCCACCGCCGTACTGCGTTCAGATCCACGATGCGTCTGATTAAAGCCTTCATCGCGTCCTTCATGCCCGGGGTGATTAAGCCTCTCCATTCGCTCTGGAATGAACTTTTGGCTTTTCTTTTCCTGACGTTGGCGGGCGCCTTTGGCCATCAACTGTACAAGGCTTGCAGGGCGCCGAACAGCGAGCCGGTGAATATCGCCGTATTCCTTTCCAGTGGTTTCCTCACGGCTCTGATGCTGGGCTTGGGCATTTATTCCTACCGGCGCGCTCGCAAAATCTCCCGTTCCTGAAGCGGCGACACGGGCTTCCCGTGTTCTACCCGCCCCTCACCGTCTCAGCTTAGGCACCGCCCCCTCGCATCACCCCGGATTCGTCGCGGACTCGGCAGGCCTGGCGATACCGCACCAGTCGAATCCGCCGAGTAAGCGTTTATGTACATTAACCGTAACCCTTTGGTAAAAAACGACGTTTATGGATGTAGACGAGGGAAACACAACCTCGACAGGTGGTGACTGGCGCGACTCAGCCCCACCTTTCGGGGTCCAACCGGAATGGCGATCCCAGCCTCTCCGGCCATTCGGGGCTTGCGGACCGTGCCGGCTGCAGGCCTCGCTTTTTCGTCGAATTCCGCCGCCGCAGGGCTATCCCGCTTAGTCGGCAGAACACGCTCAGTGCAGTTTCTCTAGCCGCTTCCGGATCTCTGCCGAGTTCTTCGCGTCGGGCGACAATTCCAGATACTTCCCGTAGGCCTCTTTGGCACCCTTCGCGTCTCGGAGTTTCTGTCTGGTCTCCGCCAGTAACAGGAACGCCTCGGCGAACTGCGGGTTGTACTTGGACGCGTCCTCGAAGCGGTTCAAAGCGGCCTTCAGGCTGCCCTTCTTCAGGTAGTACCTGCCGACCTTGACTTCTTTTTCCGCTTCTATCGGGTTGAAGTCGTACGTCTTGGGGATCGCCGCTGGATCTTCCTCGGGCGGCTCCTCCACTGGCGCCTGCACCGCCGGTGGCTCGGGCGGCGGCGGGGGCACTTCCTTCGACTGCTGGCCGTAGCCCAGCAGCGCGCCTAAAAGAGCCAACAGAAAAACACGTGCCACAATCAAATTATAAGGCGCATGAGTCTGCGCGATTCCACCCTCGAGTACCTTCGCAACAAGGCATCGCAACTACCCACGGGGCCGGGCGTATATCTTTACAAAGATGCCGCCGCGACCGTGCTGTACGTGGGTAAAGCCAAGAACCTGCGTAGCCGTGTGCGCAGCTACTTCCTCGAAGAGCGCCTCGCCGAGGCCAAGACCGGCAGCCTGATCCAGGAGGCCGCCGAACTCGATTACATCCTGCTCGACAACGAGAAGGAGGCGCTGGCCCTTGAGAACAACCTCATCAAGCAGTACAAGCCGCGCTTCAACGTCCTGTTGCGCGACGACAAGACCTACCCCTACATCAAACTGACCGCCGAGCCGTGGCCGCGCGTGTACGTCACTCGCCGCGTGCGCAAGGACGGAGCCACCTACTACGGACCCTATTTCCCCGGCAATCTGGCCTACCGGCTGGTCAAGTTCATCCACCGCCACTTCAAGATCCCGTCCTGCAAGGTCGACCTGACCCGCACCCACGCGCAGCCCTGCCTGGAGTTCCACATCCACCGCTGCCTGGGACCGTGCGTGGACGGGCTCACCACTCCTGCGGCTTATGCCGCGCAGGTCCAAAACGTCCGGATCTTCCTGGAAGGCCGGCTTCACGACCTCGCGGACGGCTTGCGGCAGCGCATGGAGAAGGCGTCGGAAGATACGCGTTTCGAAGAAGCCGGCGCGCTCCGCGATGTGCTGCAGACCGTTTTGGAGATGGACGAGAAGCAGAAAATGGCCGCGGCTTCCGGCGACGACACCGACATTTACGGGCATTATGCCGAACCGCCGCAGGTGGCGGTGAATCTGTTTCACCTCCGGAACGGGCGCATCGTGGACCGGCGCGAGTTCTTTTGGGAGGATCTTGAGCAAATCGATCCGGGCGAGTTCTTCACCACCCTGTTGATGCAGATCTACTCCGAAGCGCAGCCGGTCCCCGCCACCATCCACTTGCCGGTAGACTTCGAGGACTGCCAATTGCTGGAAGAACTGCTTTCCGAAAAACGCGGCCGCAAAGTCGAGATCCATACGCCGCAGCGCGGGCAGAAGAAGGCTCTGCTGGCGTTGGTGGAATCGAACGCCCGCAGCAGCTTCGAGCAGCGCTTCCGCGTGTTGAAACCGACCTCGAAGGCCATCTCCGGGGCTCTGGAAGAGGCGCTGGGTCTGCCCGAGCCCCCGGCCCGCATAGAGTGCTTCGATATCTCGCACATCTCCGGTACCGACAAAGTCGCCAGCATGGTGGTCTGGGAAGAGGGCCGGATGAAGAAGTCGGACTACCGCAAGTTCATCATCAGGACGGTCCAGGGCAGTGACGATTTCGCTTCCATGCACGAGGTGGTGACGCGCCGCTATTCCCGTCTGCGCGAGGAAGGCAAGCCTATGCCGGGACTGGTCCTGATCGACGGAGGACTGGGCCAGCTTCACGCCGCCGCCGCCGCGCTCGACGAACTGGGCATCCTCAATCTGCCGCTGGCCTCCCTCGCCAAGAAGGAGGAACTGCTCTACGTCTACGGGCAGGAGGACGAACCCGTCGTACTTGACCGCCGTTCCCCCGTGCTGCAACTGATGCAGATGATCCGCGACGAGGCGCATCGCTTCGCTGTCACGTTCCACCGTAACCGCCGCGACTCGCAGCGCCTCACCTCGGAACTGATCCAGATCTCCGGCGTCGGGCCCCGCACGACGCAGAAACTGCTGACCACCTTCGGCAGCCTCTCCGGGGTGCGGGCCGCCAGCGAAGCAGAACTTGCCAACGTCGCCGGCAAGACCACTGCCGCCAAAATCCGAGCGGCGCTCGCGGAGAGCTAAACCTCAGGTCGACTGGGGCGGCTCTCCAGAGCCCGCCCCAGACGCCCTGGTCAGGGTCTTTATTCGACTTCCTTGTCCGACTCTAGTGACTCGGCCTCCGCCCCGCACGGCTATACTGTCGATCAATGCCCTCCGGACTGCTTTTCTCCACCGCCCTCTTCACAACCCTGTTCGCCGGGACTCTTGCCCTCCCGGCTCCTACTTCCGCCCAGACTCCCAATTCAAAAGAGCAAGTCACCGACGCCGAGCGCATCGAGTGGTTCCAGCACGACAAACTGGGCATGTTCATCCACTGGGGTCCCTACTCGGCGTTGGGCGGAGACTGGAACGGCCAGCACGTGCCCGTCGGCGATGGCGCCGAGTGGATCATGCAGCGCTTTAACATCCCCGTCGCCGCATACCGCGAGCGCGCCCACCAGTTCAATCCGGTCAACTTCGACGCCGAAGCATACGTGGCGCTCGCCAAAGCCGCCGGCATGAAGTACCTGGTCGTCACTGCCAAGCACCACGACGGCTTCGCTATGTACGCCTCGAAGGTCACCAAGTACAACATCGTGGACTGGACGCCCTTCCACCGCGATCCCATCCGCGAGCTGGCCGACGCCTGTAAGAAGGCGGGCATCCGCTTCTGCGTCTACTACTCGCATCGCGAGGATTGGGACCACCCCGACGGCTACGGCAACAACTGGGACTACGACCGCTCGAAGAAGGATTTCGCCCGCTACCTCGAAGAGAAGTCCAAGCCGCAGTTGCGCGAGTTGCTGACGAATTACGGCCCTTTGGGGCTCGTCTGGTTCGACCGTGGCATGGACACGCCGGAACACACCCGCGAATTCGTGGACATTGTCCGGGAATTGCAACCGCGCTGCCTGATTAACGGCCGCGTCGGCAGCTACGGCATGGACCTGATGGGTGACTACCAGAACATGAACGACAACGGCATGCCCACCGGTGGGCTACAGGAGTACTGGGAGACGCCCCAGACGCTCAACCTCACCTGGGGCTACAGCCGCTTCGACCAGCAATGGAAGACGCCCGGCGACGTAATCCATCGCATGGTGGAAATCGTCAGTAAAGGCGGTAACTACCTGCTGAATATCGGACCGATGGGCGACGGCACCATTCCAGCTCCGAGCGTCGCCACCCTGCGCAAAGTCGGCGCGTGGGTCCAGGCAAACGGCGACAGCATTTATGGCACAACGGCCAGTCCGCTCACCGATCAGCCCTGGGGCCGAACCACGGTGAAGGGCGACAAGCTCTACCTGCACGTCTTCACCTGGCCCGGCGACGGCGTGCTGCGCCTGCCCGGGTTGAAGAACGAAGTTCGCTCCGCCTACGCGCTCACTGACCCGTCCCGCCAGCTGGCGATCCGCAACGGCGACGAGAACACGGCTGTCACCTTGCCAGCCAAACCGCTCGATGAGCACGACACGGTGATCGTTCTGCAACTCGATGGCGCTCCGCGGGTCGATCCGCCAGTCATCCTGCAGGGCAGCGACACGCCCTTCGAACTCGACTACCAACCCGCCGTCACTTCCGGCAAAGCGGTGAAGCGCTTCAATCGTGACGGGAAGTTCCACATAGCGAAGTGGACCGGCCCACAGGACACCATCGCGTGGCATCTGCTGGTGAGTCAGGCCAGCACCTACACCGTGCGAATCCGCTACTCGGCGCGCAAGGAATCGAGCGGCTTGAAGTACGAGGTTTCTGCCGGCGGCCAGACCCTGACGGGTGCGGTCGTCGAGACCGGTGAAGGTTATCAGTACAAGACTTTTGAGCTGGGTACGGTGAAGTTCGCGAAGGCTGGCGCGTACACCGTGCAGATCAAACCCGCCGCCGAGGAGGGCCGGAATCTGATGTTCTTCCAGACTCTGGACCTGGTGCCGGAAGGCCCGCTGATGGTCGAGTGACCCGAGGCGGCTTTAGCGCCCGCTGGCCAGACGCGTTGCCAGTGACAGGGGCAGGCCCGCAGCCATGATTCTCTTTTGAGCGGCTCGAATGTCGTAGGGCACCCGCCGCAGAAACACCAGTTGCCGCTCCGAATCCCAAACTGCGTAGGCCGCACGCGGGTCACGGTCGCGCGGCTGTCCCACTGACCCTGGGTTGATCAGGTAAAAGAAATCCGCAACCACTTCCAGCGCCTTCTGCGATTCCTTGGCCGTCGGGGCCACTACCGATCGTATCCCTCCGGGGCCCCACTTCCACCCGCCTTGCAGGTGGGTGTGCCCGAAGAACAGCAGGCTGCGTTGAAACTCCCGCTCCAGCCCGATGATGTCGTGGGTGTACGCAATATACTCGTCCTCGTCCCGGGGCGAGCCGTGCGCCAGCCCGAAGTCATAAGGCCACAGGGGACCGGCCGGCAGCTGACTCAGCCACTCGATATCGGCCGGGTCGATCTCACTCAAACACCAATCGATCGCAGCCTGCGCCGCGTCATTGAAGGTTTCTTTGAGGC
>CAIVVT010000303.1 GCA_903909435.1 uncultured Acidobacteriia bacterium | reverse complement strand
GGCGCCTGCGTGGAGTATTCCGCCGCCAATGCGCCTCGCGCATCATAGACGAACGTCGTTGAGTTGACGCCCGTCTTCTGCACGCGCCGCCCGTCGCCGTCGTAGGCGTAGTTCGTGTCGATGCCGTTCAGCGTGCTCCGAACCATCCGGTTCTCGCCGTCGTAGCTGAACGCGTAGTTGCCGATCGATGCAAAATTGCCAACGCCGTATTGGTCGTAGGTCCCGCCGTTGATGTAGCGGTTCGTCGCGGAGGTGTTGGGCGTCGAGCTATACCAGGTCGACGCGGCCGGCGTCGTCGAATCGAGGCCCGGACCCGTGCCGTTCGCCCAGCGGTTGCCAAAGATGTCGTAGCCGTAGGTCTGCGTCCATACAGCAGGTGTGCCTTCGCGTGCCCAGGTCAACCTGTTCAGGCTGTCGTAGCTGAACGTTTGCTGATAGGTCGGCGTCGCGCTCGGACCGGCCCAGGCTTGCATCACGTTGCCGTTGTTCGTGCTGCAGTCCTGCGCCGGACTCGTTCCCGTGCAGTACCACGTGTTCAGCGTCAGGAGCGTGTTGCTACCCTTCGTGGCTGTCACTGACAACGGTTGCATCCGGCTATTATTGTAGGTCCAATTCTCGGTCAGGCCGTTCTGCATGCTGAGCTGCTGGATCGCGTTCCAGGGCTTGTACTGGACCCCGCTCACGTAGTTCGTCGGAGTACCGGAGAGCGTTCCGGTCACGCTTGAGACACGCCCGGCGGTGTCGAGCGTGTAAGCCATCTGGCGGCCGGAAGGGTAGGTGACCGAGGCCAATGCGCCGTTCAGCCAGTAGGTGTACGAGAACGGATATGCCGCGCCGCCGGTGCTTTGGGTGCTGGCCGTGATCCGGCCCATGACGTCGAACAGGTTGTAAGTCGTACTCGACTCACTGGATAGGGGCGCGTCCCCTATCCAACCTGGATGGATTTCCGGCAGGCGGAAAGCCTGGGGCGTGTGGATTGCCTCTTACATAACGGCCGTTGATCCGAAGTGACACCCGGACCCATTGGGTCGGCCGCAACGCGGCCGGTGCTGGACGGGTGCACTTCCGATAACAGTGCTTGTTCTGGGCGCAATCACGGTCGGCTACCCTTTGCGTTCGGCGTCCCTGCGGAACAATCGAAAGATTAGGAAGATGCCGTGCATAATCGCCAAAACGACCGCCACAGCCGAGAAGAGAATCGTCATGCCCAGCCACGACACTGAAATCACTTCGGGCACATATTTTGCATCAAGATCTGGGCGCAGCACCCTCACGACGTCGGCGATAAACTGCGGGCCCCAGCCGATGATCAAAGCGACGAGAATCATCCACGGACTGGAGACCACACTTTGTAGACTTGGTCTGTTCACAGGTGTTCCTCATCACTAGGGAAGGAAACGCGATGTGACCCATGGAACGGGAGGAGCATCCCAGTAATAAACCGTCACCGGAGTCCACGGGTCAATGAAGCCTTGGCCGGGGCCCAGTTGCCAACGAGGGTGGCTCGGGGCACCGAATACGCTGCCACCCCCTACTGGGCAGCTCGTTGCGTTGTCCTCCAGGGAAGCGGCATATTTCGCAAAGATGCAATTGGCGTTGTGCCCACAAGACCCGGTGTCGAAAAACTGCGTGTTGCTTGGCTCTGCTCCGTTAACAAGCCGGAGAGCCAAGTTGACGGAATCGGCCTGGTCGCCATAAACCCGAACGTTGGCACCGTTTCCACCCTGAAGATCCGATGCCGCCGCTGGTGCGATGTAGGTGATGTTCTTGATGCGATTCTGCACGTCTGAGGTTAGGTAATTCCATGCTGTGCTAAACGCTTGGGCACCGCCGCTGAAGGCGTAAATACTAATCGGTCCTGAATTCTGTGCCGCCATGGCGATCGCCTGAAGTGCCGTGAGCGTGGCCCCTGTAGGCATACCGAGTCCCTGCTTCATGATGTTCGCGACACCGCCGGCCTGGCTTCCTCCTGCGTAGGGGAAAGCTGAAATTGCGCCAACCTCGTTGGCGAATTCCTGTTGCGCGCTTGTCTTGTCCGTATACGGAGTTTGGGTGAGGCCGCCTACGATGACAGAACAGAGACCGGATGGATCGCTTTGATTGACGGGGTCTCCACCGACATACGCGTACCGATTCCAACTAAGGGGAGTTCCTATGCTGCCGCTCTCGCTGGGATCCGGCGTAGTAAACCTACCCCTAGCGGGATCATAGTAGCGGTTCATGGCGTAATCAAGACCTACGGGCGTGCTCGAATTTGGCGCGGTGTGCTGCTGATAGGAGCCGAAGCCGACTGTCTGGCCAGCGTACCAGGAGGGGCTGAGACAGTACGGCCAGCAGGGTGGAGTGGGCTCCCAAGAACCAGAACCCTGACTGGACTTTACTCCGTACGGGTAGTACCCCCGCGTGCTCACGGAAGTGAGCGCAGAATTTTGGACCACCGATCCGAGTCTGTCCGTCACAACGGGATAATTGTCCTGCCACACCAAACGTCCGGCAAAATGCAGTTCGTCAGCGAAATGAGCGACTGTGCCGTTATAGAAAAAGTACGCGCCCAATCGGGTGCCGTCGGGCCCATAGAATCGCCAGTAAGATCCGTCGAAGAGTCGCTCCCCAGATACTCCGTAAAGGTAGTTGATGGCGTTTTCCCCGGCATAATTCGCCACCGAGAGACGGTTCTCGCTGTCGTAGGCAAACACGTCGGTCCCAGAAGCGGCCGGCGATTGGGTGAGGTTACCCGCGGCGTCGTAGACGAAGCCCGAGGTCGTGATGCGGTTCGTGTTCGGATCCACCATTAAACTCATCGCAGGCGCGGAACCACTGGTTACATTCTGCTGCAAAAGGTTCCCGAATGGGTCGTAAACAAACGACTGGCCCCAGGCGAAGCCTGTGGTCGTCGCGGTCGCAGGGCTCAACCGCCCGCGCGAATCGATCGGTTTAAGATGTCGTCGCCGATGGCCGGTTGCGGCTTCGGCCGGTCGAACGCGGCGGTTAACAAACAGGGACAGATGAAAGCGTTTTTCGCGCGACATGGTATCAGGACGTCCCATCTCCCCCATCTCCGGTCCCATCTCCGGTCCTCCGCATCCTATGTCTAATTCCTTTCCCTGCCAACGCGCCGCCGAGGTATAACGCTGAACCGTAGCTGCCGAGCTGCAAACCGATGGCGAAACCATCGCGATCGCCTGGAAGTGCCATAAGCACGCCCAGGAAAAGCGGCGTCAGTATCATCGCCAGCCACGGAAGATATTTGAGCACTGACCCGAGCACGGCACCAAAGATCACGACGGTTAGGATGGTCGCCCATAGAAACAAATATGGTGTAGTCGACTTGTCCGATCGGGGCAAGTCTCCAGCTGCAAACGCGACACCGAACCAAAAGAAGCCAAGCGCCGCACAAATTGCAGCTGCCAGCAGGTTGCCGAAAACCGATCCAGCAGAAAGCCGTAGCCAACCAATCGGCCCCTGCGACGCGTCTCTGAATAGTCTGATCATATGGACTCTGTTGAGGCTGGTTCAAATCCCATTTCTCACGGCATGGCGGCGAATGCCCGGCCCAATCGTTCGGCGCGGTGTCGGGTTAGGGACCAACGGGCGTCCCAGGTCGGCGCGGTGTCGGCTCAGGACCAAAGAGCGCCCGAGGATAGAGGGAAATGCTCCATCCAGCCGTCCCAGGCGGTGCTGTGGGCGGACGGG
>CAIVVT010000302.1 GCA_903909435.1 uncultured Acidobacteriia bacterium | reverse complement strand
CTCCTCAGCCGCCTCAACCACGGCTTCGGCTCGCTCGATTGTGGTGCGGCCGACGCCAAGGTAATGCGCCAGCCGGTCGCGGACGGGCACCTGACATTCGGCCACAGTGGCAGAATGACAGAGGTCCGTCCTCGCGCCTTGCCGCTGTCGGGCGGCGCGGCGTTCAAGCGGTTCTATCGCCCGCTTCAGCGCCACGATCTCGCTTGGCAGCAGGTCCTTTCGGACGAAGTTCTCATGCGCTTCGCCCCGCGCTGCCTGGAGCAGATCCACCACGGTTACGGGCACTTCACTCCATCCCAGAAGACGGCACGCTTCCAGACGGCGCTGCCCGGCAATCAGGCGCCCTTCGGGTGTCACGACGACCGGATGCAGAAGCCCAACTGCTTCTATGCTTTCGGCGAGTGTGCGCAGGTCTCCGAGATCCTGTCGGTAGCGGACGCCGACGTCGATTCCGTCGATGGGTCGGACAGAGTTCATTTTAGGGACAGTGTGCAGATGGGGCAGGGACGGCGAGCCGGGATCAAAGACGCGCCGTCCTGCTCGCCATCCGATAGGCTGATCCTGCGGTAGTTCCAGGATCGCGGACGTGGCATGAGCAGCGTGTCAATCGCATACACGGCCAATGCCCCGAGCGCCTGGAGAATGTCAGCGACCGCCGGTGTGCCCGGACACGGATAGCGGTCGTCGTTGACCATGTCCGGGAACAGGCATGCGAGACACGGTCCATCCCGGTCCTGGACGAACACGTAGCCGTGATCGCCGTTCGTGCTGACAGCGGTGAAAACGACGGGAACGCCCGCACTGCGGAAGTGGCGGCTCGCGAATGTGCGAGCTGGATTGTTGTCGACGCCACACACTGCCACATCGCACGCCAGATCCACACCGCGTTCAACCGCTTCTTCCAAACGAAACGCATAGCCGCAAATCTTCGTTGCGGCTATGCACTCCGGCTGGAGGTTGCGCGCGAGGGCGAGCGCCTTGTGCTTGCCGAGATCCCGCTCATAGAACCGTTGGCGGTTTAGGTTGCTCGGCTCCACAATGTCGCCATCGAGAAGCGTGATCGCGCCGACGCCCTTGCGGGCGAGCGTCGGCGCGATCTGCGACACGATTCCGCCTGCTCCGATGCAGAGCACTCGGGCTTTCGAGTAGACCCCTTGGTCGAACCCCGGAATTCTCCCCTGTCGGTCCTCGGCACCCTGGATGGACTTGCCGCGAAGGCTAATCGATGTTGGCGAGTTGATAAATGCCGGGCGCATGATTCACTACTCCCTGTCCATGGATTTCGATCTCGAGGTTCTGGTCAAGCCGCACGAACCTTATGAAGCCGTCGCGACTGAAAATCACCATGACGGCCACATGGCCCGCGCTTTCGAGCCGCCCTTGGAAGCGTTCATCAATTCCAGATGGCTTCGTCGAGTCGGCTCCTTTGCCGGGGTGGCTGTGGAAATGGGCGAGCAACCGATGCCCGAACTGTTCCAGCTTTATGAGCAGCCCGTGTGTGGCCTTGGGCTCGGCCGTGACGCCAAGCATGGAGCGCTCCTGATGCGCAAACTCGGCCCACTGGTCGAGCACGAGCGCGCCGTCGATTTCCGTGCCCGTGACGAAGAAGAACTGCTCGGCTGCGTCCTGGGTTAACTTCTTAAAGCTCTCGTGCAAGAACAAAGAGCTCACCACGTAGCGACGCCGCTCTTTCGCCTCGCGGGCTCCCTGTGCCAGACCATCGAGAGTAGCTATGAACTCATTGGTGCACTCGATGTGCCCCAGCTTCTGCCGGGCCAGGTCGTCCTCGAAACAGCGTGAGGCCTGCCCGAGCTGGTGGATCAGATTTTCCCGGCGCTGCACCAGATCGTGGCGCTTAGCGTCGAGCAGTTTTGTGTTCGTGTCAATCGTCTGCATAGGACTCATACCCCCTCCAAGGCTTCATGCAAAATGCGTTCGATACTCATGATCCCGGAGCTCACGTCCCTGGGCTGCCGGGACATGTGCACCTCGTACCAGCCGTCGCCCCGATTCTGAAAGCACGTCCAGTGGCTGTGCCGCTGCATCGCCTGGGGC
This sequence comes from uncultured Acidobacteriia bacterium, assembly GCA_903909435.1. GTDB lineage: Bacteria > Acidobacteriota > Terriglobia > Bryobacterales > Bryobacteraceae > CAIVVT01. The sequence continues at coordinate 7,878 of CAIVVT010000302.1, read as the reverse complement.
GGCTGGTAGACAAAGAAACGGAAGTATCCGCGGTGCGGCTCGTCGGCGTATCCGTAGAACGATCCGTGAATTGTCCGGTAAGAGCCGGTGTAGCGGTTATCCGCATGCATCCATCCGCGTTCCTGCCAGTACGGGATGACGCGCCGTTCGACTTTGATTGCGGGGCCGTGCCCCCGCACCAGCCGCGAGACGAGCTCGCGGACGGAAGCGGGGGCAGGCCTGGTGCCGGTGTCTTTCACGCGCACAGCGGCAGAACTCCGACTTCGGCCTTCGTGGAGGCGAAGATCTTTTCGCCGTCCTTGACCTTGTCGTAGACCGGTTCGGCGGCGGCGAAGAAGGGTTCGTTGGGGCCCTTGCTGAGTAGGTAATCGGCAAGACTCAATTGGTTGAGAATGTCGCCCGCAGTAGTGCCGGGCTGGATTTCCACGTCACGGATCTGGCCGGTTCCGGCCACGACAACAGAGAGTTTTTTCATAGACACACGTCTCCTGTAAGAGTTGAGTTCAGACTGTTGCGGACTTGGGAGAGCAGGCCTGCTTCCCATCATTATTAGAGCGACTGCCTGTCAGTAGGCGGCCATAAGAAAAGAGACCAGGAACAAGTCTTGGTCTCTTTGCGTCGCTGCGCCTTCAAAGATCGGGCGCAGGGACAACATCAGTGAGTCTGCCTGGGGTGAAGGCCAGGTCGCGCTCCACATGAATGACGAGGTATTTTCGCACTGACTCGAGCTCAGATAATACGAAGTATCCAAACTCGTCCTCTATGCCATTGACGAAGCCGAAGAACAGGAAGTCGTCCCCTCGCGGCTCGCCTTCGGTGACCCACCAGTGAAGGCGGGTTCCCGGCAAGTAGAAATGGGCGTGGACAACGGGGTCCATTTCATATTCCTGCGAGTACAGCGGCGGCAGCCGGGCTCGAAGTTCGTCGTCGAGAAGCTGCATGGCGATTACATGGCCTCAAACAACTTCTTGGCTTCCTCGAATTTCTGGAGCTGGCGCTTCTTGGCGCTCAGCTCTTCCTCCTCCTCGGCGATCTCCGCGCGCAGCCTCTCGGCTTGTTCGAAGATGACATCAACGGGCGTCTTTTTCTTCCACGGTTTGCGGGCATCCGGCTGCTTGGCCGGAGCCGCTTTGGGTTCCTGAGTCTTGGGTGCGGGCATTGTCTTTCTCCTTCTGGTGCTGCAGTTCTTCGCGTTGCTGTTTCACCCAGGCTTCGAGCTTCCGGATTGCTTCACGCTTGTTGGGAAGCTCGATGTGGGTGTAGATCGAATGCACGGACTTGCCGGTGGAGTGGCCCATAAGCGCCATGCGGACTTCCTGCAGGACGCCGGCTTCCATCAGGCGGGTGTTGAAGGTGTGCCGCAGGTCGTGGAAGCGGACGTGGCGGATGGCTGCTCTTCTCAGAGCGCCGCCCCAGCCGCGCTTGATGATGCGCACCGGCTCGCCCTGATAAGCGATGACGATGCCTTCGTTCTTGCGGTTCTCCGAGAGCATCTGGTTGAGCCGGTCGGTCAGCGGAATTTCGCGCGCTTCGCCTTCCGGCGTCTTCGAACGCGTGACGGACAGTAGCCGCCTTTGGAAGTCGATGTCCTCCCACAGTTGGTGCGTGATCTCGCCACGGCGCATGCCAGTGTCCAGGGCGGCCACCACCATGAGCGTCAAGTGCGGACAGGTGGCTTCAAGGAGCAACTGCTCTTCGGCGACACTCAGGATTGCCCTGCGGGTTCTGCGCTCGCGGGCCATTTTGAGGCGCGCCAGCGGATTGGCCTGGATGAGTTGCTCGTCAACGGCCCAGTAAAGAATATGCCGCAGGACGCTTAGGTCCCTATTTACGGTGGCATCCTTAATGGACTTGTTCCCCAGGCGCCGCTCCTTCCGAAACTCCTCAGCCATGGGCTTGGTCAGCCGCAGGACAGAGGTTTCGGCGAAGAACGGCAGCAGGAACTTCAGGTGGTACAGGTGGTGCGGGTGAGCGATGCCGCTGGCAATGAAGCGGGCGGCAAGCTCTCCGAATGTGATGCGCGGGTCGGCTTGGACGACCTGGAACCGCTTGGCGTTGGCCTCTTCCTTGAGCTTGGCTTCAATGGTTTCGGCCTGCCTGCGGTTGGACGCACCTGTGCTCGCTTGATGGCGGATGCCATCGAGATAGAAATACGACCAGTAGACACTGCCTCGTTTGAGCAGGCTCAATGGATTTGTTTTCCTCCTTGCTGTTGTTCGTAAATCCAGCGAATGACCTGATCCCGGTAGAAGATCAGTCGGCCGCTGGCCCCGGAGCGGAAGTGCGGAAGCCCTCGCGGAACGAGGGTCTGCCTTACGGTCCAGGGCGAACAGCCGATGAGCCTGGCTACGGCGCGCATGTCCAGCGGAGCCCCGAGCAGCGGTCCGAAAGCCAGCTTCACGGGAAGCTCCGCGCCGCCGGAGTGCGCCGAGGATGGCCCCGGTTGGCCCAGAATTGGCCCAGGTTGGCCGGGCCAAGGCTTGGGCCAGCGGTGGCCCAGGGGAGAGGCCGAAAAGCCGCGTATTTGCGAGGGTTTGCGCGTTGTGGCGACCCCGCGAGTGTCAGCGGATGAGGCCGCCTTTGCAGAGATCAGTGTTTGTCTGGTTTTTTTGATTGCCATAGGGATCGGAGCGCTTTTTGAATGAAGTTGGGTAAGTGCATATACAGCCACCAGAGGATGGCGAGGATGAACAGTAGAGTAATAAGTTGTGCTTGGATCTGACCATTGGTGGCCAGCTCGCGCAGCATGGCGACCACCACGAGGATCAGCAGCAGTGCAAGCACGACGCCGGGCAGAAGTGAAGCCGTAAACAGCACAGGCCGCAGCCAGAGCGGCAGTCGTGGGGCGGGGGTGCTGAGATCGCGCGAGCCGCACTGCGAACAGACTTCGGCATGGCGCGGATTCAGGTGCCGTGCCGGGCAGAGCTTAGCATCGTAGGTTGCGCCACAGTTGTTGCAGAACAGCGGCTCGCCGGAAGTCAGCTTGTGGCACTGAGGACAGAAACGCATGGGGACTCCTAGATGAGCGAGGTCCTTGCTTCGCCCTCTGGCCGGAGCCAGATTGGCGACCAAAGTCCGCGCTCGTGAATTTGTTCAAAAGTGGAAAGCCAGAAAATCTTGTCCGTTTGCTTGGCAACCGCCGCGCGGATGTGCTGAAGGCGTTTGTCGGTTGTGGCGACAATCAGCACGCGGAACTGCACTTGGCGGAAGAGCTTTGGAAACTCTCCGGACAGCGCCAATTGCAGGTAAGCCTGAACTTTCTTCTGCCAGACCGGAAGCGCCTCCGTGCCCAGGTCCGCCTCGACAAACATTGGGCGCGTTGCGCCATCAGCGACGAGTTCGAAGTAGCCATCAGGAATGAGCGGGAGTGCATGTGTGAGCGGTTCCCGGAAGCCGATCCAACGAGCGCATCGCATGTCAGGGCGCGGAAGCCGTTGGTGTTTTACCGCCAGATAGATTTCGTTGATGGCGAGTCTGTGCAGCAGGAACGGACTCGTGCCGAATGGACTCTGACGTAGCGGGAGACCGGGAAGCTTCGCGTCAACGAGAGCCGCGCCCTTTGGCGAAAGCGTGTAAAGCGCCTTCTGTCCGTGGCCAGTACTTCCGACGAAGATGCGCCTGAGTAGGCCAGCCCGCGTGAGCTTGAGAAGGCGGCGGTTGGTGCGGCGTATTGAGTTGAAGCCCACGACGATCCGCGTCTGCTCGCAGTCAACAACACGCATCGTGCCGAGCTCGCGCAGCAACTGACGGTCCCGCTCCTGGAGGACCAGACCGATTTTTCTATTCCCAGTCATGCAGGGCCTCCCCGGTGGTTACGCGCATTGACTCGTGGCGGTGCCGGATCGCAGCTTCGATCTCGGTTCTTGGGTGCGCCCAGCGCTGGAGACTGCGCGCCAGGAGGTCTCGGGCGTTACCCTCCGCCTGGGCGATTGTTGGCACGACTGCCCGTTCGAAGCGGTGATGGCCGGATTTCAGCACCAGGTGGCGCTGGGGCAGATTCTTCAGTTCCTGGGACAGGGTCCGCCCGCCATCGAGCGTGCCAGCCACCTTTTCGGCGTCGCTCGAGCTGAGCTGAAAGTAGATATGGCTGCCGACGGCAGCCAGCGCCGACCGCATGGCGGGCGGGTACTGGTCCAGGAATTGATTGGCACTGACGAGCGAGGCCCCAAACTTCCGCGCCTCGGACAACAGGGTTTCGAGACCTGAATCGAAAACAATGAGGTTCTGGATTTCGTCGCAGTACAGCGTGAGCAGATTGCGGGACCGGCGCGCGAACAACGCGTTCTTCAAGCGGGTGAGAAACAGGCTGCCGAGAGTAGCGGCCTGCTCGCCCAGACGCCCCTTGTCGAGATTGAGGATGATCCAATAGCCGGAGTCGATGGCGTTACCCAGCGAGAAGGTCGACTCGACTTGGCCTAGGATGTGCCTGAAGTGCGGATCGGCGGTGAACGCCGACACCTTATTTAAGATGGCGTCGCGCCACGCCGCCTGCATGGCCTCACTCGCGCGGTCGTAACGCAGCGCGAAGTAGTCCTTCACCTCGACGTTTTGCACGTGGCGCAAACACAATGCCCGGAACGGGCCACTAGTCAAAAGCGGCGACAGTTCCAGCAGGGTCATTCGATTGTCGGCCAGAACGTGGAGCGCATTGCGCAGCAGTTCTTCCGTGCGAGCGCCGAACGCCGCGAGCTGCCAGCGCTGCTTCAGCACCTCCGCAAACTCCGCGATTTGGACAAAGCTGTTCTGTCCGGTGCCCTGGCCAATCACATTGAGGCCGACCGAGTGCTCCGGGTCCCCGGGCTCGATCACGATCAGCTTCTCGCTCAGGTCTTTGTTAAGCCGTCGTTCCTGCGCGGCGACGAGCTTGAGCAGAATTGGTGTCGCATCGCCGTGCAAGTCAAAAAAAACGAAGCCGCGCCCGGATTGAATGTCCTGCGCCGCCATATATCGCAGTAGCATCGACTTTCCGCTGCCGGTCTTGCCGAGTATGGCGATGTGCTCGGCGCGTTTGGCGTGCGGGATCGTCACGAGGTTGGTGGTCTCGCGACCATCAAGCATGGCGTGACCAATCTGGAGCCCGCCGCTGAAACTTCTGCGGCCGCCCTTGCGCAGTTTGTTCCAGGCGTTAACGATGATTTGTTCGATGATTGCGCTCATAGTGTTTTGCCTTGAATCTTTTGGCGGCAGAGCCACCACAGCAGCACCCAGAAGTTTTTGGCGATCATGCCGCCCTGACCTCGGCTGTTGCCGCAAATGCGTGCGTAGATGGCCGAACGCATCACGCCGTCTTCCTCGGCGATACCTGCTATGGATTGCCCCTGCAGAATTCGGCGGAAGGTCTCCCGCTCAAGAGGATTGAGGTTGACGAAGTACTTGGGATTGTCCTCGAACTCCTGGGGCTCCGGCGCTGGCTCGGGATCTTCGAAGCGGGCGGTTAAGAAGGCGGCGGGCTTTCCATTCCGCCGTCCGACGGTGACAGAGGCCACGTTGCCGTGAAGATCCCGGCAACGCCGGAACTGCAAGAGTTCAAGACTGGTTTGTTCCATCGCAGCCCCAGAGTGAGGCTGCAAGGCATTTTTGCGTAATAGCCATCATGGTCGAATTCTGTAACGCCTACGCGTGGGCTTCAGTCCGACCTGTACGCGTTCTCATACAGCACCCAGCGGATCCAGTCGCGCCGAACTGCATCCGGGAGACCGAGCTCCGCCGTTATGACAAGCAAGCTGCGCACGGTCCGCTGATGGCCGTACACTGGTTCGACTGGTGGCGCGGAAGCAAGGAGATCCGCGACTTTGCGGTGTACCGCTTCGCTATCCGTCGCAAGTCCTGCGGCGCAAGTCCAGCGGATTGCCATCGACTTCTCAAGGCTCGAAGCCGATTCGGAAAGTCTGATTGCCTGTAGGTTTTCCTCAGCGGATTCGAAATCGGGATTAGGTGAGAGCAGCGATGTCCGCAAGCGGTTCATACGGCTCGATACGCTGAGTTCACCCGAACGCTCGCGGAGGACCGAGTCGCACGACCGAAATGCCTCGAAGGCTGCGTTGTCTGCATCCGCCGCGCATTTCTGGAAGAGAGCAACGCCGCGTTGCCGAAAATGATCCGACCGGTTGCCGTGGCCCGCTGCTTCCGCGGCTTTGTCGGCCACGTCGAGAATCCGAAGCGCGGTATCCGGGTTATGACCGAGCAGACATGCATTGGAGGCGATCAAAGAGCAGCCCGCGATCTGATTGAGGTCTTCGGGGCATCCGGTCTCGTGCCAGGCAATTTGGTAAAGATCTGCGGCATCGAGCGCGTACTGGAATGCTGAGATACTCTGTCCGCTGTGGGTGCAAAACCAGGCGATCTCGCGATACAACTCGCCCTTGAGCCGGATGTGTCCAATTTCGCCGACGTGTCCGACAAGCCGCTTCAACCTACTGAGTTCTGCAATCGCATCGAGGAAGGAACCGCTTGTGCGGTGTCTCGATGCGATCTGGTCGATCTGTTGCCTCAACTCGTCGTTTCGGGATTGCTTCCCGGTTGCGAGGTATCGCTCGTCAATGCTTTTTCGAACACCGGTTCGTCCGACAAGCCGGTTGATATCCCGCTGCAGAAGTTCAGTTAGCGTGGCTGCTGGGTAGGGAAACCACACACGGCCCTTGCGCCCCCGTGAGGCGAGCTGTCGGCGGTGCCCGGGCGTAACTCCGAACGCGGCCCGGACGCGTTGGGCTGAGACGTCGTGGTCCGCGAGCCAGGCAAGCGCAGGCATGACCTGCGCGACGGGCGGCGCGGATTCAGCGTCCCACGGCAAACGTTCAGACCTCTTCTTTTGAGCTTACGCGTGTACTGTCAGTAGGCGCCCCCTCTCGATTCTCGAAATTGGTGATGATCAACTCCCGAAAACGCTTTCCCGTCTTCTTCTGCGCGGTGTAGGAGATGTCTACCGGCAGCAGGTTCCAGTGCCCGAACAGCTTTCGGACCTCGGGATGGTCGTCGAGCGAGAGCAAAAACTTACCTTTCACTGTTTGCAGTCGCTGCTCCAACGCCCGGAAGTCTTCCTCCGTGAAGTTGAACTTATACAGCTTCCGCTCCCAGTACGGCGGATCAAGATAGAAGCAAGTTGTCGGACGGTCGTACTTTTCAAAAACCTCTTCGTAGGGCAGGCACTCAATTTGTACCCGCTGCAATCGCTCGTGGGTCTGCCAGAGGATCTCCGGGATGCGCGCGGGGTTGTAGTTCGGGGGTTGGGTCACGCCGTAATGGAAGGACTGCCGCACTACCAGCCCGCCGAATGAGTTTTTCTGAAGGTAGAAGAATCGTCCGGCGCGCTGAATGTCGGTCAGCGTTGCCGGGTCGGTCCTCGCCTGAAGCTCGTGCAACTCGCGGCTGGGCGGCCAATGCCTCAGGTAGCGGATCAGCTCCTCGTAGTGCCACTGGCATACGCGGAAGAAGTTAGTGATCTCGCGGTCGCGGTCATTGAGGACCTCGACACGCGAGGGCTCTTTGTGGAACAGCACCTGCGCGCCGCCAGCAAAAGGCTCCACGTAGGTGATGTGCTCGGGCAGCAGGGAGATGATTTTGGCGGCAAGACGGTTCTTGCCGCCGATGTAGCAAATGGGTCCAATCATAGAAAATGTTTCCTGCGCTGAACTTGCGCAGGGAGTGCGTGGTTGCTTAATTGTCGAGAACGAACAATCTCTCCATCTGAACGTGGAGCCCCAAGGCAGCGGCGTCCTGGACCCACGGCAGGCCTGGCTCGTTTTCGAGCTGCGGGTGATAAATCCGCGAGATAACTTGCCGCAGTTCCATGCGGGAGCAGAGGGCGGGAGATCCGAAGCCTGCGAGCAACTCGTGCCGGTCGACCTCGCAGATGCCGATGTCCTGCACGCGGAGTAGACG
>CAIVVT010000301.1 GCA_903909435.1 uncultured Acidobacteriia bacterium | reverse complement strand
GCGGCCATCTTCCGCCGCAAGCACAACGCACCTTCGCCCCGTCAAATCCGCCCGCTCATGTCGAGCCGCATCAGTGCACCTCGAAATCGGCCTCCGAAACCCACCGGACGATAGCCCACCTGCCATCAGCGCCGACTCTGTAAGAAATGGCGGTTAGCAGTTTCAAGGTCCGGCAACCGCAGGACCGACTTGTTGGCGCGTGCTTTGACTTCCTGCTGGTGCTTTCGCTCCACGACTTGTGGCCTCCATCGCCACGAGTCGATCATGCCGCCTTGCGGGACCAAGCTTAGTCCGGGTTCCGCGTGACCCGACCGGAACTGATGTATCTTGGGCGACTTTGCAGGGCACGCCCAAGAATCATGCGGCCCCAACGAGCCCGTGATTTGGCTCAGCGCGGAGATCAGAAGACCGAAATCCGTGGCGGACTGAAGTCGCGAAAAGACTCCCTTGCCATCGACCGCATGTCCAAGAGATTATTGCAGCTGGAGGTGCCCCAATTGCGCGGAGCGTATTGCAATTTCGCCTTAGGTCTACTGATCTCATTCTCCGCATTGGCCCAACCAGCCACGCTCGAGGATCCGTTGCTCGATCGCATGGTCGGAAAATGGGTCCTTGAGGGCACCATCGCCGGGAGGAATACGACGCACGATATCGTCTCGGAGTGGGTGCTGGGTCACCAGTATATGCGAATGCAGGAAGTGTCCCGAGAGAAGGACGCCAGGAAACAGCCGGCGTACGAGGCGATTATCTTCATCGGCTGGGATCCGCAGTCGAGCGAGTACCGCTGTCTGTGGCTTGACAATACCGGACCATGGGACTTCACTTCCCAGGCAATCGGCCGCGCGAAGCGAAGCGGCGACACCATTACATTCCGCTTCGGAAGCAATGACGGCAGCAGCGTCAACACAACCTTTTCCTACAACAAGAATGACGACGCTTGGCAATTGTCGATCGACAACGAGGCGGGCGGCAAGAGTCGGGCCTTCGCACGAGTAAGACTGACGAGGAAGTAGCACGCCGCGGCCTGTCTTGGCAGTGGGCGGAATGTTGGCCATCCGGACAGTGAACTCGCCCATCACGCGCGCCTGACAATGTCCGAATAGCCCCTTTCGACCGGGGGGCGCCCAGGCGCTCTTGGGCGACAAGCGGATATTTTGGTAAGGCACCGCCGGGTGATTCCAACGCGCTACAATGTGCCGAACGCCCGGCGATCGGAGAAGAGAATATGAAGCAGTTCGTTAAGTCTGCACTACTGCTCGGCGCGCTTGGCGCGGCTTTCCTGCTCGGGCAGACTGCAAGCAACTTCGACAAGTGGTGGACACCCCAGAACGATGCTCTCGCCGCGGCGCCACAGCATCACAAGGTTCTCTTCGAAAATGATGAGGTGAGGGTGTTGGAAGTGACCGTTCCCCCCGGCGTTCGCGAACCGCTCCATGCACACCGGTATCCGAGTGTCCTGTACTACGTCTCAGCGGCCCATCTCAAGGAGTACTCGCCGGGCGTTCCAGCGGTGGATCGTGGCCACAAAGACGATGGGGGCGTCATCTTTCTGCCCGTCGGCCCCCCGCATCAGATGGAGAACCTGGAAAGCAGCAAACCCCTGAGAGCTGTCCGGGTGGAGTTGAAGAAAGCTCGCTGAAACCTGATTTCGACGAGAGTTTTGTTCTGAGTGCCGCCTGCGCGTTGGCGGTTTGGAGAAGATCCGGCCGCTTCTCAGAAGCACGCCATGTGGGTCCGCTCGGCCCTCAGCGAGGCTGTTCAGCGTTCGACGTGTCGAGGGAGTCGGTGGCGGACGACGCCGGATAGGGGAAGTAGAGTTCGTCGCCGTCGGGATCCGCGATGACCATGAGCTGGTAGCCCCACTGCCCGTCCTTCACATCCACGCCTCGCCCTTCCAGTTCCGCGCGCAAGGCATTCAGCACGCCGACATCCAGCGAGATGAACATCAAGCCCTTGCCCACTTTGTCGGGCCATTGAGAAGAGAGAATGAGCGCGCAGCCCTGCCGGTCGACCTGGGCGACCCACGCCTTCCCCTCCTCCTCATATCGCCATTGTTGCGTGAACCCGAGCTGCCTCTCGTAGTAATCGACGGACCTGCCGATGTCCGCTACGAACAATACCGGCCGCGCGAACCATTCGTTGCTCATGATGTTCAGTTCCCTGCACGCCGTGATCGGCATCGACGTTCCGCCAACGGCGAGTCATAAAGAATAACTCCACGACATTGATCTGCGCAAACACGTTTGCATTCGCCAACGACAGCTCCGGGTGGATCGTCGGCCTCACTTCCACAACTCGGATTCGCCGGATGGGAGAGCCACTTCAGACCGTTATGGAAGAGTGCAGAGTAATCGGTCCAGAACGAACAAGCCTCAGCTGTCGGCCAACCTAGCGCCCGAGGTGGTCTTTCCAGGCTTTCAATCCGATCTCGATACCCTTGCGGCCGTAGCCGACCCGAAATCGGTCCAGAGGCACCGGCAACAGCCCCGAGTGGAATAGCGACGATGGAATCAACAGCACGCCAGACTCCTCTACGAGACGCCGGCAGTGCTCTTCGACGCCATCACTCCCTTTGTAACGGGCGAAACCGACGCATCCTCCATCTGGTTCGGACCAGTCGTAGAGGTCAGGGTAGACGGCAAAAAAACGCCTCAGGCAAACAAGGTTGTTGGCGCAGAGATCTCGATTCTGCCGGAGAATGCGATCGCGAGCCTTGAGCGCAATGCGCGCCAGAACCTCACTGGGCGAGGAGTTGCAAATCGACAAATAGTGCTTCATGCGCTCCATCCGCGCCAGCAGTGTGTGATCGCGCGAGGCGATCCAGCCGATGCGCAGGCCCGGCAATCCATAAGCCTTTGACATGACGTTTAGCGAAACACCTTGCTCATAGACCTCCGCCGCCTGAGGGAGTTGGCGTGCGGGGTCCCGCTCCAGCCCGCGATAGACCTCGTCGTTAAACAGGTGGATGCCGCGCTCGGCGCACAACGCGACAAGCCCATCGAAGGTCTCCCGGCTCGCGACCGCACCTGTCGGATTGTTCGGAAAATTCACAGCAATCAGGCGGGTGTTGGGCCGCAAGGCAGCGCGAATGTCGTCGAGATCGAGTGCCCAACCGTTTTCTGCCTGCAATGCCACGCCCGAGACCGAGCCGCAAATCGACACTGGCAACGTCTCCATCGACTGGTAGTTCGGCACGGTCACGATGGCGTGGTCGTCCGGGCCGAGCAAGGCCAGCATCGCGCAGTACAGCCCCTCCTCAGCGCCGGCGAAGCAGAGGATGTCCTCTGGAGCGAGCCCCGTGTAGGTCGCGGCCACGGCGCGCCGCAGCGCCATCGAACCCCACGTCTCGGTATAGCCGAGCGCGAGATTGTCCCAGGCCTCGCGCTCTTCCGGCTCTGCCAGCAACAAAAGGTCGCAAAGTGAGACGGTCTGAGCGTCACTGGCAGTCATGTGGTGACGCGCCTTGAACTCCCAATGCGAAAAGAAGGTCTCTAGGCGGAAATCCGGCAAGATCGACATCGGTGATCCAGTTTACCTTTTGAACGAACCTCGGCGCGCCAGTTGTAGGTGGAGGCGCGAGCAGTCGCTTTGGGTGGCTATAAGCTGAAACTTGCAGGGCAGGTTTCGAGCGAGTCGTCTGCCACTCGAAACAGCCCTAGTGGACGAAGAGTGCGCTTTCCTTCCGTTCGCCCAAGCTGGCGGCGGCGGATGATCCACCCGGAGGGTCACTTCCGAAATGGCGATTGTCCGATCAAGAGGAAGCCTTGGCATACGCCGTCGCGCAGCCGGAGCGGTAACCCGCTATCTGGCGACACCGTCAGAGCAACAGCGCCCGCCCGGAACCACATCGACTTGCGATCAACTCCCACAGGAAGGTGTCCGCAGTACAACCCCGAGTAGAATAGGACCTACATGTCGGTTATCAACAAACGCAGTGCAAACGGGGATTTGCGTACGGCACCAGCGCTGGCGGCACTCTTCACCTGTCTTGCGCTCGCGATCCCGGATTCATCGTATGCAGCCGATCCAGCCTCGCAGATCACTCCGGCTGCGTCGGCCGCCCGCGGTCAACAGGCAGGGAAGGTGCTCGCCCGTACGGGCGCCACTTCGCCGACCGGGTCCGTCTCAGTCATCGTCAAGTTCCGCCACGCACTGGCCGGTGATGTGCGGGCGGCTCTCCATCCGCAGACGCTCACGCTCACGGCGAGACAGCCTCAGAGCTCCAGCCTAAGGAGCTTCATGACACGACACGCGGTGCTAAGCCTCCGCCCGGTGTTTGGACAGTTCACGAGGGCAGCGATGAATCAGGGTTTAAACGAAGCTCAACGGTCGGCGCGAGTCCGCCAACGCTTTCCGGCTCGCGCCAGGCGCGCGTCGGCTGTGTTCCCGTCGAGCGGGATGGACCGCACTTACCTCTTGGTCTGCAGCACGGATGCCAGCCAGTTAGCGAACTTGCTGGCTCAACTCAACGCCGACGCCGATGTCGAGTACGCCGAGCAGGATCACATCATCCAGGTGACCACGGAACTGCCCAACGATCCGTATCTGGCGACCTCAGGCACCTGGGGCCAGCCCTATGCCGATCTCTGGGGAGTCTACGCGATTGGGGCCCCTGCTGCATGGCCAATCTCGACGGGGGCAGGCATCACTGTCGCAATCGTGGATACCGGCGTGGACCTCACCCATCACGACATCGCCGGAAATCTGTGGACCAATCCCGGCGAGACCTCAACCAGCACGACCGACCTCGATGGCGACAGCTTCGTCGGAGATCGCTATGGTTGGAACTTCGTCTCCGGCACCAGCGATGTCACCGACGACTTCGGGCACGGCACGCACATCGCGGGCACCATAGCCGCAAGCGCCGGTAACGGCCTCGGCATCGCCGGCATCGCCTACAGCGCGAAGGTGATGGCCGTCAAAGCCATCGACGCCACAGGCGGCGGCACGGATTCCAATCTGGCCTCCGCCATCGTATACGCGACCGATCGCGGCGCCGACGTGATCAACATGTCCTGGGGCGGGTTCGGCACGTCGCAAGTCATATCGGACGCGATCGACTATGCCTATTCGTCGGGCGTCGTTCTGGTCGCCAGCGCCGGCAACAGCCAGGTAGACGCGGGCTATTTCTACCCCGCCGGCCTGCCTCACGTAATCACTGTGGCGGCGACCGACACGACCGGAGCACTAGCGAGCTTTTCGGATTGGGGTCCGAAGATCGATGTCTCGGCCCCTGGCGTCGATATCCTCTCGCTCCAGGCCGCGCAAAGTAAGATCGGCGCTGTGGTCAGCCCGGGCTACATGCGCCTTTCCGGGACCAGTATGTCTGCTCCGCATGTTTCTGGTCTGGTCGCGCTGCTGCTGTCAGCGCATCCCGAATACACGAACGAGGCAGTTCGCCAGGCGATGCGAGTCTCATCCTCGATGTCCGGCGGTTTCGACGCCTACCTCGGTTACGGCGTCGTCAACTGCGCTTCGGCGCTGGCGGTGACCGGGCCGCTGGAGGCGAGGATTATGACTCCCGTCAACAGCCAGGTCTTCTCAGGTCCTGTTCAGATCGACGGAGTGGCGCGCGGGGCGGGCTTGGCTTCCTATCAACTCGCCTGGGGCATTGGCGCAGCGCCGAGTGCCTGGACGACCTTCTCCACTAGCAACACGCCGGCCAATGGGGTGCTGGGCACGCTGGATGCGAGTCAGTTTGCCAATGGAACTTATACGATTCTACTGACCGCCCTGAACGGCGCCGGGGCGGACTTTACAGATCGGGTGCAGTTTACCGCGGCGACAGCCTATTTCAGCTATCCGCCGGTACCCCATGCACCAACTTCCGCCAATACCGTCAAACCCGGCCCGCCGCTCCAGATCACCGGCACGGCCATCGGCGCGGGCTTCCGCGGTTTCAAGCTGGAGTGGGCGCCGGGCGTGAATACCGGCGTCGGTTGGCAGACTGCGGGCATTAATTTGGCAGGCGCAGGCGTGGTGCCCGTGGCCAACAGCGTGTTAGGAGTGTGGGATACCAAGAACATCGCGACTGCTGGTTTTTACACTCTACAACTCACTGTCTTCCGAGATCAGTCCACGGATACGGCTTTGACAATGGTCTACTTCGAACCCGACCTGATCTCCGATAAATGGCCCGTCTCGTTCCGTCAGTTACCCTGGGGCGGAGCCGTGCCGGCCTGCGATTCGAGCGGGGTCTGCCGCCTGACCATGATGAGTCCGTGGGTTCAGCCGGTCTATGGATCGGTATGGAGTTTTGCGCTTGACGCCACTGTGCGGGAGTATCCCCTGCCCTTGCCGGGTATCGGCAGCTTCCACCAACCATCGGTAGTGAGTCTGAGGGGCGGCAGAAGTGAGCAGGTGGTAGCGGCCGACAGTAGCGTCCTGCGGGTTTACTCGCCAGATGGAAGCAATGAGAGTTGGGTTCCAAGTGTGCCCGTCGATATGTCGTGGGCTCTCGTCCCCATCGCCGATCTAACGAGTAATCAAGAATGGACAGCGTTTGTCTTCGGGAGCGACCGCGCCACCCGACTGGGCTACGTTTTTGCCTGGACCGGCGATGGGACGCCGTTAGGCGGCAACTTCCCGCTCGTGGTGCAGGACCAGAACTGGGCCAGTTGGATGCAGAATCGAGTGCGAGTACTTGCCGCCGATCTGGACGGGGATGGACGTAAAGAGATCGTGGTCGTGGATGGAGTCGGCGAGACGTCGTACACGCTGCGCTTGTTCTCTTCCGACGGCACTCCACGCCAGTGGGCGGTCCCCGTGCTTGCGGGGGTGCCGCGATCGCTCGCCGCCGCGGACTTTGACGGCAACGGACGAATGGACATAGTGAGCGTCACCTACGTGAATAACGAGGCACTGGACGGCGGTACGGCGACCATTGACGTCTTCGATAAAGACGGTAAGGAACGCGCCGGCTGGCCCCAAGTGGTGAAATATACGGCGACCAATCCGGAGTCCTATCTGGCCATCGGCGACCTGGCGCAGGACGGCCGCAAGGAGATCGTCTGGTCGCCGCAGGACTCGGTGTTCGTTTTCGATGCAGACGGCAAGCTCTACTCCTCCGGCTGGCCTGTCCGCATTCCGTCGAATTCGCCTGGCTTTGGCGCGGTGGTTTTAGGCGATGTGGATGGCGATGGAAAGCCGGAGATCGTCACCACGAGAACGGATTTGCTGCAAACGCAAGACCCCTTCTTCATCAATCCACCAGGGAGCGTGTATTACCACTCGGGATATTACTACGACCAGAAACTCATGGCGTTCCACTTGAATGGGTCGCTCTCCCGCTCCTGGCAGTTGACTGGGATGAATGGCCGGGACAGCTATGTCAATCCCGTTGCGGCAATCGGCGATTTCAGCGGCCGCGGCCGAACCGAGCTCGCCGTCGACTATTCGATCAGTGGGACAAACGAGTACGTGATGCCGGGCGTACTGACTGTGTTGGACACAGGTGTGACCTACCGCCCCGAGAACAACCCATGGCCCTACTCGTTCCAGAATCGCCGCAACAATCCCGTCCTCGACGACGAACAACCGGCCGTGTCCGCGGAGGGTGTTGTCAACGCCGCAAGCGGAGTAGGGAGCCAGATCGCTCCCGGTGAGCTTATCATCGTGAACGGCTCGCTGCTCGGCCCAGAGGAAGCGCAGTTCGTACCGCTAGGAGCTGCTCCAACCGAACTCGGCGATATCCAGGTGGTCTTCGACGGAATACCTGCAACCCTGTCGTACTCTCAGTCGCAGAGACTATATGCGACGGTTCCTGACAGCGTCGCTGGCCAACGGTCGGTCTCAATGATCGTTCGAAAGGGAGACATCGTCTCAGCGCCGGTCAAGCTGCGAGTTCAGCCCAGCCTACCCGGCTTGTTTGCGGCCATCGGCACCTCTGGCCAAGCTGTCGCGCTCAACGCCGACGGCAGGCTCAATTCAGCGAGCCATCCGGCAGTCGGCGGTTCCAACGTTACGATTTACGCAACCGGCGATGGACTTCGCTCCGTACTTCCGAATCCGCAATTGCCACTGAGCGTCGCTATTGCGGGACGGGCGGCCAGAGTCATCTCGGCTTTCGGGGGCTCGGAGCTGCCCGCAATCCTACAAATTGTGGTTCAGATTCCGATTGGCTTAGCTGCAAATTCGGCGGCGCCCCTGGTCTTGACCATCGGCGTAGCGGCGAGCCAAGGCGGTATCACGATCGCCGTGGAGTAGGTCAGCGCGCGCACTGAAACAGAGGCTGTCGATGCTGAACGAAGTCATGTGCAGCTTCCCGCTGGCTGGCAGCGTACCTTGATGTCGCGGTTCTCGATGTATCAAGTGGCGTCAGAATACACCGGTCCGCACACCTACCTGCTGGCGAGCAATCAATGCGACGGTGCCATGAAAGGTGCGCGTCTCGGAAACGGAGCATCTGGGTGGGGTATCCGCCGCCGCCGATCCTGCCAATAGACTGGAAGCGCACTCTCATGGCACTGCTCTTTCCTGATGACGGACTGGGCATTTGGAACCCTGAACGAATCCGCATCAGACCAAAGTGAATTCACGATCGTCGCAAGTGACGCCACCGCTGGCGCAGCAATCTATATTCGGATCGTGCTTCGGTTCCTTCCCCCTATCCTCGCCGCCTCACATTGCGCCGCACAACCGCTACGTGGCCCTATTGTCGCCATAGATTATTATGGGGCGGCAAGCATCGATTTCACACGCCTCCGCGCCGTCTATCTGTTCCAAACCGGGGACATCTTTGAACTCGGGAAGGCTACAGATATAGACCGGCCGACAGACGAGTTTCAGAAACTCATAGACAAGTGCCGCCACTCGGTAGCGCCGGTTTTCATTCCCGATCTCAATGGCTTTGTCCTCTATGTTGACGTCGAGCCGCCAGACACATCGCCGGTTAACTGGAATCCCGAACCGACGGGAACCGATAAACTGCCGGAGAGAGTCGTTGTTCTTTGCGAGCACGCGATTGGACGGATGCTAAGTGGGGCTATCTTCGCCGGGGACGAGACGACGAATGGTTACTCGCTTTCCAAGGATCCCGTGATGCGTGAAGACGAACTGAAGCTAATCCAGTATGCTCGAGGCCACGCGAATCGAGTGTATTCGGTCCTGACAAGGTCCTCGTCATCCCGGCATCGAATTGCAGCGGCGTGGACGGCAGGCTATGCTCCCAAGGGCACGGAACAACTTAAGGCGCGCCTGCAGTCCGTCATGGATCCCGATCCCACTGTACGCAATAACGCGATGCGTGTGCTTGCGGTCGTCGCCTCAAACGATGCCAAGATCGCCCGTTAGATTCCCGCGGATCCGTTACCGCAGCCCGGGATGTCCGAACGATGGAGAGCTTCCGACAACTAGCCATTCAGCCCCTCAGGCAGATGTCCCATTGGACTTACTGGGACGATGCGAGCATGGCGCTTGTACTCCTGGGTAGGATCGCTGAAGTGCCGGAGGAGCGTCTCCAGACGCTACTTGAGGCTCGCGACGCCGCTGCGATTCTAGATCAGTTCCGTCCTTGGACTTTCGGGAGTCTGCCGCCTCCGTGTCATCGCTCCACAGCCTCCACGGCAATGCCTGAAGAGCTCAGTCGGAGGCAATCGACTTTGGAGTGCCGTGCACCACGCATCGCAGCCGTACGGAGCGCATGCTAAATAGCGGTGTTGTGGTTTTGAAACCGGCATTTCGAAAAGTGGCCCTCGCACCCGGTCTTGAGCCCATCCGATACTCGCGACAACCCATCGAATTGCATTCGTCCAGAACGCAAAAGCAGGCCAGCATCGCTGCCAGTCGCTTCTCGCTTTCGATGACTTTCCTACTTACTGATGGCGCAGACGCGAGCCTGATCTCCTTCGCGGCGTGTGCTGACGATCACGTAGCCCTGATTGCTGGCAAGCGTCGAGATGAAGCCTCTCACGGAGTACTTTTGCCGCAGCGTCTCGGCCATGATCTCTTCCAAAGTTGCGCCGCCCTCGCGTTCGAGCAGGGCGAGCACCGTGGCCTTGCGCGTTCCTTCGCGCTGCTTGGGCACAGGCGCGCAATCCCTGCCGGTGGCCTCCCCTTGGTTGCTTTCGGCTGGGCGGGCGCCTTGGCGGGCTCGGTCGTGCTCGCCGCCTCCTACTGGGCCCGGAGCATGTCCGGTTGTGCGATTTCCAGCTCCGCTTCGAGCGTCTCGCCCAGGCGCTGGGCGGTATTCCAGATTCGCGCCACGGCACTCTTGCGATCCGTGAAGCGTTTAGCCTCCTTCAGCTCCGCGTAGGGCGGCGCGCCGGCAAAGCCGTTCCAAATGTCTACTAGGCTACTGGCGGGCTAGGCCGCTACGGCTTCGCCGAAGTCCTCCTCCGTGCCAAACGCTGCGCCAGTGGGGCCGGCCTCCTTGGTGGCGGCACCCTTGTCGGGGTGCACGGCCAGGCTGTTGTCGCCGTCGATGCTGTATGTGGGCATGTGATGTTCCTTGGTACGGTCAGGTTCGTTCCTGCGGACCCCATTCATCACTTGGCTAATTTGACTAGGCAAGGGCTTCGCCAGAGATCGGTAGGGAGATAGCCCAGAGCCAGGTGGGTTCGATCCATCCGCGGCTGCAATTTGGTCTAACTTGGAGGGTTCGCACAAATCGCTTTTCACGACTGTGAATGGGAATCCAAGTTCCAGAAATGAACGGAATCCTGTGAGACGATCAAGGTCATTGGCTAAGGCTGAAGGAATCAGCATCTTGCTCGACCTTCCGGAAACCCAGGACCGGAAACATTTCGTGAGAGTTCCGTGAAAGTTCGTACTGGACTGGAACTGACGTCCCCAGCGACAGGCACGTTCCACAGCTTTGCCCGCTCTTCGGGGAATTCCGGATCGTGGGCCGAGGCACCGAACTCTGGACTAACCGGCCTGCGGGAAGTGGAATCTCTCGCGGATAGCATACAACGCCAATCCCAGGCGATCGGAAACACCAAGCTTATAGAAGATGTTTCGCATGTGATTCTTAACCGTTTGCTCCGAAATGAACATCTTCTCGGCCACCTGTTTGTTCTTGCATCCTTGCGCGATGAGTGCGACGATTTCCCGCTCACGAATGCTTAGCCGTGCGCCTTTCCGGCTCTTGATCGGGGCGTCGGTAACCTTCACAGACCGCGCAAACTGTGGGATTGCAGCAGTTGCAATATGGACGTCGATCCAGTTTTCGCCGGCATTCACCTTACGAATGCTCTTCACGATCAGGTCGGCGGCGGTTTGCTTGAGGACGATTCCCGCGCAGCCGAGCCTCAGCGCCTGCACGAACTCGTTCTTGTCCGCGGAAGCAGTGAAGATTATGACTTTGGCAGGGTTCTTCTCACTGCCCAAAGTCCGTAACACGGCCAATCCGTCGGTGTTGGGCATGCGCAAGTCCAGCAGAATCACGTCAGGCATCCACTCCTGCATGTGATCCAGCAGATCTCTTCCATCGGCTGCTTCGCCGACTACATCGATGTCCGCTTCAATCGAGAGCAGCCTTCTGAGGCCGTCCCGAACGATGGCGTGGTCGTCGGCGATCGCTACCCGTATTTTGACGAACTCTGTAGGCGGGTCCATCACGCCAATCGACCCCTGCTCGTGCTGCACTACGCATCGCCGTCACAACGCTTCCGCAGATGCTGACGTCACATCCCGACCCGCCACGCGGGCAAGCCCCCTTCGTTGCACGAGCTCCCCGAAGAGCAAACCAGGAACGCAAACGTGTTCGGCCCGCAGTCAGATAGCGGAACCGAACACTGTTTGTTGACTTAGCTCTCCAGCGGGACTGAAACTACTTCTGCAAACGCCGCTTCATCCGGATCAGGCCGCCGATGGTGAGCAGGCCTGCGCCAGCCATCAACATCGATGCCGGTTCGGGAATCTGACCGCTGGGACCTGGGCTGACGCCAATCGAGCCGGTGCCATTCGTGCTGAAGTCTGTGATGTTGCCGCCTGCAATTCCTGGATTCAAAGAGCCGAGATTGATCAGAAACTGCCAATCGGCCAGCGGAGTCGTAACGTTCAGGATGCTTGATGTGACGATTGGAGCGGTGCCGCCGCTGGTGCTCGGAGTGACCCCCAGGAACAGGTCCCCAAGTAGGCCCACATATACCAGCACGCCCTTCGCTGCCGCAAAATCGACAGTGAGTAGATTCACTTCTGGCTTTCCAGGAGGGGTGAACACAAATACGAAATCGCCAAAGACGCCCTGGGAGTAGTCGTTGCCGTTCACCGTAGCGGTGCCTGTCTTCGTCCAGCTATACGTCAAGGTGCCCTGCAGCGGGGCGTCGTAGGGCGCGTTATTGCTGACGCCATCGTAAGTGAAGGTTACTGGGATCGAGCATGAACTCGCGCAGCCACCCCAGTTGAAATTAGAAGAAGTGCTGAATGTTGCCACTGTCATCGGCACAGCCGAAGCCACACCAATGGACAACACGGCACTGGCAAATAGAGTTCTTGGATTCATAGATCATCTCATCCTTAAGAAGCCTTCCGCGGTCTTACAGCTAAGCCACACTGGAGATCTTACTGTTTATTGGTGGCCACCCCTAGGTGAACACAAGCAAACTGAAAAGAGAAAAGAACGTATAGATACCGTAGCGGCCATGATGAGACTCACATGTCGAGCATCATTCTGAGCCTCAGAAATGCGATCCATGACATAAAGATAAAGAAGCATAGTCTCTCACTACACAACTTCTTCGCCTGGAGAGAGTATGTCCCGTAGGTCAAGTGTAAGGCATATTACGCGAAAGAATAGAAGTATTGTATTCCTATTTTGCTTTTGCCTCAAATTGGTTAGTACGTTTCTAGTCGCCGGGTTGCCTACACATTCGAGCTTTCCGTCGCAACCGTAGACTACGATCCACCACCAATTGGAATCCGCAGTCCGCCTAGTCTCCCTCTGCGCGCATTGCCACCCCGCGTGCGCAACGCGGCGGACCGGTGGGCGTTAAGATCGCCCGTCCACCCGGCGACCCACGGCCTACGCCAACTTGAAGTAAACTGGTGCAGCTTTGGGAAACTCCATGCGTCGAATCCTTTTGTCGGCCTTTGCCACTGTCCTGCTTGCCAGCCCATTGTCTGAGCAGTATCGCGATTTCGGCATCAGCCGGTTGCGCACCACGCGCAAGATGTTCATCGATTCGTTGGCGCAAGTCTCTACTGCATAGTGGAGCTTCAAGCCCGCACCGGATCGCTGGTCGGTGGGCGAAATTGCCGAGCACATCGCCCTCAGCGAGAACATGATTTACTCCCTGATTACCGAGGAAATCGTCAAGAACCAGGCCGACCTGAACAAGAAGGCCAAGCCGCCCGTCACCGATGCCTATGTGCATGAGAAAGACATAGATCGTTCACAGAAATTCAAAGCGCCCGCGGATCTCGTCCCCACGCACCGCTGGAAAGACAAAGAGGAGCTGCTGGGTGCGTTCCTCAAATCCCGTATGGTTCGGAAACTGAATCTGCCTGAATTTGCGACGTATCTGACGGAGCGCGGGGGAGACCGGCGGGACGGTAGGGTTCACCATTGCGTAAACTACTCGGCTCCCGGCCAGCTGACTGCGTTCATTGTGGGTCCAACGACGGCGATGGCTGGGCGATCGCTGCTTAAGATGCCTTACGACGCGTCACTCGGCGGTGTATCGTTGATCGCTCCAGCGGGCGCGTTTTCGAGTTTGGCTACAAGCGCGGAACGCACGCTGGCGTCGAGAAGGTCCAAGTTCCGTTGCCTCCACCGCACCGCTGGGAGATCTCTTGCTCCAGCAACCCCGAGCAGCCTCCAGTCAGGCTGCCCGCGTTCGAACGACACAAGAAACCGACGGTGGGCTTCAGGCATGCCTCCAACAATTGAGTCGATCAGAGTCTCTCGTGTGGCCTTAAGATCTCCGACAGCAACCGGCACCGTTGTCATGCCGACAAATCCCCTGTCGAATTCGGCTTCCATTCGTTTGCGTGTTGGCGCGAGAAGTTCTGACACCGGGCGATTGGGGCTCAGCAGGTAGACGATGAAGGCTTGTCGTAACTCCCTGCCAATCCCCTCATTCGCTAGCAGGTCCCGAACATCAAATAGATCTCGCGGATGCCGGCGGTCGAGAGCCGCGACGATCTTCCCAGCATAGAGATCTGCGAAGGAGACGATGCGCATTTCGGCAAAGCCGAAGGATTCCTCAACAGCCGCCGACACCTTTCGTAGAGTCGGTTCGAAGACGCACCCTCGCAGAACCGGCGTAACTTCGATCTTCACCTGTGCGTCGTCGCTTCGCGCAAGGATGCGAGTAACGAAGTCTTCTGGTCTGAGCGTTAACGGTGTGACGACGGCCTTCGGGAACGCTTTTTGAATGCGGAGGGCTATCCGCTTCATGGCTGTGTCGATGGCCGCAAGCGACTCCTCGCGAGACGACACCGGCAGATAGGTGAGGTCGATATCGACGGACAAGCGCGGCATGTCGCGAACGAAGAGATTGATAGCCGTGCCGCCCTTGAGTGCGAAACAGTCTTCCGCTGCGACGTGTGGCAGGAGTGTCAACAGCAGCGCAACTTGACGGCGGTAGACTTCACTGAATGCCATCGAAGTCCTCCGGCACGGTTATCTGATATGCGGCGCTCAGTTTGCCTCCCCGAACCAGCATCCGCTTGCCTCTGCCGAGGTCTACTCTTTTGCGGTTGATGTGCTTTAGCCAGGCGTGTTCGTGCCGATCCGCAAAGAGGAAGAATAGCCGCTTCACCTTCACGCTCCGGCAGTCATGCAGCAGGTTCTCAAGGCGGCGAGGGCTGAGACTGGAGAGCCCTTCGACGAGTTTGTCCACCTGATGAAAGGTCTCACGGGCGGGTAGCTCGTCGAGCAGTTCCAGCAAGGCCCGCTCCGGCGAGGACAGCATGAGAGCCCATTCCCACTGGCCCCACGGTTGAGCTAGCAGATCAGATGGAACCGCCGTCGATGGAGTCGACAGTTGGTCATTGGGGTCGCACGATGGCTTGGCTGCTGGATGAGCGAACAAACGCCCGATATTGTGGTACATAAAGTCAGCATCCACAGGCAGCTTGTTTAGCCAGTTAGGCGGGCGCGAAGGACCGTACAAGTGAACCATCCTCGTCTCCTTCGCGAGATAGTGTGCAAACCCCTCGAGTTCAAGTGCCGTACGGCCCCCGACGATTAGGTCGTGATCGAGCAGCGTCTGCAGTGAAACGACGACCTGTTGCCAGCCTACCGATCCTCGCTTCCGCCTGTATACCTGCCGGGTGGGTTGATCCAACCATCCCGCGGTGACGTACTGTCTGCGCAGAGAAGTCGAGTACCCGTGGGCACCGAGCCAAGCCGCATCGACCAGCAGGCCTTCTGGGAGGAGGCGCTCCAGCAGGTTTACCTTTCCTTTGGTTTGCTCAGCCATGCTAAGTAAGTTGGCAGATTCGTAAACCGGTGTCCAGTTCAGGGATTCGCGGGGAAGCTTAGTTCAGCTAATCAACAGCGCCCGTATCTAAACCGTCTGAACAGTCAGGTAAGACCGTCCGCTCGCTGCAGCCGCCCAAAGGCACCTTGCGCTACACGAAGACTGAGATGGCGGCCCGTCACTGCCTCATGGTCGCTGCAAGCGCTGAGGGCCACCCACTGGGCGTCAGGCGAGTCAATCGGCGACAAAATGGAATCCCTGCCAATCCCGAGAAAAAGAAGGAGGCCGGAGGAAGGGGGCTCGAAGCCGACAAGTCCTGTCGACATCAATCTGAGAAGACGCTACGCCGACTGAGGAGAGCGCACATCTCCTCGTGACGGCCCAAATCGCCCCGGCGATAATGCCGGAGTAGTCATGAGCACTTTTCTTACACGCTCGCGGCCAGATTTGGTCTTTTCGCACTGGAAACTGCGAACTATGGACACGCTCGCCTCAGCGAACGTATAGCCGCATTCAGCGCGAAGAACTTAGCTATCGAAGAAGGAGGGAAGAGCGCTTGCGTTTGTAACAAGCGCATTCGGGGCTATTTCCACAATTGTGGAAATACTGTTAACACTTGAAAATAGGGAATTTGGTCGGGCCGCCGAGATTTGAACTCGGGACCTCTTGCACCCCAAGCAAGCGCGCTACCAGGCTGCGCCACGGCCCGAACAACTTCCATTCTCGCACAGGGGCCTCGAAGTTTGCTTCACACCGAGTGATCGGCAGCAAGAAAAAGACCTCTTCCGCGAGCCCGCAAAGGCAAACAGAGAGCGCCGGCGATGACTATTTGCCGGTCAGGAACTTGGAGGCTTCAATACGCGCTTGCGCCCGCTTCAGCGAGTTGAGCGCACGGGCAATATCCACGTCCCCAGTCGGATTCACCAGTCGCTGATTGGCACGCTGGAGCGCATCCTGGGCGCGCTTCACGTCGATGGCGTCCGCGAGTTCGGCCGTACTGGCGAGAACCCGCACCGAGTCCGGGCCAACCTCCACCCAACCACCGCTCACGCACACGCAGCGTGGATTCTGCCCCTGCACCGTATATCGCAGCAGGCCGGCACCGAGTTCAGAGAGCAATGGCGCGTGCTCGGGCAGGATGCCCAGTTCGCCATCGGCGCCCGGCACCTCCACCTCGATCACCGCTTCCTTCAACATCAGCCGCTCGGGCGTCGCCACCTCGAGCAAGATGGTCCCGGCCATGTCTAGCTCGCTTTCTTAATCTGCTCGGATTTTTCCAGGACGTCCTCAATTGTGCCTTGCATGTAGAAGGCCTGCTCGGGAATGGCGTCGTGCTTGCCGTCACAGATTTCCTGGAAGCCGCGCACGGTGTCGGCGAGTTTTACGTACTTGCCGGGGAAGCCGGTAAACTGTTCGGCCACGTGGAACGGCTGGGACAGGAAGCGCTGGATCTTGCGGGCGCGAGCGACCGTGAGCCGGTCATCTTCGCCGAGTTCATCAATGCCGAGAATGGCGATGATGTCCTGCAGGTCTTTGTAGCGCTGGAGGATTCCCTTGACGCGCTGGGCCGTGTCGTAGTGTTCCTGGCCCACGATCAGCGGATCCAGAATGCGGGATGTCGAGGCGAGCGGATCGACGGCTGGATAAATGCCGATCGAAACCAAGTCGCGCGAGAGGTTCGTCGTCGCGTCGAGGTGCGCAAAGGTCGTGGCCGGAGCGGGGTCGGTGTAGTCGTCGGCGGGCACGTAGATGGCCTGCACCGAGGTGATCGAACCCTTCTTGGTTGAAGTGATGCGCTCCTGCAATTCGCCCATTTCGCTGGCCAGATTGGGTTGGTAGCCGACGGCGGACGGCATGCGTCCGAGCAGTGCCGACACTTCCGAACCAGCCTGGGTGAAGCGGAAGATGTTGTCGATGAAAAGCAGGACGTCCTGGCCCTCTTCGTCGCGAAAATACTCTGCGACCGTCAGCCCCGTCAGGCCGACGCGGAGACGGGCGCCGGGAGGCTCCGTCATCTGCCCGTAGATCAAGGCACACTTGGATTTGCGCCAATCGGAGGGATCGATGATACCGGCCTCTTTGAACTCCAGCCACAGATCGTTTCCTTCGCGCGTGCGCTCGCCGACACCGGCGAACACCGACACGCCGCCGTGCTTCATGGCGATGTTGTTGATGAGTTCCTGAATGACGACCGTCTTGCCGACGCCAGCACCGCCGAACAGGCCGATCTTCCCGCCGCGAAGATATGGCTCCAAAAGATCGATGACCTTGATGCCTGTCTCGAACATCTGCAGCCCGGTGGCTTGCTCGTCGAACGCCGGAGCGGAACGATGAATCGGGTAGTGGTGGGTGGTCTCCACAGGACCCATCTTGTCTACCGGCTGGCCTAGGACGTTGAGCACCCGGCCGAGCGTCTGTTTGCCGACGGGCACCGTAATGGGCGCTCCGGTGGAGACGGCCCGCATACCGCGCACCATGCCATCGGTGGGCTGCAGCGCTACGCCGCGAACACGGCCCTCGCCGAGGTGCTGCATCACTTCGACAGTCACATCAATGGGCGTCGGCGAGTCAAAGCCTTCGCTATCGATACGCACCGCCGTCAGGATGGACGGGATCTGATGGTCGGCGAACTGGAGATCGACTGCCGGGCCGGCAACCTGGATGACTTTGCCGATCACTCCGGCGGTGGTATCGACTGCGTGTTGTTCAGTGGACATGGAATTCGTTCCTTCGACCTTTGTGCCTTAAACCCTTGTAGCCGCGGCTAGCCTTGAGCCGCCGCGCCGCTGACGACCTCGATGATTTCCCTGGTGATGCTCGCCTGCCGCACCCGGTTGATGTAGAGGGTCAACTTGTTCATCACGTCGGAAGCGTTACTGGTGGCGGCGTCCATAGCCGTCATGCGGGCGGCATGCTCGGCCGCCGTGTTTTCCAGAAACGCTTCTAAAACCTGGAGCAGTACGTAGCGCGGCAGCAGGCTGCCCAGTAGTTGTGCCGGCGGCTGCTCATAAATATAATCGCGTGCGGCCTGCCCATCTCCGGACGCTACCGACAGGGGCAGGATCTGCTTCAACGTCACGCGCTGCGTGAGCACGCTTTTGAACTCGTTGTAGAGGATGTAGACCGAATCGATCTCGGTATCGGTGAAGCGTTGCATCAACTTGCCGACGAGCGCCTGGGCCTCGGTGAGAGACGCCGTCTGACTAACGCCGACCAACTCGCCGCTGATCTTCGTATTGCGCCGGCCAAAGTAGTCGCGGCCCTTACGGCCAACCAGTTCGAATTCGACCTGCTGGCTCGCGTGATCGGCAGCAAACTGCTCGGCGGCCCGGATCAGGTTGGAGTTGTAAGCACCGGCCAACCCGCGATCCGCAGTGACCAGGATCAACTGGATCCTCTTCTCTTCCCGAACCGCGAGCAAAGGATGCGCTGCCGCCACTTCGTCGTTCGCCACCGCGGCGGCGACGTTCGCGAGGATCGAGGCAAACATCCGGGAGTAAGGCCTGGAGTTGATGACGCGGTCCTGTGCACGGCGCAAGCGCGCCGCCGAGACCATCTTCATCGCCTTGGTGATCTGCTGCGTGTTGCGGATGGAGCGAACACGCCGCCTGAGATCGATCAAACTGGGCATGGCGATTAGCTCGCTTTACTTCACCGCGGCGTGGGCGGCGAGAAACTGCTTCTTGAACTCCTTGAGCAACGTTTCGAGCTTCGCTTTCAGGTCGTCGCTCAGAATCTTCTTGTCGCGGATCTCGGCCAGGATGTCCTGGTGCGCGTTGTCCACGTAGCGGTAGAGTTCTTCCTCGAAGGGTCGGCACTGCTCCACCGCCAGGTCGTCGAGGTGGGCGTTGGCGCCCGCATAGAGGATCAGAATCTGCTTCTCAACCGGCAGCGGGCGGTACTGGCTTTGCTTGAGGATTTCGACCAGCCGCTTGCCGCGATTGATTTGGGCCTGCGACGCCTTGTCCAGGTCGGAGCCGAACTGCGCAAAGGCCGCCAACGCGCGGTACTGGGCCAGGTCCAAACGCAGCGAACCAGCCACCTGGCGCATCGCCTTCACCTGGGCGTTGCCGCCGACGCGGCTGACCGAAAGGCCCACATCCACTGCCGGCCGGATGTTCGAGTTGAACATGTCCGACTGCAGGTAGATCTGGCCGTCCGTGATGGAAATGACGTTGGTTGGAATGTAGGCAGAGACGTCGCCCGCCTGAGTCTCGATAAACGGCAGGGCGGTCAGCGATCCGCCACCCAGTTCATCGCTCAACTTCGACGCGCGCTCCAGCAAGCGGCTGTGCAAATAGAAAACGTCGCCAGGATAAGCTTCGCGCCCGGGCGGGCGGCGCAGCAGCAGCGAAATCTCGCGGTATGCGGCGGCCTGTTTCGACAAATCGTCGTAGACACACAGGGCGTGTCCCTTGTTGTCGCGGAAGTACTCGCCCATCGCCGTACCTGCGAACGGGGCGATGTACTGCATCGGTGCGGGGTCAGAGGCAGTGGCCGCGACGATGATGGTGTATTCCATCGCGCCGTGCTCTTCCAGGATTCGAACCACCTGGGCCACCGTCGAGCGCTTCTGGCCGACGGCGATGTAGATACAAATGACGCCGTTGCCTTTCTGGTTGATGATGGTGTCGATGGCAATGGCCGTCTTGCCCGTCTGGCGGTCGCCGATGATCAACTCGCGCTGGCCGCGGCCGATCGGGATCATGGCGTCGATCGCCTTGATGCCGGTCTGGAGCGGCTCGCGCACGGGTTGACGGTCGATGACGCCGGGGGCGATGCGCTCAACCGGGAGGAAATGCTCGGTCTCGATGGGGCCCTTGCCGTCAATCGGGCGGCCCAGGGCATCGACAACACGGCCGATCAGTGCCGGCCCGACCGGGACCGACATGATGCGGCCGGTGCGGCGAACTTCGTCGCCTTCCTTGATCTCGGTCGCCTCGCCAAGAATCACCGCCCCAACCAGGTCTTCTTCGAGGTTCAGGGCCAAGCCGGAAATCCCGTGCGGGAACTCGATCAGCTCGCCCGCCATAACCTTGTCGATCCCTTGAATGTGGGCGATACCATCTCCGACCGAAGCGACGAAGCCGGTTTCCGAAACCTGGACCGTCTGCTCGAAGCCTTCGATTTCCTCGCGCAGAACCCGCGCTATCTCGTCCGCACGAATCTGGGCCATAGATACCTTTTCCTTAACCCTTTCGACTACGCAAACTGCGGCGCAAACCGCGCCCTAACCTTCGGCGACCAAACGGCGGCGCAGCGAGTCGAGTTGACCGCGCACCGAGCCGTCCAGGACCTTCGAACCGATTTGAACCGTCACGCCGCCTAGCAACGCGCCATCTACACTGTACGAGCAGCGCAGGCTTCCCTTGACCGAACTGGCCAGACTGGACTCCAGCGAGGACCTTTGCGCGGCGCCCAGTTCCCGGGCGGCGGCGATTCTTGCGCGCACGATCCCTAGCTGATCATCCAGGTGCGCCCGAAACTGGACGCGGATTTGCGAGAGCAGCGGGATTCGGCGGTGACTGGTGACGACGTTCAGGAAGTTTCCGACGACCGGGGACAGCCCGAGGATGCCGCCGACACGCGCGAGAACCTTGCTCTTCTGCACTGACGATACGGCGGGCGAAAGCAGCGCCACGCGAAACTCGCGCGATTCGGCCAGCGCGGATTCGAAGGTTTCCAGCTGCTCCAGCACGCTCTCCGGAGCGACCTTTGAGCCGGGCTTGTCCACCACTTCGAGCAGCGCTTTGGCGTATTGATTGGCAACGGCTAGGGACATTCTGGCTGCTCTTTCCTAGTTGTTCAGACCCCGGGCGAAGCGATCGACCAGTGCGGCCTGCGTCGCATCGTCGATCTTCGCTGACACTTTCCGGCGGGCCAGGTCGAGGGCCAGATCGGCAACATAGCCCTTCAGCTCCAAACGTGCGGCTTTGGCGGCAGAGGCGATGTCGAGTTCCGCGCTATGTTCGACCTTGGCGATGTGCTCGGCCGTTTCGCGGCGAAGCCTTCCGGCCTCCGCGGTCATCTCTGTGTTCGCTTTCTCGCGCAGCACGGCGACCTCAGACTGCAGGCCGGCCATACGACGGTCGATCTCCGCGGCTTTTTCCGCCGCAGCTTCCGCGCGGCGCGTGCCTTCGGCCAGCCCATCCAGGATTTCCTGCTTTTTCGACCGGAACGCAGGACCGCCAACCTTCACCACGAGAAAACCGATGCCCGCGGCCAAAATCGCGAAATTGATCCACTTTTGGAGCAATTGATCGCCGACTTCGTGTTTGGCGGCGCCGCCCTCTTCCGCGGCAAACGCCGCGCACGCGAACAGCAGCAACAAAGCCAGTCGGCGCATCCTAGTTTCTCCCCGCCAGAACGGCCGCCGCAATCTGGTCGGCTAACCGTTCGCTCTCCCCGGCCAATTCCGCGCGCGCAGCCTTGGCTTGCGCGGCTATCTCGGCGGTGGCTGCGGCTACCTGGGCGGCCACCTTCTGCTTGGCGGCTTCAATCGCGGCTGATTGATCGGCCACGAGGTTGCGGCGGTTCTGTTCCTGATCGGCGTAGACACCGGCGCGGGCTTCGTACAGCGCCTTCTCATACGCGGTCATTTTGGCGTTCACGTCTGCCAGAGCAGCTTCCGAGGCCGCAACCGCGCCTTCCGTGCGCTTCCGGCGTTCCGCCAGCACTCGTTCCATGGGTTGAACCAGCACCTTTTTCAGGTACCAATGGAGTGCAATTACCAGGAGAAACGTGGGAATGGCGCGAACAAGGATAGGCTGGAGGGCGCTAAAGATCGCGATAATTTGTGCCATGGACGACCGTTCTGCCGAAAGTGGGCCGCGGAGACGTGAAGTGGAGGAGCAGCCGGGACCCTAAACTCCTATTATTATACGCACTCGATCCGCTTCGCTACGAATGCCGGGCATAACTTCCAATCTCCGCAGCGATCGACTTCGACCGGCGTCGGAGCATAGCTAGAGCAGAGCCAAACCCGGAGGCAATCCGCCGCTAATTGGTCAGTGGAGACTTGGGCGGGAATTCTCATGCGTTGAACCTTTTCGTGCGGCTGGAAACGAAGTCCTGGCGAGGGAGACGGGGGGACGAGAGTACAACAGACCACAAAGCGTGATCCCTCGGGAACAGAGGCTGTTGGCTGACTTGACCGGTCGATTTTCGTTCGGGCCGCTGCTCTCGCGATCCCGCATGCCAGCGAGTTGCCGTGCTCGCGCTTCGGCGGCCTGATGGCCGGGTTGTTGGCATGACAGGTTGAGTGCCGTAACGGCAGAATAGGGCAGCACAAAGCTCGCTCCGCTTGCAGGTTGCCCCCTATCACGGGACACTGAGGGGGTGGAAGAGATTTGTACTTGCGGGGCGCGACTGGTTCCGGATGCGCTGTTTTGCCATCGTTGCGGGCGGCCGCTGCGACCGTTGATCGCCGAAGAGGAGCCAGCCGAACTGGAGGGAACTCCTCTACCGGTCGAACCGGCAATCGATCGCGTGGTCATCGCTGAGCCCGTCAGCGTGTCCGGGGCCAACGTCGATTTCCGCAACCGGGTGGTGGTGAAGAGTTGCTTGCTGGCCGCTTGCTTCAGCTTGGTTTTTGGCGTCCTGTTGTCCCCCGTTGGGTCCGGCGTCCTGTTTCCGTTCGTGCTCTTCGCAGGCGGCTGGATCGCATCTTTCTTGTACTGCCGCAGCAGCGCTCAGTTGATCAACGTCCGCAGCGGAGCCGCGCTAGGCTGGATTTCCGGGTTGTTCACGTTCCTGATTCTGCTGGTGATGATCACGCTGCTGTTCATGACGCTGGCGGGCAACCCCGAGTTCGTACAGTTGCTGCGCGACAGTTCCGGGAAGTACGGCGCACGCGCGGAAGACATGAATCAACTGCTCGACCTGCCCAAGCATCCCGACAGACTGGCGCTGGGCCTGGGACTCAATTTCGTGCAATTGACCGTTTTCAGCTCGCTCGGCGGCCTGCTGCACGCCTTTGCGCGGCGACGGCGGAACGGCTAACTCGTCTCCAGGCGCTTGACGACCGCTACTCCTAAGAAGATGACCAGCATGGCGAGTGCTTCGCGCGCGCCAAAGGGTTCGTTGTAGAACAGGTACCCGAGCAGGACTGCGACCACCGGGTTCACGTAGTTATACAGCGATACGATGGCGACGGGCAGCCGATCCATCGCGAGCACATAGGCGCTGTATCCAACGATCGAACCAAAGACCACCAGGTAAGCGAGCGCCCCCACGCCCCGCGTGGACCAATGGATGTCCCCACCGGCGATGAGCGCCCACGGTGCGCATGCCAGACCGGCCGCGAGTTGCTGGACCGCGCCGCCAACGATGGGGTGAGCGCGGGTTGGCATGCGGCGCTGGAGCAGCGAGCCCAGGGTCCAGCCGAACATCCCGAACTGCAGCGCCAGGAAGCCCTTGACCAGCCCGCTGTGCCAGCCACCCGCGAAGGCCCCCGGACCAATCAGCAACGCGGCGCCGCCCAACCCCACCAGCAAGCCCAGCCAGGTCGCGGGACGGACGTGTTCGCGCGGAGGCATGACGGCGTTGAGCCCCAGGAACCAGAAAGGCGACATCGTGATCATCAGCGCCGCCAATCCGCTGGGAACCCAGGTCTCGGCCCATACCAGCGCCCCATTGCCTATGCCCAGCACGAGCAAGCCCGTCAAGGCGGTATTGCGAAGTTCGCGCCCGGTGGGCAGCGGAATGCGTAGTGCGATTGCGCCGATCAGCATGATGCTGCCGGAGAGCAGGTAACGCAAGGAGACCAGCATCATCGGCGGCCATGTCTCCAGGGACATGCGGATGCCCAAATACGTTGTTCCCCAGAAGAAGCAGACAGCCAACAAGGCGAGATAAGCCAGAAAATGCGGGTGACGCCTCAAGCGTTCAGCGTAGCATCCGATACAATGGCGGTTTGATCGTTACGCTCACAGTGAATCCCGCTATCGACCGGAACGTTACGGTCGATCGACTGGTTTTCGAAGACCGGGCCTACATACTCTCATCCCACGAATCGGCTGGCGGCCGCGGCATCAATGCCTCGTGTGTGCTGCGCAGTTTTGGCGCCGACACGCTGGCCATTGCGACGTGCGGGGGCAAGTCGGGGCGCTTGCTCGAAGAGTTCCTGACGCGTTGCGATTTTCCGTTCTCCCTGGTCAGGATCAGGCAGGAAATCCGCACGAACATCACGGTGGCCGACCGGCAGGGACTGGCCGTGAAGTTGAACGAAAAAGGCCCAAGCTTGAATCCGAGCGAGATCGCGCGGCTGGAAAAGGCCGTGCGTGGGAGCCTACGAGGCGCGGATTGGTTGATGCTCTGCGGCAGCCTGCCTCCGGGCGTTCCGGCCGATTTCTACGCGCGGTTGATTCACTACTCGCAGAAGCTGAAGGTGCCAGTTCTGGTGGATGCCGACGGTGAGGCCCTGGAGGCCGCGCTCGAAGAAAAGCCCACCGTGGTGACACCGAATCAGCAGGAGGCGGAGCGGCTGCTCAGCCGTGCGTTGATCACGCGCAGCCACTTCTTCGAGGCGGTTGAACGCATTCGCGCGATGGGAGCGCAGAGTATCATCCTGTCCCTGGGTGCGCGCGGGGCGCTGGCGGCCGACAGCACGGGCCGGGCCGTGGAAGTCGTGCCTCCCCGGATCGATGCGCTCTGCCCGATCGGGGCGGGCGACGCCCTGGCGGCGGCTTTCGTCTGGGCGCAGACGCAGAAACACGATTTTCCCGAGTCGGTGCGCTGGGGTGTGGCTGCGGGCACGGCCTCGGCGCGACTGCCCGGGGTCAGCTTCGCTTCGCTCGAACAGACGCGCGAAGTTTATGCGCGCGTTGAGACGCGGCCTATTCCCTGACTGTCCGCGCCAGAAATACAAAACCGCTGATTTCTGCGGTTCCGCATCCTAAGTTATTGAATCATAAAGGCCGAATTTCCTAAACCGCTAATTTACGCGGTTTACGATTGGGCTCTCTCCTGGAAAATGGACACTCAGTCGTATCGTTCGTAGCGGATCTGTGTCCGCTGCAAGCCCTTTTTCCCCAGAATCGCGCGCACGTCGTCGACCATCTCCCGCAATCCGCAGATGTAGACATCCACGTCGGCGCGGCCGTCCAGAGCTTCGTCCAGATGCTGCTGAACCCGACCGATTCGTGCGCGGTAGCCGGATTCCGGGCGCGTAATGGTGGGCAGGAACCGGAATCCAGACAATTCGCTTTCCAGCGCCTGCAACTCGTTCCGGTACAAGAGGCCGAGCGGGTACCGGGCACCGAACAGCAAAGTGATTCGCCTGCCGCTCTCCAACACCGGCGCCCAGCGCAGGAACGACCGGAAGGGAGCGATCCCCGTGCCGGTGGCGATGAGTACCGAATCGCGGAACGGATGCCGCGGAACGAAGGTGCCCAGCGGTCCGGACATCCCGACCGTTGCGCCGGGAGTCATCTCGAACAGCCGGGGGGAAAACCGGCCTTCGCGTACGCGGTTCAGACAGAGTTCAAAGCGGTTGCCGTCGGGCGCGGAGCAAACCGAGTAAGCGCGCGTGAATTCCCTGCCGGAGACTGTCCCGGTGAAGGAGACAAACTGGCCGGGAATGAACTCCAGTTGCTTCGTTTCAGGCACGTCGAAGCGGAAGTGCCTGATCTCTGGCCCGATTTCGGAAGCTGCGACGAGTCTGGCTCTCATGGCCGCCGCTGACGCCTTAACCAGCGGTGACGATCCCACCGGATTCGCCCGCCGTCTCGTCTTTAGGAGGGGGGAGCAGGGAGTAAAGCGACTCGACGAACGCACGGCCTTTTCGGCGGCCGTTGCTGCGTTGGTACTCCATTCGCTGCCAGAACACCAACACGCCGAGTAAGTCCTTGTCCACGAGCGTGCCTTCCGGCGCGCCCTTCGCGACGGCCTCGCGGAACTTGTCCAGTTCTTCGCGGAAGCGGGCGGCGACGGCGGCGGCAATGGCGTTCTCGGGACGCGCCTCGTAGATCAGTCCTACGCTGGCGGTCTTGAAACTTGTCACGAGCGACGCGAGCGCCTCCCGCATGTCGGAGTCAACCACACCCTGAGTTTCGACCGCGGCGATGAAGAGCAACCGGCCCAGCACGATGGCAAGCTTCTCGTGCTCGTTCATAAACCGGTCGGTCAACTCGATTTCCGGGTTGGGCAGCGTCTTCGGATCCAACTCGGGAAGCCGCTCGTGATAGCGCGCGTCGCGCAGATACTCACATTCCAGCGGGCAGCCGATGGATTGCTCCCGCTCCGTGCCGCAGCAGACGGAGCAGATGCCGCGGTCCAGCGCGGGACAGTGTCGCCGCGCCGGTCGGCGCTGGCAGAGATGACAGAGGTTCTTTTCGCCCATTACCTTCTTCGACGCTGCTATCGTACCATCCGAGTGATGAAGTGCATCGATCTATACCTCAAGGTGGAAGTGGATCTACCTGACGACGAGAATCCGCAGAAGCTCGCGGAAGATCTCTGCCGGATGCTTCGCAAAGCCTACGCAGTGCGAAAAGCCGAGCTCTCCAGCCACGTGGACCACAACGGAGAGAAGTGAGCGCGGCCGCCCGCTCTCAGCCGAGCAACCGCCGTGCGGTGTTGCGGCAGAAGTTGTCGGTCATGCCGGCGATGTAGTCGCACACCACCCGGTGCAGGGGCAGTTCCACCAGTCGCAGGCGGTGCGGTTCCGGCAACTCGCCGGGGTTCGTCAGAAAGAACTCGAACAGACTCCCGATGGTCCCGGTGGCCTGCTCGCGCTCCTGGATCAGCGGAGGAGCGGTGTAGACGCGCTGTAGCAGGAAGCGTTTGAGCCCGCTATCCGCCTCCCGGCTCTCGGCCGTCAGGCTGGCCAGGCGGGTGGGGTGTTGGCGCACTTCCTGAACGCTAGCCGCTCCGCTGGTCCGCAGTGCCTCCCTCGTCCCTTCGATGAAGCCCGACACGAGCAGATTGATCAGCCGCCGCAGAACTTCCTGGAACTGCAGGCCCTCCTCCGCCGTGGGAAAACGCTGCCTGATCTCCTCCAACAACTCGCCATAGTGCGGAACACCGGCGGCGATCTCGTCCAGACTGAAGAAGCCGGCGGAGTAGGCGTCGTCCAGGTCCGCGCTGTTATAGGCGATTTCGTCGGCGAGGTCGATCAGCTGGCCTTCGAGCGGCGGGCGTAGCCCCGGCAGAAACTCGTCGAACTCGGGGATGTCTCCGCGTTCGATGTCACGCGAATGCTTGACCATGCCTTCGCGCACCTCGAAGGTCAGATTCAAACCGGGGAATCGTGCATAGCGCTGCTCGAACCGCTCGACGATGTGCAAGGCGTGGAGGTTGTGATCGAACCGGTCGCCAAACGGCCGCATACGGCGATCGAGTTCTTCCTCACCCGAGTGCGCGAAGGGAGGATGTCCGATATCGTGGGCGAGCGCGAGCGCCTCGGTGAAGTCCTCGTTGAGAGACAGCGAGACCGCCACGCTGCGAGCGATCTGCGCGACTTCGATGGTGTGGGTGAGCCGGTTGCGGAAATGATCGGAAAGCCGCTCGCCAAAGACCTGGGTCTTGCCTTCCAACCGGCGGAAAGCGCGGGCGTGAACGATGCGATCGCGATCCCGCTGGAATTCAGTCCGGTATGGGTGGGGTGGCTCGGGATAGCGCCTGCCGCGCAGATGCTGGTCCGGAAAGCGCAGCTCCCTGGGAATCACTTGCCTGCGGCAGGCGTGTTCGTCTCAGCGTAAAGCGCTGCAGCGAGGCGCCCCACCGACGTTTTCTCAGTGAGCAGCGGCTGGAGCAGCTTACGCGCTTCCGCCGGACGCGTCTTCGCGTAGAGCTTGGCCAGCGACATAGTGGCTTGATTTTTCGACACCAACACGGAGGGGGACTCAACCAGTTCTTTGAGGAGTTTCTCGGCGTCGGCGGTTTTGCCTTCCGACACATAGACCTCAGCCAGGGCCGACTTGGCAAGCGTGCCGTATTCGCCGCCGCCGTCCGCGACAGCCTGCTTGAAATTGCGCTCCGCCACATCCAGTTTGCCCTGATCGGCGGCGCGCACACCCAGCAGGTACTCGGCAGCGCCGGCTTCATCCGAGCCGGAATGGTTCGCGATCAATTCTGAGGCTGCCTTCGTGAGGGCTTTGTCCTTGCTAGCGGGATCGGTGAAGGCGAACTCCCCGGCCACGGGAGCGGCGCTCGGCGCGCCCCAGATGCGCATCACCTTTGCGAGTTCGAGTTGCCGCGACTCTCTCCGGCTATGGACGAACCAATAGATGCCGCCAATCAGCACCAGTGCCACCACAGCGGCAGCGCCATAGCGAATCACCTGAGAGCGGTGAGCCTCAACTTCTTCAACAATGTGACCAACTTGCTGCGCAAACGGGTCGGTCTTTAGGTCATGCCGGGTAATACGATCCACGGAAGAAAACTCCAGCGGGCAAAACGTCAGTTTAACACAGGGCAGTCGTTCAGGCGGGCAGGGATAGTCTCAAGCCCGGCGGCCATGAAGGCCGCCGGGCTTGAAGATCGGTTGCCAGGTGAGACTTCGAACAAACTAGAAGCTGGCGAGAGCCTTAGCCTCGTCGTCGAACACTTCAAATACCGTGTACAGCTTCGTGATCTGAAGAAGATCCTGAATACGCTTCGTCAGCTTCAAGAGCTTGAGGTTTCCGCCGGCGTTGCTCACGCTGGTGAAACCACTGACGAGCTCGCCAATCCCGGACGAATCGATATAGCTAACCTCGGCCAGATTGAGCAATATGTTCTTGTTGCCCTTGCTGACGAGATCCTTGATGGTCTCCCGGAAGACCGAAGAGCCTTCGCCGAGGGTTATGCGGCCCACAGCGTCAATCACGGTCACGTCGCCGACCTGGCGGGTAATCAATTTAGCGCTCACGGATGATCAACCTCCTTCTACACCTAGGGGAACTTCACTCGAACTTTGTCGCGGCCAACACGTTAAGCTGGCCGTCAGCCAACTTCGGGCGGTAGAAACTTACGTAGTATAACGCGGGTACCGGACGGCTGGGCTGGTTCCACCACCAGCTCGTCAGTGAAAGCCTTAATGAGAGCCAATCCCCGCCCGGATTGGTTCATCAGGTTCTCTTCGGCCAACGGATCCAGTTGAGACTCGGCCAGGAACCCACTTCCCTGATCCTGGATCACGATCTCAATGCCGCGTTCCCAGCTAGACACCTGAAACAGCACTGTCTTGTTCGCACTATAGCGGTTGCCATGCACCACGGCATTCACCAAGGCTTCCCGAACGGCATAACCCAGACGATAGGTTTCCTCTTCGGCGAACCCGGCGTCCTGCGCGAGCGCGACGATCTTCTCTTCGGATTCATCGACGCTTTCCAAAGACGATTCGAGCCTCTGGTCGAGGACGATTTTTCGACGATGTTCCTGTGCGCTCATCGCTCCGGTCCCCGGCGGCAGGGCCGTCCGGCGAAATCACTACGCTAGTAGAGCAGCGGGAACAAAGTCAAGCGACGTCGTCCCCCGGCCTTACCGCAGGAGTTCCGCGTAGACCTGCAGGGTGTCGGCTGCGGCGGCGCTCCAGGGCCTACGGCGGGCATGATTGCGTCCTTTGACGGCCATCGCCGCGGCTGCGGCTGGATTCTCGACCAGGGTTTGGATGGCCGCAGCGAGAGCCGCAGCGTCGGTAGGGTCGACTAGCAGAGCGGAATCCCCGCAGACTTCCGGCAACGAGGAGCCGTTGGATGCGACGACCGGCAGGCCCCAGGCCATTGCCTCCAGAATCGGTATCCCGAATCCTTCATCGAGCGACGGGAATGCCAGCATTGACGACCGCGCGTAGAGGTCGGCCAGACGCCGGTCGTCCACCCATCCAGTGAACTCAATGCGATCCTGCGCCGGACTATTTGCGGCCCTGGCCCGTACTTCCCCGGCGCCGAAGCCCTCGCCTCCCGCCAGCACGAGCCGCCAGGGCGCAGGTGCGGCCATTTCGAACGCCTCAATCAGCCGTACCAGGTTCTTGCGGGTTTGCACCGCGCCGACGTGCAGCACCCACGGCTCGCGCGCGGCACTTTCCGGAGTATCGACAAACCGCGTCCCGTGGTGAATGACGCGCAGCCTGGATCGCTCGACGCGCAGGAGCGATTCGACTTGCCGGGCCGTGAACTCCGAAACGCAGATGATCAGGTCCGCCCGGTCCGCCGCTGCACAGGCCTGGGCGGTGAAACGAGCGCGAAACTCCGGCGTCGAGTACTCCGAAGTCATTACGAAGAGGTCGTGGAACGTGCAAACCGTGCGACGGAAGCGATGCATGGGCAAACGCTGGTTCAAGCCGTGGAACACGTCGCAGCGAAACGGCTGCCAGGAATCGAACAGTGGAACGGCGAAGACATTGCTTGGGCGAGCCTGTCGAATTCCGCGCCAAAGGCGGTGCGGCCGGTAGCAATTCAGAAGTGTATCGTTCGGGCAGAGGCCGGCCAGGGCGCGCAGCAGCTCACGGGAGTAAACGCCGACGCCGCTCAGCGAGGAGCCAACGCTGTAGGTGGCATCGAGTGCGGCAATCAAGCTTCCATGTTGTACTCTTTGAGCTTCCGGTACAAGGTGGTCCGGCCGATGCCGAGCAAGTGGGCGGCCATCATGCGATCGCCCTTCGTGTACTGGAGTGCGCTGATGATCGCGTTGTGCTCCAGTTCGAAGAGGGGTACCACGGGATTCGGCGCCGGCTGCGGCAGCTGACCCGGTGGAAACATCGCGGAGCCTGTCGAATCCGAACCCCGCCCGAATTGAGGTGTCCTGGAGAATGCCGATTGCCCCTGGGACTTGGCAGCGAAGGCGCGTTCGACTGCCGCGTTTATCAAGCTCGAGGGTGCGTCTGCGGGGTGTAGCAGTGGGCCGCTGTTCAGGGCGACCATGTGCTGGATGCAGTTCTCTAACTCGCGCACGTTGCCCGGCCAGTCGTAGTTCATCAGCATTTCACGCAAGTCGTGACTAATCGCGTGTCTGGGGGCGTAGGTAGTCATGAAGTGGTCCAGCAGCACCGGAAGGTCGTCCTTGCGATCGCGCAGTGGCGCCAGACGCACTGCCACGACGTTCAGGCGATAGTAAAGATCACGCCGGAAGGTCCCTTTTTCAACTTCCTGCTTCAAGTCGCGGTTGGTCGCGGCAATCACTCGGAAACTCGACTTGCGCATCTGCAAGCCGCCAACTGGCCTGAACTCGTGTTCCTGCAAAACCCGCAAGAGCTTCGCCTGCAGGTCCAAGGGCAGTTCGCCGATCTCGTCAAAGAACGCGGTGCCACCGTCCGCCATTTCGATGAGGCCGGGCTTGTTCCCAACTGCTCCGGTAAACGAGCCTCTTACGTGCCCAAACAGCTCGCTTTCCATCAACGGTCCGACGAGAGAGGCACAATCAATGGCCACAAAGGGACCGCCCGGTCCTTGACGGTGGATCGTTCGCGCTACGACTTCTTTGCCGGTGCCTGTCTCGCCCAGGAGTAGAACGGGCCACTGGCCGCGGCCTAGTTTCGAGGAGAGCTTCAACAGTTGGCGGAGGCGGGGCGACTGACCGACGAGCTCGTACTTCCTTTCGGGAGCAGAGATGGCGCCCTTCTCAACGCTAGGTGGCTTCGCTAAGGCGGTTGAAAACATGGAGCTCTTCAGAAGTCAGTAGCTGGCACGCCAGAAAGTCTCAAAATGGAGCATGAATTCGCGCGATCACTTCCGGGGGCACGCGCCATCCTTACTGCTGCGATACCGCGCCTTCACCGCGGCACTGAACCGCTAACGGAAGAAAGCGGACGAGCCCACCTGCAGGCACTACTCGTTTGTTCGCGGCTCGGCGCTGAGGAGCCGGCGGGAGTTTCGTTTCGCGAAGGGAGGCTAATCGCGCAGGACAACCAATGCTTCGCCCACCTGTTTCCGGAGGACTGTGGCCAGCGCCTCCGCCTCCTCCTCGGTCGGCT
Source organism: uncultured Acidobacteriia bacterium (assembly GCA_903909435.1). Lineage (GTDB taxonomy): Bacteria > Acidobacteriota > Terriglobia > Bryobacterales > Bryobacteraceae > CAIVVT01. The sequence goes on along the minus strand of CAIVVT010000301.1, from coordinate 167,786 downwards.
TGTTGCCGACCAGGACGCGCCACTGCGTACGCGCGCCTTCTCGCGCCACCAGCGTCACGGGCTGGTACCGCCGCACCAGCCGATCTCTCAGGCTATCGGCTTTCGACTTGTCGTTGAACAGTCCCACCTGCACGGCGTAACCGGTGAATTCGGGAGTTGCTCCCTCCTGCGGCTGTGATTGCTGGGACTGTTCCAGCGTCGGAGCGGGTAACTGCGCCGGCGCAGACGGAGGCGAAGGCAATTGCACCTGGGCTTGCGGCAGGTCCTGTTCCGGAACAACGCGTTTGACACCGGCCGCGCGAGGTGGCCCATACGCTACAACCTGCAAACGCACTCTCATCAGGCCCGGGCCGATCATGTCAATCTGGCGCGCGGCTTGCCGCGACAAGTCAATGATTCGATCGCCGACAAACGGACCCCGGTCGGTGATGCGGACCGTCACGCTAGCGAACGAGGTGAGACTCGTCACTTTGACAATCGCGCCGAAAGGCAGTGTGCGATGAGCGGCGGTCAGTTCGTTCATGTCGTAGATTTCGCCATTCGCCGCCTGGCGTCCGTGATAGGGAATTCCGTACCAACTCGCGACTCCCGTTTGTGTCCAGCCGATCTTCGGCCGAGGCCTCGCCGGCACCGGCGGATGGGGTGTCCGCCCGTGCTTATGCTTCTTCCGGCACGCAGCCGGAGTAAGCAGTGCGAGGATTCCAAGAGCCAGTGCTTGCCGGCGCGTCATCATCTCCGATGCTAGCTCCGATCGTGTTGGCGATGAAAGTACAACAACATTTTTGCCCGTTTTCGTCAACACGCTCCAAACGCCCGTTCTGCGGGCAGTTCAGAAGCTTCACGCATCGAACTTTTCACTTGACATTGTTTCAACACCGAGTTTATAAAGGGATCACAATGTGGCCGCGAACGGCCGCAGATTCTGATGTTACGGAGAACAGATCAATGAAGAACGCAACCAAGAAGGCAGTCAAGAAAGCAGTCAAGAAGGCTGCGAAAAAGGCCGCGAAGAAAAAGTAAGTTCCCTCGCTCGCGAGAGCGCAAGGTTCAGATCACATAAAGAGCCCCGGGCGACCGGGGCTCTTTACTTTTTGCGTCAGACTTTTTCCCACACAACCGCACGAAACATCTCTCCAATGTCGAACAGCAGCGACTTCAATTGCAGGCGTAGGCGCGCCGACGCGGCTTCCGTGGATGCTGCCAGTGCCTTGTTGAATTGATCGGCCTCTCCCGCGCGTAGCAGAAAACGTCCCATCGTCTCAAAGCGCAATTCATTCCAGCCCAACACCCGGGCTTGACGCCGCAGTTCGTCGAAGGGTACGTGCGCGGTGATGTCAGACCCCGAAGGATCGGCGAGAACATCGTCGTAGGCTTGATGCCGCCTGTACGCCAGCAGCGTCCCTTGCGGAAAGCGCATCAACTCACGCGAGGTGTAGCCGTAGTCGAACAGGACGATCCATCCGCGTTCCAACTTCCGATCGATGTGCTCGATGCACGATCGCAGCCCCACGGGGAGTTCGATGATCGCGGCAGCGGAGTCCCACATGGCTTGGCAGGCCGCACGCTCAGCGTAGTCCAGCCATTCGCCTTCCAAGTTGGGGCCGTCGCACCAGACGAAGCCGTCACCCTTCGCAGCAACGCGCGACTCCCTCCAGACGCCGCCTTCCCTGCGTGCAACGTCCACCGGCAATGCGTCGATCAACTCATTCGCCAGCACGATCCCCCGGAAGCGCTCCGGAGTCTCATCGCGGTCCACATCTACCGCGCGGTAATCGAACCCGGCTAGCGACTCGCGCAGATCCGACTGCCCCGCGCCCCAGTCGGCAACTATCACACGGCCGTCCGGTTGGGCCGGTGCGTGACATTGACTGATAGCCTGCGCCAGTAGGCGCCCGAAGACCGGCTGGAGTTGCGCGGCGGTGTAGAAATCGCCCTCGCGCCCGAAGATCTGCTTCCCTCGCCGGTAGTACCCGAACTGTGGGTGATAGAGCGCAAGCTGCATGAAGCGCGAGAACGGCATCGGTCCGCGCGCGCGAATCTCGGATTGAATGAACTGGCCGGCTTCCGTCATTTCAATTGCCCCGTTTGTTGCGGGTTCCTGGTGAACAACTCCGCCATGTAGTCGTGGATGCAATCGTAGAGGAAGCGTTGGAAGGTCCATTCAAACTGGGAATGATCGACATCGCGCGGATGCACGGGAGCCGCGTACTCATCGACGCCCGCTACGGGCGACTTGAGCGCGATCACCAGTTCCGGTGTTCCCGTGGACGATTCGCGAGCGTCGAAACGCAACAACACGTGTTCGTAGCGCGCGACCTCGCGCCGCACTTTGTCGAGGTGGGTCACACACAGGATTGTAAGCTGGCGGCCGCCCTGCGCGGAACAGCGGATCGCGCAGCTCCATGAACGCGCGGCGGCGTACGCACTCTCAGATAGCCGTAAGTGCTATCCCAGGTCAAACTGGATGCCCTGGGCCAGCGGCAAATCATCGGACCAATTGATGGTGACGGTCTGGCGGCGCATGTAAGCCTTCCACGAGTCGCTGCCGGACTCGCGGCCACCGCCGGTCTCTTTCTCGCCACCGAACGCGCCGCCGATCTCAGCGCCGCTGGTGCCGATGTTCACGTTGGCGATGCCACAATCGCTGCCGCGCGGACTGAGGAACCGCTCCGCATCGTAGAGGTTTGAGGTAAAGATGGCGGACGAGAGTCCCTGCGGCACGTCGTTGTGCCAGTCAATGGCCTCCTCCAGCGTGTCATATTCCATCACATACAAAATCGGCGCGAAAATCTCTTCCTTCACCACGGGCATAGACGCCGTTGCGCGCACTAGGGTTGGCTCAACGAAGAAGCCGGCTCCATCGAGGCGATTGCCTCCAGTGAGCACCTCACCACCTTGCAGACCGGCCTCCTTAAGACCGTCCAGCATGTCGAGCGCCGCACCGTCGTTTACCAGCGGCCCCATCACCGTGCGCTCGTCCAGAGGATCGCCGATGCGAACCTGCTTGTAGGCAGAGATCAGCCGATCGGTGAACTGCGCTGCGATCTTGCGCTGCAGGAACAGGCGGCGGATGGTGGTGCAGCGTTGGCCCGCGGTCCCGACCGCTCCAAAGACCACGGCTCGCAGGGCGAGATCCAGGTTCGCGTTTTCGGTAATGATGACGCCGTTGTTGCCACCTAGCTCCAGCAGAGTGCGGCCTAATCTGCGGCCCACCACCTCGGCCACGCGGTAGCCCATCTCGCAACTGCCAGTGGCGCTGATCAGTGGGACGCGTCTGTCGTCCAGCAGTCGCTCGCCGACGGTGGAACCTCTACCGATAGCGAGTGCGAAGACGCCGGGCCAGCCGTTCTTCTCGAGCACGCGGTGGCAGATAGTCTGAACGGCGACGGCAGTGAGCGGCGTCTCCGAGGATGGCTTCCAAACGACCGTATCGCCACAGACTGCGGCGATCAGCGCGTTCCAACTCCAGACGGCGACGGGGAAATTGAAGGCGGAGATCACGCCCGTGATGCCCAGGGGGTGCCACTGCTCGTACATTCGATGCAGCGGGCGTTCGCTGTGCATCGTGAGGCCATACAACTGGCGCGAAAGTCCGACGGCGAAATCGGCGATGTCGATCATCTCCTGTACTTCGCCCCTGCCCTCGGCCAGGATCTTGCCCATTTCAAGGGAGACGAGAGCCCCAAGCGCGTCTTTGTTCTTACGCAGTTCGTCGCCGATCTGCCGCACGATATCGCCGCGCTTCGGTGCGGGCAACATGCGCCAGCGCAAGAACGTCTCGTGCGCCTCTTCCACCACCCGCTCGTAGTCGTTCGCGGACGCCATGCGAACCCTGGCGATGGGCTGTGCGGTGGCGGGGTTCAGGCTGGTCAATTCCGGTCCGCCCGGCGCTTCAATCCAGGTCTTGCCGCACGCGCCCGAATTGACCGTGCTCAGACCTAACTCATCGAGAATCTCCGACCTCGTCATCGCTGAAATCCCTCCCGGCCTCCGGCACCATTCTCGCACCTCTATTTACGGTTAAACCAGACGGATGTGCAATCAACGAATCGTCAACGCGGTTGCAGTGTTAGCGTCGATTTCGCGCGCGGCCGGGAGAACTCCAGCGGCAGCCCCTGACCGTCGCGGTAGGCCTCCCACTGGTCTCTGTAGTGGCGACTGAGCACTTGGCCGCTCTCGCCCGTAGTCAGCGTCAGCACGGAGTCGTCCCAATTGCCGGGGGACGCCACAAAACGCATGGACGGGCCGAGCGTGCGGGTGGTCTGCTTCACCGTGGTGGCGTGGCCGCCCATCTCGACGGGGCCGATGTTGAAGTAATGCCCAAACCAGCCCAGGCGCCCGGAGATTGGATGCGCCAGCGCCACCTCGTTCCAGCGGCCATAAGACCACCGGCCAATCCGCTTCCCCTGTAGGCGCGTGCCTTCGTCAATGGCGTCGGCGAGCGCGCTGGCGATCACCTTGTCCCAATCCGGGAACCAATCGATGGGACGCTCGCGCAACATCGTCTCTACAACGGCCGGCGCCATTTCGTCCGCATACTTCAATCCACCCTTGGGAGCGGCGACTGAGGCAATGCGCCAGCGCAATTGCTGGTAGATCAGTGCTGCCAGTAGAGGCGCTGCGCTCTCCGGAGTCACCCGACCGTCCCAGGCGCGCAACACCTTTACGGCCTCTTTCGCCGCCGGGCCCGCGCCTGCGACCCGCACGGCTTCCGTCGCTACGAACTTCAACATTGAAGAGTAGACGTCGGTCTGAATCGACAACATGCCCGGCGCGTCCCACTGCCGTTCAGCGTTCAGCCGCTCGAAGATCCTGCGCTCGCGATAGTGCGGCGAGAAGCGGCCGTTCACTTTCCAAGGTGTATTCAAGGGGAACGGGTTCTGGTTGGCGCTGACCAGAATCCCAGAGGGCGGATTGTAGAACGATGGAAGTTGCTCGAACGGGATAAAGCCGTCCCACTCGTTCTCGCCTGATGCGCCATCCACGGGTACGTCGCCCGCAAACGTCCGCCGCAGCGGCAGCTTACCGGCCACCTGATGCCCGATGTTGCCATTCGCGTCGGCGTACAGGAAGTTCAGCCCGGGTCCTGCGAAACGGCTCAGGGCAGTGCGGAACTCGGTCCAGTTCTTCGCCTGATTGATTGCCAGAATCGGGAAAGTCGAGCCTGGCTCAGCGCCAGCCCAGTGTAGCGCTAGAGGCTGGTTGCCCTCCGTCATCACAACTGGGCCGTGCACGGTGCGCCACGTCTCTACTCCCTGCGGTGCGGCGCCGCGCACAGCGATCCAGTCGGTTTCCTTGTGCGCGCTCATCGCCTGGCCGCGGAACAAGTAACGCCCGCTCTGCATGTCCATGCTCTCGGCGTACAGATCCTGCGTGTCGAACAGCAGAGCGGTGATCCCCCAGGCGATGCTTTCGTTGTGCCCGATTAACACCCCGGGGACGCCCGGCAAGGTAACGCCGGCGACGTTCAGGCCGGGCGCACGCAACTGGACGGCGTACCACGTCGATGGCACCGTGAAATCCAGATGCGGATCGTTCGCCAGGATGGCGCGCCCGCTCTTAGTCCGTTTGCCGCTGATCGCCCAAGCATTCGAACCGGGCGAAATCTCGCCGCCGCTGCGTATGGGATAAAGCTTCTCGACGCGCGCCGGCGAGCCCTCCTGCTGGAGTCGCCACTTCCCGATGTCCGTCTCCCACGATTCCGTCAGCGTCCGGTTCATCGAGAGGGCGATCACCAGGGAGTCGGCGATCGTCCACGAACGCGGCTCGTAGTTCATCAGCTTGAACTCGATCGGCAGCGCGTCCGCATTCTCCTGAAGGTAATAGTTGACGCCTCGCGCGTAGGCGGCCAGTTGCGCAATTTCTTCAGGCGGCAACTCTTTCACCTGAGCCTCGGCAATGCGCCGCATGCCCAGGCGCCGCGCACGCGTGTCAATGGCCAGCGTTACCGGTCCAACGACTTCGCTCAACTCACCGGCAGCGAGGCGCCGGGACATGTCCATCTGCCACATGCGGTCCTGCGCGGTGACGAAGCCCTCCGCGAACAGGGCGTCTTCCAAGCTTCCGGCTCGGACATGGGGTATTCCCCGCGCGTCCCGCTCGACGACAAGCGTGGACGTGACCGGCGCTTTTTCGACACCCGATTCTTTGGGCAAAGGACGCCAAAGATACCGGTAGCCCGCGACCAGCGCCGCCAGCACAATCACACCGGTCGCGATATTGAGCGCACGAAGAACTCTCTGAAGCGTCACCATACAATTCTAGGAAGGTCGAGGGACCGCTGCTGCAATGGATTCAAGTTTCGCCTACCGAATTCTGCTGATGTGCATGATTATTGGCCTGAATGCCTTCTTTGCGGGCTCCGAGACGGCGCTGGTTAGCGTGCGCCTGTCGAGGCTCCGGCAACTAGCCGAAGAAAGGGCCGCCGGCGCGCAGGCGGCGCTCAACCTGCTGGCACAGCCTGAACGGCTCTTGTCCGTGGTGCAAGTCGGGTTGACCGTCTGCAGCCTGGCATTGGGCTGGGTCGGCGAAGAAACGCTCTTCGGTTTCTTCATGTCATTCATGGGTCCGCTCGTGACTCCCGCTACTTCCGTTGTGATTCACGGTGTATCGCTCGCGCTCGCGTTTGCACTCATGACGTTCCTGCACGTGGTGCTCGGCGAAGTCGTTCCGAAAAACCTGGCGATGGACCGTGCGGACCGCCTGGCCCTGTTGGTCGCTCCGGTTCTGCTGATCTTCTACCGGGCCATCGGGCCGTTCGTGTGGACCATCGAACGAGCCGCGGGCTGGGTCTCGCGATTGGCGGGGCTGCGGCGAACCGCACTCGCCAACCCGCACAGCATTGAAGAGATCAAGTTCATCCTGGGTACCACCGAGACGGCCGGCAACCTCAGCAAGTTTGAGCGGATATCGGTAGAGAACATGCTGGAGCTGCGCACGCTGCTTGTCCGCGAGGTGATGGTGCCGCTCCACGCCCTCACCATGGTCCCCGTAGACGCAGCCTACGAGACCGTACTGCAGACGTTCGTCGAGAGCCGGCACTCTCGTCTGCCCGTGTACGAGGGCACGCGCGAGCATATTCTCGGCATCGTGCATGTCAAGGATATGCTCGCCTACGCCCGCACCAGGACTACCGCCGCCGCGCGCTTGCGCTTGTTACCGGCATTCGAACTGAGCCACTTCCTGCGCGAGATGCCGTTTGTGCCGGAGACCAAGCCGCTCGATCAGCACCTCGACGAGATGCGCGTGGGGCATGCCATCATCAGTTTCGTCGTTGACGAGTATGGGACCATCGCGGGCATGATCTCCGCCGACGACCTGTTGGAACAGGTGTTCGGGCGCATCCGGGACGAGTTCGATCCGCGCGAGGTGAAGCTTGAGATCGCGGGACCGCTCGATGTCGAAGGCACCATCCCCATCCGCGACCTTGAAACGGAGTACGGGATCGAACTGCCCATCGAGGCGGAGTACGAAACCCTGGCCGGTTTTCTGTTGTTCCGATTGCGCCGGATTCCTATTGCCGGGGACAGCGTCGAATACGGCGCGCGGCGATTCGAGGTCACTCGTATGGAAGCAAACCGCATCGCCGAGGTGCACATCGAACCGCTAGAGACGGAGGCCGAGAATTGACGCGTTCAGCCCGCGCGCGGCTGCGCCCAATATCGGGGATCAACCGCCCCCACCAATCTCTCGATGATTAGCGGCCGGCTCAGCCGCAATGATGGGCACTCGCGTCCGCTGCCCCGCAAAGGGCGGCGAACGACAGAGACCGGCCAAATCCGCCGAAATCCGCTGTTTCGTGCCGCGCTCTTCCACGAATCCGCCCACCCCCTCTCTCCGGACCGCATATAGTGTTCTTCGTGGACCCGATTACGACAGCCGCCACCATCATCCACCGCCTGGAAGAGCAAGCAGACCCCGAGTTTGCCAGGGGGCAGTTCAATTACTTCCAGGAGGCGGTCCGTCCGATCGGAGTGCGGGGGCACCTGGTCAAACAGATCGCTGCGGAAGCCTGGCGTGCCGTGCGCCACTGGCCCGTGCCCGAGCGAAACCGCTTCATGACAGAGCTTTGGAGCGACGGCCGGCTGGAGAGCGGCGCGGTTGTGTGCCACTCCTACCGGCGATTTGCGAAAGAGTGCGGTCCAGGCGAATTCGAGCTGTTCGACGGGTGGATTGATCGATTCGTCCACAACTGGGCGCACTGTGACGGGGTCGCCTCGTTCCTGGTCGCGGCGTGCCTGGAAAACGAACCGGGGTTGCTCTCGCGGTTACCCGCCTGGACTAGCTGCGGGAATCGTTGGAAGCGCCGGGCGGCTGCGGTCTCGCTCGTCCCGTCGGCGCGCCAGGGCCTGAACACCGAGGTCGTTCTGGAGATCGCCCAACGACTTCTTTCCGATCCGGACGACATGGTGCGCAAGGGGCTGGGCTGGGTCCTGAAAGACGCCTGGCCGAAGCGGCCCGGCGAGGTTTCGGCCTTTCTCGAGGCAACCGCGAGAGCGACGCCCCGGCTGGTTCTGCGGATCGCCATGGAGAAGATGACGCCTGTGAGCCGGCAGAGCCTGCTGGACGCGGCCAAAGCGTGAGTGGCCGTCGGTTCACGGCCTGAATCCAGACCCGCTAGGCGCAGGCGCCGGGACGCCAGTGCGGCTCACGAAAGCGGCCCCACCTCAGACCACGATCCGTTTGTCGCCCCGCCTTTGCGTCAGACGCAGCCGGTCCAGGAATTCAAGAATCGGGATGGCGTACTTGCGCGAGATGCCGGTCCAAGCCTTGAACTCGGGGACGGAGAACGGATGCTCGCGATGGCTCGCCAACTGTTCTTTGAGGCTGGCCAAAGCCCCGGCGTGGCAGATGAGATCCGGCGACACCCGGACGAGAGTGCCCTGCTTGAGCAGGATTTGTAGGAGCGCCTGAGCCCGGCGCGGGTCGAGGCCCGAGGAAGCGAGCACTTCCTTTTCCGCAGGCACAGCCAGTCCGCCTTCGCGGAAGAGCGATTCCATCGTTTGTAGGGCTTCATCTTCTTCGCCCCGCAGCCGCACCCGGAAGCTCTTCAGGCGCAGAAGTTCCCCTTCTGCCAGCACCTCTGGTGACGCTGCGAGAGCCGCTTCCAGCAGCGCTGCGCTGAGGCCGGACTGCCGTCTCGGCATGCCGGGGGAGAGCGGCTCGCGGCAGTGGAACTCCGACACGAGCGAAGATAGCGTTTGCGCCGCATCCACGATTCGTGCGCGCGGGACGAGCAGAACCTCCTCATCTTTAAGCAGCACTAACCCAGCGCCGCCAGCCTCGGCGAGAACCGTCCCCGGTAGCGCGCCTGTTCTGGCCACCGCATCGCTCAGCGCAACACCGGGCCGTGCCTCCTCCGCATAGAGCACCAACCGACCGCGCAGGCCCATGGTTTCGAGCGCTCGCAGGCGCCCGGCAGCAGCGGCGCGCCTGATCCGGGTTGGAGGAGAATTCTCCAGCACCACCCCGCCTCCGATGGTCACCACCGGCGAGTACTTGCGAAGGATGAAACGGTCGCCCGGCAGGAGGGGTAAGGCTTCCTTGAGCAAGAACCGGATGTGGGCGGAGCCGCCGGGCGGCAGGGGCTGAAGGCCGTCAAGCAGCCGCACTTCTGCCTCGGTCTCTGCCGTCCCCGCGTGGAAATGGACCGGCGCACGGTGTTTCAGCGGCGATGCACCCGGCAACAGTTCAAAGCTGCCCTCAACCGCGGACACGGTTCGGAACAGGCCCGGCGGCATCAGTGTCATGCCGCGTCGCAGTTCCGTCGCTTCCACGCCGGCCAGATTTACTGCCGTTCTCTGACCAGCCGTCGCGCTCTCAACCTTCGCGCCGTGCACCTGCAGATTGCGTACGCGCAGGCGGCGTCCCGAAGGCAGCACCTCGACTTCGTCCTCGACGTGGATGGTACCGGATGCCAGGGTGCCGGTGACGATTGTCCCGAAGCCGCGCAGGGTGAACGAGCGGTCGATCGGGAGCCGAAACGCGCCGTCGGCATCACGCGCATTAGCGCCTCGCGCACAACCGACCAATGCGCCTCGCAATTCCGCCAGGCCATGGCCTGTCTTCGCGCTGACAGCGACGACCGGCGCGCCGTCCAGGAACGTTCCCTGAACGTATTCGGCGATCTCCAGCCGGGCCAGGCCCAGCAGGTCCGCATCGACGAGATCGGACTTGTTCAGCGCAATCACACCGGCGCGCAGCCCCAGCAGGCGGCATATGTCGAAGTGCTCGCGGGTCTGCGGCTTGATGGACTCGTCGGCAGCAATCACAAGCATCACCACGTCGATGCCCACGGCTCCAGCCAGCATGTTCCGGATAAAACGCTCGTGACCCGGGACGTCCACGAATCCTAGCCGGATACCTTCCTGCTCCAGGTGAGCAAAACCGAGATCGATGCTGATACCCCGCTCCTTCTCTTCTTTGAGCCGATCGGTATCGATGCCGGTCAAGGCCCGGACGAGCGAAGTCTTGCCATGGTCGATATGGCCGGCCGTGCCGACGATAATGTTCTTCATGCGGTCGTTGCTTCTCTTGATCCTCGCCTGTGCAGCCGTGGCGGCACAATGGCCCCGAGTGAAGCCCGGGCCCACGCCGCCTGCCCAGACTCCGGCAACGCATTCCGCTGCCGCAGTCACAGGCACCGAACGGCCCGTCCGGCCGGAGCAAGCCGAGAATTGGGGTAACGAGCAAAGTGCGTCCCAGAACCCGCTGTTCCGCTCTTCTTCCGCTTTGGTGCGCATCGATACGCAGGTGCTGAAAGGCGGCCAGGCAGTGGAGGGCTTGAAGGCGGAGGACTTCGTCGTGCTTGACGAAGGCAAGCCTGTTCCGCTGGAAGCCTTTGGCCGCGATAGCGAACCTCTGCAGGTGGCACTGTTGTTCGACGTCTCGGGAAGTATGAACAAGGTGCTGGTGGAGATGTCGGCTGTAGCCGGCCGGGCCATGGCTGCACTCAAATCCGAGGATCAGGTCGGCGTGCTCGTCTTTGGGAGGAAGGTCGTGCCGCTGCTCGAATTCACGTCGGACTTGCGGGCGGCCGCGAGAATGGTTCAGGAGGCCCCATTGGAACGTGAGGTCGGCGCGGGCACGAATCTGAACGGGTGCGTGCTCGACACCTTGCAGTGGATGGCCGCGCAGCCGGAATTCCCTGGCCGGCGTGTGTTGGTGGTGCTCACCGATAACCACGGGATTCACTACCAGACGCCGGACGAGAAGATCCTGCGCGCACTGGCCGGCATGGACGTGACGCTCAACGCCATCGTCGCGCCGGGCGCCAAGCCGCCCAAGCCGCTGCCCAAAGGCGCCGAGGCCAACCCGGATTTCACGCAGCCGAACGTATTCAAGCTGGCCGAGGAAACGGGCGGCGAAGTTTTCCGGGCGGACAAGGCGGGTGCCCGCTTTGTCGAGATGATGGAGCGTGTGCGCCTGCGCTACGATCTGGCGATCCGTCCGCAGACTGGTCCGGAGGGGGCCTTCCGGCACCTTGAGGTGCGACTGTCCGAGGCTGCCCGCGGACGGCTGGGCAAGGTTGAAATCAATGCGCGGACCGGCTACTACACGCCCGCCCCGTGAAGGTGACGCCGGAGCGGCCACTTCTGCCGACAATTTCCACACTACCGGATCGACTAGTCCGTTTAAGGGACATTCTCTAGTGCCAATTCGCGACGGCAATGACTCTTCCGTTAGCAACACAATGAATCGTGGTATCGTCACCATATTGTGGGACATCCACGATGCCAACAGATCGATTGAAATTGGAGTAATACCATGCGCGCACTTAGAATCGCCCTCCCCGTCGCCGCGTTGATCGCCGGTCTATTCGTCACGACGACCGCATCTTTCGGCAAGCCGGATTATGCCAAGAAAGAGAAGAAGTCCTGCATCACTTGCCACGTCGCCGCCGGCAAGAAGGACCTGAACGACACCGGCAAGTGTTACGGCAAGAACCACTCGTTGGATGGCTGCCCAGTCGTCAAGAAGTAGCTTCCTGCCTGCACAGAAGGCCGACTCCTTCCCGCTGCCTTCCGTTTGCCTTGATTCGCCCCCGGCGGTGCGCTCTCCGCGCTGAATCGACCGGGCGAACATATGAGGGTTGTCTCTCCGCACGTCCCGTAGTGCTGGCAGGTCGTTCCAGATAGCGCTGCGGGCGTGCCTTCCCGACTACTCGCCGTTGCCTCAATCTCCAACGCGCTGTGGCGCTCAGATTCCAGAACACCGTGTCAGGCGTTGTCGGAGTAGCTTCGTACCGCCATGCGCGTGGAATCCGCGAGTTCCCGGTAGAAAGAATGCCGCGCCTCGCCGGAAAGGCGCTCGCAGAAGTCGTTGATCCAGAGCAGGTGCTCCTTCGAGAAGGCGACGAGCATGGCCGGGCTGGGATCCGCGTCCAGCAGATGCCCCGCAAACGTGAGCAGCAGGCCAACGTGATCGGCGGGACATTTCTCGGCTAGAGACCCGAATCCAAAACGCCGGTACCAGGTGAGTGCCTTGTTAGGAAGCGAGGCGAGTTTGCGGGGCGTGTAGGTCTGGGGGGACAGGAAAGCCGACTGACAGGGCGGGCACGGGCTGGCGGCCGGATTATCAAACAACCGGTCGAATTCGCTGGAAGCGCGGGCGTCCGGCGCGTGTTCCCGGGTAAGATAGGCCAGCCCAAGCACGCGCAACCGTGAAGCCAAGTTTATGCGACCGGTCCCCGCTTCCATGTGCACTCCCGCCCGTGTAAAACGCATGCCTGAGTTCAAGCGGCTGCGAGACAGCGCGCGTTTCCACTGGTGATAACGATTCTATACGAGAGCAGCGGCACACGGGAAAACGCCGGCAAAGAACGCCTGGGTGGAGGTTGTTTCGCTCGGTCAGGCGGGCTTCCGTTCGCGGGCTGTGGCTAGCCCAGCACTTGCGCTTCAGGCAAAATTCCTGTGCCCACGGGGTTTCAGGGGCGGGTGGCGATTGTCGCTAAGCGCGCCGCTTAGGCTGCCTGCCAGCCGTATGTCCGGAACTCCCAGGACAAGTTCTCGCCCTTGGCGGTGAGTACGGCGAAGCCCTCAGGCGAGCCCTTGTAGGCTCCCTTCCACCAATCGCCGCAGACAGCTCCCGGGGTGATGTACTGGCAGTCGTTGTAGCTGACCACTTCGCGCACGTGCGTGTGCCCCTGGAGAACTGCCTTCAGCTTGTAGCCGTCGAAGAGGCTGAGCACCGCGCCCGGGTTAGTGATGAGCAGAGTCTTCAGCCCTTCTGGTTTACCGCCGAAGAACTGTCCTGTGGCCGAGGCCAGCGGCATGTGCGTGAGCGCGACGATGGGCGTCTGCCTGCCGGTTTTGCCCAAGTCGGAGGCCAGCCAGTCGAGTTGCTCGTCGTCGATCTGCCCAAACCAGTTCCTTTCGGCGCCGATCTGAACGGAGTCGAGCAGGATGAAATGCCAGCCTTTGTGGTCGAAGGACTGATAGCGGCGCTGGCCGATGCGGTCCTCGAACAGCTTCTTGGCGTAAAGCGGATCGCTGGCCGGGACGCCCGACTTGTTTGAGATGCCGTAGATGTCGTGATTGCCGATGATGGAGTGCACCGGCCGCGGCAACTCCTTCGCGGTGCTCAGGTACAAGTCGAAGAGGGCAGTCGCGCGCTGCGGTCCTTGTTCGAAAACGTCCATCACCAAGTCGCCGCCAGCGAGTGCGAAGTCGTGCTGGATTCTGGATATGGCGCGGAACGCCTGGGTTGTTCCTTCTTTTCCGCGTGCTTCCGGTTGAATGTGGCAGTCGGTGAAGTGGACGAAGGAGAACGATCCCACTACCTCCGCAGCCGTCTGGGCGTTCAAGGCGAGCGGTGCGGCCAGGGTGGACTCGAGAAATGTCCTGCGTTGCATAGCTTTCAGAGTTCTAAGGTAACAACTTTGTTTGGGCGGGCGGGAGCAATGCCCAAACCGGCGCCGGCGCCGGACTCAGCCGCTAAACTGGAGGGAGCGGTGCAACCCTTCCTAGTTCGAATATGGTCCAGCGTCCGGGGCGCTTCCCTTGAGCTCTTCAGGGACTGGAAGGCCGTTGGCGGCTACCTGATCGAGCCCGAAACGCACGTTTTCGCGTTCTCCATAGCGGCTAACGTGTTGCTGGCGTTTTACCCGTTTGTGCTGGTGATGTTGTCCATCTCCAAGCATGTGTTCCACTCGACCCCTGCGATCAATGCGCTCTATGTCGCGATCTTCGACTACTTCCCCGGAGGCACCGGCGTCACGATTGTGAAGAACCTCGACCGGAGTCTGCTGCAAGTCCGCAGTATGGAATGGGTCTCCGTACTGTTGCTGCTGTTTACTGCGAACGGCGTCTTTCTGCCGCTCGAGGTGGCACTGAACCGGGCGTGGGGCGTAGTGAAGGGCAGAAACCTCCTTGCGAACCAGCTGGTGAGCACCGGTCTCATCTTCACCTGCGGCGTCCTGGCGCTGCTCTCCGCAGTGGTGACTGCCTCCGGGCGAGTGGCCTGGCAAGGAACATTCGGGACCGGGTCCGAAGTGCCCTGGCTGCTCTCGGGCGGCGTATTCAAACTCACGTCGCTGCCCTTCACCATCCTGATCCTGTTCCTGGTTTACTGGCGGCTCCCGAACACCAAAGTCCCGGGCTGGCAGGTTCTGCCGCGCGCCGCGGTGATCGCTGTGATTCTGGAGCTTTTGAAGTGGCTGAACGTGGCAATTTGGCCTTGGGTCCGGACGAAGTTCTCGCGCGAATACGGGGGCTTTGTCGATTCGATCACTATCCTCACGTGGAGCTTCTTCGCAGGCCTGATCGTGCTCGCCGGCGCAGACTGGTCGGCACGCCGGGCGCGCGCCGCGCACGCGTTGGAACTGGCCACCGCCCCGGAGGCCGCACCTCCGACATCCGTCCAGCCGGTCACCGTAACAGGCAGCAGCGGAATAATCGGATAGAATAAACGACAATCGATACCCTGCGTGAACCGTTCAACTGAGAGGTTTGAAATAACATGGCCATGACCCCAATTACAAATATGACCCGGCGAGACGCGGTGAAGACCGCCGTCGGCGCCGCCGCGTTGGTTACCGCCGCCGCATCCATCGTCGAAGGAGCACCGGCCATCATGAAGGCCCGCGCCGCCAGCAACTCCGTGCAGTTCGGCATGGTGGGCACGGGCAGCCGCGGCAGCTACCTGTTGAAGCACCTGAAGGGGATCGACACGGGCCAATGCGCCGCGATCTGCGACATCAGCGACGCAGCCCTCGACAAAGCGCAGCAGACCATCGGCGGCAATCCCAAACGCTATAAGGACTATCGTGAGCTACTCGCGGACAAGAACGTCGAGGCGGTATTCGTCACCGTTCCACTGTTCCTGCACTTCCCGGTCACCAAAGACGCCCTGGATGCAGGCAAGCACGTCTTCTGCGAGAAAAGTCTGGTTTTCAAACCGGAAGAGGCGCACGAGCTTCGCGCGCTCGTGGCGACCAAGCCTAAGCAGTTGCTGCAGACCGGATTGCAGCGGCGCTATTCGGCAATGTACCAGGCCGCACGCCAGATGATCGAGAAAGGCACACTCGGCGAGGTCACCTACGTTCAGGCGCAGTGGAATCGCAATCCCGGCTGGAAAATGAAGAAGGACGTCGGCGAGATGGGCAACTGGCGCCTGTTCCGCAAATACTCCGGCGGGCTGGTCGCCGAGCTGGCCTCGCACCAGATCGACGTCGCCGACTGGATGCTGGGCATGACCCCGGAATCCGTCATGGGCCTCGGCAGTCAGGATTTTATGAAGGACGGGCGCGACATTCTGGATAACGTCCAGCTGATTTACAAGTACCCGAAGGGCAGGCGGCTTGTGTGGACCGGCATTCCGACCAGTTCCCACTGGGCCGGCGTCGGCGGACAGCGGACGGAAATGGGCGAGATCATCTCCGGCACAAAGGGCTCCATCCACATCACCATCGGCGACGACACCAACAAGCCGATCGGCATGTGGTTCCGCGAACCGACTCCGCCTGCCACGGTGGAAGCGGCCAAGGGCAAGAAGGAAGCAACCAAGGCGGGCGCCACAATGGTGTCGGCTGCCGGCTCCAAGGGCCTGCCGATCCTGCTGGACCGCGACCTGATGAAGGGCAACGAGAGCTTCCTCGAGAAAGAGATGAAGTTCGCCCGGCAGTGGCTTTACATGAAGGGTGTGATGGTGCCGCTGGAGGACAAGAACCCGGTGGACACTGAACTCGAGAGTTTCTTCGACGGCTGCCGCACATTGAAACGTCCAAAAGCGGACTTGGAAGTCGGCCTGAACGACTCGACGGCCGTGATCCTCTCGAACCTCGCCCTCGACGAAGGGCGCACCGTCTTGTTCAGTGAAATCGACAAGATGGGCAAGCCGGGAGCGAAACCGGCAGTGAAGCCAGTCAAGAAAGGCTAGTCAGTGGTGCGGCGCCCCTGAGCCGCCCCCGCTTCAGCGCCTTGCGGGAATCGACTCGAACGGCTGGTTGCCGATCGGGTAATGCGGCCAGTCTTTGTAGTCGAAGTGCCACCACTCGAACGGGTAGACCTCAAAACCCTGCGCTTCCATGCTTGATCGCAGCAATTCGCGTAGATCACGCTGAGCTTGCGTACCCCCGGTATAAGTCGGGTACGCCCGCTCCGACATCTCATCGTAGAGACTGGGCATGTTGGCCGGTTCACCGGTCTTCAGGTCGTATAAAGTGAGGTCCACGGCACAGCCCCGGTTGTGGCGCGAGCCTTTCGACGGATCGGCCACGAAATCGTGCTTGTCCGGCGGCGTGGCCTGCCAGAAGATCCAGGTGACCGCCCACGGCCGGTAGCCGTCGTGAATCAGCAACCCGTAACCCTGCTTGGCCAAAGCTCGCTGGGCGCGGACCAACGCCTCTGCGGCAGGCCGCTGCAGCAAGGCCCGCGCCTGCGTATAGATCGGCGTACTCAGGAAATTGTTGGTCGTCGCATATCGAATATCGAGCCGGATCCCGGGTTCGAGCGCCGCCGGTTCGACGAGATCGAACGGCAGGAAATCGCCCTGCTCTGGAGGTTGTTTCTGCGCCGCCGCCTCCCGGCGCAACTGCTCCACGGGATGCACCGGCTGAATTCGGAATACCGGCGGACTCTCCGCCAGCACGCCGAGGCAGAAGAGCGCTACGAGGATTCGCCGCAGGAGCATGGTTCTCAGATTGTACGCCGAGGTTGGCTGTGCGTGTTGGCGAACGACTATCCCTTCTCCAGGAGGTGGCCCGGTGCCGGGGTGCTGGTGCGGTTCTCCCCGTCGCATGAATTCGGCCCCCTCTCTGACGGTCGCGGAGGGGTCGGTGCCACCAGGAGGCGTCCAGTGCCTCAGTCCGGCCAACTGGTACCTCGGCACGCCGCTACTGCCGCTGGTGCTGCTCGCGCAGGAACGAGGGCGAGTCCATTTTCACCGAGGGCTCGGGATCGGCGGGGTCCTTGGCGCGTTCCGGGATGAAGACATCCGGGTCGGGCCGCAGCGCCTTATAAGGCGTGAAGTCCGGCTGCGAGGTGAAACAGTCGGCAAGGTCCGCCGCGGTGCCGTCGTAAAGATTCAAACTAGGCAGCGCGAGCAGCCGGAACACCGTACGGAGCAGGCCCGGAAAGCTCGAATTCGCGTGTGCCACGTAGTTCTTGCGCGCGTAAGGCGAGACCACCATCATCACGGTACGGTGGGAGTCTACGTGGTCCACACCGCCCTGGGAATCGTCTTCGGTGACAAAGACCGCCATGCCCCTCCACCATTTTGAATTTGAAAGGTATTCGACAATGCGCCCCAGAGCGTAGTCGTTGTCAGACACGTAGGAGGCCGAGAAAGGGTACCCATCCCAGGGACGCGGCTTGGCCATATGGTCGTTCGGCAGGTGGACGTAGATAAAGCGGGGCAATTCGACGCCGGGCCGGTTGTAGAGCCGTTCCACCTCCCCGATGAACTGGGTCGCGCGGTATTGGTCCGGAATGTTCATATTGAACTGCGGGTAGTCGCGCGAGGTGTTGCGATACAGCGGCTCGGGCATTGGCATGTTGGTGAGAAAACGAGCGCCGGTGGGCATCTCGCCGGGCTCTTCCTCGACGCCCGCCAACTCGAAGCCCTCGCCGAAATTGCGGAACGGGATGCCGTGCCGGTCGAGGTGGTGCCAGAGAGCTCCGGCCTCCAGTTGATCTTCGGGATGCAGGCTTGAATTGCTCTCGGCATTGGAGAGCCTGCCCGGGGCGGTGCTGTTCAGGCGAAAATCCTTTTGGCCGCCGTATGCGGCCATCATCGAGCTCTCGGTCCAGGCGTTCGGGTAGGAGCCAACCAGCCAATGGTGTCCATCGACGCTCACCTCGGAATCGGCATAGAAGTTGTCGCTTATGGCGTAGCGCGACGCGAGTTCCTGGTGGTTCGGTGTGATGTTGTAGAAGCTTCTGTCGGCGCGTGCCTTAAGCGCACCTGCTTCGCGCCAGAGCCAGCCGCGCCCTCCGATCCGAGCCAGTTCGGGGGCCCCGTTTACAGCACCGTTGGAGGCCTGTTCGATCCCGCCGAACACCTCGTCAAAAGTTCGGTTTTCCTTAACGATCACTACGACATGCTGAATCTCTTTGGGTAGTGCCAGCGGCTCCTGGTTCCTTGGCAGGAAGCCATTCAGCGCGTAGACGCGCTGAGTGAGTAGCGGCAGCAGGCGCGGCAGAGGCATGTCGAAGACAGACAGCGTGCCGGTGCGTCGTTCGGCTTGGAAGCTGTTCTCCATGGGTGCCGTACGAGTCGCGTTGGGGCCCGTGCCGAGGCCTTTGGCGTTGGCCACAAAGACCTTGCCGTGGTCGATGGCGATCGCGGTCGGGAACCACGCGGCCGGGATGTGAGCGGCCAACCTGTTGTTGGTCAGATCCACGACCCCAATGGCGTTGATACCCGCCTCCGCCACCAACAGCCGGCCGTTGTTCATGTCGAGCGTCAGGCCCAACGGCAAAACGCCGCGCAGGTGTTCGAGCGCCGGCACGCGCAACGGAATCTGTGCCCGGATGGTCAGGGTCACGGCGTCGATCACGGAGACGGAATCCTGGTTGCCGTTTGCTACATAGATCGTCCCGGCCGTGGCGGCCACCCCGGTAGGGCCGCTGCCTCCCATGCTGTTCGGACCGAAGGGCTCACCCGTACGTACGAAGCTCTCGACGCGGGCCTTGCTTGGGTCGGATACGTCGATGACAGCCAGCGAGTTGGATTCCTGGACGTTCGGGTCGCCCAGGCCGGGCACATCGACCTCACCGAGAGCCGTGTGTGCTCTTATTCCCTCCACGGCCTGCTTCGAGGGGAACCCGAAAGCAGGGAAAGGCAGGCCGGTCTCTTGCGGCCGTTTTCCGTCAGCGCCCGGGATGATGCTGTACTGAAACATGCCGGTATCCGTCACGTACAGCCGGTTGCAGTCCGGCGAGAGCGCCATGCGGAAGGGCAGGCGGCCGGTGCGTATGCTGGCGACTAGTTTCTGGGTCTTCGCATTGAAAATCGCTACACGGAAATTCGCCTGGTCGATGACAAACAGCAAATGCCGCGCGGGATCGTAAGCCAGGTCGCCCGAAAAGCTATCGCGCCACTCGCCCTGGTCGAGTTGAAAGCTGCTCAGCAATCGGCCGGATGGGATGGCGATTTCACGAACCCGGCCGCTGTTGCCCTCTGAAGCGAAAAGCCGCCGGTTCTCAGAAAAGGCAAGTCCCATGAACACGCTCTGCCATTCATTACTTGCGCCGGCCGCTGCTTTCTCGTCCTTCTTGGTTGCCCGCAGTTGCGAAGCTTGCCAGGGTTCCGAACTCATGTCGAGCAACGTGAGCGAAAACCTGTCCGGACCGCCGTTGGCAGACACCGCGAACTTCCCATCCGGACTCACAGCCAGGCCGAAGGCACCGGGGCCTGTCTGGAATCCCCGTCCCAGTGGTTCGATCATGCGGCCTCCGGGCAGCACGCTTTCGGCCCCAGGCCGGCGTGCGGCGGGACGGGTTCCAGCGGGAGTGCGGAACTCCGCGGCCGGCAGCGCCGCGGGCAGGGCAGGCAGAAGTGCGGCTAGGATAAGAACGTCGCGGAGATTCAAGCGCATCGGCTGGTCCAGTTGAGAGCCCGAAAGAAATAGCGTGTCAAAGCGGAGCCGTCCAAGGCAACCGGAGCAGGCACGGCTGAACGCGAAAAGCCGATGTCGGTCAATTCGAGGGGGTACATATTGTGCTGACGCGGAGAGCATTCGTAGGCGTGGGCGCGGCCGGGGCATGCGCGGCGGGTTTCGCCAAGGTTGGAACTGCGCGTGGCTTGCCTGCGGCGCGCTATTTTCTGCTGGAGAGCTATCTCTTGAAGAACGGCAGCCAGGCGCTGCGGCTCTCCAACTACATGCGAACGCGCATCGGCCTGGCGCAGCAATTGCAGATCGTCCCGCCGAGCTTCGTGCTGGAAGCCCTGATCGCGGCGCACATGCCGCAAGTACTGTTGGTTAGCGCCTTCGACTCGCCGGAAGGCATGGCAGCCATGCAGCGAAAACTGCGCCAAGACGCTTCGGCGCGCGACGCTATGGCGGCATGGGAAGCGGGCGACGAACCGCCGTATGAAGAACTGAATGAAACTATTTTGGAAGCGGCGGAGTACTGCCCCCCGCTGCCTGCTGCGGTAGTCGCCGGCTCGACAAAGCCGCCTCGTGTTTTCGAGTTGAGGACCTACCACTCGCCGACAGAACGTCAGTTGAAGGCGCTGCACGAGCGTTTCGAAGGAACCGAGATCAAGATTTTCGAACGCTCCGGCATACACCCGGTCCTTTACAGCTCCACACTTTACGGAGCAAATAAACCCAATCTCACCTATCTGATACCATTCGACGACCTTGCGGCGCGCGAGAAGGCTTGGACCGCATTCGGCGCGGACGCGGAATGGGTGAAGGTGCGCGCGGATTCGATTGCGAAGCACGGGCAAATCTCCAGCGTCATCCAGATGTCGCTATTCAAGGCGGCGGCATATTCGCCCGTGCGGTAGCGGAATCGAGTCCTGCCTCAGGAGCCGGGCAGGATCTTCGAGATGTCGTTGTAAATGACGAACGCGACCACCATCATCAGGAAGACGAAGCCGACCTTGAAGACGGTTTCCTTGATCTGCAGGCTCAAGTCGTGCCGCATGACTATCTCAATGAGAAGTAACAGCAACATGCCGCCATCGAGGATCGGGATTGGCAAGAGGTTGAAGATCGCCAGATTCAAGCTGACCGTGGCCATCAGTCCGATGAACGAATAGGCGCCCTCGCGGGCTGCTTCGCCGCTCAATTGTGCAATTCCGATCGGCCCTTCGAGCGACTTCGCCGAGGAACGCCGTTCCAGGATCGCCCGCAAGAACTGATAAATCAGCGTTGCCCCTTTGATGTTCTGGTTCACCGACTCCTGCACGGCGCTTATGAACGGCAGTCGGACGTAAATCACGCGCGGCGCTAACGCGACACCGATCATCCACGCCTGCTGGCCGCCCGAATCGCCTTTACTAGGATTGAGCTCGATATCGTGCAGTGAGTCGTCCCGGCGGTAAACCAGATGAACCGGTCTACCCTGGCTGTGCACCAGCATGTCGTGCACCTTAGAGGCCATGCGGATCGGCTCGCCGTCGATACTGACCAGTTGGTCGCCCTTCCTGAGCCCTTTTCGCTCTGCGTCCATGCCTGCAATCAGTCCCCCGACTTCGATGTCGGCCTGCGGAGCCCAGCCAGCGGAACCGAGTCCCGTCTTCTGATCCGCCTCCGGAGTGACTTCGAAGTGCATGACCTTGCCGTTTCTCTCGATCAGCAAGGGCAACAGGTGCTTGGCGCTTACCACTTCGCGTAGAGACACGTCGTCCCAACTCGGATCCTGCTTGTCCTCGAGTTGGACGATGACGTCGCCTTCGAGCAGTCCGGCATTCGCCGCGGGCGTTCCCGGCTTGACGTATCCGATGGTAGCGGCCTTGCTGGCACTGGCCAGCTTGGGGAAGTGATACATGAAAAGGCCGGTCATCAAGCCGAAGGCCAGCACCACATTCATAAGTGGGCCAGCGGCCACGATAATCAGCCTTTGCCAGCGCGGCTTCATATTGAATCCGCGCGGATCCGCAGTGTCCGTTGGCTGCTCGCCTGCCATCTTCACATAGCCGCCGAACGGCAGCCAGGAGATGCGAAACTCAGTCTCGCCAACCTGCCACTTGATCAGCTTCGGACCAAAACCGACGCTGAAAGCCTCGATGTGGACGTCGAAGAAACGGGCGGCGCAGTAATGACCCAGTTCGTGGATCACGATCATGACCCCGATCAGGACCAGCAACCACCAAAAGTTGTGCAGAATATTCTGTAAGACGCCCATAATTTGGCTTAAACTCCAGCCCAGTGCCTTCAGGTCAGGGCCAATGCTGTTCGGCCGCCGGCGCGCCGGCGAACCGCTTCTGCCGCGGCTGCGCGGCTGTCCCGGTCGATTTCCAGGACTTCTTGAATGGAGGCGGCTTCACGAGAGGGCATGACAGCCAGCGTATCTTCGACCACTTCGGCGATGGCTGAAAACGCGATCTGCTCTCGCAGGAACGCCTCCACAGCGATCTCATCGGCTGCGTTCAGCGTACAAGTAGCCGATCCGCCTGCCTTTTGAGCCTGGTAGGCCAGGCCCAAAAGTGGAAATCGATCGAAATCCGGCGCTTCGAAGTCCCACTGCCGGCTCTGTTTCCAATCCAGGCGCGCCACCGGAGCTGGCGCTCTGTCTGGCCAGGTCATAGCGTATTGGATCGGCATTCGCATATCGGTTGCGCAGACCTGGGCTATTACGCTGCCATCGTTGTACTCGACCATGGCGTGCACAGTGGACTGAGGATGCACGACGACTTCCACGTCATCCGCCTCAAAATCGAACAGCCAGCAAGCCTCGATCACCTCGAAACCTTTGTTCATCAGGGTGGCCGAATCAACGGTGATCCGCGGCCCCATCTTCCATGTAGGATGATTCAACGCTTGCGCTGGTGTAACATTTGCCATTTCCTGCCTGGAGAACTTGCGAAACGGGCCGCCCGAAGCGGTCAGGATCAGTTTTACGGCTTCCGAACGGCGACCGGCGCGTAGACTCTGATGCGCTCCGTTGTGCTCACTGTCAACCGGCGTCAATTCAGTCCCGTATTGCTTCACGGCACTCATGATCAGACGACCAGCGGCGACTAACGTCTCTTTGTTGGCCAGCCCAATCCGCTTCCGGGCCCGGATCGCCTCGTAAGTTGCCTCCATGCCGGAGACGCCCACGATGGATGACATCAGGAAGTCGACTTCAGGCGCAACCGCCACGGCCACATAGGCTTCCGGACCACTGGCGAGTTCTGGCCGATCCGCCGAAGGGATACCGGCTTGGTCAAGCAGCAGGGCCAGCGGTGCGATGGACGCAGCTTCCGCCACTACGGCTACGCGTGGGCGGAACTCCAGGATTTGTCTGGCCAACTCGGCAACATTCCGGCCTGCGACCAACGCGTAAACGCCGAATTCGGTGCTTCGCTGGCGGACGATGTCGAGGGTGTTGCGGCCGATACTGCCAGTGGACCCCAAAACTGTGATGAGCTTCATCGCTAAACAGCCGCCATCATACCACTCGGTAACGTTTGCTCCCAGTTTGTACGAACCCGGAGGCATGCGGTGGGAACGTGTTCAGACTCTGGTTCCGGTCCGTTTCGGGCCGCTTTGCTTCTGTTTGTTGGGGGATTCAACTCTTGAAAGGGGGCGCCAGGGAGGTTGAATGCTTCAGGGGTCTTTGAGGTTAGTCTCGCTTTGGTGGGAGTTGCCTCCCTGGCTTGATTCCAATCTTAGAATACTGATTTGCGGATTGCAAGGGAATTCTTATGATTTTTTGGATAGACTTTTCACCTCAACGCCCGAAACGCGCTCTAACACTTTGATAGTGCTGCACATATCCTCGTCTCCATGACCTTCGGAAATCGCGGTTTGGAAAAGTTGCCGCGTCAGGCCGGTTAGAGGAAGCGGTACCCCTAGTTCTGCGCCCGTTTCGAGCATCAGGCCGGTGTCTTTGTGCATCCATCTTGTTGAAAAATTGGTAGAAAAGTCTCGACGGAAGACGAATGGGGCCTTGAAGGAGACGAGCCCGGACCGGGCCGCCGAGTTATTCAGGATTTCAACCATCAGTTCCGGATCTACACCGGCCTTGGTGGCCAATACAATGCCTTCATTAAAAGCCTGTAACAGATTGGAGAGAATAAGGTTTTGCGTCAGTTTGGCGTGCAGGCCCAGGCCCGTAGGACCACAATAGTAGATCTGCTTACCCATCGGTTCCAGGGCAGGCTTCAGTTTTTCATAGATTACAGGATCGCCGCCGATCATAAACGTCAGGGTGCCGCCCTCGGCCCCGGGCTTGGAGCCGGTGACGGGCGTGTCCAGAAAGTGGGCGCCCTTGGCGGCGAACGCGGCAGCGGCGCGCCGCGTATAGGAGGGGGCCACGGTGGAGCAGTCAGCCACGATGGTTCCGGCCCGGACGCCTTCAAGCAGTCCGTTCGCGCCAAGCGCCACCTGCTCGCTCATGGCCGTGTCGCCGACGCACATGAATACGATGTCCGCCGTCTCGGCCACCTGCCTGGGCGTCTCGCGCAGTTCGGCGTGCTCATCCGCGGCCAACTGGCGCGCTTTCGACAGGGTGTTCGACCAGACGGCGACGGAGTGGCCGGCGCGGAGCAGATTGCGGGCCATGGGGTAACCCATGATGCCGAGTCCGAGAAATCCGAGTTGCATAGCGACAGATCCTCCGCAAAGTTGACGATCACCGCCGTTGCCGGCGAACTCGTATTGTATGTCCAGGCCGCTGGCACATACAATTGGCCAGTTCTGCCGGCGCTGGACGTCCGTCGCCCCGCCCACTGATGGCCAGTGCCGTTTGGCACGGGTTCGTGTATACTTCAAATAGGCCGAACCAGAACAGTGGGCGCAAGCCCACTTTTTTGTTGCCTGACCCGAGTAGGCTCGGTACCGGTACCCGGAAATGACAGAGATCGCCCCGCTGACGCTCCAGGAGCGTATCACCGCTATCGCCGAACGCGCTGCCGCGCGTGAAGGGCTGGAAGTGTGGAAAGTCGACGTTTTGGGCGCGGGCCGGAGCCGTCTGATCAGGATATATATCGACAAACCCGAGGGTGTGACGCTCGGTGATTGCGAACTGATCTCCCAGCAGGTGGGGACCGTATTGGACGTCGAAGACGTCGTGCCGGACAATCGCTATCACCTTGAGGTCAGTAGCCCGGGCGTCGAGCGACGCCTTTATAAGCCCGAACACTTCGCGCGCTTCGCCGGGCAGAAAGCCCGCATCGCTCTGCGCGAGCCCTTTGAGAACCAGCGCCGCTGGGAGGGGGTTCTGGCCGGAGTGGAAGAGGGGGCGATTCTGCTCGAGACTGCAAACGGCGTGTCCCTGCGGTTCAGCATGGACCAGATCGAAAAGGCAAATCTCAAATTTGAGTGGTGAGTTGCGCTCATAGAGGCGCGCTCCCCGGCAACAGACCAAAAGAGGCACAAGCTTGGCTTCCATTTATCAGTCCATCGAAATCCTGAGCAAGGAAAAGGGCATAGATGCCCAGATCGTAGTAGACGCGGTCAAAGACGCGATCCTAGTCGCCGCCCGGAAGCAATTCCGTGGCAACGAGGAGTTGATCGCCGAATTTGACGAGAAGTCAGGCGCCTTGCTGTTGTTTGCCGTGAAGAACGTGGTCGAGGTGGTCGCCGACGACTCGAAGGAAATGACCCTGGCGGAGGCACGTCGTACGGAGCCCGCCGCGGAGATCGGCTCGATCCTGCGCTTCTCCCGTCCCACTGAGGCACTGGGCCGGATCGCTGCCCAGACCGCGCGGCAGGTGATTCTGCAAAAGGTACGCGAAGCAGAGCGCGAAAACATCTTCCTTGAATACTCGCACCGCGTCGGCGAGTTGGTGAATACGACGGTGAAGCGGATCGAGGGTCTTGACCTGGTTGTCGATCTGGGCAAGACGGAAGCCCGGCTACCCAAGAAGGAACAGTCCCGGCTGGAGAGCTTCTCGGTCGGAGACCGCGTGCGCTGCATCATCAAGACCGTCGAGAGAACTGGCAAGAACGCCGGCGTCAACGTCTCGCGCGCCGCTCCCGAACTGGTGATGCGCCTGTTCGAACAGGAAGTGCCGGAAATCTACGATGGCACGGTCGTGATCCGCGCTTGCGCCCGCGAGGCCGGTGAGCGGACCAAGATCGCGGTGCTCAGCAAGGACCGTGACGTCGATTGCGTCGGAGCGTGCGTCGGAATGAAGGGCATGCGCGTGCAGTCCATCATCCGCGAATTGCGCGGCGAAAAGATCGACATCATCGAATACAACGAAGACGCTCAGAAGTTCGTTGAGAAGGCTCTGAGTCCGGCGCGGATCTCGCGCGTTGCGATTGTCGATCCGGAAGGCAAGCACATGGAGGTGATCGTCGAGGACGCTCAACTCTCGCTGGCCATTGGCAAGAAGGGCCAGAACGTCAGGCTCGCCGCGAAGCTGATCGGCTGGCGCGTGGACATCAAGACGGAAGAAGAGAAGCGCCAGGAGGTCGAAGCGGCCTTGGTGCAGCTTGGCTCCG
This sequence comes from uncultured Acidobacteriia bacterium, assembly GCA_903909435.1. Classification (GTDB taxonomy): domain Bacteria; phylum Acidobacteriota; class Terriglobia; order Bryobacterales; family Bryobacteraceae; genus CAIVVT01. The sequence goes on along the minus strand of CAIVVT010000301.1, from coordinate 141,238 downwards.
GCACGCCGCTCTCCAACCTGATTGACCACGGTCTGAGTGAAGAGATTTACGAAGTGCTTGTGGCCGGAGGAATCGGGACTGTCGAAAAAGTGGCCTCGATGACTCCCGAAGAGCTCGAATTGATTGCCGGAGTCACTTCCGACTCGGTCGCGCAACTTGGTATGGCCGTGAACAGCTTCTACGGGCAAGGGCCTGCTGAAGTCGCCGTGGAAGAGTCTGTTGAGCCCGAGGCCGCCGCGGTCGAAACGCCAGCCGAAGGAGCGGCGCCCACGGCCCCTGAGCCTGGACCTGGCCTGGAAGCGCAGTCGGTGTGGGAGGCAGCCGTCGCGCTGCCATCGGACGGAACCGAAGCTTCGCCCGAATTGGAATCTGATACGATTGAAAAATCAGGTCTTCCTCGCACAGGATCTTCCGAAAATTGACCAGACGTATTGATTGAAGGGGCGAGAAGGTCGGTTTGCGAGTATTGCCGAACATGGAAGCATCTGAGAGTCCGTCCGTGACTATGAAGAAAATTCGGATCAACGAACTGGCGCGGGAGCTTGAGGTTAAGCCGGGAGCAATCCTGGACCTGCTCCCCGAACTCGGTGTTGCCGAGAAGAAGACCCACTCCAGTTCAGTCGACGAAGATGTCGCGGTGCTGCTGCGGAAACGCCTCATCGGCTCGGATGTCGAGCGCTACGTCCACCCTCCACGGGGCGAGGAAGAGTACGAAGATCACACTCCTGAAGCGGCTGAAGAAACCCACGGAGGCGCGCCAAAAGTGAAAGCCTCCAGCCTTGCCGAACCCGTTTCGGCCAAGCCCATAGTGGATACGCCAGTGAAGGAATCGGCGGCTCATGCGCCAGTCGAGGCGCCCCCTCCCCCCGTCGTTCACCGGCCACTCCCGATCCGGCCTCCACTCGCCTCACCCGGGGCCGGCCGCCAATCCGGATTCTCGGCTCCTTCGATCCCAATTCCGCCACGCACGATCTTGCACGCGCCGGTGACGCCTCCGATCGCCGCGCCGATAGCACCACCGCCGATCCACGTGCCGCCGGCTCCGACCGCCGCCCACGTCGCTCCCGTGCCCGCGCCGCCGGTCCCGCACCCCGCTCCCGTTCCACCACCGCCTCCGGCCCGGCCCGGCGCCCCGGTAACGCCGGTGGTCCATGCGCCCGTGGCTCCCGCTCCGGCACCCGTCGCGCCCCCAATTGCCGCGCCCGGAGTTCCGGCCGCACCGGCGGCTCATGTGCCACTGGCTCCCGCAATTCCGGCCCCGGCCCCCGCGGTGCCTGCAGCACCCAGCCATCCCGAACCACCGGCAGTTCCTGCGGCTCCGAAAGTCCCGCTGCCGGCCGCGCATGTCCGGCCAGCGCCACCAGCGCTGCCCAGAGCGGCCGCGCCAGCTGTTCCCCGTCCGGCCGTCCCGTCGCAACCCACGCCTACGCTGGGCTTGCCACAACCACGTCCTGCCGTCCCAACTCAACCGGCTCCCGCCCATGCCGCTCCGCGTCCGCCCGCTCCGTCCGTTCCCCGACCGCCGGCTCCGGCTCCCGCCCGGAACGTGCCTCTAGGGGGGCAGCACGCAGGTGCGCCGTCCGGCCCGCGCCCGGGTACCATCCTGTCAGGCCCGCGCCAGCCGCTCCCGCAAGGCGAAACACCCCGCAGCCCTGTGCTGCCTGGCGCGCCCAGACCTCACCCGCCGGCGCCGCAAAGGCCCAGTCAGCAAGCGCAGCCACAGCAGCAAGGCGGACAGGGCTCGCCACAGGGCGGCCACCCATTGCGTCCGACTCTGTCGGGTCAACCCGCCGCGCGACCGATAGTGCCGCCGCGTCCCGACCTGGTTGCTCGCCTGTCTCAGTTCCAAGCCAAGCCGGCTCCGGGCCAACCTGCCGCTCCCCGGCCGGGTATGCCGGCGCCTGGCCGGCCATTGTACCAGGGGCCGCGCCCCGGGCAGCCGTCCGGTCCCCGCCCGAGCGGACCCGGTGCACCGATGGGCCCGGGCCGTCCGCCGATGCGGGGCAGAGGGCCGCACCCGACTTCGCCGGTACTCGAACCGCCATCTCCACCCACTACCGACGCAGGCCGGCGCGATGCCGCCAAGAAGCGCGCCCAACAGCACGACCAGCGCGAGCGGGACAGCGAAGGCAAACTCAGAAGCTTTGGCCCGCGCAAGCAGGAATCGGCTCCACTGCCAGTGATCGACCGCGAGATCACCATCTCGGAAGGCATCACGGTGAAGGAGTTCGCCGACAAACTAGGCGTAAAGGCCAGCCTGGTCATCAAGACGCTCTTCGAACGTAAGGTGTTCGCCACCATCAATCAGACGCTCGACGTCAAAATGGCTGTCGATCTGGCTCGCGAATTCGGGGCCAAGACCTCGAAGATGAGCTACGAGGAGGAATCGGTCCAGGCGATTGAAGGGACCGAAGGCGATGCGGACCGCGAGACGCGGCCGCCGGTCGTCACCGTAATGGGCCACGTCGATCACGGCAAAACTTCGCTGCTCGACGCGATCCGCGAGGCGAACGTGGCAGGCCGCGAAGCAGGTGGCATCACCCAGCACATCGGCGCCTACCACGTCGATATCCACGGCCGGACCATCGTCTTCATAGATACTCCGGGTCACGAAGCGTTTACCCGGATGCGCGCTCGCGGCGCTCACGTCACCGACATCGTGGTGCTGGTCGTCGCGGCAGACGACGGCGTCATGCCCCAAACCAAGGAAGCCATCGACCACGCCCGCGCGGCCAAAGTGCCGATCATCGTGGCGATGAACAAGATCGACAAAGAGAATGCGCTGCCGGATCGCGTCAAACAGCAATTGACCGACCTTGGGCTGATGCCCGAGGAGTGGGGCGGCGACACGCCGTTCGTGCCTGTCTCGGCCAAGAAGAAGCAGAACATCGAACTGCTGCTCGAGATGATTCTGCTGGTTGCCGACATGCAGGAATTGAAGGCTAATCCGGGCCGTCCCGCAGTGGCGACTGTGCTGGAAGCGCAGCTCGACCGGGGCCGTGGACCCGTGGCGACTTGTATCGTCCGAAACGGCACTCTGAGAATCGGCGACTTCTACATTTGCGGTTCGGTCTTCGGCAAGGTCCGAGCCTTGTACGATGATCGCGGCGCCCAGATCCGGGAAGCCGGCCCATCCATGCCAGTGGAACTGCTCGGGCTCGACTCGATGCCCGAAGTCGGCGACACGCTGCAGGTGGTTACCGACTTGGGCAAGGCCCGCCAGATCGCGGAGTTCCGCGAAGTCAAGGCGCGCGAAGTCGCCATGGCCAAGACTCGTATCACGCTGGAGAAAGTTCAGACCCAACTGCGTGAGGGCGAGAAGAAAGAACTCAATATTATCCTCAAGGCCGATGTCGGCGGCACTGCCGAGGTCATTTCCGACGCCTTGCAGAAGCTCTCGAACGACAAGGTTTCGATTCGAGTTCTGCGCGCGGCGGTCGGCGCAGTTACCGAAGCGGACGTCACCCTGGCGGCTACGTCGGAGGCGATCATCATCGCTTTCAACGTGCGCCCCGATCGAAAGGCCTCCGATCTGGCCGACCACGAAGGCGTCGATATTCGGCCGCACTCGATCATTTACGAGCTCACCGACGAGATCAAGAAGGCTATGTCGGGCATGCTCGATCCGGTCTACAAAGAGGTTTACATCGGCCGGGCCGAGGTACGCGAGACCTTCCGCATTTCCAAGATCGGCACCATTGCCGGACTCTACGTGCTGGACGGTCAGCTCAATCGCGACTGCGACGTACGCCTGCTACGGGACAACGTAGTCATTCATACGGGCCGCCTAAACTCGCTGAAGCGCTTCAAGAACGACGCTTCCGAGGTGAAGGCCGGGTTTGAATGCGGTGCGGGCATCGCGGGCTACAACGATTTGCGCCAAGGCGACATCATCGAAGCTTTCGGCAAGGAGCGGGTCGCTCAGGAGCTGTTCAGTTAGGCCTGGGTCCGCTTGAAGTCGGATAATTGTCAGGCCGGGCAGGCGCAAGCCGCCCGGCCTGATTAGTTTCACGCCTGCCCGGGCGGGCAGACCCATATGGTTGCGGTTGGCATCCTGATCCTCGAAATCCGGCTCGGCGCGGCCTTCTCGCTCAAGGACAAGCGTCATTGGGTGAAAGGGCTGAAAGACCGCCTGCGAAATGGCCACAACGTCTCCGTAGCGGAGGTGGAGGACCAGGACATGTGGAACGCCTCCACTGTGGCGGTGGTCACCGTGTCCGGCTCGCGCGAGAATGCGGCGAAGGTGCTGGAGTCCTGCGAGCGCGTCGCCGCCGCGCACCTGGGGCCACAGCTTACTTCGGCAACTCTGGACTGGCTGGACTGAGCCTCCCCAGACCGATTTCTACTGTAAGCCCACAGTGCGTGCTTCGAGCGGGTCCAGCGCGGGCAGGTCACTCGAGGGGCGGTCGAGATAGAAATAGGCACAACTCGACCAATCGTCCTGGCGCTCGAAGATCCCCTCGTCCCAAGCGCCCATCTCGACGCGGCCTGGGCCTGCCTTGAAGACCGGCTGACCAGTCTTGTGCATTTCCGCAAGCTCCTGCGATCCGCGGTAACCGATCTGCTGGATGGTGACGCGGACGTCGCTGCGGAAGTAGATTGGGTCGGGCAGGTGGTAGCGATAGAAGCAATAGCGCAACCGCTCGTGGTCCGCGAAGTGCGAACCCTGGTACATCAACGCGAATTGGCCCTGTCCCCAACCTGTACCAATGTAGTCCTCCGTACCGGTTCCGTTGAGCGTGGGCAATTCCCGGTCACCGTCCAGGTAGACTTTCACCTCGCCCTCGCCCCACCAGGTGGGGGCATAGAGCTGCTTGTTGGCTATCACGCCCAGATTCGCACCCAGGTACCGCCCCTTTCCGGAGAGCTTCGGCAGGATCTCATAATCCCGCTGCATACTTGTTGGGTTTTCGCGGTGGTAGTAGGCGTGGAAGTAGAGTGCGTTAGCATCGTGGCGATCGCCCAGGGTGTAATCGACGTCGTAGAAGATGGTTACACTCTCGGCGCTTTCATTCGTCACCACGATCTTCATCGCTTTGCGGAAGGGCATGGGCAGGTAGCAGTTGAAGCTGCGGCCCTCGGGACTGGCGAACGCCGCGGATTGGAAGGTCGCCATGCGCCCGAGGCTGGTTCCGAAGAAGTCTCCGAAAGGCGCGCTAACAGCGGGCTTGGCGGCGTCATCCCAATACATTTCGATGCGCATGCCGCGCAAGACCTGCGGCGTGCGTTTGTCGATCGTAGCCCAGATGCGCCGAACGGTGCCGCTCGAGTTGTGGACTTCGGCCAGCACGAGCTGTGCGCCGGTCTTCAGGTCGATTGCCGGACGGCCCTTGCGACCGGCGTTCACCTGGCCCGCTTTGCCCTTTTCACCGAGCGGATTCTCGGGGCTGGCCCAGCGCGTCTCCACGCCATCGGGGACTTCATAGACGCGTTGAGAGAAAACCATGGCAGACCCAATCAGAGTCAGAACCGCCGCCTGCAAAAGTCGCATGAAGGAACCTCACACGCCAGCATCTCACGTTGGAACTGCCGCCAAAGACGGACGACGTTGAGCTCGGCTTTGTTGCCAGCGGATACAGAAAGTGCGGGCAGCCGAACCGGGGGGCGGCGCGGACGAGGGGATCCTCACCCGCTCTCACCCCGTGGCTCAGCTGCGAGCACTTGACCGGGGATTCCCCTGTCGAAAGAATAGCTGCATGCCGTTTACGCCCACGCGCGATCTGCCCGCCGCTATCCGGCTGGTCTTCTACCTGCCTGCCTTTACGATGCTGTTGGCACTGCAAATGGCTTCCGCCCAAGCTCCGCCGACCGCGCAGACGGGGCCGCGCGATCCGGCGGAGCTGGCAAACTTCTTCGATGGAGTATATGCCGGTCTCGAACGCGCTCATCATTTGAGCGGCATGACCGTGGCGGTGGTGCGGGACGGGAACGTGCTCCTGCTCAAGGGTTACGGATACGCCGACATCGAGAGACGCACACGAGTCGACCCAGAGCGCACGCTGTTCCGCATCGGCTCGATAACCAAGGCGCTGACCTGGACGGCCGTGATGCAGCTGCACACCGAAGGCCGAGTCGACCTGAGCGCCCCCGTCGAGCAGCTCCTGCCGGAGGAACTCAACGTCCGCTCCCCGTGGAAGGTTGCTCCGACTCTGCATGACCTAATGGACCACACGCCGGGGTACGACGACGTGCCGGTGGTCGGCTTGTTTCGGCACGAGCCCTATAAGGGCGTGCTCAAGGACGCGCTCGTTGAGACATTACCGGTGATCGTCCGCCGGCCTGGCGACATGGTCTCTTACTCCAACTTCGGTGCCGCATTGGCCGGATTGATCGTTGAGCGAGTCACCAACGTGAGTTGGGAGCACTACGTAGAAAGCCGCATTCTAGCGCCACTGGCAATGACTTCCGCGTCAGTCCAACAACCGGTTCAGGCCGAGTTGGCGGGAGATGTGGCCAAGGGGTACCGTTGGACCAACGGAGAGCTGAAACCGCAGGGCTTCGAGTACGTGCCGCTTGCGCCCGCAGGAGGCGCCTCAGCATCTGCCGCGGCGATTGCGCATTTCATGATCGCTCACTTGCAGGACGGAGTTTACGGGAGTGGACGGATATTGCCGGGCTGGGGCGCCCGCCAGATGCACGAACCGCTGTATCGGGCAGCGCCGCAGTTGGGCGCCTGGCTACATGGGCTCTATGAGTTGAGGCCTGCCTCGCCACGCGTCTACGGGCACTCGGGCGACACGCTGTGGTTCCATTCACTGATGGCGTTGTTCCCCGAGTCGAACACCGGTATCTTCCTGAGCTTCAACTCAGACTCCGGTGCGGCCGCACGTGGAGACGCCTATCTGGCATTCCTGGCGCGCTATTATCCCCAGCCGGAGCTACAGTCCCCCAATCTGCTGCCCGGTGCCGCGGACCGCAGCGCCGCGTCGACCGGTTGGTTCATCCCGACTCGCCTGCCCCGCAGGACGGCGGCCCGGCTGATAGGCCTAATGAGTACGGTGTCAATCAGGAATGAAGGGCCGAATCGGCTTGTCTTGAGCGGCCCGGGCTTTGATTCACCGGTCCATTTTGTTGAGGTGGATCCGTGGGTCTACCGTGAGACCCGTGGTCAGGAACTGCTGGTGATGCGTCCGGTCCATGGATCCTCACCGCGATACGCCTTCCTCTCCTCGAACCCCGGCAGTGCTCTCGAACGCACTACTGCGATCTGGAGCCCACCGGCCCAACTGCTGCTTGCCGGGCTGGCTAGCCTGGGAATCATTCTGGCCGTCTTCGGATACCCAATCGCCGCATTGCGCGGCAGAGTTCTCAAGCTGCGGATCGATAGCCGCGCCAGAGCCGCGCATATCGCGGCGTGGATGGCTGCCGCCGCCTTCGCCGTTGGCCTAATATGCTTCGGCGCCTACCTGCAAGACCCTCTGGAAGTTGTCTTTGGTCTTCCCTCGTCGCTGTCGGCGGCCGAATGGAGTTGGCGCATCGGAGCCGCTCTGGCGGTGGTGTCCGGCACTTCGGCCGTGATCATGTGGGCGCGCAGGATTGGTCCAACCGGAAGCCGGGTGATCCACACTGTTGTCGTGATGTGCCAGGTTGCTTTGACGCTGTGGGCCGCCAGATGGGGTCTCTTAGGCTGACATCGCCAGTTACTTAAGGTCGCAACTTGTATTCCCGGCAAGGCTCTAAGGAAGCACTGTAGACGACCGAAACCTGAGATCGGGCCGGGATCCAGCGATAGCATGGAGCGCCGAACATGGAGCCGCGATCGATCATGCTCCTGCGTGTTTCAGCAAAGGGCGAAGCGCCGAATTCCAGGCCGCGCGTGAGCGTCTTGCCGCCCCATGGTTCGGCGGTACGGCAGTGGTTCTCCTCCCACATGCCGAGCCAGGGGAAGTCCGCTCGCTTCCACTCGTAGGTCAACAGCAACTGGTGCGAGGGGCTCCAAGCCTGAAAACCAACCGTTTCCATTCGCGGGTCCATCAGGTGAGTGGTGAATGAGCCGGAAACCTCCAGCGGAGTGAAGACACGCAAATCTTCAGTGCCGCCTGCTTCGAGCGGAACGTGCGGCCAGTCGAACTCAGCGGAGATTTTATGGCGGCAGTAACCACCAGTAAAATCCGACTCGACTACCTTGGATCGCGTGGCGGTCGCTTCGGTGATGGTCCGGCCGCGCTCCAGGAAGGGTGGGCCGAGGGTGACGTGCTCGGTCCAGGCGATGGGCCGGTCCTGGATGGACAGGTTCTCGACCGTCTCTTCAACTTCAATGCGGCGGCTGCCTGCAGCCAAACGGAGACGCCGCTCGAAGCGTAACTGGGCATGCCGGAGCAGCGCGCCCTGGAATAGCTCTTCGCCTTGTTCACGGAGTTCGTGCGAGATGACGCCGGTCTCGCCGTGAACGCGCAGGCCAGCCGCAGCTTCCTCGGCACTAGGCTCGCCGAATGTGTCGAGACAGAGGTTGTGCCCGAGAATGCCCGCGAGCAGTTGGCTCTCAGCATCGCTGCCGTACTCAAGCATGTCGGGAGTCCAGGTTGAGGGCTCCCTGGTGGGCCAGGGGGGTGACCAGAGCGGGTTGATTCCCGTAGCTTTGTCCACGATGGCGGCGACGTGGCCGCCATCGCAGGTCACCACGACGCGGAGGTATTCATTTTCCAGCGCGACAGCGCGCCGGCCTCGATATGAAAAAGCCGACATTCGACCTTTTTAACAGATCGCCTGCCGGCTTGGACGGATAAGTTTGGAAAAACTGGATGATCGAAACGCTACCGGGCTACAGCTTGGGCTTGTAGTGCTGCTCGCGCGTCTCGTCCGAGTGGATTTTTCCGTCTCGGATGGTGACGATTCGATGCGCGTACTCAGCTATATCGCGTTCATGCGTCACCAGCACGATCGTGTTGCCCTGCTGATAAAGCCGCTCGAACAGGGCCATGATGTCCGCGCTGGTGGCCGAATCGAGGTTTCCGGTCGGTTCATCGGCCAGCAGGATCGAAGGATTGTTGACGAGCGCACGGGCCACTGCGACGCGCTGGCGCTGGCCGCCCGAAAGCTCGTTGGGCTTATGATACATGCGCTGCTCAAGATCGACGATCTTGAGCGCGTGCTTGGCCCTCTGCAACCGTTCAGCCGAAGGAATGCCCGCGTAAATCAGCGGCAACTCCACGTTGTGGAGTGCAGAAGCTCTGGGTAGCAGGTTGAAGGTCTGAAAGACGAAGCCGATCTCTTTATTCCGGATGCGAGCCAACTCGTCGTCGTCCATGGCGCTGACTAGATTGCCATTGATGAAGTAGTCGCCCCTGGTCGGCGAATCGAGACAGCCGATCAGGTTCATCAGCGTGGACTTGCCCGATCCGGAGGGGCCCATGATGGCAACGTACTCGCCACGATGAATGGTGAGATCCACGCCGGAAACCGCGTTGATCTCCTGGTCGCCCATGATGTAGGTCTTCCAGAGATCGTAAGTCCGGATGACGATGTTGTCTCGTTTTAGCTCTTCGGCGCGGGTATCGCGATCAACGGTTGCTGTGCCCATGTTCTTCTCCCTGTTCCGGCTCACTCACTCCCGGCTCCGCCCTGTGAGGCCGGCAACATACCGGCCTCATGAACCGGGGGCTCAACCTTCGGTCTTAGCGGGTGCCGCGTTGTCCACCTTCACCTTGGCTGCATTCCGCAAAGTGCGGATTATCTTGTAGCTGCCGGTGATGATCTCTTCGCCATCGTTCACGCCGCTGAGCACCTCAATGTCCGTGGTGCCGGTGATGCCCGTCTTCACCTCGCGGAATTGCGCCGCACCGTTCTTCACTATGAAAACGCCCTGGAGTTCTTCCTTCTTGGCCTTCTCAGCAGCCGAGTCGGGCGTGGAACTGGCCTGAACAACCTTGCTGCCGCCGGGTTTCTCGGGTTCGAGGTCGCCCCGCTGGCGCACGGTCAGCGCCTGAATCGGGATGCTGACAGCCTTCTGGCGGGTGGCGGTGATGATCTTCGACGTGCAGGAAAGACCAGGCCGAACGTCTTCGGGCGGATTGTCGAGGGCTACGACGACTTTGAAGTCCTTCGCTTCCTGGCTCGATACGGCGCTCTGGCTGGCGGCCAGACCCGTGGACCGGAGGATCGCTGTATTTCCGATTTCGGTCACGTGCCCCTTGAAGGTCTTATTGGGGATGGCATCGATCGTGATGTCAGCCGCCTGCCCGAGCTTCACATTCACGATGTCAGTCTCGTCAACCTTCACTTCCGCGGTGATGAGGCTCATGTCGGCGATAGTCATGATCAACGAGCTAGCCGAGTTTTGAATACCCGGCACAACGGTCTCGCCCTCTCGGACCGGGAGATTGGTAACAATCCCGTCGATCGGGCTGGTGGCCATATACTTGGTGAAAATATCCTGAACTCGCAGCAAATTCGCCTGATTCTGGGCGATCTTCTTTTGCGTACTGTTCAACTGCGCAGCTGCCTGCGCGCGCTGTGCGATGTCCTGCTGCACAACAGCCTCGGCGATACGCAAAGAGGCGACCGCGCTATCGTAAGCGCTCTTCTTGACGTCGTAATCCTGCTTGGCAATCAGCTTGGACTTCCAGAGCTGTTCACCGCGCTCAAAATCGATGCGAGCCTTCTCCAGGTCGGACTTGGCCCGATCGACCGAGGCCCGGGCGCTGGCAATGTTATCGTCCATCGCCTTCACTGCTGACTCCGACGCGGAACTATCAGCCAAAGCCGAATTCAGCGCCGCTTGCGTTGCCTGAACGTCTGCGCCGGCCTGGACGTTCTCCAAGCGCGCTAGAACTTGCCCTTTCTTGACGCGATCGCCTTCTTTCACCTCGATCCGGGTGATGCGCCCCATCACGTTCGCGCCGACGTTGTAATAATCACGAGGTTTGATTTCCCCGGATGCCGTGACCAGGCTGGTCAGGTCCTGCCGGACCACCTTCCCGGTTTGAACGGTCACAATGCCCCGCTGGCTCATCTTCACGCTCGCGACGACCGCGCCGGCCACGACGATCACGCCGCCAACGCCGAGAATCCACTTCCATTTCCGTGTCACGGGATAAATGACTCCTGCTCTTGCTGTCTCTTTCTCAGACGACGTCACAACCGGATTTGTTCTGCAGTTTTTCCGGAAAAGTGAGTTAACCCGTGCGACTGCAAGGTTGGGACTTTAAGGGCGCCACCCGAGCCGCCGCTGGCTTCAACTGCCAAGCCGCTGAAAGATCAGCGGATAAACCACCATATCGATTATATCCGGCTCAGCGGCAATCAGCCGGAAGACTGCCCTGGCGTTGTAGAATCATCGTGACTCTTCCCAAACGAGTCTGATAGAAGGAGCCATCGATGGACCGGAGAACTTTCCTGAAGAATTCGGCGGCGGCGGGCCTGTCCGCGGCTGCGTTACCCGAACTGGCCGTAGCCGCAACGGGCCGGTTGCCCATACGCAAGGGCGTCGAGTACAGCATGTTGCCGGAGAAGCTGAGCCACGTGGAGCGCTTCCGCCTGGCCAAGGAATGCGGCTACGAGTCGGTTGAGGTCGGCACGATCGAGGATCCCAAAGTCGCTGAGGCGATCAAGAAAGCATCCGATGAGGCCGGTATCCCGATCCATTCGGTGATGAATATGGCGCATTGGGAGTTCCCGCTCTCCAGCCCCAAGCCCGAGGTCGTCGCGCGCAGCCTGAAGGGCATGGAGACCAGTCTCAACAATGCCAAGCTGTGGGGCGCACAGACCGTGCTACTGGTTCCCGCCGTCGTGAATGCTGAAGTGAGTTACCAGCAAGCGTGGGACAGGTCGCAAAAAGAGATCAGGAAACTGATCCCTCTGGCCGAGAAGAACAAAGTGATCATTGGCATCGAAGAAGTGTGGAACAAGTTTCTACTGAGCCCGCTGGAGATGGCCCATTATATCGACGAATTCAAGAGTCCCTGGATTCGCGCGTATTTCGATGTCGGTAACGTGCAGCTATACGGCTTCCCGCAAGATTGGATCCGCACTCTGGGTTCGCGCATCGTTAAGTTGCATTTGAAGGACTTCACATTCCGGCACAACAAGCAGATCGACAAGACCGTGGCCGATTGGGTCAATCTCCGAGACGGCGACCTGAACTGGAAGGCGATTTACGCTGCCTTGGCGGAAATCAAGTACAAAGGGGACGCTACGGTTGAACTCGAAGGGGGCGATGCCACGTATCTCAAAGATGTGAACCGCCGTTTTGAAGCCATCCTGCAAGGCGCTTAGTGCGCCTCGCCAGACGGCAGAACCAGCGGCCAAGCTTGGGTTGAACTGGCGCTGTTTCGGGATGAACGGCGAGCAGTCCCGCGGCCGGGCGGGTTGGCAGAACACGGCACGGAGTCCTATTCGACTGGAGATTGGCCGCTCATGAAGAAGTTCCTCTTGGGTATTCTCGCCGGTGTAGTGATCGCCGGCGTCGCCGGTTTAGTAGTGATATTCGCGCTGGTTCGGTGGTCCTCGCAAGCGCCGCAAGTGCCGGACACCGGGGTGCTGGTGATGAACCTGGAAGGGTCTGTGCCGGAAGGCTTGGCGGAGACGCCCCCAATTCCCGCGCTGGCCCGCCAGACGCCGTTGGCCGTCGTGGAATGGTGGAGCGTCCTGCGCGCCGCAGGCAAGGACTCGCGAGTGAAGGGCCTGATGCTTCGTCCGCGGCACTTGGCGGGAGGCTGGGGGAAACTCCAGGAATTGCGCGCCGGTATCGAAGCGTTCAAGAAGTCCGGCAAACCGGTTTATGCCTGGCTCGAAACGCCCAGTCTGCGCGAGTACTACCTTGCGACTGCGGCTGATCGTATATACCTCGCACCGGAAGATGTCCTCAACGTAAAGGGCCTGCGCATTGAGGCCATGTATTACAAAGGCACACTCGATAAGCTGGGGGTCCAGTTCGATGTCGAGCACATGGGGAAATACAAGGACGCTGGCGACATGTTCACTCGCAAGGACATGAGCGCGGAGACGAAGGAGGCTCTGAACGCCCTGCTCGACGGCGTCTGGAAGAACGTCACGACAACGACGGCTGCGTCCCGGCGGATGACACCAGAACACTTGCAGGCGCTGGTGGATGAGGCGCCCTGGTTGGGGACCGCGGCGGTGAAAGAGGGACTGATCGACGAACTCAGTTATCTGCCGGCCGTCGAAAAGGCTCTGGCGAAGAAGTCTGGCCTTGCGGAGCCGAAGACCATCAGCCCGCAGCTTCTTTTGGGAGATCTGCACCGATCGGAGAAGAGCCAGCGCTTGGCTTATCTGGTGGCAGAAGGGGACATCCTGCGCGGCGCGGTTTCAAACCCCTTCGGCGATGACGTAGGTCTGACCCCGGCGCCCGTGTCCAAGCTGGTGAAGGAGATCGAAGACGATCCAGGCATCAAAGGGGTCATCGTGCGGGTCGATTCGCCGGGCGGCGATGCCATCGCCTCGGATGAGATTCTGCAGTCGCTCAAAGAGCTCGCCCGCAAGAAGCCCGTGGTGATTTCGATGTCGGACGTGGCCGCCTCGGGCGGTTATTACATCGCGATGACCGGGGACCCGGTTATCGCCTATCCGAGCACGATTACAGGCTCAATCGGCGTGATTTATGGCAAGGCGAACCTGAAAGGTCTGTACGACAAGCTCGGCATCTCGACAGACACCTTGAAACGGGGCAAATTTGCGGATATCGATTCGGAGACGCAGCCACTTTCACCTGAGGCGCGCAAGAAGCTGCGCGAGTCGATCGAGTCGATTTACGACGGTTTCCTTAGCCGCGTCGCCGATGGGCGGAAGACGACGAAGGACAAGATCGAGCCGCTTGCGCAAGGGCGTGTCTGGGTCGGCAACGACGCGCTCAGGATCCATCTGGTGGATGAGCTGGGGGGAATAGACCGAGCCATCGAAGTCTTGCAGCGCAAGGCCAAACTGCCTCTGGACCGCGAGGCGAGACTGGTGGTCTTCCCAGGCCGCAAGAGCTTCTGGGAACGACTCATGGGGATGAGCGAAGCCTCAGCTTACTCCGCGCGAACGCCGGAGGAATGGCTGCTACGGCGGGCGGGCGCCCAATCCGGGCTGATGCCTTTCCTGCAGGGCGGCATGTTGCGGGTTATGCCCTATCGGGTCGAACTGCGTTGAGCTTTCATGCCCAGGTCCCGGGCGAGAGGCAGGGCGGCACTCTTGAAGGCTGGTGCGTCGCATCCAGCTTTGGGGCGCGTTTGATTCAAGCGTCGGCTGTGGCCGGTGGGATGGACCAAAGCACCACAAGAGGACATCGAGCGCAGAGCGCCTGACCGTCTCAAGTACTGACGGCGAACTAACACGCGACCGCGCGCAGAATAGAGCCTTCGGTCTCAAGCGCCTGCTTCATCTTGCCCAGCGCAGCTTTGTGAATCTGAGATACGCGGCTTTCGTTCACTCCCAGGCTTCGGCCAATCTCGCGCATACTCCAGTCGCCGGAATAGTACATCACGACGACTTTGCGGTATCGCTCCGGCAGGGTATTCAACGCCTTGTTTACGAGCTGTTTGGCTTCATGCGCTTCAAACAGCCGGTCCGGGTGGAGGTTCTCGCCGCAGGGCACCTCGGGGAGCGGCAGGTCTTCGGCGGACTCCCTTCGGCTTGATAGCGACACAACCGGTCCCAAGCTGAAGAAAGTGAGCCGGGACGGCGCGGCCTGGCTCTGCTCATCAGCTGAAATGGCAGCGGCTTTGCGTTGCGCCCGCTGGTTGCGGGTTGCCCAATCGAGCGAACGTAGCGCATCAAGAATTGCGCCACGGATTCGATAGCGGGCATAGGCAGGAAACGGTATGCCTTTCGAAGGGTCGTATCGCCGGACTGCATCGATCAATCCCAAGGTGCCGGTCTGCATGAGATCGTCAAGTTCCACTGAGGCGGGAATGGTCGAGGCGATGCGCGCAGCGATGAACCGGACGAGTGGGAGATGTTCCGTTACCGTTAGCTCCTCAACGGAAGCGGGCGTTGGGACGATTTCTCCGATTCCATCCGCGCCATAACTTGCCATCACCGCCAAAGCCATTGCATCGCTCCCTGTCTGTCGCACCAGTGCGAACTGGTTTGACAGTCATGGGAGTGCACGGACCGAACCAACAGAATGAACTATGACAAGTCGTTGTTAATCAATGCCTTATCGATTGTATGATTCCGCACCAGGCACGCTGGTAAGGCGAATCTGTTCCATTATGGGTTCCATCCGGAACAGGTGTCGAATTTCGAGACGAGAAGGTGTTATTCGCTTTCCAGGCGACGGAGATGAACCCAGCTCTTAAGCGCCAAACCAGCCAGCAAGATGAGGATAAACCATCGCCATTTGCCGTCCAGGGTGGTGCAGGCGAGGGTGCCGAGGATGGCGTATGCAACCAGGGCTTTGTAGAAGCGGGAGCGCGCGGCGGGATCGGGCGAAGACATCTCCTTGATGGTATGCCCTGACGCCCCTACTTCGGCATGTTGTAAGTAAAGACCAACTGCAACCGCGCCTCCTGGCCCTTGAAACCGGTGGGAAGCGGAGGTAAAGGGACGGCCCCGCTGACACCGGCCACCGCAGCCCGGTCGAGCGCATCGGTCCCCGATGGCAGGTAGATGACGAGTTTCGGGACCTGTCCGTCGCGGTTCGCCGCAAACTGCAGAATCACGCGTCCACTGCGCCCCAAGCGAGCGCTTTCGGGCAATACGGAGAACCAACTTCTTCGTACCGCAGCCAGAACCTGGGCCAGATAAGACTTGAAATCGACTCCCTGCGGATCACTGAGCAGTTCAAGGGCGCTGTGTTGTGGCCCAGGCGACCCGCGCTGCCGCAGTGGATCGCTGGAGCCGCCCGCCCCGTCGTCGGCGTCCCCAACGGTGACTCCTCTACCGTTAGCGCCACTGCGGATGATGGCCCGCGTGGCTTCCTCGATCCCCGACTTGGGAGCCTCGATGCGCGGCACGCCTACAACCTGTCCCTTCGATACACCTTGCGGGCCGCCAACAGGCTCGAAAGGGTTCTTGTTTTGCGCGGGAGGCGGGGGGAGTTGACGGGCGGGCAACAGGGGGTTGTTTAGAGCGGCAAGGCTGCCTTGCTGCGGCACGTCGATTTTGGGAGCTTCGATCGGCTGCGCCGCGGGTCTTGGCGGGAGCGGAATTCCAGGTGTCGCACTACCGGGCGCTGGCCGCTGCAACGGCTGATTTAGTTGCGGCTTAGGCAAGAGGCTTGAGAGATCCACCTCATCGGCGGGCGAGTTCACCTGGGGCGCCTTCTGCGTCAGTTTAAACTCGTTGGGGTCCAGGCGAGGTGCGATCAGGGGCGTTACGTTCCTGCGTACTATTTCGAACTGCTGGGGGTTGTTGGTCCGGCCGAGGCCGCCGGGGACATTGACAACGAAGAGCAGGACGCCGATGTGCCAGACTACGGCACCTACGGCGGCGGCCCAGTGGCGGCGAGGCTGGTCCGGCTCGCGCCAGTCAATCAGAAACCGAGGTTCACCCTGGTCGCCGTGCCAATATCGCTGAAAGTCCGAAAGCATTCGCTCCAGAGGGTTAAGACGTCATCAAGGGACGCCTTGTTGCGCGCGGGAGCCGGATTCCTGCGGAAGGCGACGATTCAGGCCCGCAAATGCCGGGCAACAAGCTCGGCATGCTCCTCAATCTTAGCAAGGATGTCGTGGGCCAAAGCGAGTGCGCGCGAGGCCGCAACGCCGTCAACCAGCGGTGTAGTTCGCGTTTCCAGGCAATCCAGAAAGTGGTCGAACTGGCGCTTGAGTGGCTCGCCCTTTTCCACCGGGGGCTGCTCGAAGCTGACCTGTCTTTCCGCATCCACTCCGATGATTGTGCAATCCTGCCGCGCGTAGTCGATGGAGACGTATTGGCCCGGCTGGAAGAAGCGAAGCTTACGGACTTTCTCAGTGGAGACGCGGCTGGCTGTCAGGTTCGCGACGCAGCCGTTGGGAAAAGACAGGCGTACACTGGCAATGTCCACCTTGTTGCTGAGGATGGATATCCCGGCGGCGCGTACCTCGTTGGGCAGTTCCCTGGTCATCGCCAGCAGGATGTCCAGGTCGTGAATCATCAGGTCGGCAACAACGCTGACGTCGAGGCTGCGCGGAGTGAACAGACTCAAGCGGTGCACTTCGAAGAAGAGGGGAATAGTGATGACTCGCAGCGCCGCCTGGACCGCCGGATTGAAGCGTTCCAGGTGGCCGCATTGCAGGATGCGAGCATGCCTTGCCGCGGTCTCTACGAGCGCTTGCGCGTCGGAGGCGCTGATGGCTATCGGCTTCTCGACCAGCACGTCCACACCCGCCGCGAGCAGCGGGCACGCCACAACGACGTGCGCTGTGGTGGGCACCGCCACGATGGCTGCGGAAGCAAGCGAATGGACTTCTTCGAGTGATGTGAGCGCGGCGCAGCCGAACTCCTGCGCGGCGGCGCAAGCCTTGCCGGCATCGGCATCGAATACACCGGCGAGTGCGGCGCGCGGCGACTCTTTCACCACGCGCAGATGGTTGCGCCCGAAGGCTCCGGCTCCGACGACGACTATGCGATGCTGTGTCTCGCTCATGATTCCTCCGGCTGGCAACCTACGACGGCGATACCAGCGCCTGCGGCGAGCCTCAACATCTCTTCCTTGTCCAGAAGCAGCGTCCGGCCCGCGTCCACCGCTAGCGCCGTCGCGCCGCACTCGATCATGGTCTGAATCGTGGACGGGCCGACGGCAGGAACGTCGAAAAGCAGATGCTTGCGCCGCCGCGAGACCTTCACCAGACGCAGGGCACGGCCGTTCACCAGCGTAGAGGCGCGGCGGAGCATGGCGTCGGTGCCCTCCATCGCTTCGACGGCCACGCAGGCTCGTTCACTGATCGCCACGCTTTGGCCCACGTCGTGACCGGCGAGCGCGTTCGCCACGCGCCGTCCGTAGTGGATGTCCTTTTCCTCGTCCGAGTCCGGCTTGCGACGTGTTAGGGATCCGACGCCTGCGAGCAAGGGCTTCAGCAGCAATGTCGAGTCGGCGAGATGGATGCCCTCTTTTTCGAGCTCGTCGCGCACGCCGCCAATCAGCGCATCGGTATTGCGCGAGGGCAAGGCCGCCAGCAGCTTGAACAGCCGCCAGTCGGGCTTCAGTGAGGAAAAAAGGGAAGTGTGCTTCACTTGGCCCGCCATGATGACCTCGGTGATCTGCTCCTTGTGGAGGATGTCGATCAGGCGGCTAAGTTCGGCGATGCTCAACCAGTGGCAGGCGACGCCGAGTTGCTCGACCCCGGGCGGGGCGTTGTCGCGGAGAGCCAGGACAACCACTTCGTGGCCCAACTCCCGTGCGGTCTGGAGTGCGAGGATTGGGAACCGGCCGCTGCCGGCGATCAGCCCGTATCTCACCGCAAGTCCATCCGCTGCACGCCGCGCGTCATTTGATGAAACCGCGTTGGGCCGTGCGGATAAACTGGACGAGCTCGTCGACCTCGGGGCAGGCCGCCACTTCAGCGACTATCTGTTCGATCGCCTGCGTCGTGTTGAGGCTGGCGCTAGTCAACAGGCGGAACGACTTGTGCAGCCCCTCGATTGCGTCGACGGAGAAACCGCGCCGTTTCAAGCCCACTTTATTGGCGCCGAAGATTCTAGTTTCGCGCGGCGTGACGGTCTGCGAGAAGGGCAATACGTCTTTTGTTAGCACGCTGTAACCGCCCACGAAGGCGTGTCGGCCGATGCGGCAGAACTGGTGTACTCCCGAAAAGGCCTCGACAATGGCCCAATCACCGATGGTGACGTGTCCGGCAAGCGTCACGGCATTGCCCAGGATGCAGTGGCTGCCGATATTGGCGTCGTGGGCGATGTGCGTATAGGCCATCAGCAGATTGTCGTCCCCGATGGCAGTAAGCGCTCCGCCGCCCTCAGTTCCGCGGTGGATGGTGACGAATTCACGGATCTTGTTGCGGTGGCCGATCCGTGTTTCGGCTCGTTCCCCGTGATACTTCAGATCCTGCGACGCCAGCCCGACGGTGGAGTAGGGATAGAAAATGTTGTCTTCGCCTATGATGGTGGGGCCTTCCAGGCATAGGTTCGCCATCAGGCGCGTGCGAGCGCCAATCTCCACCTCCGCACCGATGACGCAATAAGGCCCGATCTCGGCGTCGGGATGGATGCGGGCGAACTGATCGACGATGGCGGTTGGGTGAATAGCCATCGGACTAGGCTCCTACTGGCCTGGAACAGGCTCCGGCTTTTGCGCGGGCTTGTCAGAAACGACGCACATGACGGTGGCTTGGGCGACGACCGCGCCATCCACGGTCACGGTGCCCTGTGCTTTTACCGCAGTTGCCTTCTTCTTGAGGATCTTCATTTCAATCCGCAGGGTGTCTCCCGGCAGCACAGGCTTGCGGAACTTGGCTTCTTCAATCGACGCAAACAGCACCAGCTTGGACTTCCGGTCCGGAACGCTCATCAGGACCAAGACGCCTGCCACCTGGGCCATGGCTTCGACGATCAGCACACCCGGCATCACCGGGAATTCGGGGAAGTGACCCGTAAAGAAGGGCTCATTGGCGGTCACGTTCTTTATGCCGACAATGCGATCGGCCTCTAGCTCCACGATCCTGTCCACGAGCAGGAACGGATAGCGGTGCGGGAGAATGTCGCGAATCTCTATGTTTTCAAGGACTACCATGGCGAAAGGGTTATTCTAGCAGGGATCTGGAGGCGCAAACGAACGATGGACCCGATTTACGAATGGATAGAAGGCCGGCGTGAACAGCTGATCGCGCTGCTGCAAGAGTTGGTCGAGTGCGAATCGCCGAGCAACGACGCGGCCTCCGTCGACCGCTTTCAAGAATTACTGGTCGCCCGCTCGACAGGCATGACGAAGCCGAAGTTCAAGCCAAGCGCTGGAGCGTTTGGCCGCAACCTGCTACTCGATTTTGAACTGCCTGGGCCGCGGCGGAAGGCAAGGGGGCGCGTTTTAGGCATTGGACACGCCGACACGGTGTGGAATCTGGGCACCTTGCCCTCGATGCCTTTCCGCCGCAGTTCCGGACGATTGTGGGGTCCTGGCGTGCTCGACATGAAGGCAGGACTCGCCTTCTTCATATACGCGATGCAGGCGTTGCGTGATCTCGACATGCCAGTCGCCCGCAAGGTCTCCCTGTGGGTGGTTAGCGACGAAGAAGTGGGTAGCCTGGGGTCGCGCGCGCAGACCGAGGCGCTGGCGCGGGAAGCCTGCGCGGTGCTGGTCCTTGAGCCCGGAACGGGGTTGGAAGGAAAGCTGAAGACGGCGCGTAAAGGGGTGGGGAATTACACGATCGCAGTTCGCGGCAAGGCGGCGCACGCCGGCGTCGATTTCGCAGCGGGTGCAAGCGCGATCGTCGAACTGTCGCGGCAAGTAACCGGCGTGTCGGGATTCACCGACTTGGGCAAGGGTGTCACAGTGAACCCGGGCGTGATCAGCGGCGGGACGCGCACCAATGTCGTTGCGGCGGAGGCGCGCGCCGAGGTCGACATCCGCGTGGCGCGACTGCGCGACGCGAATCCTCTGGACCGGAAGTTGCGTGGTCTGCGGCCGTTCGACAAGCGCTGCACCCTGGAAGTCTCGGGAGGATTGAACCGTCCGCCGATGGAACGGACCGCCGCGATCGCAGCGCTTTTCCGCACCACGCGCAAACTATCGGAGACACACCTGGGCCGCACGATTGAAGAAAGTTCGACGGGCGGCGGGTCCGACGGCAACTTTACGGCTGCGCTCGGCGTGCCGACGCTCGACGGGATCGGCGCCGTGGGCGAGGGCGCTCACGCGGCGCACGAGTCGATTCTGGAAGACCGGATCTCCGACCGCGTCGCTTTGCTCGCCTTGCTCGTCCGCCATTTGGGACAATAAAGTGTTTGGAAAACGAGTGTTGAGGACGGAGCAATGGTAGTCACGGGCATTTACTTCGCGCTGTTTTGCTGGGTCGCCGGCGCAGGTTTGGGGCTCTTCCTCTCGCCCTGGGCGGGGGCGCCTTTAGGCGTCGTCGGACTGTTTTGCCTGTGGTTCTTCCGCGATCCCGACCGGGAGATCCCGCGCGGCCCGGTGGCGGTAGCGCCGGCCGACGGCAAGATCGTGCTGATCCGCCGCAAGCCGGAATCGACGCAGATTTGCATTTTTCTGAATATCTTCGATGTGCACGTGAACCGGTCGCCGATAGGTGGAAAAGTCGTGGACGTCACTTACAACAAAGGCAAGTTTTTGGTGGCCAGCAAGGAAGCCGCTTCGTTCGAGAACGAGCGGAA
The DNA here is from genome assembly GCA_903909435.1 of uncultured Acidobacteriia bacterium. Lineage (GTDB taxonomy): Bacteria > Acidobacteriota > Terriglobia > Bryobacterales > Bryobacteraceae > CAIVVT01. Next base: position 120,040 of record CAIVVT010000301.1, on the reverse strand, counting down.
CACGATTTCCGTCGAAGCGAAGGACGGCGTGAAGGTGTGCTTCTCCCAGGTCGCCGGCCTGATCGCCCGGCGCATCGTGTGCTACGTCACTCCGGGCGAGTACGTCACCACTGGGCAAAGGATTGGTTTGATTAAGTTCGGCTCGCGAGTGGACGTCAACTTCGGTTCCGAATGGACGGTTGAAGTGCAAGAGGGACAGAGAGTATCGGCCGGTTCCACGATTCTGGCGCGCCGTTCCGCCGATTCGGCCAAGGCCAGTCAGGACAACGCATGAATCCCCGGCTGAGTATTAGAGACCGGCTGATCGATCCGAATTCTCCGGACCGCCGGCCGCGCAGGGCCGCCTACGCTTTGCCGACGTTCTTCACGGCAGGCAACTTGTTTCTCGGGTTCCTGGCCATTCTGCAGGCAATTGAGGGCGCGCTGTATGCCGCCGGTGGGCACCTCGGGCCTAACCCTCATTTCGAACTTGCGGCTAAGGTGATCGCTTTCTCCATCTTTTTTGACGGTTTGGACGGGCGAATTGCCCGATTGACCAATACCACCAGCGATTTCGGCAGGGAACTCGATTCTCTGGCGGATGTAATCAGCTTCGGCATCGCGCCGGCGGTTCTGGGTTTTGTCTGGGGATTCTACTTTCTCGATCCTGCGACTCCCGAGCCGCTTCGGCATTACATCATGCAGGCAGGTTACTTCCTGATGTTCTGTTTCGTGCTGTGCGGCGCCGCCCGATTGGCGCGCTTCAACGTCACTACCAATCCCAAACCGCGCAACCCGGGGCGCCCGGACCGAAAGTACTTCGTGGGACTGCCGATTCCGGCGGCAGCGGGCCTGGTGGCCGCCATAGTGTACTTCCTGGAGTCGCAGCCGCTGGTGTATTGGCCGTTCGTGGTTGCCTGGCTCGCGCTTTTGGCATTGCTGTCGTACCTGATGCTGTGCACCTGGCGTTACCGTAGCTTCAAGGATTTGAACCTCATGCGGCCGCGCAGTCCGATCACGGTCGTGCTGGTAGGAATGGTCATCTACGCCCTGTGGTTCTTCTCTAAGCCGTTTCTGCTGCTGCTGTGCGTTGGGTACGTGATGAGCGGAATCCTGGTGCGGTTGGTCGGGTCGATCCGGCGTCACTTCTTCCCGCGGCGAGGCCTCCAGCATGCCGGCGTGGAGCCCGGCGCGAGTCGATGAAAGGCGGGCCAGGGACACTATGACGCGCGCAAAGTGGTTGCTGATTGGCGGCGAAACGCTGGCAGGTAAAGAGATCCGCGAGTTGGTGGAGGATCGCAAACTGCCCATCGATCTGGTGCTTGCATCGGCTGAAGCAAGCGAGCGGATTCTCACCGAGAGCGATGGCGAACTGTTCGTGATTGCTCCGCTGGATGCCGCGGCGGTGGGAGAGGCCGCAGTGATCATTCTGGCCGGCGCAACGGCTACGCACATCCTGGCTCGCGAGATGGTTCTCGCCTCGAAGGACGGGCCTCTACTGGTGGACGCAACCGGCGCTTTGGAAGATCTGCCGGAAGCCCGGCTATGCGCGCCGGTGCTCGACCACATGCCGTCGCGAGGCAGGAATCTCATCTATGTTCCTGCTCATCCGGTGGCGCTGGCTCTCGCCCGTATCTTGAAAGCCCTAAAGGCTACGCCGGCGGTAGAGTCCGTGGCCACGGTGTTCGAGCCGGCCAGCGAGCGTGGCAAGGCGGGCATCGACGAGCTTCATAAGCAGACTATCAATCTGTTCAATTTCCAGGCGATGCCGAAAGCGGTCTACGATGCTCAGGTGTCGTTCAACTTGTTGCCGCGTTGGGGAGAGGACGCGCCTGAATCGCTGGCTGCGGTGCAGTCGCGGATCGAAGACGAGTTGGCGTCGCTGGCCGGACCGCTGAACCTGAAGCCTTCCAGCTTACGGCTAGTGCAGGCGCCCGTGTTTCATAGCTACGTGATGAGCGTCTGGCTGCGCTTCGAATCCACCGGGGTGGAGGCCGGGGCCATCACCAAGGCGTTGGCCGAGGCTGGATTTGAAGTGCGGGGCAACGACGTTGAGCCCGGGTCCAACTCCGGAGTGGCCGGTCAAAGCGGCATCACGATCAGTGACGTGGCTTTGGACCGGACCAACCCGCGGGCCTGCTGGCTTTGGGTGGCATTCGACAATCTGCGCGCTCGCGCGGACAATGCGCTGTTGACTGCCGCCATGCTCAGCCGCGAGGTCAAGCGGTAATGTCCCGGCATCCCACCAGCGAGCGGGCGGTCGAGAAGGTTCCAGCACTGGCCTTAGCGGTCCTGTTCGTGGGGCTCACGGGGTGCGGGTATCAGACTGGCGGCAAGGGCGAGATGTTGCCGGCGACCCTGCACACCATCGCCATTCCCGCGTTTCACAACGTCACTACGAAGTACAAGCTCACCGGTATGCTGCCGCAGGAGATCGGTCGGGAGTTCATCGGCCGCACACGCTACAAGGTCGTTTCGGAGCCTGCGGCCGCCGACGCGATCCTCGAGGGCAGCATTACGCGCTACTACAGTTCGCCCACGGTGTACGATCCGGCGACGTCGCGTTCTTCGGGCGTGCAGGTAATTGTGTGGCTTACCATAACGCTGAGAGAGCGGGCAACCGGCAAGGTGCTGTTCAAACGGACGGGCTTCGACGTCAAAGAGCGATACGAAATCACGGGTGACCAGCAGACCTACCTGGATGAGAGCGACGCCGCCCTCGGCCGCTTGAGCCGGTCGGTGGCGCGGCAAGTGGTGAGCAGCATGCTAGAGGCATGGTAGTCCGAGGCATGGCCAAGCAATGACGCCCGACCATTTCCTTCGCTCGCTCGAACGTGCGGAGCCCAAGCCCGTTTACTTGTTTCTCGGGCCGGAGGTGTACCGGCGACGGTTGTGCCGCGCGGCGGTGATCTCTAAGGTCCTGACTCCCGAGGAGCGCGATGGCGGTGTGAGCCGCCACGAACTGGATGCGGTCTCCCTGAGCGAAGTGATCGATGACGCGCGCTCGATGTCGTTGTTCGCGGGCAACCGCGTAATCTGGGCGGCTTCGGCGGAAGCGGCACTCCCGCGCGGCAAAGGCGCAGCCGCGGATGACGAGGGGGCGGCCACGGGAGCAAAGTCAGCCGACGCTTCTCTGCTCTCGGATTACTGCAAAGACCCGACGCCCGGAGTCGTCATCATCTTCGACAGTTCGCGCTTTGGACTCGACGGTGAGGACAAGGCTAAGAACGAGCGGGTGGCCAAGTTCTACGCCGCCGTGCCTGAAATTGTCGAATTCGCTCCAGTCACGGCATTGGATGCTCGCGTCTTCGCGCAAAAACGGGCTGGTGAATTGGCGCTGAAGATCGGCGCCCAGGAATTGGACCGATTGGTGGAAGCCACGGCTGCCGACCTGGCCCGGCTATCCAACGAGTTGGACAAACTGGCGCTCTTCGCTTCAGGCCACGATGGGGTGATCTCCGAGCAGGACATCGCCGCACTCGTCCCGAATCTGTCGGAGACCACGATTTTCGCGCTGGTGAACGCCCTGGCCCGGCGCGACAGGCTGGAGTCATTGCGACTGCTGGATACGTTGATCCGTGAAGGAGAGTACCTGCCGCTGGCCCTGACATTCCTCGGCAGCCTTTTGCGCATGGCCCTGGCTGCCCGCGAGCAGCGGTTGCGTTCAGCGCAGGACGTTCAGAACTACTTTCAAAAGCAGGGAGTTGCGATGTGGCGCTCGCGGGCAGAGCAAGTCTACAACGCGAGTTTGAAATTCCCGCAGGAAAAGCTGGAAGAAGCGATTGGCTCAGTCTTCCGGGCAGACCGCGACCTGAAGGGCAGCCGCCCGGACGACCGGATTGTCATGGAAGACTTTGTGCTGCGCCTTACGCGAGCGTAAAACGCCGGATCGAAAGCCCTTACGCAGCGGCAGGAGTACCCGAGAGGGCCTTCAGACGCTTGTGGATGCGCGCCTTGTAACGGGCGGCCGTGTTGTCCTGAATAATGCCCCACTTCGCAGCGCGATCAACGATCGAAAAAGTACCCGGAAGAAGCGCCGTCGCTGCCGGCACGTCCTTCTTTTCCAGGGCCTTGCGCATGGTACGGATTGTTAGACGCATCCGGCTTCTGCGCATTCGGTTAACCTTTGTGCGCCGCTCAGTGATGCGAACACGCTTCAACGATGAAATATGGTTCGCCATTGCTAGTCTTTAAACACCTTGAGACAAAGAGATACAGATACAAGGTTATCGCATCGGCTGGGGTGTCGTCAAAACCTGCGAGACGGCCCTGATCTCAGTGCTGACTGAATGGGGTCAAGCGCGGGGCGTGATGGAGGGGAAAAGCCGGCTGACGTAGAATCGTTCTCCGCAGCCGCAACGTCTCGGACGGAAACCAAGGGCGAGAAAGAAGAAGTCTTTGAGCCTAAAAGATCTCGAACGCATGAACTCGTTCGAGCCACAATAAGGACACCGGATTTCGGGTTGAGCCATGTTAGCTGACGCGCTTCCTTCGATTACTTCGCTGGAATTCCCGGGGACGAATCGAGCGCCCCACTGCAAGCTTACTGGGCTCTTAACAGCGTATACCCTCTCGTCCGACAGAGAAGGTTTATGGCTGAAGTTTAATTTGCTGCATCGGGTCAACGCCAAGATTGCGCCTCAGTGATGGAGGCCCATACATGGGAACTCCCTTAAGCGTGGCTCGGGTGGAAGGCAAGTTGAGTTAGCGAACTACTCTATAGCCGCTATCTGTTTACGATTCGTTTGAGACCGGAGTCAGCCTTCGATCCGTTCCAACTCGCCCGTTTTGGTCAGTCGGTACCTCTCCCCACGCCACTCCACGGTATGGCCCGCCAGGGCAGTTAGCCAGACCGCGAAAGCCCACAGGTCCCAGAGCGGGGCTAATGGCGAGAGAAACAGCGCCAGCGAACTCTCCAGGGCAATGAAGCCGCCCATCACCGCCATCGCGACGCGTGCCACATACAACACCAGGGCTAAACTCCACAGGTGGCACAGTAACGCCAGCACTACCCAGAGTCCGGCGTGAGTGATCGGCAGGCCGAGGAAGCCGTCGCCTCGTGAGACGCGGATGGTGCGAGCCCAACGAACCTGGTGCAGCCATACGTCGAACAGGGATGGCGCAGAGAGGTTCGTTTCCACCACAACTTCCGACATCAGCGCGCGCCCGCCAATTGCTGTGATGCGACGAGCCAGTTGGTAGTCGTCGGCGATGAAGTTGGAGACGGCTTCAAAGCCGCCAGCCTTTTCGAGGTCCGCGCGCCAGAAGCAAAGCGTGGAGCCCAGGCCAAAGTCCCGGATGCCAACCAGTGGTGCGACCAGAGTGCTGGGGACGAAATCGATGGAGATGCCGAAGGCCTCCCACAAGCCAGCCAGAGAATGCGCGGTCGCGCGGTACAGGCAGGTCACTAGCCCGGCCTTCTGCATCACCAGACGGCCGGCGACTCGGCGCAAATAGTTCTTTGGTACGCTGATGTCGCTGTCGTTCACCAGCAGCACAGGGTAGCGTGCTTCTCGCGCCAGGTCGATCAGAATGCCGACCTTGCCGTTAGGCGCCCTGGTGGCGCAAGGAATCAGGCGGATTCGGATTTCGGGATGCTGCTCGATCAGATTGAGGATTGTGGGCACGGCCGCGTCATCCAAACCGTGAACGCCAAACAGGATTTCAAACTCGGGGTAGTCCTGTAACGCGTGGCCCTGGATCGCGTCTGCAAACCCCGCGTCAAGCCCGCTGACGGGCTTCAAGATGGAAACAGGAGGGAGTTGTGCCGACTGCGCGCGCCTCTTCACGAGCGTGGCCTCGACGCGATAGAAGACGGCGGCCAGCATGGCCACAATCTGGTAGGCGAGCGCAGCGAAGCCGAGGATGGATACGACGATTGCCACTGTGTCGAAGATCTTACCGGAGTACATCATTACGCGATAGCCAAGCGCCTATTGCGCCAGTAGGATGACCCCGCCGGCCACAAGGATAGCACCAGCCCAGCGGCGAAACTCGATCCTCTCTTTTAGGATGAAGCCGGCCAGAACAGTATCGAACGCGATACTGGCCGCGCTGGCCGGGACCGCAAAACTCAGGGGCGCGATGCGAAGCAGTTGGGTGAAGGAAAAGAACGAAACTGCCATGAAACCTACGGCTAGCGGAAGTTTCCAGGCGCGGCCGTTGCCCTGGCGCATCCCGTGACTTTGCAGTAGATCCGAGCAGACCGTCCCTCCGACTATGCCGGCCAGGTATAACCACTTCATCGCGGCCGGTCCTCGCCGGAGTGCGCGAGCACTTCCACGGGCCGGTTCTCCGAATCGGGGTTATGTTCGGTAAGGCCGGTGAGCGTTGCCCCAGCCATGATGATCACGGTTCCGATCCAGCCGCGCAGGGGAACGCTCTCGTGCAACCAGAACACCCCCGCAAGCGCGCTCAAGACGTAGCCTACGGCAGTGACCGGGACGACAAAGCTCAGATCGGCCAGGCCCAGCAGGCGCATCCGGAGCAGCATCCAGGCGATGAGCACTGCGATGCCCACCATGGCCAGGGGTTGGAGAATCGATCCGATTACGCCCGCTTCGACGGGCGCTTGCTTCATAGCATAGCCGAGGATTGCATTGCCTCCGACGTTTGCCACCACCACGACAAAGGTCAGAAGCCAGACACGGAGACGCATCAGTCGCCGCTGGCCGCGGGCGCGGAGGCGGAGTGGCGGCGTTCGTCGGCAACGAACTTCTGGCGTTTGCTGCGCAGTGCCAGGTACTCGCGGGCTTCTTTATAGAGGCGTTTACGCTCGGCGTTGTTGAAGATGGACTTGCGCACGATCCGCCAAATCGCTTTCGGGCGGAAATAATACTCGTCGTAAAAACGCTCGACCCAGTTAACGAGTTCGGAACGATCCAAACCCGGGTAGATCAGATTTGGCAGTTGGTGGCCGACGTCGTCGGTCATCGAAACGTCGATCTGTATGAGGTTGTTCTTCTTTGCGTAGTCGTAAAACTCGGTGCCGGGATAAGGCGCGGCCAGCGAAACCTGGATCGTCTCACAGTCGAGTTCCTTCGCAAAGTCGATCGTCTTGCGGACGGACTCGCGGGTCTCGCCGGGCAGTCCGATGATGAAGTCGCCGTGGATGGTGAGTCCGAGTTTGTGGGCGTTCTTCGCAAAGCGGCGTGCCATGTCAACCGTGGCGCCCTTCTTGATGTTCTTCAAAACCTGCTGGTCGCCCGATTCGAAGCCCACGATCAACAGCCGGAAGCCGGCGGCCTTCATGGCCTTCAGCGTGTCTTCGTCAGTGGTCACCCGCGAGGTGCAGGAGAACGTGAAGTTCAACTTCTCGAGTTTCTTGCACAACTCGATGGTCCGTTCCCGCTTGTAGTTGAAGGTGTCGTCGTCGAAGAAAATCTCTTGCAGGCCCGGGAAGTTCTCGATGGCGTACTTGCATTCCGCCACCACGTCGTCGGCAGAGCGCAGACGCCAGCGATGCCCCGAATGGGTCTGCGGCCAAAGACAAAATGTGCACATCGCCGGACACCCGCGCGAGGTGTACAGAGCGATGTACGGGTGCTTCAGGAAGGGAACGTTGTACCGGCGGAAATCCAGGTCGCGCTTGTAGGTCTTGGTGACCCACGGCAATTCGTCGAGTTGCTCGATATAGCCGCCCTCCGGGTTGTGGACGAAGGTCCCGTCCGGACGCCGGTAGCTGACGCCGGGCAACTCGTCGAGCGTCTTCTCACCCTTGGCGTAGGCGACGATCTGGTAGTCGAACTCGCGCCGGATAATGAAATCGATCGCGCTGTGGCCCAGGACGGTCTCGGGTTCGATGGTGACGGGCGGGCCCACGAAGCAGACTTTGAGCTTGGGGTTCGCGTCCTTCATCATCTGCGCCATGCGCACGTCTACGTGGAAGCCGGGCGTGGAAGTGAACAACACGACCAGCTCGAAATCCTTCGCCATTTCAACAGTTTGCGGAATCGTAACTTTATGGGAGGGGGCGTCCAGGACCTTGGAATCGGGCAGCAAACCAGCCGGATAGCAAAGCCATACCGGATACCAATAGGACTCGATTTCGCGGGTAGCGGGCCAGCGCGAACCCGCGCCACCGTCAAAACCCTCAAACGAAGGCGGATTCAGAAATAGAGTTTTCATTTTTTCCCTGACGGGTTCTCCAGGCGCACCGGCACTGACAATCCTTCATTTTATCAGGAGTGCTTGTAATTCGACGAAACTGTTACCCCGCGGCTCGGCGGAGGGCTTCGATTCTCGGCTGGCGGCTCTTCGGACTATCCAGGCTGAAAGACCGCGCGTCGCCAAGTTGAACACGGACATATTCTTCCGTAATCCTAACGGCGGAATCCAGATCGCTATTCCGTTGGATGAAGCTGATCCATGCAATCGATTCAGATGGCTGGTCGTACTCCCACAGACCGACCAGTTGCCCCCGGTCGAAGATCGCGTGGCATGGCAGGTCGGCCAGCGCGCCTCCCGCCGTCCCCTCTTTGGTAAGCAGCGGCAGGCTATCGAGGTCGGAGGCTGCGGCGAGGCTGCGATGGTCGCGGCGGAGCAGAACGAGGGAATCGAGCCCGGACGTGAGCCGGTAAACGGGGTTCTTCGGCGCCTGGAAGGCGTGGAACGCATCGAGATCCTGCGGCAGAATCAGGCGATCCGAGCCCTCCTCCACGGGAATGAGGGCTAGCCGGGACAGCGCCTCTTTGGCTGCCGTGGCGCCAAGGCCCGAAAACCATTGAAATTCGGCCAGCGACGCGGGCCCAATCCACTGAAAGTAGAGCCGGGCTAGGGCAGCATGTGCCTCATCTGCGCTCAGTTTGGAGCCTTTCAGCGGGTTGGGCTCCCAGAGCGTGTAGCGGTAGCGCTGCTGATCGAGGCGACCGTTCGTGGGGACGCGCCGAATATCGCCCGTCAGTTGGAGCCGTCCCAGCGCCAGCGGCAGGGTCGAGGAGATGCCCTTCTTCTGGCCCTCTGGGCCGAGACTGCGAGCCCTTGACCCGACTGCCTCCCGGATTGCGTCGGGATCCGCTGGCCCGTTCTTCAACGCCTGTAGCACCGCCGCACACAGCGCATCGGCTTCTTTTTCCGTCACCCCGAGCTTCCTGGCGACTTTCATCTCCGCGCCTTTGTCGGCCGCAGCGGCGACTGTCAGCGCGAGCGCATAATCCGAAGCGGGCACAACGTAAGTGCAGGCTCTCGCCGAGGGTAATTCGTGGATTTCACGGGAAGCCAGGGCCGCATCGACCGCCTCGCGGGAATGGCCGCCGCGGGCGAAGAGCGTCAGGTACGGACCGACCCCGCCGACTGAGCGCGCCCAACCCGCGCGAGCCAACTCAGCGGCCGGTGCCGAAGCGCCCAGCGGTTCCAGCAACCCTTGTTTGTGCGCCCACCATGCGCGCAGGTGCTCGCGCTCAACCACCGTCTTGCCCATGAGTGGCAGGCTAGCACGCTATTCCAGCGTGACGGCAATTGTCTTCTGAGCGGCTGAGGCTCCCTGCAGCAGGGTCGCCCGGAACTCGTATTGGCCCGGCTGAAGCGTCCCTACGGGGAGGTTGGCGAGGTACGGGATCTCGCCGTCTTTGGAGGCTGGCAAGTCCGGCCTCGAGCGGGAGACGACCTTGCCTTCGCGCATCAGATCGACGACAAGGCGCGGCTGCGCCTCCAGACTAGCGTCAGGATAGAGCTTAAAGAACACTGAAAGCAGCGTGTTCTTGCCCAATGGAACGCGGGACGAGAGGGTTGGGACAACCCGCCCGGCTGCGATCTGAAGCGGGTCCCGCACGTCTGGTTCGTTGGCCGAATCCTCCACGCGTCGAAGCAGCGACAAGCCGCTCATCTCTGGTCCTGTGCGGTGCGCTTGGGCGAAGAAACTGGATCGCCGCGCTCCCAGGCGGCCGCCGCTCTGGTCAGCCGCGACGCTCTCCACGGTGTAGCGCCCAGGAGCCAGATCCACCGGCAGCGTCACGATGAAGCGTCCCTGCCTAAAATCGTTCAATTGCTCCTTCGCCTCGCCCAAAGAGACATCGCGCGATAGCTTGGCGACGACACCGCCGTGCTCGTCCTTGATCAACGACAATACCGAAATGTGCGTGATGTACTTGCCTGACTTTTCGTCTCGCGCGAACTCGACGGGCTTCAAGGGAAGATCGAAGACTAGCGAAGACTGCAACATGCCGTTCGAGAGGTGGCGGAACGGGATGACTCCCGCGCTGAATTCGAGGTTCCGCGGCAGTGGCTGCTGGGAAAGGGCGCGGAGCAGTGGGACTTCGTAAGGGAACACGAATTGCCCTTCCATCGGGGGCAAGGCGAAATAGCCTGAACGTGCCTGCAGTTTATAGTCGGGGTGGCCGGCGAGCTTCACTCCGATGGCGCGGAAGCGGCCGTCGTAGTCCGGGTTGGTGGTCTTGTACGTCAGTTCGTACCACGAGTTGAAGTCCTCGCTCAGGTGCTGCAATTGCGGGCGGATGTCATTGACGTTCGCGATCAACTCACCCCCTGTGGACTCGGCGATCTCGCGCAGCACCATCTGGCCGTTGGCCCGCAGCGAATCAAGCTCGTAGTCGCCGGCGCGGAAGTCGCCCACGGCGCTTCCCCCACCGCGGGCTCGAGTCATGTGACTGCTCATCGCCAGACCCTTCGAGAGCACCTGCTGCGCCAGATTCGTGTCGCTGGAGGAGTTCAGCCCGCGAGCGTCGATTGCGTACACGGTGACGTTGGCGCGGTTGGCGGCCGAAATCAGCGAGGCGAACTGCATCCACAGGCCATTGGGCATCGTGTAGCCTTCAGAGAAATAGAGCATCGACTTGCGGCCCGGCATACGCTCCAGTTGCTTGACAATAGCCCATAGCGAGAAGATCGAGACCTGCCCGAGGTCCGTCCGGTTCAACTGATCCGACAGTTGGATCATGTTGTCCGTGAATGTGCTGGCCTGCTCATCGGCTAGCGCTCCGCCGTTCACCGTGGGCCCGCCCTGCGCGCCGCTCCCAAGCGACTCCGCCGTGCCGACCGCGCCGGCGGTCTGTTGGGCAATCCGTTCCAGACCGCCCTCTTCGGAATTCGGTGCACTGCGCGTCCCGCCAGTGGCCCTTGCTACCGCGGCGCGCAGCAGATCCATGTCGTTGGTGTAAGTCTGGATGACCTTGAAATAGCGGTCCACATAGAATACTGCATAGTAGGCATTGGGGCCGGCGTCGCGCTTCAGAAAGTCCAGCGCGCCTGTGCGCGCCAGTTTGCGGGCGTCGTCGCCCAATTTGTCGAAGACCAGCGAGACCAATCGCACCTGGCGGGACAGATGCACGGACGAATTTTCGCTCTCGCTCTTGTTGGCCTGCACGAAGATCTCGCCGGACGCCGGCTCGGCTTGACCCGGGCTGACGCCGCCGCGCATTTCGCGCCACGACGTGACGGTCTGTGTGGCCTGATCCTCGAAAACCTGGAAGTCGGATTGAAGCAGGCCATGCACCGGGCGGCCGTGCTTGTCGTGCACGACGACGTCCACCAGGATCTCGCTGGTGCCCGAGTGGAGCACCACATCTTGCGCCGCGAGCGGCGTGGCACAGACTGCGATCAGAGCGAGCGAGACGATCCAGCGCATAGCTACCCCTTCCAGTCCAGGCGAGCCTGCGGGGCTCTGCGTTACCTCTAAAAGCATAAGAGGGGAAGCGGCCAGTGCCGTCCCCCTCTTGTGCGTGCCCTGTCGGGCCGAGACCTAAGCTCAGGCTTGCTCTCGCAGCAGCATAGCTACTGCTTTTTGATGGTGATCTCGGTCCGCGTGTCCGCCGTCGTGCCGCCCTGTGTCGCGATCGCGTGAATCACGAAAGTCCCTTCGGGGAACCTGCCCGCGGGAACGGAAAAGACCGTCTGGATGCGTCCTTGCGCGTCGGCATCGGCCAGCGGCAGGGGTAGCTTGCCGAGCGGCTTGCCGTCCTGCAGGAACTCGATTTCCATCGTCGGCTTGGCGGAGATGGAGGCGTCCGGGTAGACGGTGAAGAACAGCGGCAGCGTGGCATCGGCGTTGGCCACGGTCAGCGTGTTGAGCAGTGTCGGGCTGATCGTGCCGTTCTGGTATTGGAACGGCTCGCCAGGCTCCGGCTTGGCGTTCGGGTTGTAGAGCTTGACCGGAGTAATCGAACTGACGGCGACGCCCTTCTTCTCCCTGATGATCAACTCCGAGCGTTGGGCCCCGATCTTGCCGCTCTCGCGGTCCATCACAGCAGTCTCGAGCGAGTACTTGCCAGCAGGAATACTGGCCGAGAATCTCTCGGTGAAGTTGCCCGCTTTCAACTGCTCGGCGGTCACCGTCAGGGATCGGTCCCGGGTAAGCTTTTGTACCACTTCGCCCTTGCCGTCCTTAACCAGCGCAGCCATCGCGAAGTGGACGCTCTGAGTGTTCTTGGCCGGATCGGTCTTGGGGCTCAGGGTGCGCAGCGGCAACTCCACGAACACTTGCGTGTCCGTGCCCTCGGCGCGGGGCTGCAGCAGGATGCCGGCGGCGCGATACTCGACGTCCTTGGAGGCGAGCCCGTCGGAGATGGCCTTGAACAGCGGCAGTTCGAATGTCTGTACGCCCTCGCCGCGGAGATCAGGCGGCAAAGCGAAATAGCCGTTGCGCGTGTGGACGACCAGGTCTTTACGATCTGCGTCAACCTTTACCTTGCGGAAGCTGCCGTCGTAATTGGTGATCCCCGGGTTGTACGAGAGTTCGTAGTAGCTGGCGACTTCTTCGTTGATGCGCCGCAGGGGCACCTTCAGGTCGTTGCTGTCGCCGACCAGGAATCCACCCGTGTCCTCGGACAGCTCGCGCAGCGGGAGATCGGTGTTGTTGCGCCCGGCAGATTCGGCTGTATCGGCGGCGCGGATCTGATCCGTGCTGACCCGTCCGTCGTCGGCCGTCACGGCGTTTTTCACACTGTTGGTCGCGTTGTTGAGTTGTTCGGTCGCGCCACCGCTAGCGCTCCATGTCCTGACGCCTTGTGCCATCAAGCCGTAGAACGTGACGTTGGCCCGATTGGCTGCGCTCTTCAGGTTCTTGAACATCTCGTCGAGGTTGGTCGGCATGTACATGCCCCAGGTGAAATACAGGATCGTTTTGCGACCCGGCAGACCGGCCAGGCCGGCGACCAGCGATTTCATCGATTCAAGCTCCATACGCGTGCCGTCGCCCTGGTAGGCGGCGTCAAAGCGCAGCATGTCGAGCATGATATTGGTGAGCTTGGCTTGGACAAATGACCCCCCGCCGCCTGCAGGCCCCGCGTTGGCGGCACCGGCAGCACCTGCCGAGTTGGTTGCACTGGCCGCATCGGTCCCTAGACCCTGGCCGGAGGGATTGCCGAGGTAGCGGCGCAGGTCCGCCTTGATCCTGTCGGACTCGGCGAGGTATTGCGATGGGGCGCCGCCCGTCGTGGCACGTTCGATCGCCTTTACCAGAGCGTCTTTATCGCTAGTGAACTGCTGGAGCACGAGCAGGCGTCCATTGATCATCACCACCGAGTAATAGACGTTTGTACCCTGATCGCCCTTGACGAGGTCGATGGCCGCCTTCTTGGCTGTTAGGCGCTCGTTGGGCTCGCCTAACGCGGCAAAGCAAAGTGTGACCAGGCGCACCTGCCGCAGCGGGTCGAGAGTCGTCGTGGCACCGGTGTGGCTGATGGCTTCCTTGCCCTGCACCAGGCGGAAACTAGTGACGGTCTGCTTGGCGCCGTTGTCCACCACGGTCAGGTCGTCGGGCTTGATGTCATTGACCGGCTTGCCCTTCTTGTCGCGAATCACGACGTCGAGCAGTACTTCTTCGGTCCCGGATTTGATAGTTGGCGTCTGGGCAGCGGGCGCGGCAGCTTGGGGCGCGGCGTAAGAAAGCGCGACAGACGCAGTGATACCTAGCACCGCAGATAGGAGTATGGAAGATTTCATGGCTGTTCTCTTATAGAGCGGACAGATCAGGCGGTGGGGTGAAGGTTGGGGCCGCGGGCAGAAGCGGAACGCACTACGACCGCTAAGACCCCGACTATTCCCCACTGGGAGTTTATCAGTTTTTGAGCCGATCGAACTCAATCCGCTCCCGGGCGGAGTCCTTGGTTCGCCGTGCGGCTGCGTACGCCAGGCTGAGGCTGTAGTGGGCATCGGGGCTGTCCGGTGCAAGCTTGACGGCGGTCTCAAGTTCCGCGATCGCCTCGGCCGTACGTTCCTGGCTGAGGTAGGCTCGACCGACGATAAGGTGTGCCGCGAAGTTTCCTGGCGCCAGTTTCAATGCGCGCGTACCGAAATCGACTGCCGTTTGAAGCTCACCATTGACCCGCGCAGTCTCACTCAGTGACACCAGCGCGGGGATGTGGTCCTGGTCGAGTTCCAAGGCGCGCTTCATCTCGGTCTGGCCCCGATCGGACAGGCCCTGCTTCATCAGGTACGCGCCCAGACGGTAGTGGATGTCGGGATTCTCGGGGTAGGCCGCTAAGGCAGCATCGAACTTCGCAATCGCACTCTTGGGTTCCTGGGCGAAGGCTGCGATCAGTGCCTCGCCGAAGGCCATCACCAGTTGCCGCTCACTCTCGGGCACCTCGTGCAGCAGCCAGGTCTTGCGCAGTCCGGCAATGCCGGCTGCGGCGGCAAACTCAGGCGTGATCGGCGCCGAACGCGCCAGCAGGGTAAGCATCACCAGGGCGCGCTCGAAACTGGAGAAGTGCGCGTGCAGCAGAGCCAGGTGAAAGCGCCCGGCCTGGGCGAGTTCAGGCGCACCCTGGAATCCGAGACGGTCCGAGTGCAGCAGGCTGCGGTAAGCGTCTTCATAGGAACGCGTGCGGTACTCGCATAACCCAGCCATGGTCCAGCCGGGTGCTTCGCCCGGTTTCAGCAGGTTCAAGCGGCGAAACGCGTCGGCGCACTCGGCGAACTGGTCCTGGTCGTAGGTGATGGTGCCGATCGCCCACCATGCGTCTACTGACTTCGGGTTGAGCTGGGCAGCTTTGCGGAACAGGACGAGTGCCTCCGCCAGGCGCTCGTGTTGGCGCAAGTCGTTGGCCTGTTTCAAAACAGCGGCGGCCGGATCGGGCACGGTTGCGGGTGCCGGCTTAGTTGCCCGCTTGGGAGCAGCCGCAGTCTGCGCGGCCGCGCTCGCCAGATTCAGCAGTGCCAACCCGATCAGTAAGCGAATGAGAGCACGCATAATCACGCCAGCCCCGATCTTACCCTCGCGGGCGCGGTGTTCGCTACCTGGCTGCAAGCGCTATCAGAGGCTGGGCCGGGGCGCCCTCAGCGGGTGTCCGGCCTCGTACTCGACGATCTTCGAACGCATCGCACCTGCCATCGCGGCGTTGTTCTGTTGCAACGCCAAGTCAAGTCCGGTGCGCGCGGCCTGGACGGCCTCCGGGAAGCGGCCAGTCTCCGCATACGCGGCGGCAAGCGCATCCATAACGGCTGGAGCGCGTCCGCCACGCAGGCGTGACGCGCGCTCGGCGTACTCCACCGCCAGTTTGCCGTTGCGCTGCGCCGGATCGGGATCGGTTGCAAGCGCCCACGCAGACTCGGTCAACACCGTCAGGCTATCCCGGTCCAGGCGCAGCACCTCGCGCCACTGCACCACAGCGTCACCGGTATTACCCTGCCCAAAGTACAACGCGTCGCCCAGATACTGGTGCGCGGTCGGAAAGTCGGGGTTGACCTGCACCGCCAGCCTGAACTCGGCGATCGCGGCCGGCAGATCGTGCTGCATGGCAAGCGCCCGGCCGAGGTTTGTGTGCACCGCTGCGTCGTTGGGCTCGGCTTCGGCGGCCTTGCGGAAGTGTGAGATCGCCTCGTCGAGATGCCCGAATTGCGCCAATGCGCGGGCATAGTTGCTGTGGGCGTAGGCCGAGCCTGGGGTAAGGACGAGTTCTTTCTCGAAGTGTGGGATCGCCTCGTCCATATGGCCGGACGCGGCCAACACGACGCCCAGGTCGGCGTTGGCATTGGGATAGTCGGGGTTGGTGCGCAGGGCCTGCGCGAACAGGGGTTGCGCCTCGGCCAGCCGCCCTGTTTGCATCAGCAGCGCTCCAAGGCTGTGATTGGCGTGATCGTCGGTCGGGTTCATCGCCAGCGCCTTGCGCCACTCGTCGATGGCGTCCGGGATCTGACCCTTGGATGCCAGTGCCGTCGCGCGGTCGACGGTCCCGTAGAACCGGGCGGCGGGCACTTCCAGGCTCATGAATTGGCCCGGAGCGACTTTAACGAATTCGGGGATGTTCACCGCTCGATTGGCGGCGGTCGTGTTTTCGATCAGCAGCGCCGGACTGTCGTTGCCCTCCTCGTCGATGTGCGTGAGGTACATCTGCGTGTACGGCGAGCGCCGTTTGGAGGAGAACACCAGCCACCGCCCATTCGGGGACCAACTGTGCCAGGAGTTCATCGGCGCGGCGTTGCACCGGAGGCGGCGGGCGGTGCCGCCCTCTGCCGGGATGATGTAGAGTTCGCTGTCGGGGCGCATCAGCAGTCCGTTGCGGGCCTGCACGAAGACGATCCATTTGCCGTCTGGCGAGACCTTCGCAAAGCTGTTGCTCTTGCCGTTCTGTGAGGCGCCGGCGATGGGCTCGGCGCGTCCGCCTTTGCCGTCGTTGAAGGGAATCCGGTACAGATCGTATTGGATAGGCGTCTCGTTGGGATCGTTCGCAAACTCCGCCGGCTTGCGACCGGCTGGGTAGGGCTCGCGGGCCTCGGCCCGCAGGAACACCAGGTACCTGCCGTCGGGGCTCCAGGTTGCACTCGCCTGCACGTAGCGTGGGTCGTCGGCGCCCGGCAACGGCTGCAGTTTGCCAGTCGCTTTGCTGTACCAACCCAGGATGCCGCGCGTGGGGTAGAAGACCTGCCCGAACCCGAAGTTCTTGTACCCGGCGTTGTAGAGCCTGTCCGCGATGGGGCGGCCCAGGGCGTCCCGGCCCTCCATCGACGTGACCACGTATTGGCCGTCGGGCGAAACCTGGCTCATAAACCCGAAGCGTTTGTTTGCCACCTCGCCGCGGGCATTCCATTTGATGATGTCCGGCTCGTTGATGACTGTCTCGCGCCGCACGGGTACCAGAGCATAGAGCCCCTTGTCGTTCATCGGGCCGTCCACGTCGATGCCGAGCGTCGAGCCGTCGCGGGAGAAAGAGTGGCAGTTGGCGCAGGTGTCCATCTTCGAGAGCATCAGCCGGCTGGAGGTCTGGCCCAGGTCGCGCAACTTCCACTGAATCAGCGGGACGGCATAGACGGGCAGGGGATTGATCACGCCGCGCGTGCCTTCAAACGGGATCAGCGGGACGTCCCGGTAGAAGACGGGCGCGCCGACCGGGTCCTTGGAAGTGCGGATGGTGCTCCGGCCGAGCGAAAGCATATGGCCGGGCTCGGAAGGCGCGTAGCCCTCGATGGCGATGCCCGCGGGTCCCGCGACCGAGTGGCGCTTGATCGTCTCCCAGGCCGCCGGGTCGGGACGCCAGGTGTGGCCCGTGGCCTGCTTCGGCGTCAGTTCGGGAGGCTTATTGGTGTCCGCAACACACTCCGGGTCGATCTCGCCGATCTGCATCTTCTCGCCCTTGGAGCGGAACCGAAGCGGCTCGGCACCGTCGGCGAATCTGATTTCGATGCGCCATTCGCTCGCCGTAGGGACCTCGTCGCGCCACTCGAATTGCGGTGGAGGAAACTCAGGCGGGAAGATCGCGCCCGGCTCGGGATAGTCTATTGTGACTCCGCTGTCCGGCCTCAAAGCAGTGCTGGCCGCGGCTTGCTGGTGGGCGGCGGCGGGCCGTAGCCACGCGCAAAGAGCGCCTGCCAGAATCAGAGCGCCTAGCGCGTGAATGGCGGCTTTTTCGCGCTGCACGACTCTCCGCAGTCCTTTCCCAACCAAAGTGTCAATTCAGCTCTTATGATACCGGGATCGGACGCGGGCCGGCCTCATCTCGGGCTGAGGGTGTGGCCGCGTCCGGTAGAATACATAGGTGTGACGGCCTGAGCAAGCCCCAGTCGAGGGTGGCTCTTAGGATTCGTTCTAAGATCCCCACCCTGGCCTCATGGCCGGATTTAGGAATACGATGCGCGGAATGACGGGTGCCCTGATCGGCGGTTGTGTCCTCATTGGCATGGGCTGGCCTATACCGATGAGAGCGGCGGACCGCACCGTCCCGGCCACCACTGTGACGGTGGATTACCCAAAAGACGGCTCCGTGTTTCCCCCCGACTTTGTCGCTCCGACGCTGGAATGGCGCGACGCGGAGCCGCGTGCCAAATCCTGGGTGATCGAGTTTGCGTTTGGCGACGGCAGCAGACCGCTTCGTGTCACGTCGCCGGGCGAGCGGCGGCAGCTCGGCCCGATTGACGAGCGCTGCGCCAAGGCCGGGGCCGTGACCCCCAAGCTCAGGCCCGAGCAGGAGTCCGGACACGCTTTCAGGCCGGATGCTGCGACGTGGGATCTGGTCAAGAAACACGGTGTCAGGCGGCCGTTTGCCGTCCGTTTTCACGGCTACGAGGATGAAAAGGCCCGGAAGCCGGTCTCCAGCGGGGAGATCAGCCTGCAGATTTCCAGCGATCCGGTCGGTGCGCCGGTCTTCTACCGCGACGTCCCGTTGATTCCGGTCTCGGTAGGGGAGCGCGGAGTGATCAACCCGCTGCCGGTGGAAGCGGTACCGCTGATCGCGTGGCGGCTGATGGACCTCTCGACCGGGCGCAGCCGGGTGATGATGGAAGGCCTGCCGACCTGCGCCAACTGCCACTCCTTCTCGCGCGACGGCAAGTGGCTGGGCATCGATGTGGACGGGCCGCAGAACGACAAGGGCCTGTACGCCCTGGTGCCGGTGAAGAAAGAGACCGCAATCCGGAACGATTATGTCATCCGCTGGAACTCGTTCTCCGACGATCCGGCGAAAAAACGCTTCGGGTTCATGAGCCAGATCTCACCCGACGGGCAGTTCCTGATCACGTCCACCGAGCACCCCGACGCGCACATGAAGAGCATGGACGAGCGGCTCTTCAACGGCTTCTACAAGGACTACGGCTTCGGTCAGGTGTTTTACCCGACCCGCGGCATTCTCTCCTGGTACAGCCGCGAGACGCGTAAGCTGCAGCAATTGCCGGGCGCGGACGACCCGGACATGGTGCAGACCAGCGCATTCTGGAGTCCGGACGGCAAATATCTGGTGTTTTCCCGGGCCAAAGCCCGCGATCCTTATCCGCCGCGGGACAAGGAGCCTGAGTACGCCAACTCGCCCGACGAGACGCAGATCCAATACGACCTATACCGGATTCCGTTCAACGACGGGAAGGGTGGAAAGGCAGAGCCTCTGCATGGCGCGAGCGACAACGGGATGAGTAACAACTTCCCGAAGGTCTCGCCTGACGGCAAGTGGATCGTGTTCGTCAAGAACAAGAACGGTCTGCTGATGCGGCCCGACAGCGAGTTGTACATCGTGCCGTTCGAAGGTGGCACGGCTCGCCGCATGAACTGCAACATGTCGCCGATGAACTCCTGGCACACCTTCTCGCCCAACGGGCGTTGGCTGGCCTTTTCGTCCAAGGGGCGTTCACCGTTCACGCAGCTATTCATGACGCACATCGACGAGAACGGCGTGGACAGCCCCGCGATTCTGGTGGAAGACGCTACCGCGTCGAATCGCGCGGTGAACATACCTGAGTTTGTGAACATCGCGCCGGACTTCATCGAGACGATGAGCGCGCCGGCCACCGAGTTTTACCGGCTGTTCAACGTCGCGGTAGGGCATCAGGGCAAAGGCGAACTCGACACGGCCATCGCCGAATGGAAGAACGCGTTGGCGATGAGTCCGGACGAGCCCAAGGCACTTTACAACCTCGGGGTCGCTCTGGCCAGCGCCGGGCGCTACGAAGAAGCCCTCGACCCACTCCGTAAAGCCTTGGCGCTAAAGCCCTTCGACGCACGGACGCAAAGCAGCCTGGGCGTGGCGCTGGCTCGTACAAAGCACCCCGACGAGGCCTTCGAGCACTTGCAAAAGGCGCTTGAGTTGAACCCGATGGACGCCAAGGCCCAGGGCGCGCTGGGGAGCCTGCTGGTCGAAAAAGGCAGCATTCAGGAGGCGATTCCGCACTTCGAACAGGCGCTGCAACTCGACCCGAAAGACGCCGACACCCAGAACAACATCGCAGTGGCGCTGGTGCGTGCGGGCCGGTCCGAGGCGGCCATCCCGTACTTCGAAAAGGCCCTCGAGTCCGATCCGAATTCGCTTGAACTGCACGTGAACATCGGGCTGATTCTGTCCGGCCGGGGCCGCTACGACGAAGCCATCCCGCATCTGGAGAAGGCGCTCTCGGGCGGTTTCGAATCGGCCGAGGCTAATCGTGCGCTGGGCCGCGCGCTGGCCGGCAAAGGGCGCATCGACGAGGCGCTGCCGCATTTCGAGAAAGCGCTCGCCGCCATGCCCGACTCAATCGAACTGCACTACTACATCGGTCGCATTCTCAGTGCGAGGGGGCGTGGTCAGGACGCCATCCCGCATCTTGAACTCGTGCTCAAGGCCAATCCCGACGCCGCCGACGTGCAGATGAGCCTGGCCATTGCGCAACTTTCGACCGGGCACGGCGAGGAAGCCATCGGCCACCTGCAAAGGGCCGTTGAGCTGAAACCGGAAGATCCCAGCGCCCACTACAACCTCGGTAGCGCGCTGTTCGACACGCGTGGCGCCGTGCGCGAGGCCCTCGCGCAGTGGGGCGAGGCCTTGCGGCTTGTGCCCGAGTTTGTACCGGCGTTGAACCGTAGCGCGCGGGTGCTGGCGACCGGCCCCGACGCCGCCTTGCGCGATGGTGCGCGAGCGGTCGCTTTGGCGGAGCAGGCCGTGAAACTCACCAGCCAGCGGGACCCGGTGATTCTAGATACGCTGGCCGCCGCGTATGCCGAGGCCGGCCGGTTCGACGACGCGGTCCGGACAGCGCGCGCGGCGCTCGAGCTGGCGCGCAGCGACAGCGGGCTATCCGGCTCGATCAGCGCCCGGTTGGCGCATTACCAGGCGCACACGCCGGTTCGCGAACCGGCGCCGGGCGGCAGCCGCTAGCGGCGCTTGGCGGCTCCGCACCCATAGGACGGCCCACAAACGCTTCCCTGCCGTCAGGCCACCGAAAGTTGGTCTTAGTGCGGGGTGGTTTTTGGAGAATCGAATCCACCCTCGTAACTACCCTGGCGCACACCCAAAGCCATCCTCCGTCTTCGAAAGAGACTTTCAAATCCGGAAATCGCCCCTTTCAGCGCCTACTCCGGCGATCCCGAATTCAGTAGATGAACTATGAATTTTGGAATTCTGCAAGTGCGTGTAAGTTCTTTATTTACAGTTAGATACGGGAGTTATGAACGGTTCAAAAAGAGGCCCAAAAAGCTGTTGTTTTTCGGTCATGGTTACGATATAGTCTCGCTAGCGTTCTCTTACGGGGGGACGTAGGTCTGTCCTCCCTGAGTCGAGGTCACTCCAAGATTGAGAAGGGGTCACAAACAAGTTATGAAAACATGGACCAGACTCTTCGTCGGATTCGCGATTTTGGCCGTTATGGCAGTGAGCCTGCCAGCACAGTCGATTTATGCCACTCTGACGGGCATCGTGTCCGATCCTTCGCAGGCGGTTATACCGAATGCGCAAGTGAAACTACGCAACGAAGCTTCCGGCTCCGAGCGTGAAACCATTGCCAACCACGAGGGCTTTTTTAATTTCTCCTCCATACCGGTTGGTGACTATACGTACGAACTCACCGTTACGGCCAAGGGCTTCCTGACCTACAAGGCGTCGGGCATCCAGTTGGGCGGTTCGGAAAAGAGAAACGTCAACGTCACTATGACGGTTGGCTCCACGTCGGAGACCGTAGAGGTCACTGGCCAATTGGACCAACTGGTACCGGTCGATTCCGGTGAGAAGTCGGCTACCCTGACGACGAAAGAGTTGAACAACTACATCATCGTCGGCAGCAACGCAGCCGAATTCCTGAAGATCATGCCGGGTTTCAGCATTAATAACGGCACGCAGAACAAAGCATCGTTCAGCGGCGAAGTTATTGGTATCAACGGCAACGGCGACGGCGGCAGCCAGAGCCCGTTGAACAACGCATTCTCCTACAACGGCCTGCCCGGCAATACGCTGGACATCACCGCTGACGGCGCGCACGTATCCGACCCGGGCTGCAATTGCGCAACGCCCGTGAACCCGAACTCGGAAATGATCTCTGAATTCAAGGTTTTGATGTCGAACTACGGCGCGGACAGCCAGAAGGGCCCCGCGGTTATCAGTTCGGTAGCTAAGTCCGGCGGTCGCGACTTCCACGGTTCCGGGTACTTCTATGCCCGCAACTACACGATGAACGCGAACGACGCATTGAACAATTCGGTCGGCCAGGCGATTCCGCAGAGCAAGTACTATTTCCCCGGCGGCACGCTGAGCGGCCCGGTAGTCATCCCGGGTACGAATCTGAATAAGAACAAGGACAAGCTGTTCTTCTTCACCGGGTTTGAGTACTTCTTCCAGACACTGGACACCGGCCTGTTGCAGGTGACGGTTCCGACCCCCGGCATGATCGGCGGCAATTTCACGCCGGCCGAACTCGCCAAGCTCGGCAACCACACCACCAGCGGCGGTCCCGCACAGACGCTGAACTCCACCACGTTTCCCAACGCGATCATCCCGGCTGCGCAGCTCGATCCGGGCGGCGTGGCAATGGCCAAGCTGATTCCGGGACCGACCCGGACCCTCGACTCCAACACGGGCGGCGCGAACTACCTGAGCGATTCGATTTTCGACCAGAACTCGCTGCAGTGGATGTCGCGCGTCGATTACAACATCAGCGACAACACGAAGCTGTATATGCGCTACAACATGCAGCGCGAAACACAGCAGTTCCCGGTCGGCCTGTGGTGGCGCAATGGTAACCAGGTTCCGTATCCGACCCCGGTTCTCGGCAAGAATCAGTCGGACTCCTGGACCGCTTCTTTGACCCACGTTTTCAGCCCGACGATGACGAACGAGTTCGTTTTCGGCTACACCTTCATCGGCTTCCCGAACGTGTTCAAGGATCCCAAGAAGGTTGAACGTTCCACGGTCGGCTATCCCTACCAGGGCATGTTCCACAATGGCGTCACTCAGATCCCGTCCATCACCGGATGGGGCGGTGAGCTGGCCACTATCCTGAACCCCGGCGGCTTCGAACTCGGCGGTCCTAGCAAGGGCCTGTATGCCGACAAGTGGCTGCCTACCATCAGCGACAGCGTTACCAAGGTTTGGGGCACGCACACGCTGAAGGTCGGCGCATTCTGGGAATACATCCGCAATGCCCAGCCGGATAGCGGCAACACGAACCAGCAACTGGCATTTGCCAACTGGGGCGGCACAACGACCGGCAGCGTCTACGGTGACTTGATGGCAGGCAGAGTTGCCTCGGATTCCGAGCAGAACAAGAACCGCCTGAACGACATCACCTACAACACCTACGAGGTGTTCGTGCAGGATTCCTGGAAGGTCAACCGCAAGTTGACCCTGGACCTGGGCGTTCGCGGTTCGCACTTCCAACCCTGGCAGGACAACCTGGGCAAGGGCTACGCTCAGTTCAGCCCGAGCTTGTACAACCCGGCCGGTTCGGCTGGCGCGTATGACGGGTTCACCTGGCATGCAGTCAATTCAGCGATTCCCAATAGTGTATTCCCCACCAAGGGCATGTATGTTTCGCCGCGCTTCGGCATGGCTTACGACATCTTTGGTAAGGGCAACACCGTCCTCCGCGGCGGCTGGGGCCGATTCTTCTATCACACGGGCCAGTTCACGACGGGCCTCGGCGTGACCGGTGGCGAGATCGTTTCCAGCGTCAGCAACACGACGTTGGCCGCGCTCGACTCGATCAACCCGCTGGGCGGGCAGGGAACGATCGGTATTCAGGGCCTCAACCCGACCGATAACAAGACGCCCTACACCGACAGCTACAGCTTCACCATCGCGCAGAAGATGCCCTGGTCGAGCTTGCTGGAAGTCGCCTACGTCGGCAACCAGAGCGGCGACCTGATCAACACCAACCCCAGCCAGGGCACCAACATCAACACAATCCCGTATGGTGCGCTGTTCAGCGTAGCCAACCCGACCGACAGCGGCCAGCAGAACGCTCTGCGCCAATACAAGGTCTACGGTGACGTGAACATCGTTGCCCACAACCTGTACCAGAACTTCAACGCCTTCCAGACCACCTGGCTGCGTTCGAAGGGCCGTTACAACATCAACGCCAACTACACGTTTGGCAAGACGATGGGCATTATCAACAGCGGCCAGGGAGATCAGTTCAACATGGCCAACAACTACGGCGTCGCCAACCAGAACCGCAAGCACGTCTTCAATTCGGCGTATTCGATTGAGATGGGCAACTTCACGAAGAATAAGATGGCGGGCGGGGTCATCAACGGGTGGCAGCTCTCCGGTATTCTGCAGTGGCAGAGCGGCCCGAACCTGACGGCGAACGAAGCCAACGGCCAGTGGAACATGGTGCTCCCCAGCGGCGTGTATGCCCCTGGTTATGCGGCTAGCAACAAAGTCGGAATCAGCAACACCTCGATCCTCGGCACCACCAACATGCAGTTGAACCCGACCGTTACCTGCAACCCGGGATCCGGCTTGGGCAAGAACCAGTTCGTCAATGGATCTTGCTTCACCATGCCCGGCCTGACTCGCGGCGCGAACGGCCCGACTGCGGGTCCAGTGGTCTACGGTCCCGCGTTCTTCAACGCCGACCTCGGCTTGTTCAAGAACTTCCAGATGGGTGAATCCAAGAAGTTGCAGTTGCGCTTCAACGCGTACAACTTCCTGAACCACCCGCTGTGGTCGTTCCCGAACAACAGCAACCTGACTCTCAACTTCAATTCGGCTGGTCAGAACCAGAACAGCCTGTTCGGCGTTGCCGACCAGAAGCAGGGTCACCGCATCGTTCAGGCCGCTATCAAGTTCTACTTCTGAGAACTGCCTGAACCGACAATCAACCAAACGCGAAGGGCGGTCCCGCAAGGGGCCGCCCTTTTGCTTTTGGCCTCCACAGCACAGCTCAGCGGTGGGACAGACGATAGTTTGGGTCGTCTGTCATGCGCCGGCTGAAAGAAACGGCTAATCGGGTGGCCACCCCAATAGGGGCCTGCCCCGTGGGAGCCAAAGTGCAGTGGTGCCGGTCCCGCGCGCGCTCGCTGACAGACGACGCAAGCGATCGTCTGTCCTACTTGCGCATTCCTGCCAACGCAGCGAGGTGCTTAGTTAGCCACCCGGTCCAGCAATTCACCTTGCGGCGACAATAGGTCGATCTGCAGAGCGGGCTGGCCCAGCGCGTGCGTCGAACAACTCAGGCATGGGTCGAAGGCGCGCACCACGGCGGACACGCGGTTCAACATGCCCTCCTCGATCTTCGCGCCCTTGACGAAGCGCTTCGCCACTTGCTCGACGGCATGGTTCATGGCGAGGTTGTTGTGGCCCGTCGCGACGATCAGATTTGCCTTGACGATCGCACCTGCCTCGTTCACCTGGTAATGATGAATCAGCAACCCGCGTGGCGCTTCGATGATGCCGGTGCCCTCCAGGCAATTCACCTGGGCCCGCGCCCGAATGTGCGTGGAGAGGATGTCAGGATGCTGTAGCAGCATCTCCATACGTTCCACGCCCCGCAGCGCCTCGATCAGGCGTGCATAGTGGAAGTAGAAAGCGCTCTGTGCCGGATGGCCCGCACGCTGCCGGTACTCAGCCAGTTCGGCGTCAGCGAGCGGGGTTCCGCACGTCTCCGCCACGTTCAGCCGCGCCAATGGCCCAACGCGGTAGATGCCCGCGGGGTAGCCCCTCGGAATAAAGTAGGGCGCTTTCAAATACGAGAATGGAACCGCCGCCTCGCCAATGTAGTTGGAGTATTCGCCGGGGTCTTCAAAGCGAGCCAGGGGAGCTCCGTTCTCGTCGATGAAGGCCACTGCGCCGTCGTACCAGTGCATCGAATTCTCGCGCGTGACGAGCCCCGCGTAGGCTGTTGGCTCGTTGTCGAAGCTGTCGATCTCCGCCTTGAACCCGTCCAGAACGCCCTTGAACATCTGCAGCGTGCGGCGCACGATGGAGCGCGCAATCGGCAGTTCCCCCAGGATGGCGTCGCGCAAGTCGCTGCGCAGGGGTGCGTGCACTCCGCCAGGGACGACCCAGGCAGGATGGACCCGCTCGCCCGCCAGTCGCTCGATGGCCAATTGCCCGAACTTCCGCAGCGCGATGCCGTCTCGAGCTAGCTCGGGGTGCTGCTCCAGCACGCCCAGGATGTTGCGCTCCGCGGGATCGCTGTCCATGCCCAACAGCAAGTCGGGTGCCGAAAGGTGAAAGAAACTCAGCGCGTGCGACTGAACGAACTGCGCGCAGTGCAGCAACTCGCGGAGCAGTTTTGCTGCCGGCGGGATGCGCACGGCCATGATGGCATCGCAGGCCTTCGAACTGGCCAGCAGGTGGCTCACCGGGCAGATGCCGCAGATGCGCGCCGTGATCGACGGCATCTCATAGTACGGGCGTCCTTCGGTGAATTTCTCGAAGCCCCGCACTTGCGTCACGTGCAGTTGAGCGGAATCCACCTCGCCCGCGTCATTCAGATGGATTGCAATCTTGGCATGGCCCTCGATCCGGGAGACGTGCGGAATGATGATATTTTGCGCCATGATTTGAAACTCCTATCCGAACTTCACCTGGCCCGTCAGGTCGGGCTTACGGCCGTCCAGCAGCTCTTTCAGGACGAACGCGATAGCCTCGGGTTTGGGCGGGCACCCGGGCACGTGCAGGTCCACCCGCACGCTCTCATGCAGCGGGCTGGCGTGCTTCAAAAGCGACGGTACGCCCGTCTTGGGTACGCCCGGTGCGGTCGTCACGCCCTGGATGTAAATGCTCTCGAGCATCTTCTTCACCGGAAGTCCGTTGCGCATAGACGGTACGTTTCCGGTCACCGCGCAGTCGCCCAAAGCGATCAACAGCTTGGTGCGCTGCCGGATAGCCTGCAGCAAACGCAGGTCGTCCTGGCTGCTGACCGCACCCTCCACCAGCGTCACGTCCACCTCTTCAGGGAACTCCTGCGCGTCCACCAGAGGGCCAAACACGAGCCGGATTCGTCCGGCCAGTACCGCCAGCGCCTCGTCGATGTCGAGCAGCGACATGTGGCATCCGGAGCAGCCGTCCAGCCACACGGTCGCCACGCGCGCCTTCACCGCTGCCGCACTCATAGGACACCTCCCCGCGTTTCCGCCAGCCGGCTGATCGACTGGCCGCGCTTGATCATTTCCTCGACCGCACAGCCCTTTTCAGCGAGCGCGCCGGTGGGGCAGACTTGCACGCACTTTCCACAGCCTGTGCAGGACGACGCCTGGCCCCAGCTGCGGTTCAGTTCGCACACGAGGCGCGAGCCGACCCCCCGCCCCATCACATCCCACACGTGCGCGCCCTCCATCTCCGCGCAGACCCGCACGCAGCGCGTGCAGACGATGCAGCGGTTGTGGTCGAGCACGAAACGCGGGTGGCTGGTGTCCACGGGGAAAGAGCGGTACGCGTACGTGTAGCGGACGTGCGTCACCCCCAGCTTCATCGCCAGCGCCTGCAGTTCGCAGTGGTTGTTCGACACGCAGACGGCACAGATGTGATTGCGTTCAGCCAGCAGGAGTTCAACGATCATGCGGCGGTAGGACTTGATCCTTGCGGATTGAGTCGTGACGGACATGCCCTCCTGGGCAGGGGTGGTGCAAGAAGGGAGCAGGCGGTTCACGCCCGCCAGTTCCACCACGCACAGGCGGCAGGCTCCCACCGGCGAAAGACCCTTCATCTGGCACAGGCCGGGGATTTGCTTCCCGGCTGCCTCGGCCGCCTGGAAGATGGTGTGACCCTCTTCGACGCGGACCAACTCGCCGTCAATGCGGAGCGAGATCATGTTTGGCATGGCTAGTTCTCTCCGTTCCTTCCTCGCCTAGTCCCCGTTGCGGACATCGCAGCGCAAGCACCGGCAAGTCTCTTCCATCGCTTCCACGGGAGTCAGACCCAAGGTCGCTTCGTGGAACGTCTTCGCGCGGACGGCGGCGTCCACTTCGCGAACATGGTGCCGTCCGCTTTCGCTAGGGTGATGCGGCGCCGACTGCGCATACTCGAAATCCGGCCAGAGTTGCGACCAGCGTTTCTCGGCCATCAACCGCTGGTCGATGTTGCGGGCCGCCTTCTTCCCGTAGCCCATGGCATTGGAGACGTTGGAAGCGCCCGTGATCAGATCGCCGCCGGCGTAGAAGTTTTTGCGGCTGGTCTCGAGCGAGTAGCGGTCCACTTCCAGCATGGTGCCGCTCTCCTGCAACTTCAGGCCGCTGGCCTTAACGAAATCGAGGTCCACCGTTTCCCCGACCGCGAGCACGACCGTGTCGCAGGCGAAGCGGATGACTTCACCCGTCGGCACCGGCCGTCTGCGACCGGACGAATCGTACTCCCCGAGCCGCGTCTTCACCGCCTCAATCGCCTTGACGCGCCCCTCGGCGTCGCCCACAATCCGGTGCGGGGCAGCGAGGAAGACGATCTTGGCGCCTTCGGCCTCGGCCGCTTCGGTTTCCTCCGGAATCGCCGGCATGTCCTTGCGTTCGCGCCGGTAGAGGATGGTCACTTCAGCGCCCAGCCGCAGCGCCGTGCGCGCCGAATCGATGGCCGCATTGCCGCCGCCAATCACCGTGACTTTGCGTCCTACGGTGACAGGCTGCTGCTTGGCCACGGCTTCCAGGAACGGCAGCGCCGGGATCACTCCTGTCAGTTCCGTGCCCGGCAGGTAGACCCACGATTCCTTCCACGTTCCGATGGACAGGAACACCGCGTCGTACTCACCGGCCAGGTCGTTCAACATCACGTCGCGGCCTACTACGGTGTTGAAGACGAACTTCACGCCAGCGCCCTCGATGATCCCGATCTCGCGGTCGAGCGTGTCCTTGGGCAGCCGATAGTCAGGCAAAGCGTAGCGCAACATACCGCCCGCCGCCGCGTTGGACTCGTAGATCACGGCCTCGTGGCCAAGCAGTGACAGGTAGTAAGCGCAAGCCAGGCCAGTCGGTCCGGCTCCGATGATCGCGACTTTCTTGCCGGTGGCCGCCTTGCGGACGGCTAGCAGCCGGGCCATGGCCCGGGCGTACAGCGCGTCGTCGGCGAAGGCCGAGTCTGCAATGAAGCGGTGCACATCGCGCATGTTCACCGCGTCATCCACCCCAGCTCTGCGGCAGCGATTGTCGCAGGGATGCTGGCACACCCGGCCTGTCGATGCAGGTAGAGGGTTATCCAGGATCACGCTGAGGAACGCATCCTCTGTACGGTCTTCCTTGAGTAATTCGAGGAAGCGCGGGATGTTCATGTGCAGCGGGCAGGAGTTTTCGCACGGGCTCAGCGCCAGATCTTCGCACACTCCGGCGCGGCAGCGTTTGGCGCGCAGATGGTCCTCAAACTCGTTTCTGAAATGCCGGATCGTCGTCAGTACCGGATTCGGCGCGGTCTGCCCGAGCCCGCACAACGACATGTCCCGGATCATCCGGCTGATCTCGTCGAGCGTCACCAGGTCGGCCTCGGTGGCCTGGCCTCGCGTGAACTTGTTCAGGATGCGCAGCGACTGGTCCAGCCCGCTGCGGCAGGGTACGCACTTTCCACACGACTCCGAATGCGTGAATTCGACGAAGAAGCGCGCCACATCCACCATGCAGTTGTCTTCGTCCATCACCACCATGCCGCCCGACCCCATAATGGAGCCGAGTTGCGCCAGCGTCTCGTAATCCACCGGGGTATCGAACATGTCCTGCGGAATGCAGCCGCCCGAGGGGCCGCCCGTCTGCACGGACTTCACGCTCCGGCCGGGCGCCACGCCGCCGCCGACGTCGTAAACGAAAGTCTTCAGCGGTGTCCCCAGCGGCATCTCCACCAGGCCCGTTCGCTGGACCTTGCCTACGAGTGAGAAGACCTTCGTTCCGGGGCTCTTGGCGCTACCCGTCTCCTGGAACCAGTTCGCACCACGAATCACGATCGGGGCTACGTTGTACCAGGTCTCGACGTTGTTGATGTTGGTCGGCTTCCCGTACAGGCCCTTCTGCGCGGGATAGGGCGGTCGAGGCGTCGGTCTGCCGGCTTTGCCCTCCAGCGAGCGGATGAGGGCAGTTTCCTCGCCGCAGACGAATGCGCCCGCGCCTTCCACCATGCTCAGTTTGAAACTGAATCCGCGGCCAAGGATGTTTTCACCCAGCAGTCCACAGCCTTCGGCCTGCTCGATCGCCTGCTGCAGCCGGTGCACGGCCAGCGGGTATTCGGCGCGCACGTAGAGGATGCCCTCCGTGGCGCCCGTGACGAATCCGCCGATCGTCATGCCCTCTATCAGGCTGTGCGGATCGCTCTCGATTTCGTTGCGGTTCATGTACGCGCCGGGGTCGCCTTCGTCGGCGTTGCAGATGAGATACTTCTGCCCGGACTGCGCCTTGCGCATCATCTCCCACTTGAGACCCGTGAGGTAGCCCGCGCCACCTCTGCCGCGCAGCTTGGCGAGCTTGATCTGCTCGATTACACGCTCCGGATCGCTGTCGATCAGGACCTTGTACAGCGCCTCGTACCCGCCCACCGCGATGTACTCTTCGATGTCGAGCGGGCTGATCAATCCGCAGTGCCGCAGCACCAGTTTCTTCTGGCCCTGGAAGAACGGGATCTCATTCCACAGCGGAATCTCGCGGTAGTCGCAGCCGTACTGCACGTGCGACGTAATGTGGTCCCACTCTTCGATCTTGCAGAGCGCGAGTTCGGCCGGAATCCGGCCCGCCGCGATGTCGTCCAGGATCGCGGTCACATCGCTGGCCTGCACGCGATGCAGCACGACCAGCGGCTTCCCGGGCAGCCGCACGTTGACCAGCGGTTCCTCGGAGCACGCGCCGAAGCAACCCGTGCGAACGAGCTTGTAGCCTAAGCCGCGGCCCTGAATCTGGTCTGCGAACGCATGGTACACCGCCTCCGCGCCGTTGCCGGTTCCGCACGTTCCCATGCCCACTGCGATGCGGGGCACGTTCGGCATCAGCTTCGCCAGACCCGCTTCGCGGGCCGCGTGGAAGCTGCTCAGGTCGTCAATTCGCCTCATCGCGATTCTCCCTCAGGTGATCGATCTCGCGCTCCAGGGCACGCTCGTTCACGTGGCTCAGGATGTTGTGATCCACCTCGACCACCGGCGCCAACGCGCACTGCCCGAAACACGCCACGGTGCGCAGCGTAAACTTCTTGTCGGCGGTCGTAGCCGTCACCTTATCGGCACTGCCGTCGTCGTCACCGTCCTGTAACCCCAGCTGAAGCTTCACGCGCTCCAGCAGGGTTCTGGATCCACGCGTATGGCAGGCCGTGCCGCGGCAGATGCAGACCGAATGTTCGCCCTGCGGACGCAGGTTGAACAGAGCGTAGAACGTAACCACGCTGTAGATCTGTGACCCGGGGATGCCCGTGCGCGCCGCGAGGTATTCAAGCACCTCCGGCTGCAGGTAGTGATTCGGTTGCCGCTCCTGGATAGCCTCCAGAATCGCTAGCAACATGCCGGGTTGTCCCTGGTGCTTGCGTATCAGACCGTCTAGGAAGTCCTGCTCCTCAGGCCTGAGGAGCGAGTGGGTGGATGAAGCGGCAGCCATACTATGCCTCCAGTCCGTCTGTTGACGCTAATCAGACAATCACATCTGAATTGCGGGTGCAAGCACCCCCCTTCCGGAAGCTGAGGCTCAAGACATGAGTGTGGAAGGCGCCGGACCGGAAGACCGACAGAGAAACCTGGAACAGGATTCTCGCGTGAGCGAGAGAGGCGATGCGTTTCAGCCGGTTGATTCATCTCGCGGCATTCTCGCGCTCGTTCGATAAGGGGAACGCGAGAATAGCGCGCAAACGCTGAGGCCTGGAATCGAGCAACTCTTCGCCTCATTGCCCAGGGCGGTTTGCCGCTCGATCCAGGTCAATGCGAATTCAACCTGAGCGTGAGACGCCTACAGTCGCGACGACGGCGTGCCGAGCCCGCTCCTGCTGCGCGTCCTCATCTGCCGGAGCGCAAGGACTACGAGACCTAGAGCGGCGAGTGCTGCTGATGCCGGCTCGGGAACGGTCGGAGCCGGGGAGCCTGAGACGGTGAGGCTGTCGAAGAACAGCAGCTCGTTGTAAGTGCCGTTGTGGGTTAGCGCGCCGGCGGGAAACAGATTATCGAAGGCGATATCGAAGCCAAGCGAAGACGGCGAGGCGGGTCCAAAATGGAAGGTCGTCGGACATCCGCCGGTGCAGAAGGCGAACGTGAGATTGGCTAATAGAACGTCGGTCGGCGTGGTGATGTAGACAGGCGAGGAATATTCCAGGGTCGTTGAAACAAACCTGAAATTGTAACTGTAGTCATAGATTACGTTGGCCGATGCCGATTGTGTGCCCCAAACGCACAACAGCGCGACCGAGAGTCCAATTCTGGAGAGAGATTTTGCGAGCATGGGAAAGAATACCATTAGGTATTGTATCGGGCAAGCTACTTTTCGGCGGAATTGAAGGTAATGCTCGCCGCATTGGCACAGTATCTGGATCGGGATTTCCGTCGAATTCCTGGCTCGAACAAGGGCAATCGCGTTGGGCGGCGGTATCCGGCGCCGTGACGAATGTAGGGCGTGCCTTTGTCTGGCGGCTTGAATTGCTGCCCCCGTTTGGGAGCGCTCGCCTCAATCCAGCTGTGTAATCCGCAGCAGGGACTTGCCACTGGAGGGCGCGTTGTTCTCCGTCAGGCGGATTCGCCAGACGCGTTCACCCCAGGCGTGCTGCAGGCGCTCATCACCAATATCGATGCCTTCGATAGCGGGGCTCCACGCTCTGTCGAATTCAATTCGCACGCGCCCTTTCAAAGTGACCGCCGCATCGGCGGCATGTGGCTCCGTGGCTGCCATCAATGTCAGCTCCAACTTGCCCCCCGATTGCAGTGACCACTCGTCTTCGAGCGAGATCGCGTTCTTCTCGCGGTCGAATATCCACGTGCGCAGCCAGCGGTCCACGCCGGCTTCCTTCGGGTAAGCCGCAGCGATATCCATGCTCAGTTCCGGACCATGCGGAGCGAGCTTATAAACGACTTGCCGCGCTGCAAACCGGCGTCCGGCGCTCTGCTCGATTCCGTTGATCAAAGGGCAGTTGTGATAAGCCGAGCGCATCGTCCAGATCTCGTAGCGCTGGGCGCTGAAAGTCCTCGCCGTGTAAGACTCCGGCCCCAGGTCGATGAGGGCGGGTTGTCCATCGGCATAGACGATGAAATTACCCACGTCGTTGTGGTTGTGACTCTCCGCGTTGTGCCCGCCCTGCGCCGCCAGATACAGGCCGGCCGTCGAGCCCTCGCGGCGTCGGGCCGAGAGCACTTCGATGCCGGGCAGCCAGGCCTCGCCCACCAGCGGAGGCTTGCTCTCGCCCCGGCGCATTTCGGCATTTAGGAAGAGCGTGCGCAAGTCGCGGCCCATGCTCTCCTCGTCGTCGTTCCTGTCTCGCAGTGCCAGAGCGAACGCCCCCTGCGCGCTCAGTTTCGCGTCGCCGATCCGCTGGCCGTAAGCGTACGTGGTGGAAGCCGCAAGATCCACCTTAGCGGGCGCGTCGGCGAAGTTGATGTAATAGGTGCCCGCCACATGCACCCGGTAGATGTAGCGGCCGATCTCACGCACCAGCGGGTCGGCAAAAACGTCGATCTTCCCTCCGCTAGCGCTATGCAGCAGATCGAGGCAATCGAACAGCGACGCGCCCGCGCGGTTCCAGTAGCCGGGTCCTTCGTCGCAACCGCCGTCAGGGTGATAGGAATCCAGGAACTGATCGAGGCTGCGCAGGATCTTCTGCACGCCCGCCGCCCGCCGTTCCGGCTTTTCCAGCAACAGTACGCAGGTCAACCAGTTTGAGTTGATCCAGGGATTCCAGTTGTTCACGTCGCGGGGCTTATCCCTGTCGAGCCCCATCCACCAGAAATCGCTGCGCTCCCTGCAGGGCGCCAAAATACGCCGCTCGATTTCGACCGCGACACGAGTTGGGACAAGCGCTGACAGCTTCCGCAGGTCACCCCCGAGCAGCCATCCCACCCAGGCCAGCAAACTCGCCGTCTCGGCCGCGAAGAGATCCACGACGGGCTCATCGATATCCGGCAACCCTGTGCCCGCCTTCTGCAGTCCCAGGTGCGCGGGGACGCCCCACCACGTCTCTTCACACAGCAACCACAGGCCGTTCATAACTTCGTCCAGAAATCTGCCTTTGCCCTCCAGGCACTCGGCCAGCGCCAGGTCCCGCAACCGCTTCCGTCGACCGAAGCAAGCCGCCTCATACCGGGTCCGGTTTCCAGTGCGCTTGTACTCCAGAAGCAGGGTGGCGGGCAGCGCTTCCCACGGTTTGCCTAGCAAGCTCTCCGCGGACTTGATTTTGGCTTCCCGCTCATCCTTCGGAATGGCTTCCCAAGCCGTCCGCTCCGAATAGGCCGGGAAAGGCTTCCATTGGCTTGCCGGCAGCAGAACCTCCGCCAGACGCCTTTCGCTCCAGGTACTTGCGAGCAGGTTGCGGCCGGGCCGCTCGGGCACCTCCTGACTGCCGGCGGCTGCCTGCAATGCGATCGGCGTAGGCAGGCCCAGCACAGCAGGTACGGAGAGGATCGTCCGGCGGGTAATCGTCATTCGGAGCTCACACTTTCTACTGAGACTAAAGACAGTGTAAATCCTGCGTAGGCGCGCTCCACTTCGCGGCTACAATACTGGAGAGGTTCCCATGCGCAAAGCCGCTCTTCTGCTCGCTTGCACCGTTTCGCTGTCCGCTTTCGCCGCCGACGTGGCCGGCAAATGGAATGCCGTGGCCCAGGATCCCAGCGGCACTGAGATCAAGGCTGAACTCAGCCTGAAACTGGATGGCGGTAAACTCTCGGGCACGATGGGCGGACCCGAAGGCACCATCCAACTGGAGAGCATTGAGTTCAAGGACAACGTCCTCACTTACAAGCTCGACTACGGGGGCACGCCCGTCACGGTCAAGATGACTCTTAACGGTGACAAGCTGAAAGGCAATTACACGACCGACGGTGGTGATTCCGGCCCCATCGAGGCCACGCGAATCGTGGAGAAAGCGGCCGCGACGGCGTCCCCGGTTGCCGGCGACTGGAAGGTGACGACGGCGGGTCCCGACGGCAGCCCCATCAAGCTGCTCCTGACCCTGAAGCAGGAAGACAGCAAGTGGAGCGGCCAAATCGTCATCGAGGAATATGGGATGACCGTGCCGCTAGCCGACATCAAGGTGGACGGGCGCGGCTTCACCTGCAACGTCCCGACGGACCAGGGGACCTACGCGCTTGAGGCTAAAGTGTCCGACGAGAAGATCGAAGGCACTTCCACCTCGCCCGACGGCACGAAGAACAAGCTGACCGGTACCCGCTAGCCCTTTCCGCCGGCTGTGCGCCTCCAACCCCTGCACTCGATAAGCTGGAGTCAGAGGACGCCATGCACCTGCCCGAAGGACACATCTATCTCCACCGTCTCGCCCCGACTCCGCTGGTGCCGGTGCAACTCGACCCCGCGCTTCCGCCGGTCTGGTGCAAGCTCGAATTCCTGAACCCCAGCGGCTCGACCAAGGACCGCATCGCCCGCTACATCCTCACCAAGGCCTGGCGCGAGGGCGTGATCAAACGCGGCGACACAGTGATCGAGGCTTCCAGCGGTTCCACCAGCATTGCCATGGCGCTCGCCTGCGCCCAACTCGGATTGCGTTTCATTGCCGTGCTGCCCGAGGGCGTCAGCGCCGAGCGCGGCCTGATGATTCGCGGCTACGGCGGCGAACTGGTGTTCACTCCCAAGGCCGAGGGGATCCTCGGCGCGCTCAAGGCCACCGAGCGGCTGGCACGTGAGACAGGTGCGTTTCTGCCCCGGCAGTTCAGTAACCCGGACAACGCCGAGGCGCACGAGCGCTACACGGCTCGTGAGATTCTGGACCAGATTCCCGGCGGCGTGGTCGATTGGGTGATCAGCGGCGTCGGGACGGGCGGAACGCTGGTGGGGCTCTACAACGGGCTGCACCGCGCGGGATGCGACGTGCGGCCCGTGCTGGCGCGCCCGGTAGAACTGACTGGCGCAGCGGACGCCGAGTGCTGTAGTTTCAGCTCCCGCATTCCGGGTGTGGTGGAGTGCGTCTCGACGATCTTCAAAGCAGACGCGTTCCCGGGGTTGCGAACGGTCGAAGTTCCAGGAAAGAAGGCTCTCGAAGCCACGCGCGCCCTCATCGGGCTGGGCTTCCCGGTCGGACCCAGTTCCGGATTGAACTACTGCGCCTCCGTCGAGATCCTGCGGGACCTGCAAGCCGAAGGCTCGACCGCCGGCGCCAAGCCGGGCGTTAAGGTGGTGACGGTTTTCCCGGATCGCATGGAGCGCTATTTCACAACTGAGCTATTTCGCCCGATCCGGGAGTACACCGAGGCGCTCACCGTCTAGCCCAGCCCGGAGTCGCTGGGAACCCTACCGAAGTTCATCGTGGGTGGGGCATATCCCCCCTACTTCGGCGATCTCGACTGCGCTACCCCCTTCACGACTTGGGTCATTTCGCTCAAACCGGATGAAGACTTCCTGTATGTCCTTCAACCGAGTACGGTTTTTCTTTGGCACTGAAATTGCCCTCTGGATCGCATGTCCTCTCCGTCGAATGTGCAAGCCAACCTTCGGCTGGTGTTCTGGGAATTGACGACAGGCTGTAATCTGAGCTGCATTCACTGCCGTGCCAGCGCGACGGAATTGATGAGCCCGGACGATCTTTCAACCTCCGAGTGCCTGCGTATTGTGGACGATCTGGCGCAGTACGCCCCCTTCATCCTGGTGCTGAGCGGCGGCGAGCCGCTGTGGCGCCGCGACGTTTTCCAGATCGCCGCGCGAGCTCACCAGCATGGCATTCGCGTTGCGCTCGCCACCAACGGAACGCTGGTGGATGAAGCGATGGCCGACCGGATCAAGGAATCCGGCATCGTCCGGGTCGCCATCAGCCTGGACGGTACCGACCGTTCCACTCACGACAGCTTCCGCGGTCACGACGGCGCGTTCGATTCGGCCCTGCGCGGCATCCGCTGCCTGCAGGCTGTGGGCATTTCTACTCAGATTAATACGACCGTCACGCGCCACAACGTGCATCAGCTCCCGGAGATGGTCGAACTGGCCAAGAGTCTGAAGGTGGACGCCTTCCACCTGTTCCTGCTGGTTCCCGTGGGCTGCGGATTGACCATCGCCGAGGACCAGTCGGTCAGCGCCGAGGACGCCGAGCGCATCCTGAACTGGTATTACGACCGCAGCCTGGACAGCGGTATGGAATTGAAGGCCACTTGTGCGCCCCAGTATTACCGCATCGCGCGCCAGCGCCGGGCCGAGTCCCGCCGCGCGGGCGAGTTGGTTCCCGATCTCATGCCCCGCCCACTCAAGGTGGGAGGCCACCCGGGTGCATCTCATTCGGGCGGGCATCCCGGTGGCCATCCAACCGACATGAATCAGATGACTCGCGGCTGCCTGGCCGGCTCCGGCGTCTGCTTCATTTCGCACAAAGGCGTCGTCCAGCCTTGCGGCTATCTCCCCTTGGAAGCTGGCGATCTGCGCCGCCAGGGCTTCCAGGAAGTATGGGAATCCTCGGAGTTGTTTGCCGAACTGCGCGACCCCGGCGTCCTCGAAGGCAAATGCGGCTGTTGCGAGTTCAAACTGGTGTGTCTTGGCTGCCGGGCCCGTTCCTACGGCGTGACGGGCAATTGGAAGGGCGAGGAGCCTTTCTGCGTGTACGAACCGCGTTCGATGCGCACTGGGGGCGACGAGTGCCAGCAAATACACAACTAGGCCCTGGGAAAGCGGCGCTGCCGCTCTTCAGACCGCCTGTCATTAGCGGCGCCGTTCCGCGCAATGTGTTCGTCGTGTGCAGCGGGGAATCCTGCCGCCACGCGGGCTCCCACCGCTTACTGGGATTGCTGCAGCGCCGCTACGGGCAGAAGTGCCCGGGGCATGACGTACGCATCAGCTCATCCAAGTGCCTGAACCACTGTGGACTGGCGCCGGCGATGGTCGAAAACGGCCGGGTGATGGGCTGGGTCAGCCTGCGCCGTCTCAAGTCCGAACTGCTGCGTCTGGGGCTATTCGAGACCTCCGGGCGAGTGCAGTAAAAAGCACAAGCCGCTAAAATTGGCGGTTTGGGCTTTTGGCATCCCGGGCCGGGACTGAAACCAGCCCGATCCTGCCCGGTGTTACCGCGTCAGCGATCGGATAAACTCGGTCTCTTCCTTGCGGTAGGGCGTTCCATCCGTCTTGAAGACCTCGTGGAACCAGATCGCCGGCTCACGGTCGGTGTAAGGCTTCTTCCAGGAGTCCCATGGCAGATAAGTTTGCGTCTTGCCCGCCACCAGGCCCCAGTTAATGGCGGCCACCTTGTACTTCTTCGCGATTGGCATCGAGCCCTGGAACGTGCTCTTGTTGCCCCGCGCCATATATTCGGTGCACAGGATCGGCCGCTTGTAGGGCAGCAGCCATTTGATGTGCTGCTCGAAGCTGGCCGGGCCGTCGTAGTTGTGGAACGAGATCACGTCGGATTGCTCGATCTGGATCTTCTGTACCGGGCCGAACTTCTCCGGCGACGACCAGTCACCGTCCCACACACCGCTGGTCAGCGGCTGGGTGGGATGCGAGGCGCGGGCCCAGGCGTACAGCTTGGGCAACAGCAAAACAGTCGCATCCAGCTTGCCCACGTCATCCGGATAGTTGCCCCCGCCGCCGTTGTTCGGCTCGTTCCACAGATCCCAACCCAGCACGCGTTCGTCTTTGCCGAATGCCGCCACGATGCCCTTCACGTAGGTCTCCAGGCGCGGGTATTGGGCCGGGTCGCGCATTGCTTTCACGCCCGGGCTTTGGACCCAACCGGAGTTGTGGATGCCGGGCGTAGGCGCGTGCTGACGCCCGAGTTTCGGGTTCGGGTCCCAGCAGGAATCGAACAGCACGAACAGCGGACGGATGTGATGTTTGGCGGCGATGCCGAGGAACGTGTCGACGCGCTTGCGGAAGCCGGCTTCGTCCTGCTGCCACAGCAAGTCGTGCAGGAACACACGCATCGTGTTCATGCCGATGCTCTCCGCCCAGCCGAGTTCCAGATCGATCCGCTTGGGATCGAACGTGTCGGCCTGCCACATCTCCAACTGGTTTATGGCGGTGGCCGGAATGTAATTGGCGCCGACCAGCCAGGGTTGCTTGGCGTACCAGGCGTTGGCGCGTT
The DNA here is from genome assembly GCA_903909435.1 of uncultured Acidobacteriia bacterium. Classification (GTDB taxonomy): domain Bacteria; phylum Acidobacteriota; class Terriglobia; order Bryobacterales; family Bryobacteraceae; genus CAIVVT01. Next base: position 80,843 of record CAIVVT010000301.1, on the reverse strand, counting down.
CGGCGGTCCAGCGGGCAGGCGGCTCCGCGCTCAGGGCAGTTGCGCTCAAGCCGCAGGCGAGAACGCCAATCAGGATCAGGGAATGGTTTTTCATGGGACTGCTGGGTCCTATTCTCTCCATTTTCCCGTGAATGTGGGAAGGGCAGGCTGCCATTCGGCAAAGCCGCCTTCCGGCGGATCCGGCGCCTACGCCTTCGGTGCGACCTCGACCGCCATCCAGTTGCCGTTGTCACGCGACGGTGGATGCCGCTGGTCGAGGCGCGACAGGGGCAGCGCCACCAGCGCCGTGGCCTTCTCTCGCGGCTCCGGGTATAGATTCGCGCGAACGGCCCCTGCTCCGCTCTCGATGCTCGCCGCCTCGGCCGGATCGAGGTAGCCGATTAGGTGCGTCTCCCCGTCCCCGGTCTTGTGGACTTCCGTGCAGCGCACGATGGGCTTAACGAACAGCGGCAACTCCAGCGCGGCCGGGGCGCTGGTGAAGCCGTAAATGCCGGTGGGCAACTGCCTGACGTCGCAGCCCTCTTCCTCGCTCCGAATGGCGCGCACGCCGTGCTTCGCCCGCAGCGCCTGCCGCTCCGGGCTATCGCTTGGGTGGTTGTCGATCATAGTCTCTCCTCTCCCGCGGCAGAGGCCGCTACGATTCTATTGAACAAAAATCGCACGCCATTTCGCCACGGGGTGCCCCGTTCATTTGGCGTGCATCGAAGCTCGCGATACTGGAAGGAGATGGCAATCCCCGCACCGTACTGTCTGATCAGCGATTTCGATGGCACCTTCACCCGGGCTGAGTTCTACGACCTGGCAACGCGCGGCGGCCTGGTCGAGGGAATGGCCGAGTATTGGACAGGTTACGCGGAGGGCCGCCTCTCGCACTTCGAGGCGATTTCCGGCATCTTCTCGCACATACGTTGCAGTGAAGCCGAGATGCGCGAACTGATCGCCCGCATGGAGCCGGATCCCAGGACGCCGCAGGCCCTGCAAGCGTTGGAGGCGGCGGGTTGGGATGCCGTCATCGTCTCCAATGGTTGCCAGTGGTACATCGATCTAGTGCTGGAGGGTCTCGAATTGGCGCAAGCGGGCTTCTCGGTCCCGGTGCACGCCTGTCCGGGCCGCTTTGTCGAGGGCCAGGGATTGCTCATGGAGGCCCCCACGAACTCGCCCTATTTCCGCGCGGATTTCGGGGTCGATAAACGCCGGCTGATCGAGGATCTGCAGGGCCGCTACCAGCGTGTCGCGTTTGCGGGCAACGGATCGCCCGACTACAACGCTGCGCTCGCTGTCCCCTCCGAACTGCGCTTCGCCCGGGGCTGGCTGGCACGTCGGTTCGACCAGGAGAAGATAGCCTACCGGCCGTTTGAAGCCTGGAGCGTAATCGCGGACGCTCTACTGGCGCCCGTGCTCTCCTAGCCAGTTCCCGCAGCCCTAGTGTTTGGCGACCGGCGGCGCACCTTTGGGCGCTTTTGTGCCGACCTCGCCAGCTGGTTTAGCTTCCGCTGCTTTGGGAACCGCCTTGCCCGGTTCCGCGCCTGCCTTCTCCGCTCCCGTAGGCGGCGCTTCTGCGTATTGGACGATCACCGAAATCCGGCGGTTGGCGGGATCCATGGGATCCTTGGGCTTGCGCAGGTGTCTGTCGGCAAAGCCCCGCACCTGCGCGATCTGGTCAAGCGCAACGCCGCTTTCCTGCACCACCCGCCGCGCCATATTAGCCCGGTCGGCGGAGAGCTCCCAGTTGGTGTAACCCGTATCGGAACTGTAGGGCTTGGCGTCGGTATGGCCCTCGATCAGCAGCTTGTTAGGTAGCAGCTTCAATTGACCCGCCAACAACCGCAGAATATCCCCGCCCCGTGGCGACAGTTGGGCGTGCCCACTTTCAAAGAACAGGCCCTTCTCGGTTTCCAGTAACTCGATTCTCAACCCTTCGCTTGTTACGGTCATTTCGACATTGCTCTTGAGCTGGTCGAACTTCGGCAGCTGGTGCATCGCCTGCTCGATCCGGTCCTTCAGCTTGGCCATGTCTTCGGGTTTCAACATGAGCCCTTCGCCCTTGCCCGCCATCGTCGTTCCAGCGAGTTTCCCGGTACCCGTTGGGTCTTGAAAGTAGGACTCGATCGACTTCTTGACCTTCTCGTTGGAACTGAGCAGCCACAGCACGATGAACAGCGCCATCATGGCGGTCACGAAGTCGGCGTAGGCCACCTTCCACGCGCCGCCGTGGTGTCCGCCGTGCCCCTTTTTGCGACGAATAACAATGATCGGAGGTCCCGCTGGTGAGCCCATCAAATCCCCTTTTCAGTCGGCCTAGGCGGCTGCCGCCGGGGCCGCCGGTGGTGCTACCGCCTCGGGCGCCCCCTTGCTGCCACGGATCATGGCTTCCGTCTCTTTGAAGGAGGGCCGGACGCTGGTCGGTATCGAGCGTCGCGCGAACTCGACCGCCAGTTGCGGCGCCAGGCCCTTGATGAAGGCCAGCGTGCCCATCCGCAGAAACTGCATGTACAAAGCTTCCTCGTCGCAGCCCTTCGCCAGGTTGGCGGCCAGCGGTCCCACCACGCCGTAGCAGAGCAGAATCCCCAGGAAGGTGCCCACCAGCGCCGCCGCGACCTTCTTGCCGATCTCCTCCGGTGGACCGCCGATGGCGCCCATCGTGATGCAGACGCCCAGCACCGCTGCCACAATGCCCAGGCCCGGCAGCGCGTCCGACACCGTGTTCAAGGCCGTGATCGGCACCTGGTGCTCGGCATGTTGGACATCCAGGTCGGTCTCCATCAACTGGTCGAGTTCAAAGGCGCCAACGCCCGCCGAGATGGCCATTCGCACTGTGTCGCAGAAGAACGCCAGCGCATGGTGGTCTTTCAGGAAATTGGGGTGCTTGCTGAACACCGGGCTCTTGGCCGGGTCGTCCACGTCCGCTTCCAGCCGCGCCATGCCGTTCTTCCGGGCAAACACGAAGATCGCATTCAGCATCTTCAACTGCTCCAGGTAGAACGTGCGCGTAAAGCGGCTCGGCTTCAGAATCCCCAGCAGCCCCTTCAACATGGCGATCATGATGGGCAGGGGATTGGCCACCAGAATCGTTCCGAGCGCGGCTCCGCCGATGATCAGGAACTCCGCCGGCTGCATCAGGACCATCAGGTTCCCGTGCTCCATCATGTAGCCGCCGATAATCGCGCCGAAAACGACTAGAATCCCGATGATTGCAAACATATTGTCTCGTGCGACCTCAACCCGACACGCGCTTCCCTATGAAGTCCTATCGACCCGCACTCCTCTTTCTTGAGCCTCTCCGCCGCCTTCGCGGCACGACCCATTACACTTGTTGGAAGGGATGCTGGGGCCAATCCGCAACGCTGTAGACCGAATCCGGCCGTCTCAACCGCCGGTCGGCGCGGCATTGCGCGAACTGCTTGCCTCCGGCGGAGTTCAAGCCGCCTTCCAGTTTTTAAGCGCTGAGCGGCGCTGGATCGACGACCAGCATTTGCAGCTTTGCCGGCTCCCTGCCCCGACTTTCTTCGAGCAGCGCCGGGCGGAATGGATGCAGAGCGCGCTCTCTGCCTTAGGTTGGACGACTCAGATCGATCGCGCCGGCAACGTGCTCGCCCAACTCCCCGGCACCCCCGCTTCCGCTCCCCTGGTGGCCCTGACCGCGCATCTCGACACCGTGCTGGCACCCCAGGTCCCCGAAGATGTCCGCATCGACGAGCGTCAACGTATGACTGGCCCCGGCGTCGCCGACAACGGCGCTGGCCTCGCCGGATTGCTCGCCGTGGCCCGGGCGGTCCCCGCTTTCAAGTTGTTCGCCGGCCTGGATTCCCAACTCCTCCTGGTGGCCAACGTCGGCGAAGAGGGGGAAGGCAATCTGAACGGGATGCGTTATCTGTGCCGCCCATCGCCATTGGCCTCCCGCATCCGCTCTTTCCTGGTCCTGGACGGGCCGTCCACGGATCGCATCACGGCCGAGGCTCTGGGCAGCCGTCGGTATGAAATCGTCGTTAGCGGACCCGGTGGGCACAGCTGGAGCGATTTCGGAACCGCCAACCCGGTCCACGCTCTCAGCCGCGCCGTCACCCTCTTCGTGGACATCCAGGCTCCCCGTGCCGTCTCCAGCGGAAGTGGCCGCTTTTCCTTCAACTTCGGGGTAATCGACGGCGGGACCACCGTGAACTCGATCCCCGCTTCGGCCCGCGTCAAAGTGGATCTGCGATCGGAGGATCCCGCCTTGCTGGATGCCCTTGCACAGGCTCTGGCACAGGCTCTGGATGAGGCGCTGCTAGTCGAGAACGAACACGCCACAGCGGGCAAAGTGACTGCCCGGCGCAAGGAAACAGGCAGTCGGCCGTGGGGCGCCTTGCCCGCGAGCTCTCCCCTTCTCGACTACGTTAGAGCCGTAGATTCCGAGCTGGGCATACGCTCGACCATGGACTGCGCCTCCACCGACGCCAACGTGCCGCTCTCGCTGGGCTTGCCCGCACTTTCTACCGGCGCCGGCGGCGAGGGCGGCGGCGCGCACACTACTGCGGAATGGTACAGCCCCGAAGGCCGCGCTCTCGGTCTGCGGCGAATCATCCTCCTGCTCGGCCTCATGCTCGCGGAGCCGGGAGCCAGGTGAGCACCTCACTTTGGCAGCGCTGGCGGGCGGAACTCGCCATCGCGACCGTAGCCTTCATCTGGGGCGCCACTTTCGTCGTCGTCAAGTCGGCGCTCAACGACGCCTCCACCCTGGTCTTCGTGGCGCTCCGCTTCTCGCTGGCTACCATCCTGCTGCTGGGCATGTTCCGTCTCCGCGGAGGGTCGCTGGATGGCTTTTCGCAATACTGGCGCGGCGGATTGCTGTGCGGGTTCTTCCTGTTTCTGGGCTACGGTCTCCAGACCGCCGGGCTCCGCACCACGGCTGCCTCCAAATCTGCGTTTCTGACCGGGCTGTTCGTCGTGCTCGTACCGCTGCTGTCCGCCGCCGTGAAACGCCGTGCCCCACGGTTGATCGAGTGCGCCGGCGCCATCGTCGCCATGGGCGGCACGGCCTTGCTAACGCTTGAGCCCGCCGCCGGCTTCCGCCTGTCTTCCGGCGACCTGCTCACCATCGGCTGCGCCCTGGCCTTCTCCGCTCACATGGTGGCCGTCGAGAAGTTCACTTCGGCGCGCGGCCACCAGTCGCTCACGCTCTGGCAGGTCCTGTCCGTTGCCGGGTTCTCCCTCGCCGGCTGCTGGTGGATCGAGCCCCCGCGCCTGGTCATGACCGCCCGGCTCGCCTCCGCGCTGCTGATTACGGCGCTGCTCGCCACCGCCGTCTCGTTCGCCCTCTACACCTGGGCGCAGACTCGCACCAGCGCCACCCGGGCCTCGCTGATCTTTACGCTGGAGCCCGTTTTCGCCGCACTGACGGCCTGGGTGTGGTCGTACGAGGCGTGGTCCCTGCGGACCCTCACCGGCGGCGCGCTCATCCTCGGGGCGATTCTCGTGGTTGAAATGAAGCCTTCTTTCCTGCAAACTCATCCACAGAATCAGATGGACGCGTGACCTCCCGGTGGTCTCGTGCGTCGAGATAATGGGACTGAGACTCCATTCCTGGAAGGTATTCGACAAAACACTATGAGCTGGATAGAACGACTTCGCCGGCAGAAGCTCCCCTCCGCGAGCCTGCTGGTCTTCACTTTGTGCGCCTTGATCGTAATGGGCACGCTCCTGACGCAGGGTGTGCATGCGGCCAAAGGGCAGGCCTCGTCGCCCGATGCGACACCATTGACCATTCCTTCTATACACAAGCTCGACAACGAGTTCGTTAAGATCGCCAAGCTTGTCGAGCCGTCGGTCGTTTACATCTCGACCGACTGGAAGCCCAAGGAAGCGACCGTCAACAAGAAGAACCCGCATTCCAGCGAGGATGAAGAGCAGGACGGGTCGGACATGTTCCGCCGCTTCTTCGGTCAGCAACTGCCCCAGATGCAGGTGCCTCGCAAGCAGGAAGCCTCGGGTTCGGGCTTTGTCGTTGACCGCAACGGCTACATCCTCACCAACTTGCACGTTGTCGAGGAGGCCGACCACATCAAAGTTAAGCTTACCGGCGATTCCAAGGAGTACAAGGCCAAGCTAATCGGTTCGGATGTCGAAACCGATGTGGCCGTCATCAAGATCGAACCAGACCACCCGCTGACACCCGTCAAGATCTCCAATTCGGACGGCGTGCAGGTGGGTGACTGGGCCGTCGCCGTGGGCGCTCCCTTCGGACTTCAGACCTCCGTCACGGCCGGGATCATCAGCGCGCTGGGGCGCGACATCGCCCAGCAGTTCCAGCGCTTCATTCAGACCGATGCGGCCATCAATCCGGGCAATTCCGGTGGTCCGCTGGTCAACATTAACGGGGAAGTCGTCGGTATCAACACGATGATTGCAACCCGCAGCGGCGGCTACGAGGGCATCGGCTTCGCCCTGCCCATCAACACCGCGGCTCGCGTTTACAACTCCATCATTCAGTTTGGCCACGTCACGCGCGGCTCCATCGGCATCGAGCTACCCCGCGAGCCCAAGCCGGAACTGCTGAAGGCCTTTGGTTACGACCACGGTGTCGTCGTGTCCAAGGCCGTCCCGGAAGGTCCCGCCGCTACCGCCGGCATCAAAGCCGACGACATCGTCGTGGCTATCGACGGCAAGCCGGTCAAGGACGGCGACGACCTGGTCGCCCGCATTGCCGATACCCCGGTTGGCAAGACCGTGACGCTTACGGTTGACCGCGAGGGCCAGAAGCTGGACAAGAAGGTCACCATCGGAGACCGCGAGAAAGTGTTCAAGGACGACCCGCGCTTCGCCGGGCATCGCCCGCAAATGACCGATCCGGGCGACAAGAGCGAAAACACCTCGGTTCGCTTCGGGATGGGCTTGCGCGGCCTTAACGACGAACAGCGCAAAGAGATGGGTCTGGAAGAGCAGGGCGTCCAGGTGACCACCGTCGAGGACGGCTCTTTCGCCGAGGAAATCGGGATTCGGGAGAAGGATGTCATTGTTTCGCTCAATCGCCAACCGGTGAGGAGCTTCGAAGACGTCAAGCGCATTCAGGCCACTCTGAAGCCTGGCGCCGCCGTCGCTTTCCGTATTCTGAGGCCCGCTGGCGGACAGACCCGCGGAACACGCATGCAGTGGGTTGGCGCGTATCTCAGCGGCACCTTGCCCGCCGAGTAGAACTCACTTCTCAGGTTCGATCAGAACGCCCCCGCAGCCTCACGCTGCGGGGGCGTTCGTTTTGGATTCCGGTAGACTCATCGCTGCGGCCCAGCCGCCCTGACGCTTGAAGTTGACGCACAAGTCAAATAAGCGCCGTCATATGTGCCGCTGCAACCCGTCCCGCGAAGCCATTTGATAGACTTCAATCGTGCAGCCCCCCCGCTTGAACTTGGGCTTGATCCTGTTTTCGCCCCTCGTTTTCGCCCTCCTGACCCCGCCGAATCTCTCAGCCGAAACGCCTGCCGCCGCGAAGTCCGCAGCGGCTAAGAAAGCCTCGACGGAGAATGGCGGCGCGAAATCGGCCGGCAATGCCAAGCTATCTGGAACGGCGGCTGGAAAGCCGGCCGCTAAGGGCGCTTCCAAACAGGCCCAGACGACTGCGAAGGCGCCCGCCAAGGGTGCCGCGCGTGCATCCTCCAAAGGCGGCACGCGCACGGCTTCCAAAGCCGCTCCCAAGCGTTCACAGAAGACCGTCTACCGGCAGTTGCAGCCCGAGCCCGAACGCATCCGCGATATCCAACAGTCGCTGCTTGACCACGGCTACCCGCTTGAAGTCAACGGCGTCTGGGATGCCCCGACAGTGGAAGCCCTGAAGAAGTTCCAAACCGACCAGCGGATTGAAAACCTCAGCGGGAAGGGCAAGCTCGATTCAATGACCCTCATCGCCCTTGGTCTCGGGCCCAAGCGGGAACCCCCGTCTGGTCAGACCGAGGAGCCGAAGCAGACTCCGGAAGGAAAATTACCATGATCATTGGCGTTCCCCGAGAAGTAAAAGACCACGAGTCCAGAGTCGGACTCGTCCCATATGGCGTAAGCGCGCTAGTGGAGGCTGGGCATCAGGTTGTCGTCCAGACCCGTGCCGGTGCGCTCTCCAGCATCACCGACGAAGAGTACCTGGAGGCCGGCGCCCGCATCGCCCAGACGCCTGCCGAGGTGTGGCACGGCGCGGAGATCGTCGTCAAAGTGAAGGAACCGCAGCCCTCCGAATACGGCTTCTTCCGCGACAACCTGACGCTGTTCACCTACCTCCATCTCGCGCCGCTCCCCGAGTTGACCGCCAAGTTGCTTGAGTCCAGGGTGACGGCCATCGCCTACGAGACCATCCAGGAAGAAGACGGGTCTTTGCCCTGCCTGATCCCGATGAGCGAAGTGGCCGGGCGCATGGCCGCTCAGGTGGGCGCGCAATATCTGGAAGCTCCCAACGGCGGCCGCGGCGTGCTGCTGGCCGGCATTCCGGGCGTCGCCCCGGCGAATGTTGTGGTTCTGGGCGGCGGCGTGGTCGGCCATAATGCGGCCAAGATCGCGCACGGCCTGGGCGCTAACGTGACCATCATCGACCGCAACCTGAACCGCCTGCGCGAATTGGACGACATTTACGCGGGCAGAATCATCACTCTGGCGTCGAACACGTGGACCATCCGCGAGAGCCTGCGCCTGGCCGATCTGGTGATTGGTGCGGTGCTCATTCCGGGCGCGTCAGCCCCCAAACTCGTTCGCAAGGATATGCTGGCCGGGATGAAGCGCGGCGCCGTCATGGTGGATGTGGCCATTGACCAGGGCGGATGTTTCGAGACCTCCCACCCCACCACGCACACAGACCCGGTCTATTTCGTGGACAACGTGCTGCACTATTGCGTCTCCAACATGCCTGCCGCGGTGCCTCACACGTCCACATACGGGCTCACCAACGCGACCTTCCCGTTCCTGCTTCAGCTCGCCCACCACGGGGTGAAAGAGGCCACACGCGCCAACCCGGCGATCGCGCTCGGCGTCAACACGTACCAGGGCCAGTTGGTTTACAAGGGCGTCGCCGAATCGCAGGGCATCCCCTGCACCGAGCTTGAGTCGCTGCTCTAGCCCACGTCTACTGCGGCTCGGTTTCAGCGCATAGCCGCGAGCAGCAGAGAGCGGTCATGTTCGCCAGTACCTACATTTCCCCCGGCGTTCACCGCTCCGCCCGACTCGGAGCCGCGATCGCCCGCGGCGGTGGCTATCATTTGTGTCCCACCACGTCCTCAATGACCGCTCCGGCGTTCGGGACCTCGGCGCGATAGTCCTCACCCAGCAGCGCCGCCAGCGTCGCAGCGATCTGGCTCTGGGTCACCGCCCCGATTCTCTCCCGCTCCTTGAGCGCGGGCGTATCCGGCCCCAGGAAGGCCATCCAGATGTACTTGGAATCCGGGATCTTCTGCCCGTGATCCTTCCACTCGACGGGAGCGCCGCCCCGTCCATGGTCGGGCGAGAAAACCAGGGTCGTACGGCCCTTGTACTCGGGCATCGCCTGCACTGTCTCCCAGAGTTTCTTCAGGTACGCGTCCGCGCGGTGAGCGGCTCCCAGGTACTCCCTGTAATTGCCGCTGTGCGCCCACTCGTCGGTCTCGCCCAGTGACAGGTACAACACGCGCGGCTTGTGCGCCTTCAGGTACTCAAGAACCGTATAGAACGTGAGCGCATCGGCCGGCTCGCCACCCATGTACCGCGGCTCGTCGAGTTTGAGTTGGTTCAGCAGTTCGACTTTCGCCGTCACGGGCGGGATGGTGAGCGGGTCGTAGCCTGCCACCACGGGGAACCCGGCGCGCTCCGCATTGAAGATCGCCCCGAACGTGTCCCACGCGCCAAACGCCGCGACCTTGCCGCGATAGGCGGGCTTCTTGTACAGCCATTCGAGCACCGTCACATTGCGATTCGGGATCTTGTCGTTGCTATCCACTTTGGGATCGGGGAAGCCGCACAGCGTCTCGTTGTAGCCTGGGTACGAGAAGTTCATCCCGTTCGTCACGTAGGCTTCCGCGCCCAGGTTCCGGTTCCCGTAAACTTGTCCCTGCACCGCCATCACGCTCCACAGAAAGGGCATCAGCGCGGCTCGCCGCGCGACCGTTGACTCGCGCCAGTAGGCCAGTTTGAACTCCTCGATGTTCTCGACGCCGTTCGCTTTCGTCATCAGTGAAACGTCGCCGCCTTCGAATACCTCCTGCCAGCGCAACCCGTCTGTCATCACGAAGATGATGTTCTGCGTCTTGTGCTCGGGCGGAGCCCCGCTGGCGCTTCCCAGCGCCAACAGCAATGCGAGTGCGGGCATCCCGCTATGGAATGAAAGTGAACTCACCGGAAGTCTCTCCTTGCGCCAGTCTACGGATGCTCCTAGGGGGAGATCTCCGCTGGATGATCGGGTCTGGCGGGGCGGCGAAGGGAGCCTGCCTCGCCAGACCATATGCTCCACGGTATCAGCAGCGTGCGTCCGGAGAATTACAACGAAGACAATTCCGCGCGGACTTTGGCCCGAGAGACAATCTCCTGTGCCGGAGCATACGGACCGCCAACCGCAGGGCCGAACTGCGTTGCGAATGGGGGATCGCCGCAACCAGACGGCGCGGGAGCTGAGCGGCAGACAGTCACTCCGGGCAAGCTCTTGCCCAGCGCGATTATGAGAGCAGTGATAGGGGAGGCGAAGGAGAAAACTCGCCGGTTCCCAGTCTTAAGCGCACAAGAGGTTTGAGACTGGAACCGGCGCTCAACAATACTGTTGCCGCACGCAATGCGGTAACTGCGGGTGACGGCGTTCGCTGCCACTCAGCGGCAAGCGAATGGTACTACTTCGGCCGGGGATATTGGGAAACAGGCTCTTCGGGCTCGTCGTCAACTCCAAGGGAATTAACGTCGAGAACGTCCAACGAATCGTCATCCAGATCGCTTTCAGCGTCGATGACTGCTCCGCCCTCAGGCCTTTCGAGCTTGCGTTGGACTCGCTTTTCCAGTTTCTCCCTGGCTTTTTCGGTCCGGGCCTGTTCCTTTTGCCGCTTCTTGAATGTCGTATGAGATCGTGTACCCAAATTTATCTCCCATCGCTCAACAAGCCGAACGCTTGGAACCGGCCCGGTGCTTTTCTATACAGCGACTACCAGCGGGGTTCGCGACGCTGCTGCCGCGGACCACGGTCATTGCGCTCGGTCTTCGGACGAGCTTCGTTCACATTGAGCGAACGGCCGCCCAGGAAAAAGCCATTCAAAGCATTGATCGCACGGTCAGCTTCATGAGCTTCCGGCATTTCAACAAACGCGAAACCGCGCGAGCGGCCCGTGTCCCGATCCGTAACGATGCTGACGCGGTCGACGACGCCATACTCGGTGAAAAGTTGCCGGAGCGATTCTTCAGTCGCGCCGAAATCCAGGTTGCCAACGAAAATGTTCTTCAAGGAATCTCCTAACTCAATTGACGGCGGGCTCGACGGGGCAGAAAAGGATCTCGGCCGGGTTTCGCGGAGCGATCAAGTGGCAATCACAGTATGACACACGCCACAAACTCGCGCCAACCCCCCTTACGGGAGGCGGGTACGCGGCGATGACGAGCATGCACTGTCGATTTTCCTCGCACGCCAACTAAACTTTATCTTATCTCATTCGAACCGGGTTGGGGGAATTGCCCCAATCTGAGCGTTCTCTATAGGCGGCGGTCTTGACCACTGCGCGCTCTGCCCCATTCAGCGCCGCAGTTTCGCCGCACGGCCCGCCACCGCCATCAGGCAGAGCCCGGCCGAGGCGGCCAGCCACACCGCGCTGCGGTCCCCGCCGCCGGCTGTCTGCGTGTAGTCCAGAGCGGGCACCCGGTTTAGAGGACCGATGTACCATAGCGCCGTGTACAGCGCTTCGAACAGCTTGCTGCTGCCGGAAGCCGCTCCCAGAGCTAGCGCCAGCGATGCGATGAACGACGCTCCGGCCGCGACCTTTTCCACGCCCACCCAATCACCGGAGACGGCCATCCGCGCGATCACGCCGGTCGCGGCGAGGATGGCCACCGAGAATCCCGCCAGCCAGGTCATGGGCAACTGTCGCCACAATGGCCGGGGAGCAGAGAACACCACCTCTTTCGTCCCAAACTGGCTTTCCCGGTTTCCCATGTGCGACCAGATCGCAATCGGCCAGATCCAGGCGAACCAAAGTGACTGATGAAACTCGCCGGCTGCCATGGTCGCCCCGGCGACGATGCCGCCCAACATTCCGGCGTACCACCACCACGCCCGTCCTTTCAGCAGCAGTTCCAACTCCGCCAGGAACAAGCCCGGCAGGGCGAACCCTCTTCGCACGGCCGGCTGCACCGTCTGCACTGGCCGGCGCAGAGTTTCGACTTGCGCTTCGACAGGTACCAGCGCGTCATTCGCCCCCGAGTTCTGAGCGCCTGCGACTTTCCCGAGCGTCTCCCGGAATCGGCCTGACTCAAACCGGTTGAAGGTGAAAGTGGCGGCACCGCAAATACCCAACGCGATGGCGAGCCACAGCAGGCGCCCCTCAACCAGCTTCCTGTCGGGATCCAAGCCTTCCCAGGTGAATCCCCTGGGCGCGATCTCCCTGCCGATGCTGAACGAGAAGCTTTTCGCATCGAAATTCGTGAGTTGGCGCTGCGCGGAAGCCTGAATGCTGGTTTCGAAGCTCTTCAAGGCGGTGGGGTCCGAAATCCCGCCGAGGAAGCCAGCCGTTAGCAAGGCTGTGATCAGGAAGAAGTAGCTCACATTGCCAACGGCTCCTCTGAGCCACCTTACGGTTTCGTAGAACACGGCCAGCGCGGCAACCAGCGCCAGCATCGGGAGTGAGATGAAGATGAACGGACCGGTTAGGGCAACGATCCGGATGTGACGATCCTCCCCGGCGAACCACTGCAGTGGGACGGAGGCAAGCATGAGTACCAGCACGATCACGGCCAGCACGCAGAAGTTGCTCAATGCCTTGCCAAAGATGTACTGCCCCTTCGAGAGCGGCGTCGCCGCCAGCAATTGGCCGACCCGGCTCGTCTCGTCCAGGGCAATGCTGTTGTTCACGATGTAGAATCCGGCGAAACCCAGCAGCTTCGTCGCCGTCAGCGTCATAGTCGCGCCCAACCACGCGGAATTCATCGTCCCGCGAAAACCTGATACGCTCAGGCCGATGTGGTCGGCATAGATCTCATAGCATGTGAACAGCACCGCTGCCAACACAACCAGGAAGCTGTAGCGCCGGATCCGCTCAAGGAAGTCCGCCCTCGCCAGATGGTAGATCAGGTGGAACGTGTTCATGCCGCCGGCCCCAGTCGCATTTCCTGAATCACAGCGAGGTAGGCGTCCTCGAGTGTAGGCGTCGCGGAACGCGCGGAAGGGTGCGGCGCGCCGTCGGAGATCACTCGAAGTTGCACGCCATCGGTCCGGCGGATCGTGTTGCTGATCAAGTAACGTTGCCGCGCACCCTGCAGCTCAGAGCTGGAAACGGTCCACTCCCAGACCCGGCCCACAACTTCCGCCAGGATCGCTTCGGGCGCGGCGTGCCGCAGCAGTCGGCCATGGTTGATGATGGCCAGGTCTGAGGCCGTTGCTTCCACGTCCGAGACGATGTGCGTCGAGAGAATGACGATGCGGTTGCCCGCTAGATCGGTCAGCAGGCTGCGGAAGCTCACCCGCTGTTCAGGATCGAGTCCCACGGTCGGCTCGTCCACGATCAGGATCTGTGGGTCGTTGAGCAGCGCCTGGGCGATACCTACGCGCTGCCGCATCCCGCCGGAGAACCCTCCCAGCGGCCGTTTGCGGGCCTCGGTGAGCGCTAACGATTCCAGCAGCGCATCGATCCGCACCCGCGCGGAAGTACGGCTCAGCCCTTTGATGGCCGCGATGTATTCCAGGAATTCGACCGCTGTCAGATTCGGATAGAGGCCGAAATCCTGCGGCAGATAACCCAGCACCGCCCGCAATCCGTCAGGCGCGCTCACCGCGTCGACGCCATTCCATGTGATCGAACCCGCGCTGGGCCGGGAGACCGTGGCGAGCATCCGCATCAGCGTGGACTTGCCCGCGCCGTTCGGTCCGAGCAACCCGATAATCCCGGGCTGAAAGCGCAGGCTGAAGCCGCGCAAGCCCCAATGCCCTTTGGCGTATTGCTTCCCGAGTTGAGTCGTGATGAGTTCCATGAATTATGACTTCGTTCATTTACCTACCCGCCGCAACACGCATCCTGCGGAGGTGCGTGCAAAGCGACAGGCATGATCTAGCAACGCAGCATCCGGCGGGGTTGTTCCACAATTGCCCCCAGCCTTCCCTGTGAAGTCCCATCCGCTGAGCGCGCGGAGACCTCCAGCGGAGTTTTTTCCCGCATGCCCGCTCATTCCGCGTTGGAGAGTGATAGGATGCTTGCGCTATGACTACCCCTCGCCTCTCCCGCCGTGATGCCTTGAAACTCGGTGGCGCAGCCGCCGGACTGGCACCTGCATTCCTCAGCGCACAACCGGCCGAAGCCATGTCGGCCGAACCCGCCTCCGCCGACGCCGATCGTGTCCGCCGCATGAAGTGGTGGCACGAAGCGAAGTTTGGCATGTTCATCCATTGGGGCCTCTATTCCACCCTCGGCCGGCACGAATGGGCGATGGAAGAAGAGGGCATCCCCGTTGCCGAATATGAGAAACAGGCCTGGAGCTTCAAGCCCAAGCCCAACGCCGCTCGCGACTGGGCCAGGCTCGCCAAACAGGCTGGCATGAAATACATGGTGATGACCAGCAAGCACCATGAGGGTTTCTGCAACTTCAACACCAAGACTACGAATTACAACGCCGTCCAGACCGGTCCGGGGCGCGACCTGGTGAAAGAGTATCTGGATGCGGCGCGCGCCGAGGGCTTGCGCGCGGGCCTTTACTTCTCGCTGATGGACTGGCACCATCCCGACGGAGCGCGCTGCAAGACCGACGAAGCCGCCCGGCGCCGCTTCGTCGATTACGTGCATGCCCAGGCTCGCGAGTTGTGCACCAACTATGGCAAGCTCGATGTGCTCTGGTATGACGTCAATTGGCCGCTGACCGCCGCTGGTTGGGAGTCGGCCAAGATGAACGCGATGGTGCGCAAGCTGCAGCCCGACATCATTCTCAACGACCGCTCGGGTATCCCCGAAGACTTCGACACGCCGGAGCAGGAAATCCACGCGTCCAAGGGCCGCAACTGGGAAGCCTGCATGACCATGAATGACTCATGGGGTTATCACAAGGCCGATGACAACTGGAAGACGCCCAAGACAGTAATCTCCAACCTGATCACCTGTGCACGCGATGGCGGAAACTACCTGTTGAACATCGGACCCCTACCCGATGGCTCGATCCCTCCGGAAAGTGTCAAAATCCTGAGCGAAGTCGGCCAGTGGATGTCGCGCAATGGCACCTCCGTGATTGGTTCGGACCTCTGCCAGCCGCGCAGTTCGACTTATCTCACCTTCACCCGCAAGGCCAAGACGCTCTACGCGCACGTCTACTATTGGCCGGGTGAAACGGTCTCCATCGGCGGATTACAGACCAAGGTCCTGTCGGCGAAATACCTGGCCACGGGCAAGCCCGTTAAGTTTGACCAGGACGATTTCCGAGTGCGCCTGACCGGGCTGCCGGCCAACGCGCCCGACCACCCGCTGACCAGCTTCGCGCTGGAGTGCGCCGACGTGCCGATCCAGAACAACGACAAGACCCGCATCCAGCGGCCTCGTCGCGGCGTCGGCATTTAGTCCTTGATCGCACAGAGCCGCGATTGGCAGAGAGCGGTCAAGTCCGCAGAGCCGCGCTCTGCCAATCGCGGCTCTGTGCTTATGATTCTGATATCTTCACTGTCATACCGTGCTCAGAGCCGCGCAAACACCGTCAGAAAGCGGTGTTCTAGCGGATAAAACTCGCGCCGCGGCCGGCAATATCGAGCACGAGCGACGGGAACACGCCCAGCACGACCGTGGCGAGGCTGCAGGCGACCAGGGCGGTCCGGATGCCCAGCGAAGGCTCGGGGAGGGTGTCGACGCCTTCGGGCGCGGGCTGCATGTACATGATCACGATCAGGCGCAAGTAGTAGAACGCAGCCACGGCCGAGTTCAACAAGCCGACGATCGTGAGTGCGATTAACTGCGAGTCGAGCGCGGCTTTGAAGACGTAGAATTTGGCGAAAAATCCGCCGGTCAGGGGCACCCCGATCAGTGACAACAGGAACACCGTGAAGATCGCGGCGGTGAGCGGCTGGCGATTGCCAAGGCCCGCAAAATCGTCGATCTCGACGCGCCGTTCGCCCTTGCGCGCGACGTGCGCAATGACCGCGAACGCACCCAGGTTCATGGCCGCGTACGAGACCATGTAGAACATCGCGGCTTCGGTGCCGGTCTTGCTGGCAGCGGTCAAGGCGACCAGGACGTAGCCCGCATGGGCGATGGAGGAATAGGCCAGCAGGCGCTTGACGTTGCTTTGCCTCAGAGCGGCGAAGTTGCCGACGATCATGGTGGCGATGGCGGTGAACCAGAGCACCGGAATCCAGTGGTTTTTGACCGGCTCGAAAGCCCACATCGTGATGCGCAGAAACGCGGCGAAAGCGGCAGCTTTCGGGCCCGTAGCCATGAACGCGGTGACCGGCGCGGGCGCGCCCTGATAGACGTCCGGAGCCCACGATTGGAAGGGCACGGCGGAGACTTTGAACAGCAAGCCCACGAGCACCAGACCCAACGCGACGCTGATCAGAATCGCATTCGGAGCGTTCTGAGGATCCAGCAAAACGCCGCGGACGCCGCTCAGATTAGTCGTGCCGGTGGTGCCGTAAATCCAGGCCACTCCGTAAAGCAGGAAGGCGGTAGCGAAGGAACCCAGCAGGAAGTACTTCAATGCGGCTTCGTTGTTGCGCTTGTCGTCGCGCAGGTAGCCGGCCAGGACGTATGTGGCGATGGAGGAGACCTCGATGCCGATGAAGATCATGATCAGCTCGTTGGCCGTGGCCATCAGGCACTGGCCGACGACGGAGAACAGAACCAGCGAGTAGAACTCGCCGCCTTCGTGCTCCGCCTGTTTCAGGTAGTTCGTCGAGATGAGGATGGTGACCGCGCCGATAGCCATCACCAGCACCCGGAAGAACGTCGCGAAGCCGTCCACCTGCAACATGCGGTTGAAAGCCGGGCCGGGATCGGAAGATGCCGCAACGGCCAGGGCCAGAGCGGCGAGCAGGGACAGAAAGGCAAAAACCGGGAGGCTGCGCTTTTGTTTCGGAGACGTAATCGCTTCGAAGATCATCAGCAGCGTGCCCGCCGCTGTCAGCAACAGTTCCGGGGAGAAGCGGAAGAGTTCGGCGGCGCTGGGCATGTAGTTACCGGGCATCGGCAGACTCCTTCAGATCCGGACGCGTGACGCGCCCGACGAGCTCAGCTGGCGGCGAGGACTGCCGCGCGTAGGTGGACTTCAGCACTAGGTTCAGAGTCTGGTCGTTGCTGGAGCGGACGGCGGGGAGGAACGAGCCGGAGCCGACGCCCATCCAGAGCATCAACGCAACCAGCGGGACGATGATGGCCCACTCGCGCGGGCTGAGGTCGGTGAAGTGGCTCTTCACGGCGGCGGGCGTCGCGCCGTAGAAGGTGCGCTGGACGAGCCACAGCATGTAGACCGCGGAGAGGATCACGCCCAGGGCAGCAACGATAGCCCAGGGGAAGTTCGCCACGGCCGCGCCCTGCAGCACCAGGAACTCGCCGACGAAGTTGTTCAGCAGCGGCAAGCCGATGCTGGCCAGCGAGGTGATCACGAACAGGATGGTCAACCAGGGAGCGACTGTGGCCACGCCGCCATAGTCCACGATCTCCAGCGAGTGGCGGCGCTCGTACAGGAAGCCGACCAGGATGAAGAGCGCGCCGGTGGAGACGCCGTGATTCAGCATCTGGTAGACCGCGCCGTCCATGCCGAAATGGTTGAACGAGAAAATGCCCAGAACGACGAAACCGAGGTGGCTGACCGAGGAGTAAGCGACCAGGCGCTTCATGTTGGGCTGCACCATGGCGACGAGCGCGCCATAGACGATGCCGATGAGCGCGAGCACGACGATCCAGTTGGCCGAGGCCTTGGCGGCATCGGGGAACAGCGGCAGGCAGATGCGCACGATGCCGTAGGTGCCGAGCTTCAGCATGACCGAGGCCAGCATGACCGAGCCGGCGGTGGGCGCTTCGCCGTGCGCGTCCGGCAACCAGGTGTGCAACGGGAAGAGCGGGACCTTGATGGCGAAAGCCAGGAAGAAAGCCAGGAACAGCCACAAGCCTTCCGATGCGCCAAGTGTGAGGCGGCCCTTGCCCAGGCTGTCGAGGATGAACGGGATGTCGAACGAACCGCTCTTGACGTACAGCCAGATGATGGCACCGAGCATCAGCACCGACCCGGCCATGGTGTAGAGGAAGAACTTCACCGCGGCGTAGATGCGCTTGTCGTGGCCCCAGATGCCGATCAGGAAGTACATCGGCACGAGCGAGATTTCCCAGAAGACATAGAACAGGAACAGGTCGAGCGAGACGAACACGCCCACCACTCCGGCGAGCAGCAGGAGCATGAAGGCGTAAAACAGGCTCACGTTCTTCTGGATGGAATTCCAACTCACCAGAATGCAGATGGGCGTGAGCAGGGTCGAGAGGATGACCAGCCACAGGCTCAGTCCGTCCACGCCAATGTGGTAGCGGATCGCCGGGCTCTGCATCCACTGGATGCTGCGCTCGAATTGCATGTGCTGCGGGTCGGCGGTGACCGCGCCGATCAGGCCGAGCGAGAGCAGGAAGACAACGAGCGAAACGGCGAGGGCGAAATTGCGGACCAGCTTGGGATTGCCTTTGGGCAGCAGCAGCGCGACCAGGAAGCCGGCGGCGGGGATCAGCAGTACCAGTTCAAGGAGTGTCACTTGAGGCCTCCCGTGAAGCTCACCGCGACAATCACCAGGATGGACCCGACCAGCACCCAGGCCGCGTAGCGGCGTATGTAGCCGGATTGCAGGTGGCGCAGGACGCCACCGATGCCGCGCGCGCTGGCGCCAGTGCCGTTGACGACGCCGTCGATCAAACCGGCATCGATGCCCCGCCAGAGCACGGTGCGGGAGCCGTCCACGAGCGGATCGACAACGGCGGCCTGGTAGGCCTCGTCCACGTAGTACTTATTGAGAACCAGCCTATAGACGCCACCCAGCGTATCGGCCAGCGAGTCCGCGAGGCCGGGTTTCAGGACATAGAAGAGATAGGACAGGCCGATGCCGAGCAGGCCCGCGGCGACCGAGATGTAGACGAGCGACTGGTCGTGAACTTCGTGCAGTGTCCCGAAGACCGGCTCCAGGAATTCCGGGATGTTGATGAAGCCGCCGCCGAGTGAGAGCAGGGCCAGGATGCCGAGCGGAGCGGTCATGACAAGTGGCGATTCGTGCGGATGGGCGTGGCCGCGATACTCGCCGAAGAAGCACATGAAGAGCGCCCGGAACACGTAAAAAGCGGTCATGCCGGCGGTGATCACGCCGACCCAATACATCCACGGCGCTTTGCCGTAAGCGGCGACCAGGATGGCGTCCTTACTATAGAAACCCGAGAAGGGCGGTACGCCGGCGATGGCGACCGAGGCGCAGAGCAGCACAGTAAATGTGACGGGGATCTTCGTACGCAAACCGCCCATCTGGCGCAAGTCCTGCTCGCCGGAGAGGGCATGGATGACGCTGCCCGCGCCGAGGAACAACAGCGCCTTGAAGAAGGCGTGCGTCATGACGTGGAAGATGCCGGCGGAGAACGCTCCGCAGCCGAGGCCGAGGAACATGTAGCCAAGCTGCGAGACGGTGGAGTAGGCGAAAACCTTCTTGATGTCGTTCTGGGCGAGGCCGATGGTAGCCGCCAGCACGGCGGTGATCAGCCCGACGTAAGCGACTACGTCGAGGGCGACCGGCGCAAGCTTGAAGAGCGCGGCGGAGCGCGCCACCATGTAGACGCCCGCAGTGACCATGGTCGCAGCGTGGATCAAGGCGGAGACCGGCGTGGGGCCTTCCATGGCATCGGGGAGCCAGACGTACAGCGGAACCTGCGCGCTCTTACCCGTTGCGCCGAGGAGCAGTAGCAGGCAGATGAAGGTGATCATCCCCACGCCTTTTTCAGGGCTGAACCCGGCGGCCTTCGCGAAGACTTGCTGGAAGTCGAGCGAGCCGAACTGGATGAAGATCAGGAACATCGCAAGCGAGAAACCGAAGTCGCCGATGCGGTTGACGACGAAGGCCTTGATGCCGGCGTTGGTCGCGCTCTGCTTGAGGAAGTAGAAGCCGATCAGCAGGTAACTGCACAGACCGACACCCTCCCAGCCGACGAAGAGCACCAGGTAATTCGCCCCGAGCACCAGCGTCAGCATGAAGAACATGAAAAGGTTCATGCAGGCGAAGAAGCGGTAGTAACCGCCTTCGTGCGACATGTAGCCGATGGAGTAGACGTGGATGAGTGTGCCGATGCCGGTGACCACGAGCAGCATCACGGCGGAGAGGCGATCCACGGCGAAATCGAACCCGATATTGAGCGTGCCGCTGGCGATCCAGGAGAAATAGCGCTCGACGTAGGGCTGTTCGAGCGAGCCCAAGCTGAGCAGCGTATTGACGACCCAGAAGAACGCGAGCAGAACGCTGCCGATGGCGACGGCGTTCACGACCGGCTTTTTAAGCCGGCGGCCGAAGATTCCGTTGATCAGGAACCCGGCGAAGGGGAGTGCGGGGATGAGCCAGAGTTGGTGCATCGTTACTTAATGGGTCACAGCTTCATCGAGCTGACATCGTCAATCTCGAGGGTCGAACGGTTCTTGTAAACGGTCAGGATAATGGCCAATCCAACAGCCGCTTCGGCGGCGGCGACGACCATCACGAAGAAGCTGAAAATGTGGCCGTCCACCTGTTTCAGCCGGTAAGAGAAGGTCACGAAGGTGAGATTCACCGCGTTGAGCATCAGTTCGATAGACATGAACACGGTGATGATGTTGCGGCGCAGCAGAAAGCCGGCGACTCCGAGCGTAAACAGGATGGCGCTCAGGATGAGGAACCAGGACAGCGGCACGGTGGCGGGGAGGAAGTCCATGAGGGGTCAGATCTCCTTTCGAGCGAGCACGACCGCGCCGAGGATGGCGATGAGAATCAGGATGGAGGTGACTTCAAAGGGCAGCAGGTATTGGGTGAAGAGAGAGCGTCCAACACTCAACGTCGTGCCGCCGGAGAAACCGCCGAAGGTGACCACCTCGGTCTTCGGCACCTGCTGGGCGATGAGCATGGCCGCCAACGCAATAAATGTAAACAGCAGGGGCAAAGAAATCCAGGTGACGACGATCTTCCGCGTGGGCTGTTTTTCCGCGCCGGTATTCAGCAGCATGATCACGAAAACGAATAGCACCATGATGGCGCCCGCGTAGACGATCAACTGGACAGCCGCGATGAACTCGCCGCCGAGCAACAGGTACAGGACCGCGATCGAACCCAGGACGCCGATGAGGGAGAGCGCGCTGGAGATGGGATGGGTCTGCAGCACCAGGTTGAGGGCGCAAAGGACCGCGATGGTGGCGAATGTGAGAAAGAGCAAACCTTCCATGAGTGCCTACCCGGGCTAGTTTGACGTAATGGCAACGAGGAAGCTCGTGACCAAGAGGTTTACGACGGCCACCGGGAACAGGAAGGTCCAGGCGAACCGCATCAGTTGATCGTAACGGAAGCGCGGCAGCGTGCCGCGAATCCAGATGAAGACGAAGACCAGAAACAAGGACTTGGAGAGGAACCAGAACAAGGGAACCACGACCGGCTTCAGGACGGGCACCAGGAATAGCGCACCGAGGATCAGAAAGACGACGCCGAAGACCGGGAACGAGAAGCGGTCCCAGAGGCGCGATTTGAGAGCATTCGCTCCGTGGAAAAAAAGTATGGCGGCGGAGCCGAACAGGATGACCACGGGCGCAAAATCGCTGCCATAAGCGGCGGGCCAAAGCGGCTGCCAGCCTCCCAGGAAGAGGACCGTGCCGACGCAGCAGACGGTGAGGATGTTGGCGTATTCCGCCATAAAGAACGACGCAAAGCCCATCGAGCTGTACTCGGTGTGGAACCCGCCGACGAGTTCGCTTTCAGCCTCGGGCAGATCGAAGGGCACGCGATTGGTTTCGGCGAAGGAGGCTATCAGAAAAATGATGAAGCTGAAGATCTGCGGGAAGGGGCCGGCGAAGATATTCCACTTGGGGATGAAGCCCAACCAATAGCCGCCCTGCAAGACGGTGATCTCGCGAAAGTTCAGCGTGTTCATGATCAGCAGGGGCGCGGCCAGTGCCAGCGCGAGGGGCAGTTCATAGCTGATCATCTGGGCCGAACTGCGCAATCCGCCTAGCAGCGGGTACTTGCTGTTGGAGGCCCAACCGCCGAGCGCGACACCATAGACGCCGAGCGAGGAGATGGCCAGGATGAACAGGATGCCGATGTTGAGATCGGCGAGGCCCATGTTGGTGGTGACGCCGAAGACTGTGACTTCGGGGCCAAAGGGGATGACCACGATGGCGGTGAGGGCGACGGAGACGGCGAGAATCGGGGCGAGCAGGTAAAAGAAGGTGTGCGCCTGGGGCGGGAGGATGCCTTCCTTCGTGACCAGCTTGATGACATCGGCGAGCGGCTGCAGCAGACCGTGCGGGCCGACGCGATAGGGTCCGGGACGGAGCTGGATGTGGGCCAGGACCTTGCGCTCGATCCACTGCAGGTAGGCCAGGGTGGTCAGCAGCGCGAACGCCACGAGGCCGGTTTTGATCAGGCTGACGATGAAGAAATTCATGCTGGGGTTTCCCACCGGGGACGAGCGGCGTTGGATGGCAGTTGCGTCACGGTTTGTAGAGCGTCCCCGGCGCTTCCATCACTGACTTGAGGACATTTGAATAGCGGCCCAGAGTACCCGAAGTGAACAGTGTATCGCCACTATCCTGGATTAGATCGGGGCGCGAGGCCGGCACATGGCCGTTGACGGGCGTGGTCGGCGAAGCGCCGCCGGTGGCGATGACGGGCAGAGCGACATTGTAGCCGCGCACGGTGCGGCGGATCTCCTCGAACACCTTATCAGAGGACCAGATGCCGAGGTCGAGGCCCATCTCCTTGGCGATAAGGCCGAGAATCTCCAGGTCGCTCTTGGCGCCCATCACTTTGGGACCCGGCTTCAGGCGTTGAACTTCACCGGCCGTGTTGGTCACCGTGCCGGACTTCTCATAGGCGCTGGCGGAGGGCAGCACGACGTCGGCGGCCTGGGCCGTTTCGGTGAGGAACAGATCCTGCACCACGACGAAGCAATCGCGCGAGGCGAGCGGGGCAGTCTCAAACGGATTCGAACCCACCACCCACAAGGCGTCGAGATCCGGGGCGGCGAGTATTTCGGGCAAGGCCAGACCGGGCTGTGCTTCGGCCTGGTAGCCGGGGCGGAGATCGGGGAGCAGTCCCATGTCGAGCGCGCCGCGCGAATTGGAATCGGAGACGAGGCAGATGTACTTGACGGGGATGCCGAGCGAATCGCCGAACGCGACCAGCGAGTGGACAGCGCCGCCCTTGATGGCAGGGCCGAATACGATCACCAGGTTGCCGTGTTTCTTCAGCTCATCAGCTAGGGCGGGGAGCAAGTCCAGTTCTGCTCCCGGCGCTACGACCACGCTCCTGGCGGCGTAGTCTCGCTCCCGCACCGGCCCCGGCGTAACCGTGTAAACCGCGGCTCGGTTGTGGCGATAATTGGCGCGCAACTGGAACGCGAGTAGCGGGTGCTGCTGGGAGAGGTCGCTGGAAATGACCAGTACGGACTTAGCCGTGTAGAGATCGCCAACCGTCGCAAGCGCGTTCTCGTGACCACTCAGCGCGTCGAGCAGGGCAGGGACATCGCCGGTGCGCTGGTGATCGATATTCGAAGTGCCCAACCCGGTGCGGGCGAACTTCTGCAGGTAGTAATTCTCTTCGTTCGTGGTGTGCGTCGAGCCCAGGACGCCGAACTTGGCGCCGCGCGACTTGAGTTCCGAGAGTCTCGCCGCGACGAGGCTGAGCGCCTCGCTCCAACTGGCGGGCTCAAGCTTGCCGTCCTTACGAATCAGGGGCGTCTGCAGACGTTCGGGACTGTGGACGAAATCGTAGCCGAAGCGGCCCTTGGCGCACAGGAACTCGCCGTTGATGCCGGAGCGGTCGCGGTTGTTGGCGCGGATGATCGCGCCGTTGCGAACCGAGAGCGTCGTCTTGCAACCGTCGGAGCAGTGTGTGCAGATCGTTCCCGCGTAGTTCATCTCCCAGGGGCGCGACTTATAGCGGTAGGTGCCGGAGGTCAGCGCTCCGACGGGACAGATGTCCACGCAATTGCCGCACTCGTCGCACTCCAGATGATCGCCCGCGTTGGGAATGATCTCGGTGGCCACGCCGCGCTTGCCGATGCCCAGCGCCTGGACCCCCATGCCCTCCTCGCAGACCCGCACGCAGCGGTAACAGAGGATGCAGCGCGGGGCGTCGAAGTACACCAGCGGCGACCACTGCTTTTCGTCCACGTGCTGTTTGATGTCCGTGAATCGGCTCTCTCCTAGGCCGTAGCGGAAGGTCATGTCCTGCAGTTCACACTCGCCGCCCTTGTCGCAGACGGGGCAATCGAGCGGGTGGTTGGTGAGCAGGAACTCGAGCATGGACTTGCGCGAGTCCACGACCTTGGGGGACTCGGTGTGTACGACCATGCCCTCGGCCACGGGCAGCGTACAGCCCGGCATCAGCTTGGGCATCTTCTCCACTTCGACCAGGCACATACGGCAGGCGGCCTGTAGCGAGTAGCCCTCGTAGTAGCAAAACGCGGGGATTTCAATGCCGACCTGTTTCGCAGCTTCGATGACGAGCGTACCCTTGGGTGCGCTCACCGCCTTGCCGTTGATGGTCAGTTGAACGAGATCGGGCATGTGCTCCTCGTAAATCAGTCCAGTTTCCTACTTCACTATTGGAAGTGATCGTGTGCCGGGTGCAGGCACGAACGCCTGCGACGCCGACTGCAGTTTGGCCTCAAACTCGTGGCGGAACTTGCGCACGATTGCCATTGTAGGCATGGCCGCCGCGTCGCCCAACGGGCAGAACGTATGACCAAACATATTGACAGCCAATTGATCTACCGTGTCGATGTCGGAGACCGAGCCGACGCCGTCGTCGAGGCGTGCCAGAATCTTCTTGAGCCAGGTGGTGCCTTCCCGGCAGGGGATGCACCAACCGCAGGATTCGTGGGCGTAGAACTTCATGATGCGCGACAGCAGCTTCACCATGTCGGTGGTCTCGTCGAGCACGACCATGCCGCCGGAGCCGAGCATGGAGCCGGCTTTGGCGAGCGAATCGTAATCCATCGGAATGTCGCACTCTTCGGCCTTCAGGACCGGGCACGAAGACCCGCCGGGAACGATAGCCTTGAGCTTGCGGCCCTTCCAGACGCCACCGGCTAGCGCGTTCACGGCCTGTAGCATATTCATGCCGAGGCGCACTTCGTAGACGCCGGGCCGGTTGACGTGGCCGGAGATGCAAAGCAGGCGCGTGCCGCCGTTCTTGGGCGTCCCGAGGTCGGCGTAATACTGGCCGCCTTTGAGAATCACGTCGGGCGCGGCGGAGTAGGTTTCCACGTTGTTCAAAACAGTGGGGCACTGGAACGCACCGACCTGCGCAGGGAAGGGCGGCTTCAGGCGCGGGTTGCCGCGCTTGCCCTCGAGCGATTCGAGCAGCGCCGATTCCTCGCCGCACTCATAAGCGCCCGCGCCTGACTGCGTAGCGAAGTCGAAATTCATACCCGAGCCCTGGATGTCCTTGCCGAGCCAGCCGGCCGCATAGGCTTGAGCGATGACCGCGTTCATGTGCTCGATCAGATACCGGTACTCGCCCCGGATGTAGATCCAGCCGCGTTCGGAGCCGATGGCGCGCGCGGCAATCAGCACGCCTTCAATCAGGCGGAAGGGATCGTATTGCAGGATGACCCGGTCCTTGCAGGTGCCGGGCTCGGACTCGTCGGCATTGACGACAACATACTTGGGCTTGGGCGACTTGCGATCGACGAAACTCCATTTCATGCCGGCCGGAAAGCCAGCGCCGCCGCGGCCGCGCAGGCTGGACAACTTGACTTCGGCTATGATCTCGTCGGGCGTCATGGTGAGCGCCTTGCGGAAGCCCGCGAAGCCTTCGTTGGCGAGGAACGTGGCGAGGGAAGCCGAGTTCTCCAGCCGGAAACGCCGGCTGATCAGAACTGTTTCCAGCGGATGCGGCTCTTGAAGCAGATTCTCCATTCGGTCTCCTCCCTGTCGCTCCCTTCGCGCCGCCTATTGCGCCTTCACGGCCTGCCGCACGTCGTCAATCAACTTGTCGAGCTTCTCGGGGGTCACGTGATGATGGTACTCGTAGCCGTCCTGAATTGCCGGGGCCCAGGAGCAGGCGCCCAGACATTCGACCTCTTCCAGCGAGAATAGACCATCCGGGGTGACTTGCTTGTGACCGATGCCGAGCTTCTTGCAGGCGTGCTGCCAGAGCTCGTCGCCTCCGGTGAGCTGGCAGGAAATGTTGGTGCAGATTTGAATGTGGTGCTTGCCGAGAGGCGTGCGGTGCAGCATGGAGTAGAACTCCACCACCTCGTTGACCTCGATCGGTTTCACTGAGAGACGCTTGGCGATTTCCTGCACCAGTTCGGGAGTGACCGCGCCGACCTCGTCCTGGGCGTAGATCAGCATGGGAATAACCGCTCCCTTCTGGCGCCCGGGAGGGTAGTTGTCCAGCATTTTGGCGAAGCGCGATTCCAGTTCCTGAGAGAAAGTCATGAGTTCACTACCAAACGAAAATGGACTCCAAAGAACGGGCCGGAACGAAATTGCGGACGAGGCGTTTTGAGCTTGATTGCGGAGTTGGCCACGCTCTGCGGTTCGCGGCTCTGTGCCCGGGAATTCCATCGACGCACGGGTTCGCCGCGCGAGTTGTTGGGCTGGCTTGTTTCTGCAATGTCATCGCCACGCTTTACCGGTCCACGTCGCCCAACATGAAGTCCAGGCTGCCCAGCGCCGCGATCGAGTTGGCCACCAGGTTGCCCTCGAACAGGGCGGGAAGCGCCTGGAGGTTGCCAAAGCTCGGCGTGCGCATAAAGACGCGCAAGGGTTTGGAGGTTCCATCGCTGACCACGAAGAACCCGATCTCACCCCGCGGCGATTCAGTGGGCACGAACGCCTCGCCGGCCGGGACGCGGAAACCTTCGGTTACGATTTTGAAGTGGTAAATGAGGGCCTCCATCTGGGTCTTCATTTTTTCGCGGTCAGGCAGGACCACCTTGGGAGCATCGGCCTTCCAGGGCCCCTCGGGCATCCCTTCGAGCGCCTGCTTTACTATGCGCTGGCTCTGGCGCATCTCCTCCATGCGCACGCGGTACCGGGCCCAGACGTCGCTCTCGGTATAGACCGGAATGTCGAAGTCGAATTTCTCGTAGCTGGAATACGGCTCCGACTTGCGAACGTCCCATTTGAGCCCGGCCGCACGGATAAGTGGCCCGGTGACGCTCAGCGCCAGCAGTTTCTCAAGCGGTAGTACGCCCACACCCTGCACGCGACGGAGGAAAATCGGGTTCAGATTGAGCAGTTCTTCGTACTCGTCGATGCGCGACGGCAGCGCGTCGTTGAACTTCTTGACGGCCTGCTGCCAGCCGCGCGGAGGCTCGAGAGCCAGCCCGCCGATGCGGATGTAGGAGGTCATCAGGCGCTGACCGGAGAACATTTCGAAAATGCGCAGGATGTCTTCACGCTCGCGGAAGCAGTAAAAGAAAACGGTCATCGCGCCGAGGTCGAGGGCGTGCGTGCCGAGCCAGACCAGATGGCTGTTGATGCGCGTCAACTCGACTAACAAAACGCGCAGCCACTGCGCCTTATCTGGGATTTCAATCTGGAGCAGCTTCTCGACTGGGAGCGCGTAGGCCAGGTTATTCGACAGGTTGGCCAGGTAGTCCATGCGGTCGGTCAGCGTGACCACCTGCTGCCAGTTCAGGGCCTCGGCCTGCTTTTCTATGCCGGTGTGGAGGAAGCCAATGTCCGGCTCCGCCTTGGTGATGGTCTCGCCGTCGAGTTCCAGCAGGATGCGCAGCACGCCGTGCGTGGACGGGTGCTGCGGGCCCATGTTCAGGGTCATGCGGCGGGTCGTGGTCTCGCCGTCCGGTTGCGCTGGATTCAGTGCCTGATCCAGGGTGGCCGATGTGGTGATGTCCGGAACGCTCATTTTCCCCTCGTTGCCCAGCTTGGCCCTGCCAGGACCTACTCGTTCTGATAGCTGTACTTGTGGCCGTGCGTGGGGAAATCCCTGCGCAGCGGGTGGCCTTCCCAACCCTCGGGCATCATAATCCGCTTCAGATTCGGGTGGCCTTCAAAGCGAATTCCAAAGAGATCGAAGGCTTCCCGCTCGTACCAATTTGCCCCTTCCCAGACGCAGGTCACGCTTTCCACTGCCGGGGCCGTCCCGGGCAAGGCCACCTTCAGCTTCAGGCGGATGTTGCGAGAAACCGAATGGACGAAATAGACCACCTCGAAGCGCGGCTCCAACGGGTAGCGGTCAATCGCGCTGACTCCACAAATCCGCTCAAACCCCTGGTTGTCTCTGAGTTCCTTGCAGACGGATACGATCTTCCCCGGGCTGATCCAGAGCAGCGTTTCGCCCAGGTCCAGACTGGCGTTCAGGATGGCGTGCGGATCCCAGGCTTCCAGGGCGGCCGGCACGGGGAGGGACTGCATTGGCTCGGGAAGCATGATCTCGTCCTTACTGGATCTTTTCGTCCGATGTCTCGTCCACGGCCCAATCGAGCACACCCTTCTTCCAGATGTAGAAGAAGCCCACCAACACCAGCGCCATGAAGAGGAGCATTTCGAAGAACGCGAACAACTTCAGTTCACGGTAAACAACCGCCCAAGGATACAGGAAAATGGCTTCAATATCGAATAGGATGAACAACATCGCCACGAGGTAGAATTTGACGCTGAAGCGATTGCGGGCACTGCCGACAGGCGTAATGCCGCATTCGTAGGGCGAGTCCTTCACCTTATTCTTGACCCGTTTGCCAAGGGCCAAGCCGACGCCGACCAGAGCCACGGCCATCACCACGGCGAAGACGACCTGGGTCAGGATGGGGAACCAAACCTCTGCGGGTGCAAGCTGATTAGGCATGGGTGTAGTGTCAAGACCGGGCGAGTAAACTTCACTATAATGATGGCCGTAGAAGAGTGTCAAACCAACAATTTAACTCAGACATGGAACTCCGAATTGAAGTAGCGGTAAATGGAGAAAAGCGGCAGATGCCAGCCGGCTTGAATGTCCGGCAGATGCTTTTGCACTTGGAACTGGATCCGCAGCGCGTGGCTGTCGAATTGAACCGCACAATTGTAGGCAAGGCGAAGTGGGATTCTACCAGCGTTGAAGCGTACGCAAACATCGAGATTGTGGAGTTTGTGGGCGGGGGCAGAAGTTAGTTTTACGTCCTGTGTGCCACAAAATGTATGGGTGCTGCTTGGAATAGCGCTAGATTTTGCGTATTGACTCCTTTTTGTGCTTCCGAAAGAATCACCTTGTCGGTACTCCTGAACACAACGAGGAAAAGATGTTCAAAACAAAACGAGTTGATGGTGGCACCGTAGCCGAAGAGAACATCTTCTCGTCGACGGATGTAAGCCGGCTCTCGAATGTGAGCCTGCGTCAGTTGCAGTGGTGGGACGAGCAAAAGGTGGTTTCCCCACGCCACGAAGGGCACCGCCGGATTTACGCACTCCAGGAAGTGGTTGAAGTCAGCGTGATCGCCGAACTGCGCAAGAAGGGCTTCTCGCTGCAGAAGATCCGGCGTGTGCTGCGCTTCCTGCAGCGCGAGATGGCGAAGCGGCTCGAAGAGATGCTGGATCCGGAGAGCGACTTGCACCTGCTGACCGACGGCAAGACGATTCACATGGAGCAGGATCGCGAGCGTATCGTGGACATTTTGAAAAGCGCCAAGCAGGCCATGTTTGTGGTTGGCGTCTCGGATCAGGTCCGGCGCCTGACGCTGACCCCCAAAAAGCCGGTCAAGAGCGAGTCGACGGTTGGCGCGGCTGTGGCGGCGCCAAGGAAGGCCCGGGCATTCTGAATCCTCCCTATTCCGAGTTTTGAAACTTCGGCGGCATGACTGCGTCTGACTAATTAGGTCTAGTAAGCTTACGGCCCGGGTGATGCCCGGGCCTTAAGCTATAATTAGAGTTAATTCTGGAGGTTCACCGATGGCTCGGCAGATCAAACCATTCGCCTACTCAGCGCTATTCATAGCGCTTTGCGCCTTGCTGTCGGGTTCTATCGGGCCTAATTCCTCGGCGAGTGCGTCTTCGTCCCCTGCCTCCATTGCGGCTGGCGAGGCAGAACTCGACTCGGGATTGAAATTGTTGACGTCCATCTACCGGCTGGCCGAAGAGAATGCGGCCGAGAAGGTGAGTGCGGACAAATCGATTTACAATGGTGCGATTCCGGGCATGCTGCGGACGCTCGATCCGCATTCCAGCTTCTTCGATCCCAAGGAGTTCGCCAAGCTGCGTGAGGACCAGAGAGGACGCTATTACGGCGTCGGCATGACGGTTCAGGCGCGCGGTGGGCACACCGTGGTGGTTGCACCTTTTCCGGGAAGCCCATCATTCAACGCTGGTTTGCGCCCTGGCGACATCATCCTGGAGGTCAACGACAAGAGCGCCGACGGCCTGACCACGTCAGACGTTGCCGATCTGCTGAAGGGTCCCAAGGGTACGCCAGTCCAGATTAAGATCTCGCGCGAAGGCAAAGCCGAACCCCTGATTTTTAACCTGATTCGCGCGGCGATCAATCGCCCGAGCGTTCCGACAGCCTTCTTTATCAGGCCCGGAGTCGCCTACGTCCACATCGAGTCGTTCAACGAGACCACTTCTCGCGAGTTGGACGAGGCCATGAACAACATGGGCGAAGCCTCGCTGAAGGGCCTGATCCTCGACCTGCGCGACAACCCGGGCGGGCTCTTGAACGAGGGCGTCGCGGTTGCGGGCCATTTCTTGAAGCGCGGCCAGACGGTGGTCAGTCACCGTGGCAGGAGTTCCCAGGAGAAGCCGTATACCGCTACGAATGGCAGTTCGAGCCGCGATTACCCGATCGTCGTGCTGGTGAGCCGCGGCAGCGCATCGGCCGCCGAGATTGTCACCGGCGCGCTGCAGGATCATGACCGTGGCTGGGTGTTGGGCGACAACACCTTCGGCAAGGGCCTGGTACAGACGGTGTTCCCGCTGGGAGAATCCGCCGGGCTGGCGCTGACGACTGCCAAGTACTACACGCCGAGCGGCCGGCTGATTCAGCGCGACTACTCCAGTGGCTCGTTCTACGACTACTACTTCCACCGCGATACGGAAAAGAAGAGTACCCAGGACGTCAAGATGACCGACAACGGCCGTACGGTTTACGGCGGCAACGGCATCACCCCCGACGAGAAATTCGTGGTGGAATACAAGCCTTTCCAGATCGACCTGATTCGGCACCAGGCGTTCCGCGACTACCTGCCAAAGTACTTCGGGAGCCACGACGCGAAGCTGCCTAAGGACTGGTCGCCCGACGAGTCGATGCTGGCCGACTTCCACTCCTTCCTCCTGAAGAACAATTTTGTGTTCACGGAAGCCGACTGGGGCACCCAGCAAGATTGGATCCGCGTCCAGCTGAAGCGCGAGGCGCTACTGACGGCGCGCGGGCTGGACGAAGCGAACCGCTACGCTACCGAGACCGACCCATCGGTGCTGAAAGCTCTCGACTCTCTGCCGAAAGCGAAGAACCTGCTCGACAGCGCACGGAAGCAGATGGTGCAATTGGGTAAGAGGTAATTCAACCCATTGAGCTCGTCCCGGGGCCCGAATCCCCAGATCGTCGTACTGGATACCGGCGGTCAATACTGCCACCTGATCACGCGCAAGATCCGCGAACTTGGCGTTTACTGTGAGATCCGTCCAAGCGAGGTGGATTCCGCCCTATTGAAGGGCGTGCAGGGAATTGTCATCTCCGGCGGGCCGTCCAGTGTCTATGAGGTTGGGAGTCCTCAGGTGGATCCCGCCATCTTCGATCTGGGCGCGGCCGTGCTGGGCATCTGCTACGGCCAGCAGTTGATGGCGTGGCACCTGGGTGGTACCGTCAGCCCGGGCGAGCGTGGAGAATACGGTCTGGCATGGGTCGATATCGGCGGCCAAGCCCCTATATTTGAAGGCATTTCCGGCCGTTTCTCGATTTGGATGAGTCACCGGGACACGGTCACCGCCGCGCCGCCGGGCTTCCAGGTTGTGGCTTCTACTGAGACCTGCCCGATCGCGTCGATTGCCGATGAGAGCCGCCGCCTGTACGGAGTCCAGTTCCACCCCGAGGTCGTCCATACCGAACACGGCATGGAGATCCTCTCCAATTTCCTGTTTGGTGTTGCGGGTTGCGTGAGGGATTGGAGTCCGCGAGCCCAGGCGGCTCGAATTGAAGAAGAGATACGGCAGGTCGCGGCGGGGCGCAACATCTTCTTCTTCGTCTCGGGTGGCGTCGATTCGACAGTCGCGTTCAGCTTGTGCCTGAAGGCCTTGGGGCCGGATAAGGTGCGGGCGCTCTACGTCGATACCGGGCTGATGCGCGAAGGCGAAACCGATTTCGTGAAGGACATGTTCGAATCGCGCGGCAAGGAGATCTTCGCGGCCGAGCATGCCGAAGATCGGTTCTTGGGTGCGCTGCATGGAATAACGGATCCTGAGCAGAAGCGCCATATAATCGGCGAGTGCTTCGTTGCAGTGCAGGAGGCGATCCTCGAATCCGGACATTACCTGGACCAGAATTGGATTCTTGGGCAAGGTACGATCTACCCCGATACGATCGAATCCGGGGGCACGGCGAAGGCTGACCTGATCAAGACCCATCACAATCGCGTGGCGGGAATTCAGAAGCTGATCGCAGAGAACAGGATTGTCGAGCCGCTGCACCTGCTCTACAAGGACGAGGTGCGTGAACTGGGGCGGGAAATGGGGCTGCCAGAAGCTCTGCTCGAGCGCCATCCATTCCCGGGACCGGGATTGGCCATCCGCTGCCTGTGCTCGGACACGGAAGAGCCGGTTGAACGGCTCGACGAGGGTTGGCTGGCGCCCGTTAAGAGCGTGGGCGTCCAGGGCGATTCCCGGAGCTACCGGCCCGTGCTGGTGCTGGAAGAAGGACTGGCCGACACCGGAATTCACGAGCGCGCGGGCCACTTGATCAACAGGACTCAGGGCATCAATCGGGTGGTCGCTCTGGCCGCCTCGCACACCCCGATTTCGGGTTGGAAGACTACCGCTTCCTGGATCGACGCGGTGCGCCTCGAACGTCTGCGGCGGGCCGACGGAATCGTCCGCCGGTTGTGCCTGGAGAGCGGCTTCGAGCAGCACGTCTGGCAGTTTCCGGTGGTGCTGATTCCGCTGGGGTCCGGCATGTGGCCGGATTCGGTGGTGCTGCGGCCAATCCACTCGGTAGACGGGATGACGGCACGGGCCGTGCCGATACCTCCGGACTTGCTGGCACGCCTGTGCCGGGAATTGCTGGAAGTGGAAGGCGTGAATGCCGTGCTGATCGACTTGACGCACAAGCCGCCGGGCACGATTGAGTGGGAGTAGGCGGAACTCCGCCCGTGGGAGATTAACCAAAAGAAGGCACGGACTTTGCAGCGCCCACGCGTCAATTCAGTTCCACCCCGGCTTAGAACTTCAGGGACCTGAGGTAGTCGCCAAAGCCCGCGCCAAGATCCTGCCGGTCGAGGGCAAACTCCACCGTTGCCTTAAGGAACCCGAGCTTGTCGCCCGCATCGTAGCGCTTACCTTCAAAACGGTACCCGTAGATCGGACGGCTCTGGAGCAGGTGCTTGAGCCCGTCTGTGAGTTGAATCTCACCACCGCTGCCGGGCTGGGTGGCCTCCAGCGCTCCGAAGATCTCTGGCGTCAGGATGTATCGACCGACGATGGCCAGATTGGAGGGCGCATCTCCGGGTTTCGGTTTCTCGACTAGATTGCGAATCCGGAAGAGTCGCCCATCGCCTTCGGCACCGTTGAATTCGGCCGGCTCGGCATCGACCACACCGTAGAACTTAGCCTGATCCGGGGGCACTTCCATGAGCGCCAGGACGGGTGTGCCGAAGTACTGGTACACGCGGATCAACTGTTCGAGGCAGGGCACTTCCGACTTGATCACGTCGTCGGAAAGCACCACGGCGAAGGGCTCTGGACCGATCAGTTCCTTAGCGCGCAGCACGGCATGCCCCAACCCGAGTGCTTCCTTCTGACGGACGTAAGCGACATCGATCATGTCGGAGATGGCACGAAGTTGGGCTAGTACTTCGGTTTTCCCGCGCTTTTCGAGCAAGTTCTCCAGCTCGAAACTGACGTCGAAGTGGTCCTCAATGGCCGCTTTGCCCCGCCCGGTGACGATCACGATCTGATTCAGGCCGGACGCGATAGATTCCTCGATGCCGTATTGAATCAACGGTTTGTCAACCAAAGGCAGCATCTCCTTAGGCATCGCCTTGGTCGCGGGGAGAAACCTGGTACCCAAACCCGCGGCAGGGAAAACTGCTTTGCGCACCTTTGGAATCATATTCACGATTGTAGCCGTCTAATTCTGTAGGGGGGAGTCAGCGATGCAAGACCAATTACCGGCAGTCGTCTCGCAAGAATCTACGCCCGAAGAACGTGCCCGGCAGGCCGCCGAGCTGTTCCAAAGCGCGTACCGCCTACAGTCGATGGGTCTTACCCAAGAAGCCGTCGAGATGTTCCAGAAGTCGATTGAGACCAAGCCCACTGCGGAGGCGCACACCTACCTCGCCAGGGCATACCGCCTGCAGGGCAGGTTGGGCGAGGCGATCGAAGAGTGTAAAACGGCCATCGAAATCGATCCGGCGTTTGGCAATTCGTACAATGACCTGGGCGCCTATCTAGTGGATCAGGGCGAGTTTTCAGGGGCTATCGCTCCATTGGAAAGAGCGTTGAAGTGCCAGCGCTACGCCACACCGCAGTATGCATGGTTCAATCTGGGACGGGCTTACCTGGCACTGGGCGATCTGAGCCTGGCGCGGGCGTGCCAGCGGCAGGCGCTTCAATTGGCGCCCGGGTACGCGCTGGCTCGCGAGGCCATTCGAGCGGTTCAGGAGCTCATTCAGGCCAGGAATCGAGCCGTTCTCGGCTGAGCCTTTGTCCGTCCGAAGCGCCTGTGCTATGCTTGCGGTTCTCAATGCAGGTAAGGCTTTGATTCAGAAGGGGGATTCTCATGGCATATGTGATTGCCGAACCATGTATCGGCACGAAAGATACGGCTTGCGTAGACGCCTGCCCGGTGGATTGCATCCATCCCAAGAAGGATGAACCAGGATACGAGACGGCCGAGTTACTCTACATCGATCCGGTTGAGTGTATCGATTGTGGCGCATGCGTCCCGGTCTGCCCGGTCTCGGCGATCTTCGCCCTGGATGATCTGCCAGAAAAGTGGGCGGAATTCACCGCGAAAAACGCGGCCTACTACAACCGGTAGGGCAAGCCGGATATCCGGAGATTCGACACGAAGCGCCGCGGACTGGGAATGAACCGCGGCGCTTTGTCTCGTTTTGAGAGCGACTGGCTTAGACGGCGAATGGGACAGTCTCGCCTCTGAGGCAAGCGGGCTGGCAGTACTGCTGAGCCCCACCGCTTCGGCCGGTAGTATGAGGGCCCAGACGCTGCATACCCTAGCAACGATCGGAACACTCCGCATCGGGAGCGGACCTGCGAGGGCGGTTCCCGCAGTGGACTTCAAAGCTCTCCTCATGCCAGGCTCCGCCAGACTCAGAATTCGTTGCTGCTCCTCAGGTGTTTCCTCGGGCGGATCGGTAGACGGCGACGGAGTTGTTAGGCGACTGCCTGGACCTTACGATTGTCACTGGGGCGGGGCGACATCGCCTTCGGCGGCATTCACGAATTTCGTGAAGGAGTGGAAGAACACTAGCGGTACCTTGCCGGTGGGGCCGTTGCGCTGTTTGGCGATGATCAACTCCGCCACGCCGCGCAGATCCTCGCGCTGCTCCTTGGCGTAGACTTCGGGGCGAAAGATGAAGTTAACGATGTCGGCGTCCTGCTCGATCGAGCCCGACTCGCGCAGATCGCTCAGTTGCGGCCGGTGGTCGCCGATGCGCTGCTCCACGGCGCGGCTGAGCTGGGAAAGCACCAGGAACGGGACTTGCAGGTCCTTCGACATGAGTTTCAGTCCGCGCGAGAGCGCGCTGACCTCCTGCACACGGTTGGAATTCTTGCCCAGGCTCGGCGACGGCATCAGCTGCAGATAATCGACGATGACCAGGCCAAGCGGCAGGCGGTGGTCGCGGTCAATCTGCGGCCGCAGCTTACGGATCTTGGCGTTGATATCCATCATCGAGGTGTTCGAACTGTCGTCGATATAGATGGGCGCCGAGTAGATGTCGGCGGCCGCGCTCCTCAAGCGGCTCATTTCGTCGTCGTCGAGAAACCCGCTGCGAAACTTCTGCTGGTCCACGTTGCCCTGGGAACAGATCAAGCGCGTCAGCAGGGCCTCCTTCTGCATTTCCAACGAGAAAACCGCCACGCCTTTCGGGTCGCGGCTGTTCGTGGCGACGTGCAGGGCTACGTTTAGCGCCAGCGCGGTCTTGCCCATGGCGGGGCGCGCGGCCAGGATAATCAATTCGCCCGGACGCATACCGCCCGTCATCTCGTCATAACGGTAGAAGCCGGTCCCGGTGCCCTGTACGCGGTGGGCCGGATCGAGCAGCGCGTCGATGCCGCCTTCGGTCGAGTCGAACAATTGCTTGGCGCTGATCAGGGCGTCGTTGCTATTCACCTCACCCAGGCGCAGGAACGAATCCTCGGCCGAGGTCAGGATCGCCTTTGGTTCGTCCTCGCCGAGAAAGCAGCGCTCCGTGATTTCGCGAGCCGCGAAGATCATCTGGCGCAGCATCGACTTGTCCTTTACGATCTGCGCGTAGCTCTCGATGTTGAAGAGCTCCGGCAGGCCCTCTTCGAGCGAGACCACATAGCTGAGCCCGTCCACCGACTCAAGCTCGGAGTAGCGCATCAACTCGTTGGCGACCGTCACGTGGTCGATTTTGTCACCGCGCGTGTTCAGGTCCAACATGCGCCGGAAGATCTTGCGGTGCTTGTCGAGGCTGAAGTCGTCAGGATCGAGCGCGGCTGCTACGGTTACGAACTTCTCGTCGTTGAGCAGGACGGAGCCCAACACCATTCGCTCTGCGTAGACGTTCGACGGTAAGCCGCGATCGAATGACGGGTCCTTTTGAGTGGTGGTAGCCATGGACGGGGTGCACCTTAAGGTAGTCTCTCAGGCGAGCGTCTGGCAAGATATGTCCACAGGATTCGCTATCCGCTTTTTCCACAGATTCGTAGGCTGTGCAAAAGACTGTGGATAACGGCCGCTGACGGCTGGCTGTGAATCCGCGCTATCCTTTTCGCATCAAGCCAGCATAAGGAGAACGCATGAAGTCACTCAATGAGGTGCTGGCGCGAGAACTGGACCTGATGCTGGAAACCTGGAACTACCACTGGAATGTGGAAGGACCCCTGTTCCCCTCTCTACACGTCTTGTTTGAATCGCAGTACCAGAGCCTGCAGGAAATCAGCGACGGAATCGCCGAGCGGATTCGCGCCCTGGGCGTTGTGGCCGAGACCCGCGTGAACATCATCATCGCGAAGGGCACGTCCACCCAGGAGATGCTGGGCAATCTCGCCACCAAACACGAGGCGCTGGCGAGATGGATGCAAGACGAGTTGGTGCCCGCGTACGCCGAGGCGGGCGACGCCGCATCGGCTGATCTGCTGACGCAGACGCTGCACAAGCACGACAAAGCTGCGTGGATGCTGCGCGCGACGGCGCGCTGAGCGAGCTTTCGGGAGAACTCAGTTCAGCTTGATCTGATTGGCCTCGAGCGTCTCGCCCGTGGACTGCCGCAGGCGTGCGACGGCGCGGTTCATCTGCAGTTCTGCCTGGACCGTGCGGCGGCGCGAATCGAGCAACTCGTTCTGCCTCGTCAGGACCAGGAAATTCGTACTCTCCCCGGTCTGAAACAGACGAATCTCGCTATCCAGCTTCTCCTTGGCGGCACGCTCGCTGGCAGCGGCTGCGTCAATGCGCTGACGGGCAGTTTCAATGCCTTGCAGAGCGTTGCGGACTTCCACTGCGATGCCTTGTTCCACCTGTCGCTTCAGAAGTTTCAACCGGCGCTCGGCTACCACCGATTGCGCCAGCATAGCTTCGGCAGTGCGGTTGCGTGGCGTCCACTCGATGGTGAGGCCCGCATCCACCGATTGGAAGTTGCCCGAAAAGACGTTCGAGACCGTTTGCCCGTATCCGCCGATGAATGCCGGCGGTATTCCGCCGAAGCTCATGGAAGGTAACGGCGCCAGCCCGAGGATCGTGGAGATCTGGTTGAGGCGGTCAATTTGACCGCTGAATAGCGAGGCGAATGGGTTCTGCGTCGTTGTGACCGTACCGGCCAGGCCGCTGTTGGTGTAGTTGGCCGTCAGGTTGACCTGCGGCTTCAATGAGTCCTTTGCGAGCGAGGTCTGAATCTGCAGCGCTTCGAGGCGCAGGTCCACCGAATGCAACTCGGCACGGCGCTTCATTGCCTCGTCGAGAGCGGCCTGCAGGTCGTGCTGCAATTCGGCCGGTACGCGCACGTCGGTTGGCGTCAGGCGCAGGCCCCAGAGCGGGTCGCTCTGGTCGGAGATCAGCATCATCTTCAACGCGTTCTCTGCTTGCGTCACCTGTCCGACCGCTGTGACGAAACTGTCCACACGGCGCTTCAACTCGGCCTCCGCGGCGGAGATCTCTACCGGCGCGAGTGTGCCCGAATCCACCTGACGCTTGCTACGGTCGAACTGGTCCTGTGCCAGGCGCACCCCGTCTTCCGACACGGTGGCGTCCTCGATGGCGGCGACCAGATCCCAGTAGCTGCCCTGGGTGCGAGTGATCACGTCGATTACGCGGACCTCGAAGTCGATCTTCGATTGGCGCACTTGCTTCATGCGGACGCGGATCTGAACACGGTCGAAGTCCACCGCGCGATTGCGCAACAATGGCACGCTGAGGCCTGCGACCAGCCGGGAGGTTGAGAACGGGCTGAGCGAAGTGAACGGGTTGTTGGAGGATTGCCGCTGGTTCAGGAAATCGACATGCAGCGACATGCCTTGCCATGGCGTCTTCTGGCGCGCGGAAAAGTCATTGTTGAAATCGTGCTCGGCCATCTTGCCGTCGGCCGCGGCTAGCGAACTGGCGGTGGGCGTGGTGATGGAGGCGAGACTCGGCTTGTAACTTAGGACGGTGTCGAAAACGCCGCGGGCGGCCTTAAGTACCTGCTCGGCATTGACGATGTCGGTGCGGTCGATTTCTATTTCGAGGTTGTTCTTCAATGCGAGTTGAACTGCCTCGTCGAGCGACAAGCGTCGCTCTTCCTGGCTGACACCCACACGTGCCGTGCGATTGACGGGAGCGGGGTTCGAGGGTGCCGCGGTACTCTGTGCGAGCGCGGGCATTCCGAGTGTTAAGAGGAGAACGAATATGATTGCCATGGCAATGGTCCTGGGTGGTTACTCAATACCTGCGCTCTGCGGCGCGGGCGCATTCTCGGAGCCTCTTCGAAAGATGCGGCGAAGCATGGACCCATGCGCTAGATCGTCGAACAGCGAATAGGCCACAGGCGTCACCAGCAGTGTCAGCACGAGCGCCATCGACTGGCCGCCGATGACTACGATGGCAACCGTGCGTCGTGAGCCGGCGCCGGCACCGCTGCCGAAGGCCAGAGGCAACATGCCTGCGACCAGCGCGGCTGTGGTCATAAGGATGGGGCGCAAGCGATCCTCACAACCCTGGTAAATCGCCTCCAACCGCGACATGCCGTCACGCCGCAGGCCCTTGATGTGGTCGATCTGCAGAATCGAGTTCTTCTTCACGATGCCGAACAGCACGAGAATACCGAGCGACGTGTAAATGATCGAGTAGTTCTCGCCCGCGATGAACAGAGAGAGCAGAGCAAAGGGGATAGATAGCGGCAGGCTGAGGAGAATCGTGATGGGGTCGATGAAGCTCTCGTACTGCGCCGCCAGAATCATATACATGAAGATCACCGAGAGCATGAAGGCGATCAGGAAGTTGGTGACCGTGCGCCCCAATTCACGCGAGCGCCCGACTGCACCGTGCGTGTAGTCGGAACTCATGTTCATGGCGTCCACCTCTTTGTCCACGATGGCGAGCAGGTCGCTCAGCGCGAGGCCCTTGGTGAGATTGCCGACGACCATGATGCGCCGCTGCCGGTTGTAGCGGTCGATGGAGACAGGACCGGAGCCCGGCACCAGGGAAGCTACGCTCGAAATGGAGACATTGCCGAGCACCGAAGAGGGGATGAAGAGCCGTTCAAGAGCGAGCGCCGAGTCGCGGAAATCCTTGCGCACGCGCAACTGGACGTCATAGCGATCGTCGCCTTCCTTGTACGTCGTCGCCTGATCGTCGCCACCGACCAGCACACGCATCGCATTGGCCACCTGCGCCACGTTAACGTTCAGGTCCGCAGCCTTGTCGCGGTTGATAATCACGCGAACTTCGGGCTTGCCGCTCTCGTAGCTTGAGTCGATATCCACGGCGCCTGGCACCTGGCGGACGCGCGCGACCAGACGCTGCGCATAGCCGTCGAGCTTCTGCAAGTCCGGCCCCTGGAGCGAGTACATGAAGTCGCGATCGGCCCCGCCGCCGCTGAACAGGGACGGCAACTGAACGCCGATGATCAGGTCCTTGTACTTCGCCAGCCGCTGCCGCGCCAGGTCCATGATCTGCCTTTGCGCCAGCTTGCGGTCCTTCTGATCG
Source organism: uncultured Acidobacteriia bacterium (assembly GCA_903909435.1). Classification (GTDB taxonomy): domain Bacteria; phylum Acidobacteriota; class Terriglobia; order Bryobacterales; family Bryobacteraceae; genus CAIVVT01. The sequence goes on along the minus strand of CAIVVT010000301.1, from coordinate 39,976 downwards.
ACCAACTCGACGACGATCGAACCGCGGTCCACCTGCTTGCGCTGGTCGGCCCCGATGGTGGTCAGGATGTCCTTCACGCCGGGCAGCGCACGCACGTCGGCTTCGACCTGCTCGAACATCGCCTGGGTTCCTTCCAGCGACGAACCGACCGGCATGCGCGCAGTAATCTCGAACTCGCTTTGGTCCTCGACCGGCAGGAAGTCTATACCCATGTGGCTGATCATGGGTTGCGTGGAGAGCACGATGAGTACTGAGAGGACGACGATCACCCAGCGGTGGCTCATCGACCACGCCAGCATTTTGCGGTACGGTATCGCCGTCACACGAAACAGCCAGTCTTCCTTCGAGGTGTGCCCGGTCTTCTTGGTCCGCAGGAATTTCGAGCAGAGCATTGGCGTCAACGTGAAACTCACCAGCAGCGACACCATGATGGCGAAGGCCGCGGAGTAGCCGAAGCTCGACATGAACTTCCCGACAATGCCCGGCATCATGGCGATGGGAAGGAAGATCACAACCAGGCTCAGGGTCGTTGCCAGGACGGCCAGACCGATCTCTCGCGTGCCCTCGATGGCAGCTTCGATTGGTCCCATGCCCTTCTCTTCCATGAAGCGGAAGATGTTCTCAAGCACCACGATGGCGTCGTCGATCACGATACCGACGACAAGTGTCAGCGCGAGCATCGTGATCTGGTTCAAGGTGAACCCCATCGCATTCATCAAGGTGTAGGTGGAGATGATTGAGGTCGGAATTGCCACCGCCGCGATCAGAGTTGAGCGCCAGTTCTTGATGAACGCCAGCACGATGATGGCGGCGAAGATCCCGCCCAGGATCAGGTGCTCCTGCACGGCCTGGAAGGCGGCATGGATGAATCCCGATTGGTCGCGCGAGTACGATATTTTGAAATCCGCGGGCAGCGTCGGCTTCAATTCGTTCAGTCTGTTCTTCACCAGCGAGATGACGTCCAGCGTGTTAGTGCCCGATTGCTTGCGGACCTGCAGCACGACCGCCGGGTTGCCGTTCAGTCGCGCCACGCTGCGGGGCTCCTCGTAGCTGTCCTCCACGGTTGCGATATCGCTGATGCGGATCGGCGCACCGCTCACCTGGCCGACCACCACGTTTTCGAAATCTGCTGGCCGGATCACGCGGCCCATCGTCCGGAGCGAGAGTTCGCGGGTTCCTTCATCGATCCGGCCGCCCGGGATTTCGGTGTTCTGCGCCGCCAGTGCCCCGCGCACCTGCTCAACGTTGAGGTTGTACGAGTAGAGCTTCTCGCCATCCAGCGTCACGTGAATCTGCCGCTTGCGGTCTCCTACGAACTGGACTTGCCCAACGCCGTTCAACGACTCGATGTTCTTCTTCAGCCGGTCGTCAACCAGCTTGGTGATCTCGCGCAAATCGCGATTGGCGGAAACGACGACGTTCAGAACGGGCGAGGAATCGGTCGCCAGTTTCTCCACCTTGGGCGCATCGATGTCGCGTGGCAGTTGAGCCAGGACTGTGTTGATCTTGTCGCGTACTTCCTGAGCCGCGACGTCAGGATCCTTCTCGAGCACAAACGCGATAGTGATGATGGAGACGCCCTCGGCGGATGTGGAGTTTAACTCGTCGATGCCGCTGATGGTATTCACCGCCTCTTCAAGCGGTTTGGTCACCTGCGATTCGATCTCTTCGGGAGAAGCGCCGCGCAAGGTGGTCGTGATGTTGACATAGGGGAAGTCAACTTTGGGGAAGTAGTCCACGCCAAGTTTTCGATACGAGTCGAAGCCGATCACCACCAGTGCCAGGATCAGCATGGTGGCGAAGACGGGGCGTCGGATGCACAGCTTTGCGAGTGTTTGCATGGCGCTTGTCTTCCTTGGCGTGTTTAGCGGGCCGGGCCGGCCACGGTGACCGGCGCGCCGTTGGTAAGTTGCCCCAGGTTGCTGACCGCGACATCTACGCCCGGGGGAATCAAACCGGCTGGCATTTCAACCCAGCCGTTCGACGCCAGGATTGTGTCGATTTTGCGCTCCATCGCTTTACCGTTTTCGATCGTAAACAGCTTGTTCAACCCAGCCACCGAATAGAGCGCGTCGTGCGGAACCGCGACCACGGGGAACTTGGCGTCGGTGATCAGTTTCACCTGCACGAAGGCCCCGGGCTTCAGTCGCGCGTCGGCGGCGTTCATGCGGGCCTCCGCGCTCAGCGTGCGCGAGCGGCTGTCGAGCGATGGATTCAATTCGCGCACGGTGGCGTGGAACACGACGTCCGGAACGCTTTCGGTGGTGAATGCCAGGTCCGAACCGATCCGGATGCCACCGATCCCCGACTCAGGGATTTCGACGCGCAGTCGCAGCGGCCAGGTCTTGACCAGCGTCACAATTGGAACGTTCTCCTTGATGTACTGCCCCACGGAGACGCTTTTCTCCTTCACGGCCCCATCGAAAGGAGCGATCACCGTGGCGTCTCGCACGCGCTTCTCGGCCAGTTTCACATCCGCGCGAAGCGAGCGAATCATCGCCAACTGCGTTCGAACGTCGTCGAGCGTCGCCTCGTAGCCGGCCTGGCGTGCACGGTAGCCCTTTTCCACCTCTACGAACCGCTCCTGGCTGACGTCGCCGGACTTCACCAGCCGCTGGGCGTTTTCGAACTTCGTTTTAGCGTCTTCCATCTGCGCCTTCGCCTGGCGCGTCATGGGGGTGGATTCGGGAGCAGCATCCTCCTGCTTGGGATCCAGCCCAAGGCGCGCCAGCGCCTGTGCCAGGGCCGCCTTCGAACGTTCCAATTGCAGGTTCAACTCGACCGTGTCCAGTTGTGCGACTACAGCGCCCCGCTTCACGGACTGGCCGAAGTCGACCAGGATCCGCGTCACGCGGCCAGCCACTTCGCTGGACACGGTGACCGTTTCGTCGGCCATTAGGGAGCCTGTCGCCATGATGGACCGCTCCACCGTGCGTGCCTCTGCCTTGGCGACGCGAACGGAGATCGGGTCCGCGGCCTTCTGCGCCGCTTTGGACGGGTCTTGTTTCTGCCCGCCACAGCCCGCCAGGAACGCCACGAAAAGTGCCGCAGTTAAGAATAGTGCTCGGTGCATAAATGATCCTGAGATATCGAATTCAGACAGCTGGTTGTTGAGCGCCCGCCGGCAATTCGATGCCGTGCAGGAAGATGTCGACAAAATGGGCGACCATGGCTTCCGGAGCGATGCCATCGTCGGGACGCCCGAAAATCGTGCGTCCGATGCCATAATCCGAGACCATTCCGACGAAGGCCAGGGTGGCCACTCGAGTCGGGATGTTACGGAAATGGCCTCGGCTCGCATGTGCCTGAACCGCAAGCTCGAGCGACGAGCCCACTAGCCGGGTCGCCTTTTCGTGCCAGATCCGGGCGAGCTCGTGCCCCTCGAGCGCGCTGTAAAAGAGCAGGCGCGAGCGTCTTCCACCTTCGCTAAACCACTCAAAGATTTGCATCCCGAGCCAGTTGAAAAACTGTTGGGGGTTCGCAGCCTCGCTCAATTTGTCGAATTCGCCAGCCCGGGTCTGCAGGTCCTCGATCATGTGATCCACGATCGCCGTGTACAATTCGCTTTTCGTCGCAAAGTGCTGATAGATAACGGGCTCTGAAACGCCGGCCGCCGCCGCAATCTCCCTGGTCGTGGTCCCGCGAAAGCCTCGCTGGGCGAATAGATCGATCGCCGAGACCAGGATGGCCGCGCGGCGCTCGGTCGCCGGAAGCTTGTGCTTGGCTGGCACCGGATCGATATTAGCGTTTGCTAACATAGCAAGCACTAAGTTAGCACTCACTAGTATGCCTGCGCAAGCTGGGAAATGTAACAAATGGACCTTCGCCGGGCCGGGGAATGTTGAGCTACGCTCCACCCGGTCAGGGGTCTGGCACCCTTGGCAACTCTGAAGTCGGCTGCCGTTGGAAACGCGTGGCCTGGGGCGTGCGCTTGTGATCTCTGTTTGGAACAATGAGCAGGTAACCGACCAAGGAGACTCAGTGTGCGGATCTACCCTGTCCTTCCCGTGCTGACGCTGGCTGCGTCGCTGGCTGCGTCGCTGGCTGCCGCCGATATCGTCCCGGTGGTGCCCAAGTCCGGACCGCCTCTGGCCGGGCCCTACACGCCCGGTGTACTGGCGGGCGACTACCTCTACGTATCCGGACAAGGAGCTAAAGCCGCGGATGGCCGCCTGCCCCCCACGTTTGAGGGCCAGGCCAGGCAGATGCTTGAGAACCTCAAAGCGATTGTCGAGGCCGCCGGCTCGACGATGGATCATGTTGTCTACACGCAGGTCTATCTCGAAGACATGGCCAACATCGCTGAGCTGAACCGCGTCTATGGGAGCTACTTCTCTAAGGCGCCTCCCGCCAGAGCCGTGCTCGGAGTGGCGAAGCTTCCTGGTACGCCGGTAGAGATCAACGCGGTCGCGGTGCGAAACCTCGCGGACAAGAAAGTATTGCGCGTGCCGGGCTTCGATCCCGAGGAACCGGCGTCCCCCGGTGTACTCACGAAAGACCGTCTCTACATATCCGGGATGCGCGGGTTCGATTTCGCGACGTGGACGGTTCCCGCGGACCCAGCCCAGCAGGTGATACTGGCCCTCGACGGAATGGAATCCGTGTTGAAAGCGGCCGGGTTGACCATGGCTCACATGGTCTTCGTGAATCCGTATCTCACGCCTGCGGTTCCCATGGATACCATGAACCGCGAGTATGCCAAGCGGTTCGAGTTTGGCAATACGCCGGCGCGCGCCACCATCGAAGTCAGCGCGCTTCCCAGGGACGCGCGCGTCGAGTTCACCGGCGTTGCCGTCCGCGACCTCACGGCGCGACGGGCCGTTCGCCCCAAGAACATGCGGCCCAGCCCCACGGCGAGCCCCTGTGTCTTCGCTGGAGATACGCTCTTCTGCTCCGCGAAAAGCGCCTTCATCCCCGGTCCCAACCAAGGCGTTGTCGTCGAGACCATGGAACAACAACTCCGCCAGACCATGCGCAATCTGCTGGACGGTCTGGAGGAAGCCGGCCTGGACTTCAGCCAGATCGTAGCTACCAATGTCTACCTCGATGACATGAGCGAGTTCCAGCGCATGAACAAGATCTACGCGCTGTTCTTCGGCGGCGTTGCCCCGACTCGCACCACCATCCAGCAGATCGCTTCTGTCGACCGCAGTCAGCAGCACGCCGAGGGCATCTATCCGGCCATCGAGCAGATTTCCCTGATCGCCGTGAAATAGGGCGGCTGCGCAAGTGCAGCCGCATGGCCTACCTCGATAGCGGCTTGCCAGCAGGCATCGCCCTCAGCGGACTGGCGCGGAGACTTGCCGTAGCTGCCCGTCAATCCGCAATGTCTCTCCGGTCTTCAGCCGCCGGTTGATCGCCTTCCCCGCGTATCGGACCGTCACCGTCCGCGGGAAGCTCGCGTGCACTGAAGCATTGGAGAGTGCTCCGCCCTTCCACGCCAGGCTCAACTCGAGACCGCCCGGTGCGCGCAGGCCCCTCACCGCTCCACTAGGAAACGCTGCGGGCAGCGCGGGCAGCAGTGTAACGATGCTCTCATCGCCCCTCTGCGCCGGTGTCTCGCTGGTGGGCGTGCCTGCCGGGTCGGTACTCTGCAACAGCATCTGTGCGATGCCTGACGTCGCGCCGAAATTGCCGTCGATCTGGAATGGCGGATGCGCATCGAACAGATTGTCGTACAGCCCCGCACCCTCGCCTATGTACGACACCTGGCCGTTGGACGCGGACCGGTGTGACGCCGGCTGGATCAGGTTCTTCAGGATGAGGTAAGCGTGGTCCCCGTCCAGGAAGCGCGCCCACAAGTTGATCTTCCATCCCATCGACCACCCTGTCGCCGCGTCGCCGCGGAACTCCAGCGACTTACGCGCTGCTGCGAACAACTCCGGCGTTCCGGCTGGCGTGATTTCACTGCCGGGAAATACCCCCCACAGGTGGGACACGTGCCTGTGCTTGTTCGCCGGATCGTCCTTGTCCTCGATCCACTCCTGCAACTGTCCGTACTTGCCGATCTGATCCGGTGCGATGCGCCCACGCATTTCCTCCAGTTGCTTTCTCAAGTCCGCGTCCACGCCCAGCGTCCGGCTTGCCGCAATCACGTCGCCGAACAACACGCGTACGATCTGATGGTCCATGGTCGGACCCATCACCAGCCCTCCCTGCTCGGGCGAGTTGCTCGGCCCCGTGACCAGCCAACCCTTCTCCGGATGCCGCACCAGGCTGTCGACAAAGAAGAGCGCCGCCCCTTTCATCAGCGGATACCCTGTCTGGCGCAGAAACTCGCGGTCGCCAGTGTACAGATAGTGCTCCCACAGGTGCGTCGAGAGCCACGCGCCGCCCACCTGCCAGATGCCGTGGTTCGACGCATTGATCGGCGCTGTCCCGCGCCACAGGTCGAAGTTGTGATGCAGCACCCAACCGCGCGCGCCATAATGCTCTTTCGCGGTGAGCGCGCCCGACTGGGCCACCTCGGCCAGCGCGGCGAATAGCGGCGCTGTGCACTCCGGCACGTTCGCCACCTCCGCTGGCCAGTAGTTCATCTCGGTGTTGATATTCACCGTGTACTTGCTGTCCCACGCGGGTTCGTTTGAGTCGTTCCAGATCCCCTGCAGGTTCGCTGGTTGACCGCCAGGACGGCTCGACGCGATCAGCAGGTACCGCCCGTACTGGAACAGCAGCGCCACCAACTCCGGATCTCCATGCGCCGCGAACCGCTGAATCCGCTCGTCTGTTGGCACGCTCGCTGCGCCGCCGGCTCCAAGCTCCAGCGACACCCGCTCGAAGAGCCTCTGGTGGTCGGCAACATGTGCCGCCAGCAGGGCTTCGAAGCGTGCGTTTCGCAGTGGCCGCAGGATCGCCGCCACGCGCTTCTCCGGATCGCCCGAGACGTCCTTCCAATTCACGAAGTTCGTGGCCCCGGCGAGCACGATCGTCGCGGAGTCGGCTCCGCGGACAGTCAGCTTGCCGTTCTCGTGTGTCTGCGTCCCGCCCTGTACTGTCACGCTCGCGCGCGCCTCGAAGCGAATCGCCGACTTCGCCACCCGCCCCGTCAGCCTCATTTCTGAATCCGAGATTGCCTCGACGGTCGCATCCGCGTGCGCGCTCTTCAGCCCCGCCTGAAAGGCCAGCGCGCCCTTCCTGTCCGCCGTCAGACGCACCACGATTGCCTGCGCCGGATAGCTCGCAAAGACCTCTCGCACGTATTTCACGCCGCCCGCCGTGAACTCGGTTCGCGCGGTCGCCGTATGCAGGTCGAGGCTCCGCCGGTAGCCGGTCACCGCCGTCTCGTCAAGCCCCGGCGTCTCGATCATCAGGTCGCCGAACGACTGATACGTCTTCTGGCCCAGGGGAATCGACATGAACTCGCGCCCAGCGAGTTCTTCCGCCTCTTTTTGCTTGCCTGCGAACAGCAGGCCGCGGATCTCAGCGAGATGCTTAACCGCCCCGGGGTGCGCGTAGTCGTGCGGCTCGCCCGTCCACACGGTGTGTTCGTTGAACTGAATGCGCTCCGAGCGCGTTCCGCCGAACACCATCGCCCCCATATGCCCATTGCCGACCGGCAGGGCCTCGGTCCACTTCACCGCGGGCTGCCGGTACCACAGCGCCAGGTCCTGGCCTGCGCCATCGCCGGCGAACGCCATCACAGCCACTAGCCCCGCACAAGCACACGCTTTGCTGCATCTCATCCCTAGCAGCATATCTGTTGACGGCAACCCTCAGGATGTTCCCGCCGCGGAAAGATGCTCATTGCACTTGCCGTCGTGCTCCACCAGGAGTGCCGTCTGCAGCGGTCGTCCAGCGCGCCGCTCGCGCAGAGCCCAGCCCTTTCCGTCATCGGGATATTGAAACGCGGTTCGTCCCCGGCATGTCATGCCGCTGCATCCATCATTCGGCTTGGTGCCAGGATCCATAGGGAACACCCGGCGGGGGAAGCAGTCCTGCCAGTCTGACCTTCGGCAACTCCGGGTAGCCGGTGGGCGCAGGATACTGCGTTTTCAGCAGGTACTCGAGGGATTTCAGCCGCGCGATCTGAGTGTCATGCCAGCTCTGCTCTTCTTCGCATAGCCTCGCCTTGTGCTTGCGCCACAGGTTGGAACTGAGCTGGACGCAAGCAACGATGAGAGTGGAAAAGCCAATGGCAATGACCCAACTGGTCATGATCGTCTTATCGGCAACTTATCCCGGCCTCATCAGGCGAATCAACTCGGAAAAGTACTACGGCTGCGCCAAAATGGCCCGCGATCCCACAGCATCGGCCTTCACACTCGTGCCGCCCGTTCCAGCGCAGGCCATGCCGGGCCTCTGTAGCAGGGCTTGGAGTGCGGTCTGCCTGTAGTTAGCGGCTCTACAATCTAATTCGGTACCTGACTATGGAACCGAAGTTATGCGGGGCAAAACTCCGTCTGCCTAAGCGAATCCACCAATAGGCTTTGTCCTCTTCGCAGAAAGCGCCGCGGCGGAAGGCGCAGGCTGAACCAGGGTCTTCGCTGGATTGCCTTTGTGCGTCCTCACAACCGTTCGCGTCGTAGCTCCTGCAAGCGGCAGACCGCCCCCCCCGGCCGCGCCTGGAGAATCGAACTGCTTTTTAGGCTGGACAGGCAAATAAGGCTAACAGATAATCAGAGCCGAAGAACTGCATTGCACCATCGCGACGACTATTGAATTTGATTCGCTTTGCGCGTGAAGTTTGGAGGGATTCGATGCTGAGAGCAAATCCGCCGCTGCTTTTGCCCAATTGCCCCCCCAGACCGCTGACCGCCCGGACGATCACGCTAGTACTATCCACACTCGCCCCGCTGGTGGCCGCTGGCGCCACTCTCGCTCTGGAATCTGGCGGGATGCGGCTGGATTCCTTGGTTTCTCGAAACACGGGAATCAGGTTATGGCCGACTCAACATAACCGGAGATGCATATGAATCTGAAGCGCGTTGTCCTGCTGTCATTCACGACGGTAGCGCTGTTCGGACAGTACAAACCGGGCGACCAAGCCACATTGGGTTTCACGAAACACTCCGGCCAGGTCTATGCGTTCAGGGATGAGGAAACGACCAAATTCACCTGGCCGCCAAATTATGTTGTCCCCTTCGGCTCGACTACACTCCTGGACCCGTTTAGCGGCCAGACGCTGCGGAGTTTCGCGTTTCCCGACCAGGGGGTAACGATCAATCTCAACTCGGTCTCCTACCAGAGTCTTCCGCCGAACATCCAGGGGAAGGTCAACATCGATTCCGGGTGCTGCACGGGCAACCTGTACCCGCTGGTCCAGCCGCCCAACATGCGGATCGTGATTCAAGGCAGCGTGACCGTGAACACTCCCGCCGCAGGCACCAGCTTGAAGATCAGCAGTGGCAGCGGCTACGACACGGCCATGTGCGGCGCGGAGAGCAGGACGCCAATCAACAGCAGCCCGACAGTCAGTTTCCAGTGGGACTCCGGCGACTGCCCGGATTCCAGCCTGTCCTTCAATTACACGGGCTTCGACAAAACGACCGGCGTGTATACCCTCGGCCAGGGCGTCACCACGGGCTGGAACATCAATATCGATGTCAACGGTCTCGCTGGTGGGCACACCGTGTGGATGACGTTGAACACGGCTGCGCTCTACATGCCCGTGATTCAGAACTTTCCCGACGTCACCGTCAAAGTCATCCGCGTCACCCAGACGGTCCAGAATAGCGTCAACGCCGTGCCCCTGGTCGCCGGTAAGCGCACAGTTGTGCGCGGCTGGGCCATCCCGGTCTCGGGTACGGATCCGGCGGAGAACTTCCAGGCCGTTCTGCACGCTTATATCAATGGCCACGAACTGGCGGGTTCCCCGCTCGCCCAGGATCCGCACTGGTGGAAGAACTCCACGCTCAGTAACAGCGCGACCTATGACGATCCGGACGAGCTCTCAACACTCAACTTCACTCTTCCGCTGGAGTGGACCCAAGCCGGTAAGATCACTTTTGCGATCGAGGTGACTCCGCAGCCCGGCACTCCGAGCAGCGGCGCCAGCCACACCACTTCCATCGACGCAACCTTCGCCGCTCCGGCCAGGTGGCCCACACCGCTCACGGTCTACTACTGGCCGGTCTGCTTCGCTAGCCCCACCGCACCTGCCCCGCCGGAAGCCTGCCCGGACAACCACTTCTACCCGGCCGCCGACAGCACCCTGCGCCAGCTGCTTCCCGTTCCCGAGGGTGGATTGATCTACCGGCCGCTCCCGGTCGGAGCCTTTTACCTCGACCTGGGGGCGCTCAAGGTGTCGCTTGACAACGACGATGAGCTCGACAAACTCATGGCCCGCGTGCGACGGGCCTTCATCATGCTTTACCTGGGCCTTGGTTTGGAGAACATGGACCAATTGGTGATGTGGGCTCCGGCCGGGCCGCCGGGCGTGGCCGCCCAAGCCGACGCTCCTTATTACAAGGGTGGGTACGGCCGCGTCGTCGTGGCCTTTGCCAACGTTTCCAAGCCCACCAGCGAGACGCTGGCTCACGAAATGGGCCACAACCTGAATTTACGCCACACCGCGCGCCACACCCAGGTTCCCTGCGATACATCCAAGGACGATCCCACAACGACCTGGCCCTACCAGGATATTGATCTGCACGGTTTCGTTTGGGATTGGTTCAAGCGTGGCGGCGGGGGCAGCATCGGGCATGGCCTCGGACCGGCCATCGGCTCCGATATCATGTCCTACTGCTTTGAGCGGCAGCAGTTTCCTTCTGCCTGGACTTTCGACTACCTGTTCCACGCCAATATGAAGACCCCGACGGATAGCTACGGGCCCTTTGGCGGGATGACGGTGAACGAGAACCAACCCGCCTCTCTTCGCCGCCGCGCGCAAAGTACCACGGGCGGAGTCAAGGTCCTGCTCGCCGGAGGCTCGGTGTCGAAGGAGGGCACGCAGGTGCAATGGCAGCCGGTCTACAGCTTGCCCGCCACCACCCTGCCGCTGGTGCCGTCCAACCCCACGGGAAACCACTGCCTGGTCTTCAGTGTTTCGTCGGGCCCGCCCACCAATTACTGTTTCGACCTCAACTTCCACGACGCCATCAATGGGGCCGATCTCACGCAGGATTCGTTCACCTTCCTGGTTCCGGCTCCGGACGGGCTCAATCGTGTCTCCCTGATGCGCAACGGTCAGGAACTTGGCGCGCTTACCGCCGGCGCAGCGGCGCCCGTCGTTTCCTGGCAGAACCCCGTGCCCGGCGCAGTGTGGCAAGCCGTGCCGCAAACTCTGCGGTGGACCGCCTCGGACCCGGACGGTGACCCGCTCAGCCACATGCTGCTTTACAGCCCTGACAACGGCTCCACCTGGCTGCCCCTGCACACTGAACTCACCGCACCGTCGTTCACCTTCGACGCTGCCACTATCCAGGGCGGCAACCAGGTGTGGTTCCGCGTCATTACCAGCGATGGCATCCACACCTCGAGCGCCGACGTGGGCCCGATCACCGTGAACCAGACGCCGGTTCTGGGGCCATTGCCCGACGCCATCGATTTCGGCAAGGCAGCCGTCGGCGCGCCTCAGGCAGCCACCCTTGCGCTCACCAACACCGGCAGCGGCTACCTCAGCGTCACTGGCCTGAGCGTCGATTCACCGGCCTTCGCTTTCCAGCCCGTCTCGCTGCCGTTGGTGCTAGCGCCCGGCTCCACCTACCCCGTGGCCCTGGTCTTTTCACCGTCGGCCGCCGGTCCGCAGTCCGGCCATTTGACCGTCACCGCCGGCACCGGCCCGGTCATTCCGCCGGTCGCGCTCAATGGCACCGGCACCAGCGCGCCCGAAGCCAGCGTTCAGGTCACTCCCGCCAAGTTGGATTTCGGCTCGCTGGTCGCCGGCAAAACGGCCGACCAGTCCGTCAACGTGCGCAATTCGGGACAGACCGTACTCAACGTCAAGTCGGTGGCCGTCAGCGGGGCGGGCTTCCTCTTGCCATCCACCTCCGGCTTCGCGCTCAACCCGTCCGGCTCGCAGTCCGTCGTAGTCCGGTTTTCCCCCGCGGCGGCCGGTTCATTCACCGGTGTTTTGACGGTTGGCACCGACGATCCCTCCACGCCCGTCGTGACGCTGAACCTCACCGGCAAGGCAACCCCCGCCAACGGCGGCAATCCGCCGGCGGTTCAGGCTGGCGGCATCCTGAATGCGGCCAGCCTCACCAACATCTTGGCGCGCGGTTCGTTGGGCGTGATCCAGGGCGCTGGTCTGGCCCCGGCCGTCGTGCAGGCAGCCAGCCTGCCCTGGAAAACCAGCCTCGGTGGAACGTCTGTCAAAGTGGGCGGCGTGGCCGCGCCCCTCTACTACGTCTCCCCCACTCAGCTCTACTTCCAGGTGCCGTACGAGGTTCCTGCCGGGAGTTCGGCCAGCGTGGTGGTAACCAGCGGCGGCGCGCCGGGATTAGCCGTCGATATGGCGCTGGCGGACTACGCGGTGGGAGTGTTCGCGCACGCTCACAACTTCACCGCCATCGAGCCCGAGGTGTTCCACTCCGCCAGGAACCAGTTGGTCAGCACGGCCAACCCGGCCGCGCCCGGAGAAGTCCTGGTGCTCTACGGTACCGGCATCGGCAAACTGAACAACCCACCGGCCACTGGCGCGGCGGCTCTCTCTGCTCCGCCCGCAACCGCGGTGAATCCCCTCACCGTAACCGTGGGCGGCGCGCCCGCCACCGTGTTGTTCGCCGGACTGGCGCCGGGCTCCGCCGGACTGGTCCAGATCCGGTTTCAGCTTCCCTCGACCCTGCCGGCCGGATCGAGCCTGCCGCTTGCGATTCAATTCCCCGGTGGCGCCAGCCCAGCCGTCAGCCTGGCGGTCCGAAGTGCGGTCGTCGCCGCTCCGCAGCTCAGCCCGTCCACCAACTCTCTCGCCTTCGGCAACGTGACCGTGGGCCAAAGCGCGGATCTTGCCCTGACCATCACCAACTCTGGCACCGCCGCGCTGGAGGTGAATTCGGCGGCTATTTCCGGTAACGGATTCAGCCTCGTCCCGCCCCTGTCCTCCTTCACGCTGCAGCCTGGCGGCAGCTTGCCCATCACGGTCCGCTACGCGCCAACGTCGGCTGAGCCCGATAGCGGAGCGCTCACCATCGCCAGTAACGATACGGCGTCGCCGGCGATCGTGACTTTGAGCGGAACGGGTGTCGCCGGAGCGAGCCCGGCCCCCGGGGCGGTAGTGCTTTCCGACAGCTTCAACCGTGCGGATGCGGGCGGCTGCGCACTGGGGGCCGCCGACCTCTCCTTGGGCGGCCTCGGATCGCAATACTACCTCCCGATCAACTCCCTCACCGGGGTGAGCATCGCATCCGGAGTGTTGCAGAATAACACCCTGGATTATGCCGGCGTCCAGTTGACCCTCACGAGTGCCTGTGGCGGACGCGGCGAGACTCTGCTGCAGGACCTCTACATGCGCGTCGATCTGCTGGTACCCGCAAGCTCGGCGGGAGTAGTACAGGCCGGCCCGTATTTCCGTAGCCGCGCGGCAGCCCCGGGGGACGGAATCATCGGAGGCGCCTCGGCGGGCTACTGGGTGGCTTTGACCAGTACGGGCGAGGTCCGGCTGCGAGGTCTCAACCCCAATGCGGTGATCGCCACCACCGGAATCCCCACCTCTTTCAATGCGGCCGTATTCCACAAGTTGGAGACGGTCGCTCGGGGGGCGTCATTGCAGATCTGGCTCGATGGCGCTCGTTTGACATTCACGCAGAATGGCGGTGCTGTGACTACCCTGGAGTTGCCGGCGACGAACGGTTCCAATGACGGCACTGCGGGCATCGCGTTCGCAGACGAGGACAACCGCGGCAAAGCAGGCGGCCAGAAGGCCAGGAACCTGGTGATCGCGCTACCTGGAAGCGGGACTTGAGGGCTGGCGCTTCAAACCGCAAACCGCTGGAGCTCAGCGGGGCTTTGGAAATAGCCCCTTTAGATTCAACAGCCTGCTGCGCGTGACGGCTGAGGCCCGGCGGTTTGGCCGTTCCCGCCACGCCAGGATACGCCTCCCCAAAGACGACACACAGGCACTCCCGGACGTGGGCCGGACTGGGGTACTCTCCCCTGTCTACTGTAGGATCGGCAGCACCGTGGTGAGCGTGTTGCTGGCCGTGTTGAATAGCAGCGCTACCACCGCAACGTCCGAGCTTGCATTCATGCCGGTAATCTTCAGCACGCCGACCTTGTTCGTGGTCTCCGGGTACTGGTTCGAGGAAGTCATTAACCAGGCCGTGTGGTTCAATGCCCCAAAGCTGATGTTGGCGTGTTTGCTGATCACGCTACCGGCCTGATCGTCGAACTCGAAAGTCAGTGTCAACGCCGCAGTGGTCGTGTTGGCCAGGGCAATCGCGGTGCCGTGCGCGCCGGTCGTGTTGTCGAAGGGGATCAATATCACCGGATTCGAATTGGGCAAAGGGAGCACGCAGGCGGTTTGGACCCCGCTCAATGGCACCACGGTCTCCGTAGCAGGCGCGGAGGCGCTGCCACTGCGGCGGAAGGTCAACTGGCCGTTGACGGGGCCGGAGTCCGTCACCACGAGCTGGGCCCAGCCCCAAGGCGCGCTGCCGGTCCCTGGATCAGGCAACACGAAAGTGCTGGATCCGTTGGGGGGAATGGTGAAGTTGTAGGGCGAGGGCGTGCTGACACCACCCACCGGCACGGTCGCCGGTGACCCGTCGTCATTGTAGAAATAGAGGCTGGCGTTGGCCGCTGCCGTTGTGTCCTGATTGACGAAGGTAAAGGTGGAAGTGTAGCCGCCGCCATAGGTGAAATGCGCGAGGTTACCCTGCGCCCGGGCGGCGCAGGCGCCCAGCGACACTAAGACGAGAAATCGTATGGCTTTGTGGGTCATGAAATCCCTCCAAACTCCTGAGTCCGGTTTCTCCGCCTATCGACGCTAGCCGCTGTACGGGATCTCCCATTTCCTCAGGGAAACCGCAGGGCCGCGCTGCAGGCCGCAAGCCAGGCTCAGAGATTGTTTTCGGCTACGATTATCTTCTATAAACCAATAATCGTCCAGACAGAAATGCACTCGTTCCCGACGGGTTGCGAGCGCCGCGAGCGGGCGGGATTGGGGCAGAATGCCATCGTGTCCACCAGCCGTCTGCGCCATACTGGTTCGGTTATGTCTCTTCGCTATCTCCTGGCTCTGGTTCTCGCGGGCTCCGCCATTGCTCAGTCACTGGGTGTTCAACCCCCTCCTGCTGCCGGCGCAGCCAAGCAGGAGCCGCCCAAGTGGGACGTGAACAACCCGCCCGGACCGCGCCAGACCATCCCAATTGACACCACCACGGGCACCTGGATGAACCTGGACGTCAGCCCGGACGGCAAAGAGATCGTCTTCGACATGCTGGGTGATATTTACTCAGTCTCGATTGCGGGCGGAGAAGCCAGGTCGCTTACCAGCGGACTCGCCTGGGACATGCAGCCGCGCTTTTCGCCGGACGGCAGGAAAATAGCGTTCACGAGTGACCGCGCTGGCGGTGACAACATCTGGATCATGGACCGCGATGGTTCGCACCTGCAGCAGGTCACTAAGGAGTCCTTCCGCCTGCTGAACAACCCCACGTGGTCCCCGGACGGCCAGTACATCGTGGCGCGCAAGCACTTCACGGCATCCCGGTCGCTCGGCGCCGGTGAGATGTGGATCTATCACATGTCTGGAGGCGACGGCCTGCAACTGACCAAAAAGGCCAACGACCAGAAGGACACGAACGATCCCGCCTTCTCTCCCGATGGCCGCTACCTCTACTACGACGAAGACATCACGCCCGGCCAGTCCTTCGAATACAACAAGAACCCGAACGAGACGCTCTACGGCATCAAGCGGCTCGACCGGACTACGGGAGAGACCATCGTCCTGCTGGGCGACAATGGCAGTTCCATGCGGCCCACACCGTCGCCTGACGGCAAGCGGCTTGCCTTCGTCCGCCGCATCCGCACGCACACCGCTCTGTTCGTCGTAGACCTCGCCTCTGGCAGCCAGCAGCAGCTTTACGACGGCCTCGAGCGCGACATGCAGGAAACCTGGTCGATTCACGGTCTCTACACGGGCATCGCCTGGACCCCGGACAACAAGTCCATCGTCTTCTGGGCCTCCGGCAACCTGCACCGGATCGAGGTCGATACAAAGCGCCTCGCGGCCATCCCGTTTCACGTCAAGACCACGCGCGAGGCAACCGAAGCCCTGCGCTTTCCTGTGGAGGTCGCTCCGGCCGACTTCGAAGTGAAGATGCTCCGCGACGTCACGGTTTCTCCCCAGCGCGACTTCGTGGTTTACGAGGCGCTGGGCAAACTCTACCGGCGCGGTCTGCCGCCGGGCACGCCCGCCAGACTCACCCAGGATCCGCCCGATTCCTCTCAGGAAAGTGACCTGCGCGAGTTCAACCCCGCTTTCTCCCGCGATGGCCGCTACCTCGCGTACGCCACGTGGGATGACGTTGCGGAAGGCTCTATCCGCATCCGCAATCTGGCCACCGGGGAAACGCGCGTCATCACCCGCGAACCCGGCCACTACGCGGAGCCGGCCTTTTCTCCCGATGGTTCGACCATCGTCTTCCGCAAGGGCGAGGGGGGCACACTGCTCACTCCGCTCTGGTCGCACGACCCCGGCCTCTACGCCGTACCCGCCGCAGGAGGGACACCTAAACTGGTCCGCCGGCAGGGCGAGCGGCCGCACTTCGGCGCGAAGAACGATCGCGTCTTCTTTCTGGACAGTGAGCCGGCCCAGCCTTATTCCAAGTACGCGCTCCGCTCCATCGCACTGACCGGTGCGGAACTTCGGACCGTGGTCATCAGCGACGACGCCGTTGACATGCGCGTCTCGCCCGACGAGAAGTGGATCGCCTTCACCGAGCTGTTCCAGAGCTACATCACCGCTTTCCCGCCAACCGGTCAGGCTTTCAGCATCGGTCCCAAGGCATCCGGTGTGCCGGTTCACAAACTGACCCGCGACGCGGGCGAGAACATCCACTGGTCCGCCGACAGCCAGACGCTGTTTTGGTCCCTCGGCCCCGAACTGTTCCAGCGCGATCTCAAGGACGCATTCCCCTTCGTCGCCGGAGCCCCGGAGAAGTTGCCCGACCCTGCGGAGCATGGTCTGAACATCTCCTTCCGTCGCGCCTACGACCGCCCATCGGGCTTGATCGCCCTGACCGGCGCACGCCTCATCACCATGAAGGGCGACGAAGTGATCGAAAACGGAGTGGTCGTCGTCGATGGCAACCGAATCGCCGCCATCGGGCCGCAGAAGTCGGTCGTCATTCCCGCAGGCGCAAAGCGCATCGACGTTTCCGGCAAGACCATCATTCCGGGCATGGTGGACGCGCACGCCCACGGCCCCTACGCCGAGAACGGCATCGTGCCGCGGCAGAATTGGGCGCACTACGCGCAGGTGGCCTTCGGCATCACCACCACGCACGATCCCTCCAGCGACACCGACACCGTCTTCGCCGCCAGTGAGATGGCGAAGGCGGGCCTGATCGTCGCCCCGCGTGTCTTCTCCACCGGGACCATCCTCTACGGCGCCCACGCGCCCATTCGTGCTGAGATCAATAGCCTGGACGACGCGCGTTCCCACCTGCGCCGTCTGCAGGCCGTCGGCGCCTTCAGCGTGAAAAGCTACAACCAGCCGCGGCGCGAGCAGCGCCAGCAGGTGATCGCCGCCGCGCGCGAACTCGGCATGCTGGTCGTCCCCGAAGGCGGCTCGCTGTTCAACACGAACATGACCATGGTGGCCGACGGCCACACCGGGATCGAACATGCCGTGCCCGTGGAGCGCTTCTACGACGATGTGCTCCAATTCTGGCCCAAGACCAAGGTCGGGTACACCCCGACGCTCGTCGTTGCGTACGGCGGAATCTGGGGCGAAAACTACTGGTACCAACACACGAACGTCTGGGAGAACGAGCGGCTGCTGCGCTACGTGCCGCGCTTCATTGTCGATCCGCGCTCGCGCCGCCGCATGATGGCGCCCGAAGACGAGTTCAACCACGTCAAGGTGGCCGCCGGCGCGAAGGCGCTACTCGACCGCGGCGGGCATGTCCAGTTGGGAGCGCACGGTCAACTGCAGGGCCTGGGGCCGCACTGGGAAATGTGGATGTTCGTGCAAGGCGGCATGACCCCCATGGAGTCGCTGCGCACCGCCACGCTTATGGGTGCGCAGTATCTCGGATTGGACAAAGACATCGGCTCGCTCGAAGCCGGCAAGTTGGCCGACCTCGCCGTGCTCGAGCAGAATCCGCTCGAGGACATCCGGCGAACCGAACACGTGCGCTATACCATGGTCAATGGCCGCCTCTACGAATGCGACACGATGAACGAGGTGGGAATCAGGGCCGTCAAGCGCTCCCCATTCTTCTTCGAGAAACTCGACAACGGGAACGGCGCGGGCGGCGTTGGACGCGCGACAGGTCTTGCTGCTGATTGGGACCGGCAGTAAACAGCCGCCACTCTCTATTGCGGAGCCGGTTCGTTTCATCAGCCCGGCCTGAGCTGACTGTCTGCCTTGACTTCAATGCGCGGGCGAGTCCTCGACGATGGCCACGCCCCAGGACTTGAGTTCGATCCAGCCGCCTTCGGAGATCGCCTTCCCCGACAGCAGATCGATGCCCGCGCCAAAGGGATATGTCAGCCCGAGGGTCGCGGGTGAGTAGTTTAACAAGTAGTGAATCCCTTTGTTTTGGGCATTTATGCCGCTCCGCACAATCAGCGGAAAATGATAGCCGGCGCCAAGACGGGTTACTCCCGCGCGTTCGACAGCGCCTTCGAGAATCTTCGCGATCAGCTTGTCGCTGGGCATGAAGCCGACGTACGTAACCTCGCCCTTCCCGTACTTGTTTCGACTGATCGCAGCGTATCGCCCCCACACCGGGTGGTCGTAGCTGGCGAGGACGCTGGCCGTGGTGGGCTCCAGCAGTTCCATCCACCAGCGCACATCCTCCGTCCGTCCACTTTCAAAACCAGTGCCCTGGATCGCCACCTTCTCGGGGCTGACGAACTGGCTGTAAGTCGCGCCGACTGCGTCCGCGAAGCCACCCGGCTGGCTGGTCGACCGGACTTTCACGTTCTCATCCGAGAAGCCGCTCTTGAACGAGAGCACCAGATGGCCGCCGGCGCGGACATAGTCCTTGAGCGCGGCGATCTCCGCGTCGGATGCGGCATACAGCGCGGGCACGACGATCAGCTTGTAGCGCGACAGGTCTTTCGTGGATGGATCGACCATATCGGTTTCGATATTGGCCTGGTATAGCGCGTCGTAAAAGGGGCGCAATACATCGTTGTAGGCGACTTTCGAACCCCACCCGAGTCCGAACGCGTTGAAGGCCGTCTGGGCCCGATTACTGAAATACACGGCCACTTGGTTGTGCTTTTGCAGGCCGACGAGTTCGGGACTCAGGCGCTTCAACTCGGTGCCAATCTGCGCCGCCTCGCGGTAGGTCGCATTCGGCGCGTAATCCTGGCTCAGCAGCCCGCGCCAGTAGGTCTCGATGCTGTTGTTGGTGGTCGCCCAGTGCCAGTACGACACCATCGCCGCGCCGGAAGCCAGGTGGCTGTAGGCCTGCAGTCGGAGTTGGCCGGGATAGGGCGTCCACTGAGGGAACCCCTGGGCCTGGGTCTCCATCAGCAGGTAGTTCTGTCCACCGCGCATGCAACGGGCCAGATCCCCACCCAGCGCGATCTCCGTACCCGTCAGGTGGTCCTGGCCGGGGTGATAGATGTCGATGCCCGCGATGTCGAGCGCGCGGGCTGCCGCGAAGTGGTCCACCTCCGTCTGGATGCCGTAGGAATAGCCGCGCCAGTCGAGGTCGAAGTTCTGCGTGATGAACTGGGCGGGGCGCTTGAGCCCCCGGACGATGGCGGCTTGCCATGCCAGATAGTCAGTCACCAAACCCCGTTGGTACTCGGCGAAGGCGGAGGTGATGCTGGCGTTCACCGCTCCGTCCACCGACGGGTAGTCCTCCCACGCGTTGATCCGGCTGCTCCAGTAATCGAGCCCATAGGCGCGGTTGAGCGCAGCGAGACTCGGGAAGCGCTTCTTTTGCGATGCGACGAACCCGCGCTGCACGCCCGGGCCGCTCACGTGATATGACTTCGTTTCGTTGTCCACCTGGTACCCGATCACCGCCGGCTGGTCCTTCACGTGTTCGATCAGGCGGCGGATCACACGTTCGGCGTAGAACCGGAAATGCGGATTGGTGATGTCCATGTTTTGCCGCGGGCCGTACCGGTTCGGACCGCCGGGAGTGATGGCCAGAACATCGGGAAACTTGCGGGCAAGCCAGGTCGGGATCGCGTAAGTGGGCGTGCCCACGATCACCGCAATGCCGGCCTTGTCCATCGCCCGGATGACGCGGTCGATGTGCGAGTAATCGAACACGCCGTCCTGCGGCTCCAGCGTGCTCCAGGTGGATTCGGCGATCCGGACGACGTTGATTCCGGCGGATTTCATCATCTCCACATCGGCGTCCAATCGGTCGTAGGGCGCGTACTCTTCGTAGTAGGCCGCGCCGTACAGGATCTTCCCCGGGTAGCGATCGGCCGCCGCAGCCACGAACGCAGTGCTAAGCGAAAGGACCAGTGCCGCGCTCACGGCCACGTTTGCGATGCGCGGGCAGAGCGGGAGCACAGGCTTTCGCACTTCGATGGCTGTCCGTGCGTCTTGCAGTCGTGAAGTGAACCGGGTGGGGAACATGGCTACGCCTATTATATGAACCCCGGCTCAATAAACCGGCCCAATCACTCCCGCATTCGGCAGCGGCTGGAAAGGGGCCCGCCTACAATGAGGCATGAGCTTCCCGGTTCATGAGAATCGAACCCAGGCTGCCGGGATCTACGATCTTCGTTCGGCGTTGCGCTTCCTGGAGCAGACCCCAGGCCAGTTACTGCGCACCGAGACCCCGGTGGACCCCAACGCGGAGCTCGCCGGTGTGTACCGCTATGTCGGCGCAGGCGGCACCGTCGTTCGCCCGACGAAAACCGGCCCCGCCATGCTCTTCGAAAACGTCAAAGGCTATCCGGGAGTGCGGGTGCTCGCGGGGTTGCTCGCGACACGCGAACGGACCGCGCTGCTCGTCGGCTCAAGCCCCGGGAACATTGGCCGCCACCTGCTGCGGGCCTTAGACTCGCCATTGGCTCCGAGACTGCTTGCAGACGGGGAACTCGCTCCGTGCCAGCAGGTGGTGCACCGCTCGCCGCTCGACGTGCTCGACCTGATTCCGGCGCCCACCAATACCCCCGACGACGCCGGTCCGTACTTCACACTCGGCGTGCTGCGCGCGACCGATCCGGAGACCGGGGAGCATGACGTAACCATCCACCGGCTGTGTGTGCAGGGGCCCGGCCAGCTGTCTGTCTACTTCGCGCCGAACCGCCACATCGACGTCTTTCGCCAGAAGGCCGAGGCGGCGGGGAAGCCTCTGCCTGTATCTATCTCCATCGGTCTCGATCCGGCGGTGTATCTCTCGTTGAGCTTCGAGGCTCCCACTACGCCGCTGGGCTTCGATGAGCTGAGTATCGCCGGTGGTCTGCGCGGGCGGCCGGTTGAGCTGGTGCGGTGCATCACCCAACCCGAGAGTGCAATTGCCCATGCCGAGTTCGTCATTGAAGGGGAGATCCTCCCGAATGCGCGCATCCGCGAGGACCTTAACACGAACACCGGTCACGCCATGCCGGAGTTTCCCGGCTACAACGGGCCGGCGAATCCCTCGCTGCCCGTCATCCGGGTGACGGCCGTGACGCACCGTAAGAACCCCATCATGCAGACAATTGTCGGTCCCGGGGAGGAGCACGTTTCTCTCGCAGGCATCCCGACGGAGGCGAGCATTCTGCGCATGACCGAAGCCGCTATGCCGGGGCGTGTGCTGAACTGCTATGCGCACTCGGCCGGGGGCGGCAAGTTCCTCGTCATTCTTCAATTCAAGAAAACAGTCCCTGTCGATGACGGGCGTGCACGGCAGGCCGCGCTCATCGCGCTGGCCACTTACCATGAGTTGAAGCACGTGGTGATCGTCGATGAGGACGTCGATCTCTTCGACACCAACGACGTGCTGTGGGCTATGACCACGCGTTACCAGGGCGCGCACAGCACGGTCTTCATACCCGGCGTGATCGGCCATCCGCTGGACCCGTCGCAGGATCCCGCTTACAGCCCGGACATTTCAGCCCGTGGCATTTCGACGAAGACGATCTTCGACTGCACCGTACCCTTTGCCCTGAAGCGGCAATTCGTCAGGGCCCGCTTTCTGGAATTGGACCCCGAACCGTTCCTCAAGCCGTCCACCCGGCCCTTGGCTGAGTAGCTCGTACTCGCCAGCTCCGGCAGTGGAGTCACGCTGAACTGCAACTCGGAGTCATTAGAGGCACTCTATGCAGCCGCAGACAATACGTTCGAGTGTCATGGGCATCCAGGCTCAACTGTCTCGCCGGGTTATTCTGGTCCCCGTTCAATTTGGCTGAGACAACTCATTCCGAGTCGACTTTCGAAACTTGTTCCCAATTCGCGATCCCGGCGATGCGGGTATCAGCCTGCTTCGCCGTTCCGCGATTTGATTTCAACGGGCTGCGCTGGGATCCCCAGTGGGTGGCGGAGCGTGATCCACGGCGGCGGGAGGACCCAGCAATTCAGTGAGCACTGGGCTCAGCGCATCGGCCCAAATCTGATACGTCTTGACGGTTGGATGCAGTTTGTCCTTGTCGTTCATCATCCCATCGAAGAGTCTTCCGTCGCGGTCGGCCAGCATGTCATTGATGTTCAAGTAGCGGACCTTCTTGCCGTCGGCGATATTCGAGAGACTGGCGTTGATCTTGTCAATGACTGGCATCAATTTCATGTTGTCATTCCGCGGGAAGATACCAGTCACTACGATTGTCGCGGCAGGTGCCTTGCTTTGGACCAGCCTTACAATAGCCAGCAGGCCCCGCGTGACATCGTCTGCCCTCGCATCTGATTCGCCCTGAACCAGCGTGTTGCCGACGTTATTTGTGCCGGCCAGCAGAACCACGACTTTGGGATTCACTCCATCGAGTTCGCCATTCTCCAGTCGCCAAAGAATGTTCTGTGTCTGATCGCCGCCCCATGCGAAGTCCGCCGCATTCCAGCCGAAGAAGTTCTGCTTCCAATTGGCCAGCAGATCGGGATAGTCTGAAGCGCCCCAGCGGCGTGTAATCGAGTCGCCCTCGAAGTAGACATCGGTCCCGCCCAGCTTCGCCTTCGCCAGTAGTTGCGCGTGGGCGACCAGCGAGTTCGGATCCGTTCGGAACACCGGTTGATCGGCCGGGAGTTGCCACGCGGCTGCATGGTGCTTCAGGAACCTGTCCGCCCAGGGGACGAAGTACTTCCAATTCGGAGCGTCGGTGTGGCCTGCGTCGTGTTGCCGCCAGGCGAGCTGGCCGTCGAGAAGTCCCGCATTCACCGGGGGCATCTTCGCGAAGTGGTAATCTTCAGTAACTCCAAGGTCCTTTGCGCCGGTCAACCGGAACACGGGCCCCGCAGCCACGGTTGCCATGTAGCTCCCCCGCTGGTCCAGCCACTTCGCATCACCCTTCTCCGGGATGCCGTAGCTGATGAAGGTCGGTCTCGGTGCACACAATGCGATCAGCTCATTGGAATCCACCGGCAGGTCGCCGGCTATCTTGCTCCCAAAGGAAGCCTCGGCCGCAGCGTACTTCAGGAAGTTGCCGGCCATCCAGTGATATCCGCCTGAGTTGGCTAGATTCTCGAGCTTCTCCCCGAAGTCGCGCCGGTGCGGTTTGGCGCCGCCGTCTCCGGAAGACCCAACCAGTGCGACTGCGAAGCGCGTATCGAATGCCATGGTTACGAGTGCCGCCTTGCCGTACCTTGAGACGCCTTCGATGCCGACGCGTCTTGCGTCCACCGCCGTGTCTGTTTCCAGATAGTCGAGCCCGCGCGAGGCGCCCCAGGCCCAGGCTCGCAGCGCACCCCAGTCATCCGGCTTGCGCGGCTGGCCCTTGTTCGTAAGTCCGATGACGCCCTTCGTCAGGCCCGCGCCGTTGTCCGGCTGAATGCTGCCCGGATCGATGAACGCGTAGCCCCAGCCGTGTGCGATCAACTGCTCGGTAGCCGGCGGATCGGTCCCCAGCATCTCCCTTAGCTCGGGCTGCTTGGCCAGCAGTTCTGCCATGCGTTGCAGGAACGCCGCGCTCCCGAACATCATCATCACCGGCACCGGGCCGCTCGCATTGCCCGGCGTGACCAAAGTCATATGGATATCCACGTTGATCCATGGGCAGGAGGAATTGTCCACGTGCCCGACCAGTTGCTTTTCAATAACGCGGAAGGCTCCAGCTTTCGAACCAACCGTGCTTGTCGTGGTCCACGTTACCTTGGACGCATTGGGCGGGATACGGCCCACCACTTCACGCTCGAAGTCCTCCACGATCTCGGGGCGCCGGTCGCGCCACCATTGGGCGGCAGTCATGACCCGCTGCCCGTTCTTCAGCATGAGCGCATCGGGCAAGTCAGGAAACGGGTTGGCTTTGGACTCATCGTAATTTGCGTGGTCGGGGGCCTTCTCGTTGCCGTTCGCTCCCGGGCGCAGGACCTTGATGCCAAGCTGATCCAGCATGTTCCGATGGTCTTGTTCCGCCGTCCAGTTCAGCGGCGGCGGCCCGTCCGTCGAACAGGCAGCCTGCACTGCCGCAAATGGGCTGGGGGATTGGCTGGTAGCCGTTTGCAGGCACATCACGAACGCCAGCCCTGTTGCGCGTGTCGAGCGGGAGAAATGGGGCATCTTGGACTCTCGACAACTATATGCGGCCGCTCGCCGCCATGCCAATCCAACGTCGTCGCCCGACGCCTGTGCATTGGGCGGCGGGGCCGAACCGCGAAGAGCGCAGCGTTCACCGGAGCGAGCCGGATAGTATGACGGAGGACGCACAGGATCGAGCCGAGGACCACCATGACCATCGACCGCAGACAGTTTCTTTTCGTGAGCGGAGCCACCGCTGCCGTCGTGCAGCTTCCTGTTAGCCCGTCCGCCGGTGAGCCCCGCGAGTGGCAGGCGCAGTGGATCTGGTACCCCGGCCAGCTTGCCGCCTGGCGTCACGCCCGCCGTATGCGCCTGGCGATGAACCGCTGCGCGATGGTCGGATACCCTGCCAACTACCGTCAGCGCCTGGTCGAAGCCTACTTCCGCAAATCGGGCACCGCGAGCCACGACATCCCGTTGCGTTGGGCGGGCCCGGTTGGACGCATCCGCGTTACCATCGCCGGCGCAGGTGGAGACATTACCAGCCGCACAGGGGTCATCCGGGCCGGTCAGTCTGGCGTTGAGGCGCAGATCGACTTCGCAGACGGGCTTCCTTGCCTGCTGCTCGAAGGAGCGGAGTACTCGACCGGGCCAGCTTGGGAGGCGAGCCTCGACGGCGAACACTGGGTCCCGGCAGAGACCTGCGCGGGCGGTGACCCGTTCAAGCGGCCGGACGCGGAGCGGGAAATCACCGTAAGTCTGCCGGTCTACCGGACCGTTCAACCGGCCGGCGGACCGCGTGACGCCTACTCGGTTTCGCCCGGTCGCGACGTGTTGCTCGACTTTCGCGAAACGGAACTGGGCGCATTGCGCTTCGAGGCTCGCGGGCACGGTGACTTGACGATTCAGGTGGGCGAGTCCATCGCGGAGGTTCGCGACCCGGATCGCCGGTTCTTCGAACAGTACGCCCTCGATCCAATCCCGCTGAAGACGCAGGCCGTCCGCATCGTCTTGCCGCAGCGCGCGTTGCGGTTTGTCCGCTTGTCCGCGACCGGCGCAGCCGAAGTGACGAGGGTGGGCTTCGACGCGAGTCTCTGGCCCGCCAGGGAGCATGGGCAGTTCGAGTCGAGCGACAAAGATCTGAACGCGATCTGGCGAACGGCGGTCGCGACGCTGCGCTCCAACATGCACGACTTCTACCTCGACGGGATCCGGCGTGACGGCCTTGTCTGGCACGACGGTCCGCTCACTCTCGATGCCTACGAGCGCGTCTTCTTCGACGCCGGCCTATCCAGGCAGACGCTGATTGCAGAGACGTTGCCCGCGCAGCCTTCGGTGCGGGACCTGGGTATCATCGACGCCCCGATGTACACGGTGATCGCCTTCGAGCGCGAGTACCTGATTCGCGGAGATCCCGGATTCTCGCGTATGTTTCGCGATCGCATCGAAGACATTCTGCGGTTCTACATGTCGCTGCAGGACGAACGTGGGTTCGTCGATGCGCGAAAAGTGGAGCCCTACGGGTATTTCCCGGACTGGTCGGCTACCCAGGAAAGTGGCCCCGACAATCACGGCGCGCCCGCGTACGGCCAGATGCTGCTGGCCGGTACGTTCGCGGCCGGCGCCGGGCTCGCGCACGCGTGGAACGATGACTCCGCGGAGGTCCGCTACCGGACCGCCGCCCGACGAATCCGGGCCTCGGTCCGCGAGACGTTCTGGCGCAACGGTTTGTACGCGAATGGTTTCGACCGCAGCGGCAAGCTCGATGCCAGGACGACTCCGTTTGCGCAGGCCTTCGCCGTTGCCTTCGATACGGCCGGTTCGAATGAGCACGCAAGCCTGTTCCGTTTTCTGGACGATCCCGCCAGCCGTCCGGCGCACTTCAGTTTGAGCCAGGTGATCGAGCTGACGGCCTATGCCAAGGCCGGCCGCGCGGATGCGGCGGTGAAACGGCTGAAGTCGGCCTGGTTGCCCATGATCCGGAGCGGCTACAAGCGCTTTTTTGAGGACATCTGGCCGGCTCGGGACCCGCTTGCTCAACTCGGCATGTACGGCCGTAAGTACGCCGCCAGCTTGTGCCACGCCTGGGCTGGCGCCGCACCGGTCATGCTGCTTTCGCGTGGTGTGCTGGGCGTTGAGCCGCTGGAACCGGGCTACCGTGTCTGCAGCGTCGCGCCGCAGTCCTGCGGTCTCGAATCGGCGCGCGGATCGGTGCCTACGCCGGCCGGGCTGATCGAGGTGGAGTGGCATGCGACGGCAGGTCAACTGACGCTACCGGCCGGCATCACCGCCCGCCTGGTTGACGGCCGCTCGATACAAGGCCCAGGCAAGACCTCTTTCGCGCTTTGAGCCAGGCCGGAAGCGGCAGCGCCGATAACGGCTCACGGCCGATCGCGGCTTAGTCTTCGATGGTGAACTTCGGGGCGTGTTTCACACCGCCCGGGCCGCAGGCTGCAACCACCCGCCGGGCGATGTCGTAGAACGGCACGGCTTGGGGATCGTCCGGCCCCAGCAGGGCGATCGGCCGGCCGGTGTCGCCGCCGATGCGCACTCGCGGGTCCAGCGGCAGGCTGCCCAGGAAGGGAACTTCCATCGCTTCGGCCGTCCGCTTGCCGCCGCCCTCTCCAAACACGTCCAGCCGCTGGCCGGTCTCGGGGATCAGCAGGAAGCTCATGTTCTCGACAACGCCGAGCAACTCGACCTTCACCTGGCGGAACATCAGGATGGCTTTGCGCCCATCTTCGAGCGACACCTCGGACGGCGTTGTCACGATGATCGACCCGGTGATCGGCGCCGACTGGATCAGGCTGAGCGCCACGTCTCCCGTCCCCGGCGGCAAGTCCACCAGCAGGAAGTCGAGTTCGCCCCAATCCACCTGCCGGACGAATTGTTGCATCACGCTGTGCAGCATGGGTCCGCGCCAGATCAGCGGTTTGTCGCCGGGGTTCACGAAGCCCATCGACATCAGCTTCACGCCGTACTGTTCGAGCGGGACGATGCGGCCTTCCACGGCGTACGGAGTGTCGCGAATGCCCATCATCAGCGGGACGTTGGGCCCGTAGACATCGGCGTCCAGCAACCCGACCGTGTGGCCGAGGCGTGCCAGGGCGATGGCCAGATTGACGCTGACGGTGGTCTTGCCGACACCGCCCTTGCCGCTACCGATCGTAATCAGGTTCTTCACGCCCTCGATAGGCAGCTTCGGGGGTTCGGGCTGGGGAGGCGTTGACATACGAAACTCAGTGTATCAGGGCGTCCCAGAGCAGTCCGCAGCGTTCCAGAACATACGTGCGGTCCCGGTCCAGTATGAACCTTTGCGCGACCAGCGAATCCACCACCGAGGCGGCTCGCTGCATGTAGTCCGCGCGGTCGGCGTAGCGTTCTTCAATCGACAGCCGGCTATCGTGCGTTTGCAGCCGCTCGGCTTTCGTTCGCGGGAAGGCGATGAACGACCCGACGAACGGCGTCATCTGATTAGGCGCACCCGTGCCGGGCTCGCGCAGATTCCAGCCCGTAAAAGTGCCCAATGGCACCGCGACCTCCGGCAACTTCACGCCGCCCATGTCGTTGCCGTCCGCGTCAACTTGCGGAACCAGCAGCGGGAATGCGCCGCGCACATTGGGCGGCTCCTGGGTAGCGTAGCCCTTCGACAGGAATTCCGGCCCGAAGTCCAGGCGGCGCGCCAACCTGGGGTATCGCGGAGGCGTGACTCCTGGAATACGGGGGAAGCGCAGCCCGTCCAACGCCGTCAATTCGCCCTTGATGATACGCGGGATCACTGAGGGCGGCGGCTGCACGTTGTCCCTCACCCAGGCGTCCAGCGACTTCAGTAAAGCGCGCTGAAACGGCCGCTGGTCCGTCGGATTGCTATCGTTGCGGGCACCGGCCTTTGAAACCGGCAGACTGCGCGGATAGTGCTGCGCGCCGGAAAAGAAGTAGGTCCGTACATCGGGTGGGATGGTCGAATCGGCGAGGCCGTCCGGACGCGTGTGCGTTAGCGCCGCGGCCCGCCCCCAGTACTCGTAGGACGTGCTCGTCAGGAACAGCTTGGGTACGACGCCGGCTTGGGTGGCCTTATCCAGGAGCCCCGCTTCGTGACCCGTTGCCGGTTCCTTTTCCGGGAACTCCGCAAACGGAAAGACGTCGGTCGGGTAGAACACGTTGGTCCACGGATTGCCATCGCGGGAAGCCTGCGCGTAACGGAAGTTGAAGCTGCCGCGGCCCGCCCCGCCGACGTCGGCCCAAACTCCGTCGAAAACCTTCCGGCCCTGCTCATCGAGATTGAAACCCTCGTAGAGAAACGTGCGCAGGAAACGCCCGCTTTGGGAGATTCCGAAGCCCAGCGAGCGCTTCAGGTACCGGCTCTGATCGTTGAGCAGCGCCACGTCGTCCCCGCCGCCATGCTTGAGGTACGTGACGAAGTCACGCACGGCGGCCAGTCCGAGGCCCGCCACCACCGGCGAGACGCCTTCGTATACAAACTCGTACAGTCGCCCGGGCTGGAATCCCTCGGCCAGCTCCACCGTTTCGGAGTTGTCCGTCAGCTTCCACTTCTCCGCAGGTAGCTCCACCGGTGCGGCTTCCGCACTTTCACGGACCAGCAGGCGCAGTGGTTTTCCCACGGGGATGGGCGTATGGTTCCGGTCGCCCAGCGGCATCTTGGTCGTAGCGTGATCTGGGATGAACTCCGAGCGGACCAGTCCTGGCGCAGGCACGTCGCTGCGCAACGCCGTGGCGTCCATGCGCATCAGGCCGGGCCGGTTGGGCACGTCCCACTGCCAGCCCACCCAGACCAGGGTGTAGCCTTCCTCGAGCAGCCACTTATCGCCGAAATCCTCGTCCTTCGCGGGGTCGTTCGAAGCTCGTCCGAAACAGAACCGGTTCAGTAGTGCTTTCCCGCCGCGGTTGGGCACTTCCAGCAGGATGGTGCCGTTTCCCTTCGCCGGGTCTCGCGGCTTCAGCACGTACACGTCAGCCGAAAAGTCCACGGTGCCCTGCGCGTCGGCGACGGCCAGGTTCAGGTCCCGGATGATCTGGTTGGCGGGCAGTTTGGGGTCCAGCGTGAACGTGGCGCGGGCGGCTATCTTCTCGTAAGGGCCCGACTTGCCGAACGAGCGGCCGTCGAGCACATCGCCTCGCTCGACCACGTGCACCGTGCGGACGGCCGCGTGCGAGGCGGCACTTGCGATCAGCAGGGCGACCCCCGCGAGCGCAAGTCGTCCCCTGGCCCGGCTCGACTTCCTGTCGGCCAGAGCCGTCCACTTCAGGGCTTGTGCCCGCGGATTGGACAAATCGCTATTGCGAGTGAGGTTCATAGTCACGCTAGTATCAAATTGGGCTGGGCGCGGAGGCTCAAGTCGGAGAATTCCCCGCGATCGAACTTCGGCCAGGCGGCGGCGCCGATCATGGCCGCATTGTCGGTAGACAGGCCGGGAGTGGCAAATCGCACCGGGCAACCGACACGCCGCTCGGTGGCTGCCTGCCGCAGTCCCGTGTTGCACGCGACGCCGCCGGCGATCACCACGCCCCGCGCACCACTTTCCTCTACGGCGGACTGAAGCCGCTTCACCATCTCCTCGACCACCAGGTGCTGAAATGCCGCGATGGCGTCGCGCGTCGGTTGCGGCGTGACCGCGAGCCATTGCTCGAGGCTGGGGTGGTGACTGACCCGCTGAAGTGCGCGGCGCGAGTCGATCTCGTCCTGCAATTCATGCGACTGCGACCAGCGCAACATGGCTGTTTTGACGCCGCTAAAGCTGAAGTCCAACACGTTCCCTTTCATTTTAGCTGGAGTCAGCCGTAAACCCCTGGCATCGCCGTATGGCGCAAGTGCATCCAGGACCGGCCCGCCGGGGTAGCCGAAGCCCAAAAGCTTGGCCACTTTGTCGTAAGCCTCTCCCGCCGCGTCGTCGCGAGTCTTGCCCATCAGGCGGTATCGGTTCGGGCCGGCCATCTCAAACAGGTGCGTGTGCCCCCCGCTGGCGACCAGT
The DNA here is from genome assembly GCA_903909435.1 of uncultured Acidobacteriia bacterium. Classification (GTDB taxonomy): domain Bacteria; phylum Acidobacteriota; class Terriglobia; order Bryobacterales; family Bryobacteraceae; genus CAIVVT01. The sequence goes on along the minus strand of CAIVVT010000301.1, from coordinate 9,312 downwards.
GCCAGCGCAGGGTATTCAATCGGACTTCCCGCCTGCTCCGCTTCCAGAAAGACGGCCTGCAGGTGCCCTTCGATATGATTCACCCCAATTAGGGGGATGTTTCGTACAATGCTAATAGACTTGGCGTAGGTCAGGCCGACGAGCAGGGAACCGACGAGTCCTGGACCAACCGTGGCCGCCACGGCTCTGACGGATCCCCAATTACAGCCCGATCTTGCGATAGCCTCTCGTACGACTGGTACAATTGCTCTAAGGTGTTCTCGGGATGCCAATTCCGGAACTACTCCTCCGTATTTGGCGTGGATATCGATTTGTGAAGATACGATACTGGATAGAATAATCCGGTCAGAAGAGACCAAAGCGGCGGCCGTTTCATCGCACGAAGTTTCTAGCGCGAGTATGCAAGAAGTTGGCATCGATGGGGTGTTGGTGAAGGCAAGGACCGGCGAGTGACGAGGTAATGAAGCTCTCTGATTTTGATTATGAACTGCCGGGGGATCTGGTCGCACAAGAACCGCTCCCGGAGCGCGATGCATCTCGCATGTTGGTGGTCGAGCGTGCCAGCGGCACGTGGAAAGACCTCATGTTTCGGGATCTTCCCGCACTGCTAGGCTCGGGCGACTGCCTGATCGTCAACAATTCTAAGGTATTTCCCGCGCGCCTGTTTGGGCGCAAAGAGGGCTATGCCCGCGAGGTTGAGATCTTCCTGGCCCGTCCGTTGGACGTTGAGCGGCGCTACTGGAGCGCCCTGGTCCGTCCCGGTCGTCACCTGCACTCTGGCGTACATGTGGAGATCACTCCACGTCTGAGCGCCCAGATTCTCGAAACCGGGGTTCGCGGCGAGCGACGGATCAGGCTGGAATGGAAGGGCGATCTCGATGAAGAACTTCTCCGCGTAGGGCATGTGCCGCTCCCCCCCTACATCCACCGCCTGGACACTCCCGATGACCGGGAGCGGTACCAGACCGTTTTCGCCGAGAACCAAGGCTCGGTCGCGGTGCCAACGGCGGGTTTGCATTTCACGCCGCACGTGATCGAAGCCTGTGAGGCCGCTGGAGCCGAGTTCGCGCGCGTGACGCTCCACGTGGGGCTAGGCACTTTCCAGCCGTTGACCAACGACACGGTGGAAGAAAACCAGCTGCATTCGGAGACGTGGGCTATCTCGGAAGCCGCCGCCGGGGCGATTGAACGCGCCAAGCGGCGGATCGCCGTGGGCACCACCAGCGTTCGAACGCTTGAAACGGCTGCACGCGAGGGCGGGGTCTCTGCTCGAACGGGGGAGACTAACCTCTTCATCTACCCGGGCTTCAAGTTTCTGGCCACCGACGCCCTGCTCACCAACTTCCACCTTCCGAAGTCGAGTTTGCTGATGCTGGCGTGCTCCTTCGCCGGACGGGAACTAATGCTCGAAGCCTACCGCCACGCCACGAAGGAGAAGTATCGCTTCTTCAGTTATGGCGACTGTATGTTGATCGTGTGATGCAACCCGCAATCATCTCGTTAGCTCTGCTGGTTTCGGCCGGCTTCCTGACAGCCGCGCCTCTGGAAAACGAATCCGAGGCCCACATCCGCGCGATTCTCGCCGCCCAGCAGGCGGCCTGGAATCGCGCGGATGTGGCCAGTTTCATGGAGGGCTACGAGAAGTCGGCGGAATTGACCTTCAGTGGAACCAGCGGCGTCACTCGCGGTTGGCAGAACGTTATGGAACGCTACCGCAAGCGCTATCCTGACGCGGATGCCATGGGCAAGCTGGAGTTCAGCGAAATCGAGGTCCGGCTGGTGGGAGCGGAAGCCGCGCTGGTTCTAGGGCGGTTCCACCTGGCCCGGACAGCAAAAGCCGGGGGTGACGCTTCCGGCCATTTCAGCCTGGTTTTCCGCAAGACGCCGGCCGGCTGGCGGATCATCCACGACCACACCAGCTGAAGCTCGGGACCGGCCTTCCAGTACAGATCCGCGAGCGAAGAAGTGCGGTCAAGTCAGCTAACAGACACTGCGGATGCTGTCCTCGCCGTACGGGCACTGGGCCGGTCGTGCGCAGAATCCCATCCCTCCCCCTATATTCCCTCCGCGAATTGGATTATCCTCTATGAACTGTCATGATTCAGCTCACGGTCAATCGCAAATCGCGCAGTTTTGACGGGGATCCCGAGATGCCGCTGTTGTGGTTTCTACGGGACGAACTCCAACTCACCGGTACGAAATACGGTTGCGGCCTGGGACTTTGCGGCGCCTGCACTGTCCATTTGGACGGCAAGGCCGTCCGCAGTTGCCAGACACCCATGAAAGCGGTGGCCGGCAAGAAGGTCACCACCATCGAGGGGCTGGCGGTCAACGGCGACCACGCCCTGCAGTCCGCCTGGAAGCAGCACAACGTTCCTCAATGCGGCTACTGCCAGTCGGGCCAGATCATGCAGGCGGCGTCACTGTTGCACGAGAAGCCGCATCCCAGCGACGCTGACATCGACGCGGCGATGGACGGCAACATCTGCCGCTGCGGGACCTATCAGCGCATCCGGGCCGCCATTAAGACCGCTGCTGCGGCCAAGACCGCGACGCTCGCTGCCCCCCGGCAGGAACGCGTGGAGCTAGCCGCCGCGCCCCCGGGCATCAAGTTGCCGTCCACGGAAAGCGCTTCGGAACTCCAGCCGGAACTCGTCGCCGGGGAGGCCGCACTATGAGTGAGATCCGCAATCTCAGCCGCCGCACTCTGCTCGGCCAGATGTTCTCGGCGGGCGCTTTCGTCCTGGCGGCACGCGTCGCTCCCGAAAACGCATTGGCCGCCGCTACGAAGAGCTCGACTGGCGATTGGCATCCCAACCTGTGGCTGACCCTGAGCCCGGACGGGATGCTCACCATCCTGGCCCACCGCTCCGAGATGGGGACCGGCGTCCGCAGTTCGCTGCCCGCCGTCGTGGCCGAAGAGATGGACGCCGACATGGGCCGCGTCCACATTGAGCAGGCCATCGGCGACGCCCGTCTCGGCTCTCAGGACACGGACGGCTCGTGCTCCATCCGGCTCTTCCTGACGACCATGCACGAGGTGGGTGCCAGTGCCCGCACGATGCTGGTGAACGCCGCCGCCGCCAAGTGGGGCGTGCCCGCCGCCGATTGCGCCGCGAAGAACCATCAGGTCGTCCACGCGGCTTCCGGCAAGGCTTTGGGATTCGGCGAACTGGCGGCCCTCGCCGCCGCCCAGCCCACGCCCGATCCGAAGAGCCTGGTGTTCAAGGATCCGGCCAGCTACAAATACCTGGGCAAGGACTTTCCCATCACCGACCTGGACGACATGGTCCGGGGACGCGCCGTGTTCGGCTTCGACGCCCATATGGACGGGATGCTCCACGCCTCCATCGAGCGCTCGCCTGTGATCGGCGGGAAGCTGAAGAGCTACGACGGGGCCGAGGCGCTGAAGGTGAAGGGCGTCCGCCAGGTGGTCACTATCGCCCATTCCGATCCACCCTGGCTGTTCAAGCCGCTGGGTGGCGTCGCCGTGGTTGGCGACAGCACCTGGGCCGTGATGCAGGGCCGCAAGAAGCTCAAAGTGGAGTGGGAGCCGGGGCCGAACGGCTCGGCCGATTCGGTGGCTTTCCGGGCCGGCCTGATGGAGACCGCGCGCAAGCCGGGCAAGGTGGTCCGCAACATCGGCGACGTGGATGCCGCATTCACCCGCGCCGCGAAGACCGTCGAGGCGGAATACACCACGCCGTTGCTGGCGCACGCCTCCATGGAGCCGCCCGCCGCCGTCGCCGAGTTCAAGGACGGCAAGGTGGTCGCCTGGGCCGCGACCCAAAATCCGCAGGCTGTTCAGGACACAGTGGCCGCCGCTCTGGGCATCAAGAAAGCGGACGTGACGTGCCACGTAACGCTGCTGGGCGGCGCGTTTGGGCGCAAGTCCAAGCCCGATTACGTCGCCGAGGCGGCGATTCTCTCGAAGCAATGCGGCAAGCCGGTGAAGGTTGCCTGGAGCCGGGAGGACGACCTGCGGTTCGACTACTACCACTCGACTGCAGCCATGTACCTGAAGGCGGGCCTCGACGAGCGGGGCAATCCGCTGGCGTGGCTCCAGCGCAGCGTTTTCCCGCCGCTGATGACGCTCTACGACCCCAAAGCCATCTACCCCAGCTTCGAGCTGAGCCTGGGCTGGACGGATGTGCCCTTCGACTTCAAGAATCACCGCGCCGAAAGCGGTCCTGCCAGTCCGCCCCTGCGCATCGGCTGGCTGCGCTCGGTGGCGAGCATTTACCACGCCTTCGCGGTCCACTCGTTCCTGGACGAACTGGCGCACACGGCCGGTCGCGATCCCGTGGAATACCTGCTGGCGCAGCTCGGGCCAGACCGCAAGATCGACTTCAAGGCGCAGGGCGTGGCCAGTGGCTCCGACGGCAAGGACGAATACGCCTACGACACCGCCCGTCTGCGGCGCGTGATCGAGATTGCGGCCGACAAATCCGGCTGGGCGAAGCGCAAACCCGCCAAGGGCCGCGCGCTCGGCATCTGCGCCCACCGCAGCTTCCTGACCTACGTGGCCTCGGTGGTGGACCTCGAAGTGGACGACAAGGGCGGTATCAAAATCCACCGGGTAGACACCGCGCTCGACGCCGGCCGGATCGTGAATGCCGACCGCGTGCGCTCGCAGTTTGAAGGCGCGGCGGTCTTCGGGACGTCGGCCGCGCTGATGGGCGAGATCAGCTTCCGCAACGGGCGCGTCACCCAATCCAACTTCCACAACCATCCGGTGGCCCGGATGTCGGAGGCGCCCCGCGAGACGCACGTCTACATCGTGCCCAGCGACGCACCGCCCGCGGGAGTGGGTGAACCCGGCGTACCCCCGATGGCCCCGGCCATCTGCAACGCCATATTCGCCGCGACGGGTAAGCGTATTCGCGAACTGCCGGTCCGCAAGACCAAGCTCGTCTGAGGGCAAAACCCGCTTCCAGCGGCCAGAGGTAGCGTGCCAACTCGGGCATTGATTGAAGCACGTTTGTAATATGTTCGTGCATTAAAAGCTCTACATTTGCTTGCGTAAGTGCAGCAGAGAAAGTACGATCAAAACTAAAGTACCGCACGGAAACTAGTACCCAGCGCGATGGAAATCGCACTGTTGCTGACCCGAGCGGTGTGCCTCACCCAGTTGAGGTAGAGCAATGGGACTCAATGTGCGTGAGCCTCGTTTGGACTCAGAAAACACCCTCACAATCTGGCAATAGCGGATACTTACTGCACCCCCCGGGCGCTGCCATTTGACCTTTTTCTGCGGTTTGCCATAAAATAATACTTTTTGGTCCGATTGCCCGCATTAAGTAAGTGTAATGCCTGCGATTCGCGGCTGCGGTCCTGCCTGGTGGATGTGCGAAGCGCGAAGACGAGAGCCGCCGCCGGCTCTCAGAATGATGCCTGTGTGTCTGTCTCGACCCAGAGCCCGTCGAGGTGAGTCCTAGTGCTCAAGACAAGAAATCGAATTATCAATTTCCGGGTCACGGAAGACGAGTTCTGCCGGCTGAGGGATGCCTCGGTCAAGAACGGCGCCCGGTGTTTGTCGGACTTCGCCCGGACCGCCATCCTGATTGGCCTGGAGGGTGTTCAGCCGCAGAGCACGGCGGAGGGCGAGGGGCGCGTGGATCAACTGCAATCGCTGGTGCGACGCATCGGGGTACTGGAGCGGAACATCGCCAAACTGGAGCGGATGGTGACCGTCCGCCGTTCCAACGAACGCCCGGAATTGGGCGTAGGGGCTTCGGTATGAACATGCAAATTTCAAAGATCCTCTTCGTGCCCGGCCTGCTTTTGCTGGCGGGCGGCGTCTTCGCGCAACAACAGCAACCTACCGACCGGCGTCCGTCCCAGGACGGTACCTATCAAGGCGCGAACCTGCCGGCGCAGCCGCTGGGAGCGAACGACCTGATCGCCGTCTCGGTCTACGACTCCCCGGAGTTCAGCCGGACCGTCCGGGTGAGCGACGACGGGTTCATCCGGCTGCCGATGCTGAAAGAACGCGTCAAGGCCGAGGGCATGATGCCGGCGGCAATGGAGACGGCGATCGCGGAGGCGCTGGTCCGCGAGAAACTGCTGATCGAGCCCTTCGTCACGGTGACGGTGGCCGAGTACCAGAGCCGGCCGATCAGCGTGTCCGGCGCCGTGCGCATGCCGATCGTGTTCCAGGCCGAGAAGGGCCAGACGACGCTGCTGGAAGCGATCACCAAAGCGCAGGGACTGCGAGAAGACGCCGGGCAGGAGATCCTGGTGACCAGCACCCAGCCTGGACCGGACGGCAAGCCGCTGCAATTGACGCGGCGCATCCTGGCCAGGGGCCTGCTGGACGCCTCCGACCCGACACTGAACCTGCAACTCTACGGCGGAGAGCAGGTCCGCGTGCCGGAGGTGGGCAAGATCTACGTTGTGGGCAACGTGAAGAAGCCGGGTGCGTTCCCGGTGCAATCGGGCGGCGACACGACGATCCTGCAACTGCTGGCGCTGTCCGAGGGACTGGACGCCTTCTCCGAGAACCAAGCCTTCATCTACCGGCGCGAGGCATCGGGCAGCAAGAACGAGATCCCGATCCAGTTGAAGTCGATCCTGCAACGCAAGTCTCCAGACGTGCCGCTGGTGGCCAACGACATCCTGTACATCCCAGACAGCCGGCGGAAGCACCTCACTTTGTCCATCATCGAGAAGGTTCTGCTGTTCGGCTCCACAGCCGGCGCAAGCGCGCTCGTTTACAGCAGCTACCACTAAGGGCGGTCAAGGAAAACCATGAGAGACGACAAAGAAGTTCGTGCCTTGAATGCGCCCGAGGGCAACGGAGCATCCACAAACGGGGCGTCCGTGAATGGCAACGGAAGCGGCGTTCCGGAGCGCATGATGGTGTACCCCTCCTTCGCTTACAGCAACGAGGAGGAACAGGAGGAACCGTCGGTCCCGCTATCCCACTATCTGTGGATCGTCAAGCGGCGTGCCTGGGAGATCCTGGCCTTCATCGCCGTCTCGGTGATCGCAACGGTGATCGTTTCGGCCCGGTTGACGCCGGTCTACGAATCCACGGCGACGATCGACATCGACCGGCAGGAGCCGTCCACGGTGGTGGGTCAGGACTCCAACCGGACTGCGGCGCTCAACGACTCGGACCAGTTTCTGGCCACGCAACTCAAACTGATCCAATCGGACTCCGTGCTGCGGCCGGTAGTGCAGCGGTTCAAACTGCAGCCCAGGGACATTGAGGACCGTTCCAAGGAGAACACGACCGCGCGGGCCGAAGAGGCGCCGATTTCGTTGAAGCGGCTGACGGTGAAGCGGCCGCCCAACACGTACCTGGTGTTGATCAGTTACCGGTCCCCCGACCCGCACCAGGCGGCCGACGTGGCCAACGGCGTGGCCGAAAGCTACATCGAGAACACGTACAACATCCGCTTCCGGGCGACGGCGGGATTATCGAACTTCATGGAGAAGCAACTCGAAGAGCTGCGGGCCAAGATGGAGCGCTCCTCCGGGGCGCTGGCGGGCTTCGAAAAAGAACTGAACGTGATCAACCCGGAGGAGAAGACGAGCATTCTCTCCTCGCGACTGCTGCAGCTCAATACGGAATACACGAACGCGCAGGCGGTGCGCGTGGCCAAGCAGGCGGCCTACGAATCGATCCGGGGCGGGTCGATGGATGCGGCGCTGGCGTCGGACCAGGGCGATCAACTACGGCGGCTATCGGACCGAGTGGCCGAGACGCGCGAGAAGTTTGCGACGGTGACCAGCCAATACGGGTCAGGTCACCCCGAGTACAAGAAGGCGGCTTCGCAACTGTCTGAACTCGAGAAGCAGTTCGAACTGTTGAAAGCCAGCATCGGGCAACGCGTATCGGGCGATTTCCAACAGGCCCGGAACCGCGAAAACATGCTGAAGACCGCGCTGGCGGAGACCAAGGCGGAGTTCGACCAGGTGAACTCGCGCTCGTTTGAATACAAGGCGCTGAAGCAAGAGGCGGAGGGCGACAAGGGGCTGTACCAGGAGTTGATGCGCAAGATCAAAGAGGCGGGGATCAACTCCAGCTTCCAAAACAGCTCGATCCGCCTGGCCGACTCGGCGCGTCCGGCGTTGAAGCCGGTGTTTCCGGACATCCGATTGAACGGCCTGATCGCGCTGCTGTTCGCCGCCTGGATTGCGGTTGGTGCGGCGATTTTCGCCGACGTCCTGGACAACACGGTCCGGGACCCCGAAGAGGTCCAGCGGAATCTGAAAACGGACGTGCTGGGATCGCTGCCGGTGGTCAAACAATGGCGGGGTCAACTGCAGCAAATCGGGACGAATGGACACGGGCGTCTGGCTGCAGGTAGCGCCGAGAAGAGCGACAGCGAGAACAAGCGAGCGCTGCAACTGCGCGCCCCGGTGTCCTCGTTTGAAGAAGCGGTCCGCACGCTGCGGGATTCGATCCTGCTGTCGGACGCAGCGCAGCGGCCGCGGAGCCTGCTGATGACTTCGGCGACACCGCGCGAGGGGAAGACGACGACGGCGGTCTACCTGGCGCTGGCGCACAGCGGGCAGAAGCGCAAGACGCTGCTGATCGACGCGGACTTGCGGCGGGCCGGCATCCACATCCGTTTCGGGATGGAGAACAAAGAGGGGCTGCGCGACGTGGTCACGGCGGACGCGGACTGGCACACGCTGCTGCAGAGGCAGGAGAGCCATCCGAATCTGGATGTACTGGTGGCCGGACGCGCGTCGCAACGGGCGGCGGACCGGTTGGGCGACGTGCTGGCCCGCATCCTGGAAGAAGCCGAGAAGGAATACGACCTGGCGATTGTGGATGCGCCGCCGCTGCTGGGCTTTGCGGAACCGCTGCAAATGGCGGCGATCGTGGACGGCGTGGTGGTGGTGACGCTGGCCGGGCAGACGAACCGGAATGCGGTGCGGAGCGTGCTGACCAGTTTGAAGCGGGTCAAGGCGAAGGTGATCGGGATCGCGTTGAACGAAGTCCGAAAGGACATGAGCGACCGGTATTACTACTACGGGTATTACGGGAAGTATTACAGCAAGTATTACAAGCCGGTGAACGGGTAGGCAGGTTCACGGCCAGGGGTTGTGGACGACGCAGGGCGATCGTCTGTCCCTCTGTGGACACACCGGACTGTCCCCCCGCCACTTGCGTGGAGTACCTGAACGGTCGTTCACTCAAGCTAATGGACGCGTTCCGGCGCCGCCAGCCAGTGGCAATGGCATAACGCATCCCGCTGAAATATCGCGAGGTGCTCGCGCTGTTGCGCCGGGATGGTTGGATGAAAGCCCGGCAGAAGGGCAGCCATGTCCAATTCGTGCATCCAGTGAAGGCTG
>CAIVVT010000300.1 GCA_903909435.1 uncultured Acidobacteriia bacterium | reverse complement strand
TGACAACCCGCCTCTCCCCGCAAAGCAAAATCAAGCAGCCACTGCCGTCGCTGTTTTTCGGCGCGACTGACATAACCCCTCGTCGGTCCGCCTGCTCCGCGGCACGCAGGGGAGTCTTCCGGCAACTTTCCGAAACCGCTGTCTTTGACGCAGCGATGTTGACATGCGCGTTGAAGCGCAGTATCCTACACGTTAATTTATGAATCATGTAAATATAAAATGAAACCTCATTTCACTAATTCAGAACTCTAAGCGTGCGATGCCTTACCAAATGAGTCGTACCAAACGTGGCCAGAGTCGCAATCCCCTTCAGCGTGTGGACCCGCCAATCGCGGTCAAGCGTATGCTAGCTGCACTTTTCGTCGCAGCGACCGGCTCGATTGGGGCGTCGGAACTGATTCTCACCGAGGCGGTTGTGGTGCCCCCGGCGCACGCTTCGCGACTGGAACTGAAAGCCGCAGCGGTGCTCGTGGAGGAAGTGCAAAGGCGTTCCTGGACCCAGTGGCGGATCGACTCGTCGCCGGCAGGCGAGGCCCCGCGAATTGAGCTCAAACGAGGCTCCGGCGCTCCCGAAAGCTACCAACTCCGGGCATCGCTTCAAGGGGCGAAGGCGGTTGTGGTCATTGCTGGCAGCGACGAGCGCGGAATCCTTTACGGAGTTGGTCGGTTGCTGCGCTCTCTGGAGATCGAACGCGAGAAGGTCTCACTGCCCAATTCGATCAACGTTACCTCGGCGCCCAGGCTACGTTTGCGGGGTCATCAGTTGGGTTACCGCCCAAAGACCAACTCCTATGACGGTTGGGACTTGGTGAAATGGGAGCAGTATATTCGCGATTTAGCGATCTTCGGTTCGAACGCCGTCGAATTGATTCCTCCACGCTCGGACGACGATCCGGACAGTCCCCACTTCCCGCTGCCGCAGATGCGCATGATGACCGAGATGTCGCGGTTGGCCGGCGAATACGGGATGGATGTATGGGTCTGGTATCCGGCCATGGAGCACGATTACTCTGACGCCAAGACGGTCGAATCCGCGCTGCGCGAGTGGGGCGACGTGTTCAGGAAACTGCCCCGCGTGGACGATGTCTTCGTGCCTGGGGGCGACCCCGGCCACGCTCCACCGGCAACATTGATGGCGTTGCTGGAGAAGCAGGCGGCCAATCTGCGCCGGTACCACCCCAAGGCCGGGATGTGGGTCTCTCCGCAGGGATTCAACCGCACGGAACTGGAGGAGTTCTACTCGATTCTCGCAAGGCAACCACGGTGGCTGACCGGGGTGGTGCATGGGCCGCAAGTTCGCGATTACATCGCAGCGATGCGGAAGCGGGTCCCAGCGCGCTACCCGATCCGAAACTACCCCGACATCACCCACAGCCTGCACTGCCAGTATCCGGTACCCGATTGGGACGCCGCGTTCGCAGTCACGTTGGGCCGGGAGACGATTAACCCGCGGCCCGTCGATGAGGCGCTGATCTTTCGCAATACGTACCGGGACACGATTGGCTTTATCTCCTATTCGGAGGGTTGCAACGACGATGTCAATAAGTTCCTGTGGTCCTCACTGGGCTGGAATCCGGATGCGGATGTAACGGACATTCTCCGCGAATTCGCCCGGTTCTTCATCGGCGCGCGTCACGCCGATGCCTTTGCACAGGGATTGCTGGCGTTGGAGCGGAATTGGCGCGGGCCGCTGGCCGCCAACGCCGGCGTGCTCAAGACACTAGATCAGTTCCAGGCTTTGCAGCGCGACGCATCGCCGCAGGAGTTGACGAATTGGCGCTTTCAACAGGCGCTCTATAGGGCGCATTACGACGCCTTCGTGCGCGGTCGCCTGATCCATGAAGACGCTCTTGAGCAAGAGGCCACTGCGATTCTTGCGAACTCACGGCAAGTCGGTTCGATGCGTGCCATGGCGGACGCCGAGGCGACGCTGCACAATGCGGAATCAATGCACGTTGGCCATGACCTGCGCGAGCGGGTTCTTGAGTTGGCCGAAGCGCTGTTCCAGAGCATTCGCATGCAATTGAGCGTCCCGAAGTACAAGGCGATCGCGCTGTCAAGAGGCGCGAATCTGGACGCGATCGACCTTCCACTGAACGATCGCATTTGGATGGAGGCTCGGTTCAAGGAGATTCGGACTTTGCCGACCGAGCGTGAACGCCTGGAGAGGATCGACGAGATCGTGAATTGGTCCAATCCTGGGCCGGGAGGGTACTACGACGACCTCGGAGATCCGGCGAACGAACCCCATCTGGTGAGGGGACCTGGATTCCTCAGCGACCCGACATACTCGACCACGGCGGTCACCGGATTCGGAGACGAGGACTCCGCCTCGCTTGCCTGGCGCAAGTCCACCTGGACCTATGCTGAGTCGACACTGGACGCGCCGCTTGAGTTGCGTTACAGCCCGCTCGATCCGAATGCCGACTACCGTGTCCGTGTCATTTATGGGGGGGAGCGTCGACCTATCGAGATACGCCTTGTGGCGAACGACCGCTTCGAGATTCACCCGTTCAGGAAGAAGGAGTTCCCGCCGCACCGCCTGGAATTCAGTATCCCTAGGGAGGCTACGTCGAATGGGAGTCTGAGTCTCAAGTGGTATAGGACTCCCGGACTCGGTGGGAATGGCCGCGGCAATCAGGTCTCAGAAGTATGGCTCATCAAACAGAACAACAATCCTCCCAGCACCGCTGGACGAACCCCGTAAAGGCCCGCCTCGCTGCCGGCGAACCCGTCTTCGGCCTTACCATCACGATATCCAGTCTCGACTCTGCCGCCCTGGCGGCGTCGCTTGGATTCGACTTTCTGTGGATCGAGATGGAGCATTCGCCGGTGACCTTGGAGACCCTGCGCAACATCGTGTTGGTCACGCGAGGCTTGCCCGCCATCCCGTTCGCCCGGGTACCAGTCAATGAACTTTGGACCGCAAAACGAGTCCTGGACTCAGGGGTCCACGGAGTCATTTTCCCATTTACGACTACACCCGACTTAGCCCGTCGCGCTGCGGACGCTTGCCGCTATCCGCCGGCCGGACGCCGCGGCTCTGGCGCTGGACTGGCCACCCGTTCCTGGCCGGATGCCGGCAGTTATCCTGACTCAGCGGACCCGAACGTGGTGGTCATAGCCGTAGTGGAAGAAGCCGCTGCCGTCGAATGCATCGACGAAATCGCGGCGACCCACGGCATCGATGTGCTTTTCATCGGCACGAGCGATCTGTCGTTCTCACTTGGCCTCCGGGGCCAGCAAGATCATCCCCAGTTGGAAGCGGCGGTGGCCCGGATCGTGAGCGCGGCGCAGCGCCATGGCAAGCACATTGGACGCCCATTGCGCGAGCCGAGGCAGCTGGCAAGCTATCGTGACCAGGGGTTCGCCTTTTTCCAGGCTCCGACCGACTTGGATTTTCTGGCAGCCGGTGCCCGCGAGTTTCTTTCCGGAAGGTGAATCGATGCTTTGCCGAATTCTCTACTTACTAACGCTCACGCTGTTGTGCCTGGCAACAGAGCCGGTCCAGCTCACACCATACCCACAGAAGTTCAGGACGTTCTACGCGCTCAACGACCCACAGGTCCCGAATGCTTTGAAGCAGCCGCCGCTGCCGCTACCCGTTGGGGATCTCACCGCACTCGCCGTGGCCTCAGACGGAGCGGTCTGGTACGGCACACCGCAGGGCCTCGTACGCGTCGATTCAAAAGCAGGCTCGCGCGACCGCAATCAGTACTTCGGTGGCAAACGGTACCTGCCCGACGACGCGATTCTGCAACTCCTCGCCGACTCGTCCGGAGGGGTGTGGGCGCGGACCTCAACGGGCGTATCGCACATTGAGATGCTGCGGATGACGCTCGCCGCGAAAGCCGAACTCTTCGAGCAGCGAATACGGGAACGGCACGATCGGCATGGCCTGGTCGCCTCGTCGAACCTCTCCATCGCGGGCGATGTGACGACCAGCCGGACCAGGGATGACGATAACGATGGCCTCTGGACGTCAATGTATGCAGCCGCCGAGTGTTTTCGCTATGCCGTCACGAAGTCGCCGGAAGCTCTCGCCAAGGCGGAGAAGGCCACTGAGGCGGTCCTGTTCCTGGAGGAGGTCGCGGGCAAGCGGGGCTTCCCCGCCCGCTCCTACATCCGCAAAGGCGAACCAATGCCTACCGACGGTCAGTGGCATTGGACTGAAGACGGCCTGTACTGCTGGAAGGGTGACACGAGTTCGGACGAAATCGTGGGCCACATGTTCCTATACAGCGTCGCAACTGACCTGCTGCCCGACTTGAAGTTGAAGCGCCGCATTGCCGCGACGGCGGCCAGGATCATGGACCATATCCTCGACCATGGATACTACCTGATCGATGTCACCGGCAAGCCGACAACCTGGGGCCGCTGGTCCCAGGAGTACTTCAAGCAAGAGCCGGCCGATAGCCCGCTGAACAGCATGGAATTGCTCAGTTTCCTTAAGTCCACTGCACACATCACGGGTGACCCCAAGTACGACAGGGCGTATAGGAAGGTGGCGCTGGACATGGGATACGCGCGACTATCGACCCGCTACAGGGAACTCCGCGAGGAGATCAACTACTCCGACGAAGAACTGGCCATGCTGCCTTTGTACTGCCTGTTCCGCTACGAGCACGACGAGGAGTTCCTCGATCGTTACTACAGGCCTGCGATGGACGGCTGGTGGGACAACATCGTGCGGGAAGAGAACCCCTTATGGACCTTCATCTACGCTACGGGCAAGCCGGCGGCGCCGATTGAATTCGCCAGTTCGGCGCGCACGCTTTACCGGATGCCGGTAGACACAATTGAGTGGACGGTGCACAACTCGCACCGGCGGGACGTTGTGATGGACACGGACATCGACCGCTTCCAGCATAAGCAGGCGAAGACTCTGCTACCGCACGATGAGCTACCTGCGCGGAAGTGGAACTCCAACCCCTTCGAAGTGGATGGGGGCTCCGGCGGCTTGAGTGAAGACGACGGAACGGCGTTTCTTTTGCCGTATTGGATGGGCCGGTATCACGGCTTTCTGATTGGGCAGTGACGACACGGCGCTGGGGGGCCGTGGGGCCGCCCCGGAAGAAAGCCGCCGCTGGCGCTGATGGTGAAACAGCGGGAAGAGGGGAAACTAGTTAACTTTGGCCGACTGGTGGGCGACTAATTGCCATTGCCCGTGCCGCTTCACGAAGGCGTGCAGGAATGAGAGCGTTGCAGGATTCTGCGCACCGTTCGCGCCCAGCGTAACCACATTGACTTTGCCGGTGGTGATTGCGGCATCCTTGCCCAGCAGTTTGACGGTCGGCTCGGCCACATACTCGGCCTTGAAGTAGCGCGCCTTGCCGTCCTTCAACTTCTGGATGTAGGTCGCTTTGGTGTCGAACGCACCCGTGGAATGCGTGTAGGTGAGATCATCCGCAAGGATCTTCTCGAGCAGGGCGTAGTCGGGTCCGGTCACGCCTGCGGACCAGCCCTTCTCGGCAGCGATAACGCCGGCTTCTGCTTTATCGGCGGCCAGCAGATAGGGTGCGGTCGTTAGTGCCGCAAGGGCGAAGGCAAACAAGCTGCGACGGATCATCTGTGTATTCTACGACATCTGCCCACCGCACCTACGCGTCGATGCGTTCGTCCATGTCAGCGAGCACGTAGGCCAGCACCGCCAGCGAGGCCACGTTCAGCCGGAACTACCGGGGATCGATCTTGTCGAGAGTATCAGCCTCCGAATGATGCCACTCGAAGTAGCGCAGTCCGACCGTGCGATGCCCAAATCCTGGGACGCCCAGGGCCATGAGCGGTGCAATGTCAGCCCCTCCGCCACCCTTGGTCATCTCGCCCGCGCCAATACCGTCAAGCAGTTTCCCGATCGCTTTCGCACGCGCCAAAGCCCGATTCGCCGCATCTTCCTTCGCCCCGCGAATGGAAAGCCCATAGCCCACCGGCCGCTCTGCGCCGCCGTCCATCTCTATGGCCGCGACGTGGTTCTTGACTGCCTCGCCCGCCCAGGCTTGGTACGCCTTCCCGCCCGCCCCGGTGTGCTCCTCATCCACCCAGCCGACCACTCGGACCGTGCGCCGCGGGATCATGTTGAGGTGCTTCATCAGCACCACCGCCTGCCAGCAGGCGACCACTCCACAGCCGTCATCCTGTGCGCCCTGCCCGACGTCCCACGAGTCGAGATGGCCACCCAAAACGACGATTTCCTCGGGCTTTTCACGCCCTGGTATCTCGCCGATCACATTCGCCGCAGCCACGTCCGCGAGCGTCTGCGCGGACATCTTCAACTCCAGACGAACGCGGTTGCCGGCATCGAGCAAGCGTTGGATGCGGGCCGCGTCCTCCACTGAAACAGCCGCGTGCGGCGTCTTCGCGATCCCGTCCTCGTAGCCCATCATGCCCGTGTGCGGATCGCGCAGGCTGAGCGGCGTGACCGAGCGCACAAGAGACGCAACCGCTCCTAGTTTTGCCGCGCGCGACGCTCCCGAGGTGCGGTACTGGACCGTCTTGCCGTAACCCTGCCACGGCGCGTTGTACAGCACAATCTTGCCGCGCACCTTCTGGGCGCCCAGTGCTTCAAGTTCCTCGAAACTAGCTACGGAGATCACCTCGCCCGTGATGCCTTCGGGTGGTGTGCCGACGCTGCCGCCTAGCCCCAGCATGGAGACAGGTGTTTCCAGCGGTTCCACAAGACGAGCCGACTCCCTGCCGCGCACCCAATTAGGCACCTTCACTAGCGGTGTCTGGACGTTTGAAAGCCCTTCCCTGCGCATCTCGCCGGCGACCCATTCGATCGCCTGCGACAATGCCGGCGAGCCGTCGATGCGATGACCGATCCGGTCGCACAGATACTCGAGTTTCTTCCAGCCGCCGTCATCCGTGAGCGCCGCACCGATCAGGCGAGCGGCTCTGTCGTGATAAACCTCGGTCAGCGAGGGTGTGTTCTGGGCCTGGCTCAAGGCCGTCGAGTAGGCGGCGCTCAGGCCGGCGGGAACGAATGTGAGAAATCTGCGGCGCTGCATGGTGATGTTCAATTGTCCTATCGCGTGTTGTTTGGGCAAACGAGGCTGGACCGGCCTGCGTCCTTGGCGCACCGGATTCTGTCCATTATGGACCTCTGCTGCCAGGCGCCGCTGAAGCCGGCGCTACTTCGTGCACCAACTCTCACGGTGCGGCATCCTTAAGTGCAGAGATGAGCGAAAACTTTGATGCTTTACTGGTCCTGAGCTTCGGCGGCCCGGAACGGCCCGAAGACGTCATGCCGTTCCTTGAGAACGTCACACGAGGCCGCGGGGTGCCGCGGGAACGCCTGTTGGAAGTGGCCGAAAACTACGCCCTCTTTGGTGGCCAGAGCCCCATCAACGAACAGTGTCGTGCGCTCATCTCCGCGCTGCGGGCGGAACTCGACGCGCATGGTGTGAAACTACCCATCTACTGGGGCAATCGCAACTGGCATCCATTCCTGGAAGAAACCATGCGCACCATGAGCGCGGACGGTGTGCGCCGCACGCTGGTCTTTGTCACGTCGGCCTACGGCAGTTACTCGGCCTGCCGGCAGTACCTCGAGGACATTGAGAAGGCGAAAGCGGCTGTGGGATGCGACACACCCAGCTACGAGCGCCTCCCGCACTACTGTCTGCTGCCTGGATTCGTCGAGCCTCTGATTGGCAACGTCTCCGCCGCCTTCGAGCGGATCCCACCGCAACGCCGAGCGGCGGCGAGGTTGTTGTTCACCGCCCATAGCATTCCGCTCGCCATGGCGCAGACTTCGGACTATCTCAGCCAACTGAAAGAGGTCGCAAGGCTGGTCGCTCAGGGTGTGCCTCATCCGGAGTACCGGTTGGTGTTTCAGAGCCGCAGCGGGCCGCCACAGCAGCCCTGGCTCGAACCCGATATCCGAGACGCCCTTCGGGCCGAGGCGGAAGCGGGCATGAAGGACGTTGTGGTCGCACCCATCGGGTTCATCTCGGATCACATGGAGGTCAAATTCGATCTCGACACGCAGGCGCGGGAACTCGCCGAATCCCTTGGCGTTCACATGGTGCGTGCAGCGACCGTGGGCACGCATCCGAAGTTCGTGGCGATGATCCGCGAACTGATTGAGCAGCGCCTGAACGGCGTCCGTGAGGCCTGCCCGTGGCCGTGTACTACAACTTGCTGCCCGCCCCCGCAACACACAGGCAGGCCAGTCGCGCGATAGAGTTGTCCTGGGCCGCCGCATCCTGAAATGCCCTCGAATGGGCTTTCGGCCGATTCGAATGCGGTAGCGCGGAGGCCCCCTGCGACAATTGACCGCATCGACAATCTCACGCCTTGCGGGCATATTTGGATTGCGCCTTGGTTGACGGGCTTGTTTTGAGGGATCGCGCCGCAGCGAGCAGTAAGATCGCCGGCTACTCAAGCAGGCTGTTGCCACCTGGGCCGTTTGAATCGGAGCCGGCTCTCCTACCCCTTACCCCAACCCCGGCTCCGAATTTCTACGCGGCGCCCTACAGTCCCGGCGGGTACTTCGTGAGCTTCCGCTGCAGGGATCTTCTGTGCAGCCCGAGTAGTTTGGAAGCCTGTGACACGTTTCCCCCACAATCTGTCAGCACTCGCTGAATATGCTCCCATTCCACTCTGGCAAGAGTTGGCACTGTCGTAGCCGGAACCATGGGAGACCGGGCGCATATGGCATCATAGGCTGCCAGAATCTGGTCCACGTCAACGGGCTTGCTGAGGTAGTGGTCTGCACCGATACGCACGGCTTCCAGCGCCGTGGCGATGCTGCCATATCCCGTCAACATCAGAATCCGGGTCGTCGAATCGTTATCGCGCAGCGCCTTGACCACGTCCAGGCCGCTTTCGCCGATTAGCCGCAGGTCCACAATAGCCAGTTCTGGAGCGTGCTCCCGAGCCAGCGCCAGCGAGGGCTCCGCGCTCTCCGCAGCGTGGGCTTCCCAGCCTCGCGAGGAAAAGGCCCGGCACAGGCTCCGCCGGAACACCTCATCGTCGTCGATGATCAAAACCACCTTGCTATCGCTCTCGGCCATTGATTACCAGCGGCACGTCCAGTACGACCTTCGTGCCTTTTCCTGCCTCCGATTCAAACGTGAGACTCCCCTTGACGTTCTCAGCGAACATCCTAACTAGAAAGGTCCCAAGGCCCATCCCGCCCGACTGTCCTTTCGACGTGTAGAACGGCTCGGAAACATGTTGCAGCGCTTCTTGGCTCATGCCGCATCCGAAATCCTCGACGGTAAAGCGCAGCACGCCGCCGCTACCCTCCGCGCACAACAATACGAGTCCCTCGAGGCCGCTGGCGTCGAACGCATTTGTGACCAGCGCGGTCAGGGCCTGCCGGGTGGCCTCCACAGGCAATTCGGCTTTCTTCCACTCGCCGGAAACCTGCGTCTTCAACCGTGCACGCTGACTCTCCACTAGGCCGCCAACCACAAGCGCGGCCAATTCTTGGAGCCCGATCACCGCCGGCGACTCCCCTGGTGCGGCGCCTCCGCGAATGCTCATTCGCTCCAGAATCGTGCGGCAGCGTTCGACCTCGGACCGGATCACGCTCGCCTCTTCGGCCGCCTCCGGAATCGACATGCGCTGCGCGGCCAATTCCAGTTCCTTGGACAATACCGCGATCGTCCCAAGAGGTGTTCCAAGCTCGTGAGCGGCCCCCGCCGCTAACGTGGCGATGGAGGCCAAGCGCTCGTTCCGGGTGAGTTGTTCTCGTAAAGCCAAGACCTCTTGTTCGCGGCGACGCAGTGCTTCGGAAACCTTGCCAATAAACACCGTGATCAGAAGCGCCGCAGCAACAAACGCGATCCACATGCCGATGAGATGGGCCGCAACGCCGTTGTGGACGTGGTGCATCTCCAGCATCGGCTGGGGGATATTGAAACGGAACAGGAACCCGAAACAGAGCGTGGACAAGACCCCCAGCGCCCAAGTCCATTCCTTGCTCAACACCACCGCCGAGAGCACAATCTGTAAGAGATAGAGGAGTGTAAACGGATTCGATGGCCCTCCGGTGAGGGATAGAAGCGCTGTCAGGCACAGCGTGTCAAGGGCCAACAGCGAACCAAGCGTTCGACGCGCGCCGAATGCGACCGGGTATCGATAAACCAACAGATTGCTCACGGCCATCACGGCCAGGGGCAATGCGACCCAGCCCAAAGGTACGGCTGCCGCAAAGGCGACGTCATTCAGTACCGCCAACGTGGCGAGCCCTAGCAGCAGCCCAAGCCGCAGCTTCGCGATCCAGGGCAGTGCGAGGCTGGGTGCCACCTCGCCCGCTGGCCGCAGGTCCAGCGTGGCCCCATCGCTTTGGGCCGTTACTTCTATTCTCATCCTTGGACTCTTGGGCAGGCGCCTCTCACTCTTGCGTCTGAGTATCACACAGGGACTCCCGTGCGAAGGTGCGACAAAATGTCGCATCGACTCTATGCGCAAAAGTAGTTTATCTTTGAGTGCGGTCGAGGAGGAGGGCTTTCCCTGCGCCGTCGCCGGGAGAGCCTCGACCGCAGCGAGTCAGATCCACGGAAGCCGCCTTATGGCGGCGCAACGAGCCAGGAATCCGACATATCGATCGTGGCGAGGGCCGACGTCTGTCTTGCCGCTATGTTGCGGCAAGTGATCGCGCATTCAAACGGGACTGGGAATCTGGTCCGACGGAGGAGCAGGATGAGAAAACCATCGAAGAATGCGGCACTGCTGGCGCGTGTGCCGGTGGGTCTAAGTAATCAGGTGTGTCAGTGTAACGACATTCTCCCTGACGGGCGCGGCGAACACTGCACCGGGCGGATGACGCCCCGCCTGGCGGGCCTACTGGCCCTGTTAGGTGCATCGATCTGTCTACACGTCCCCGCTCGCGCGCAAGCAGAAACCGGAAGCATTGCGGGAGTCGTCAAGGATCAGAAGGGCGGAGTGCTGCAGGGCGCACAGGTCAGCGCGAGGGAGATACGCACCGGCGAGTCGAAATCGACGGTAACCGACGAGGTAGGGAGATATGAATTCCCGTCGTTACCTGCGGGCGTGTACGAAGTGACCGCCGCTTTCAAGGGCCTGGAGACGGTGGTGCGCAGCGGCGTCGATTTGGGAGATGGGCAGGTAGCATCGATCAATCTCGTGCTCAGAGTGGGCAGCACGGGCCAGACGATCAACGTCGTCGAGGAGGGGTATGCCGTGTCGACCCAGACCGGGGGGACCAAGACCGATACGCCAATCCTCGAAACACCCATGGCCATTCAAGTTATCCCGAGGGAGGTGATCGCGGATCGGCAAGAGCGAACATCACTGGAAGCAGTCAAGAACGTGAGCGGCGTACAGCCTTCCAGCTACGAGTTTTACGACCAGTTCTTCATCCGCGGCTTCGACAGCGGCTATGGCACCACGTTCCGGAATGGCCTCCAAATGCGCGGGATCAACGAAGCGGTGAACATGGCCTTTGTCGATCACATCGAAGTCGTCAAGGGCCCTTCGTCGATGCTATACGGGCGCATCGAGCCCGGCGGCTTCGTCAACGTAGTCACCGCACGGCCGCAGGAGCGCACCTCCATAAGCTTCGAGCAGCAGGTGGCGAGTTGGGGAACACTCCGCTCTACTCTCGACGTGACCGGCGACTTGCTTCCCAACGGCGTCCTGTCCTACCGCCTCACCGGCGACTTCGACAAGGCAGATTCGTGGGTCCATAACACCCACCGCAACAACAAAGCTGCGGCCGCGACGCTGGCGTGGCGGCCGAATTCGAAGTTCAGTTCCAGTCTGCAGGTGGAAGACTACGCCTACAAGACGCCGTGGCTCGACGCGAGTATTCCTGTCATCGGCAACCGGCCGGCGAATCTCCCGCGCAGTTTTTCGATCCTCTACCCCGACTCCTGGTCCACCTATCCCTACCCGGTGCATCGCACTTTGATCGGCTACGACTTGAACTACGCGATCAACAGCGCTTGGCGAGTGTCCAATCGCTTCCACTACGTACGCTCCATGGAGGATCAGCAGGGCGTGTACGCCAACTGGTATTCGAGCGTCGACGGCGTCGCCAACTTCACCACTACGACATTCACCCACAACCCGAACTGGAGCCGCGACACCTATGGGACCAACCTCGACCTGACAGGCGAGTTCTCAACCGGACCGCTGAGGCATCGGGTGCTGGTCGGCCTGGACTGGGCCAGCTTCAGCGACGACACACCCGGCAGTAATGGGGACGTTGCCGGCGCCGCGCCCATCAACATTTTCAACCCGGTGTACGGGAGCTACCCGGCGACACTCCAATCACTCGCAGCCAAGGACGGTACAAACATCCTCTGGCGCGATCGCAGCATCGATGCCGGCATTTACTTCCAGGACCAGCTTTCCGTGGGCACCCGCTGGAGTCTGCTGCTGGGCGGCCGTTACGACCGGGCCCGCGACGCCTACTCGGACACCTACGGAACCCGCGACGCAACCTGCTATCCGCACTGCACCGGCTACCCGGTCACGCCCTATCCCACTGATCGGGCCTTCTCGCCCAGCGCCGGACTCCTATATAAGCTGAGCAGTTGGGCCTCGGCTTACGCCAGCTACTCCAAGTCGTTCGGCTCCGCCAACGGACGCGACAGCAATGGCAACCCGCTCAAGCCGCAGATCGGCACGCAATACGAAATCGGCTCCAAAGCATCGCTCCTGAGTGGCCGAATGACGGCGTCGGCCACGCTGTTCACGTTGTCCAAGACCAACATCACGGAGTACGACCCGGCGACCTTTTTCCCGCGTCTGGTGGGCGTGGCGCGCAGCCGCGGCCTGGAACTCGATCTGGCCGGCCAGGTGACCAAGCATCTCAGTTTGATCGCCAGCTACAGTTTCGATCAGGCGATCATCGCCCACGACCCCTACAACGGCACGCAGGGACATCGCCTCAGTGGCGTCGCTCCGAACTTCGGCAATCTGTGGGCCCGTTACGACACCGCGCCCGGCTCTGCCCGGGGCTGGTCTATCGGCGCCGGTAGCTATCTCACCGCGATGCGGCAGGGTGACGACGCCAACACGTGGCAGATGCCCGGCTATGGCCGCTTCGACGCCATGCTGGGCTATCGCGCCCCCATTGGACGCCTGGGTTGTTCGGTCCAGTTCAACGTGACCAACCTGTTCGACAAGGCGTACTTCAACTACGGGGGATTTGGCATCGCTGCCTACGGCGCGCCCCGAACGTTCACGCTGGCGACCAGGTTCACTTTCCGCCCAGGTGGACGATGAGCCGCTACCGGGCCCTAGGTACTAAGTCGCGAGGCGAGACATGGCAGAAACTTTGGTGAAAGCTAGGCCGGTTGCTCCGCCGATCCCAACCCGGCGTGGCATTCGAGTGCTCCCAGGCCGGCCATTCTGGGTCTGGCTGCATCGCTATTGCGGCCTCGCCATGGCCGCGTTTTTGGTCGTGGTCGGCCTCACCGGCAGCTTGCTCGCGTTCAACTTTGAATTGGAACGAGTCTTTGCGCCGCACTTGTTCGCAATGCCACGACCTGGCATCACGCCGCTCGATCTGGCGACACTGGCAGAACGCGCTCAAGTCATCGTTCCGCACGGCAAGGTGGAGCGGGTCGGCTACACAGAAACTGACCAGGTGCAGGTGGACTTCGCGCCGCGGATGGATCCGGCGACCGGCCGTCCCTACAGCTTGGGATTCACGGAGTTCTTCATCGATCCTTGGACCGGAAAGGAACTCGGCCGGCGCAATCGAGGCGATCTCTCGCAAGGGTTCGTCAACCTAATGCCGTTCCTCTATGAGTTGCATTGGAGGCTGGTAGCGGGCGATGTTGGGCAGTGGATTCTGGGTATCTTAGCGTTGATCTGGACGCTTGACTGCTTCAATGGGTTCTACCTGACGTTGCCCGTTTTCCGTCCCGGCTTCTGGCGGCGCTGGAGACAGGCGTGGGTGATCAAGCGCGGCGCCAGCACGTTCCGATTGAATTTCGATCTGCATCGCGCCGGCGGTCTGTGGGTCTGGCCCCTGCTACTCATCTTTGCCTGGTCCAGCGTGATGATGGACATCCGGCCGGTTTACGAGCGCGTGATGCGCAGCGTCTTCGACTACCAGTCGCCGATGGACGAGTTCCGCTCGCAGGTGCCGCCGAAAAACTCGCCGCGGCTGGACTGGCGTGCTGCGCAGACTACCGGCGAGCGCCTGATCGATGCACAAAGCAAGAAACGCGGGTTCACCGCTGGTATGCCCCTGAGTCTGATGTACTTCTCTGGCAACGGCGCCTACTTCTACGAGGTGCGGGGAAGCCGGGATGTCTTCCAGCGCGCACCTAAAGGCGGCGGAACTTATGTAATGTTTGATGGCGATACTGGTGAGTTGCGACAGGTTTCGCAGCCCACTGGTGAACACACCGGCAACACGCTCGAAAGCTGGCTATACGCACTCCACATGGCAAGAGTGTTCGGCCGGCCGTATCAGTTTCTCGTGGGCTTGCTTGGCCTGCTGATCTCGATGCTTTCGGTGACCGGCATCTACATTTGGTGGAACAAGCGCCTGGCGCGGACGCTGTCATCGTCACGCAGCCGTGCTCTCAGCAGAGTGGCAAGTAAGCCAGCAGAATCAATCACTTGATGGAGAACCCTGAGTCAGTGATGCTTCACGCGGTTGCGCTCTCGTGGTCCGATTCGGTTGCCTAGCACCCCCGCTGCGACAAAATGCCGCACCCCCGGGAGTCGATCGCTCGTGTTAGCCTATGCTGAGTCGGACCTAGAAACTGGAGGGGAAAGTATGAAAGCAATGGCGCGTTTATTGACGGTTGTCGCATTGGTGGCTTCGCTCGGATGTCTGGCATCCGCTGCCGAAGTGCAGGGAATTCTCTTGGATCGTATGTGTGCCACCAAGGTCGTCGCGGCCAAGGATCAAAAAGCGGCACAGGGTCACACCCGTGACTGCGGTCTGATGGGCGACTGCGTCAAGGCTGGTTACGGCGTCTTCACTGCCGACGGCAAGTTCATCACATTCGACCCGGCAGGCAATCAGAAAGCCAAGCAGGCGCTGACAGCTACCTCAAAGCAGGACGACCTCAAGGTCAAAGTCACCGGCGAGGTCACGGGCGACTCCATCAAAGTGGCGGCTATCAAGATCCTCTGAGTGCACTGGCGGCAATGTTGACAGATTGAGCTTGGGGCGATCCGCGAGTATTTGAACGAGATCGCCTCCGCGGCACAGATCCTGATCACCGAACCTCATTTTCAAAGACCGGCCCCGGCGGGAAGGATGACTTCTGAGGCCATTTTCTGCAACTCGCCAGTTGAATTGCAGTTTGACAAACGACGTTTATCCGAACGATCACGCTGCAGCGAGCAGGATCATCTGTTGCCACTCAAGCAGGGTAGTGCCGCGCAGGTCGTTTGAATCTGAGCCGGCTCCTCAACCCCGGCTCTGATTTCCTGATCTGGGACTTACGGCCCCGGCGGGTACTTGGAGAACTTCCACTGCAGGGATCTCCCGCGCAGATCGACCAGTTTGCAGGTCTGCGGCACATCTCCCTCACATTCGGGTCAAATCGGGTCTCCAGGGATGCCTTGACCCTGCCCAGACCGCTTTTTCATGCCAGCCGCAGGTCCACAATGGCCGGCTCCGGCGCGGACTGGGCGCCTGCCGCTGCGTACGCCTCCCAAACCGGCGAAGCAATAGCCCGGCACAGGCCCCCCCGGAACACCACGTAGATCGACCATGGTCTCCCGTGCACCTGGATGGGATAGAATTTCGAATTGCGAACTGCTCAGTTGGGTATTGCGGTGAAGGGCCTGCATACAGGGTGCACCTTGATCCGTAAGCCCTTGCACGGCCAGACTTAAGTGGGATTATGACGTGTCGAGTTTTCCGGCTGCTTCCCGATTGGTTGGAACGGGGATGCAGTTTGCCGGTAGCGAATCGGGATGGGGGACAAAATTAAGTCTCAAACTGAACTTTCCTCGGTCGTCGCTGGGAAGATAGCTGATTCGCGCTCGCCGGCGTGGTGGTCACCCCCATGGCGCAGGGCGCGACCACGCTTCACCTGGGTCGATGGCGTGTTCCTAGCCGTGCTACTGACGGTTTGCGCCGTGACTGCTTTCATCGGCGCCGTGCCGACCGCCGTCTTTGGCCATGACGCCTTCTTCCTGCTCGACAACGGCTGGCGCAGTGTCTGCGGTCAACGTCCGCAGGTGGACTATTACAGCCCGTGGGGGCCGGTAACATTCCTGATCGTCGGCTGCGGGCTGAAACTGGCCCACTACACAGCCAACGGTATCGGATATGGAACAGCCCTCGTCGCTTTGGCCACAGGGCTTTGGGGTTACACGCTGGGGCGGAAACGACTCCCTCAGGTGCTCTGCATGCTGTACGGGATTGCCGTGGCCGCTCTCGCAGCGGCTCCTTATCCGTTGGGAAAACCGCCCCTCTGGTCGTCCCACGCGATGGCATATAACCGTTATGGTTATGCGCTTCTCGCGCTGGTTCTGATCGAGTGTTTCGCACGCTTTCCCAGGCCCGAGCAGGTCGAAAATGCATCCGGTCGAGAGTTCCCCGGTGGAATCTCGACGGGCGTGATTGTCGCCATCTTGCTGTTCCTGAAGGCAAGCTACTTCGCGGTCGCGCTGCCCATTGTCGCGGTGTCGTTCGTGTTCCGGCAGGCTCAGGCAAAGCGGATGCTTGGACTGCTGCTGGGTTTCGGCGCGGCCGCATTGGCCCTGCTGGCCTATATGCGTTTCGATGTCCTCGCCATCGCCCTCGCGCTGAAGATGGCGGCGGGAGCCCGCTCCCATAGACTCTACCAAGACATCTTCGTGGGCATTCTGCGATCAGAGCTGTGGGTCGCGCTGCTCGCCACTTGCATGGCGCTTTTCGCCGCGCGCCCCAAAGCGGGAGGTGGATCCTTACTCTCCCGCCACATGCCACTCGCGCTTGCTCTACTAGTGCTTGCGGCTGACACTTTGTTGACCTTCACGAACATGCAAAGCGACGCGGCGCCACTGACGGCCTTTTTTCCGATTCTGGTGCTCGGCTTCGTGTTCGATGACCGGAAGCGAAGTACTCCCGGCAAGGGTCGTCGCGGTTGGGTGAGATTGCTCCTAATATTGGCGGCCGGCGTCCTGCTGTTCCTGCCACCGCTGTATTCGGACGCGAAAGGCCTCTGGTACGCCGCGGGGCAGAAGGCGCATCCGATGCAATCGCGGGTTTCTGCGAGATTCAAGGAGCCTCGGCTAGCCTCTTTAGTTTTGTATGATGGCTCACTGGACTTAGCGGCCAATGGCGCCGGGTACACTACTTATGTGAACGAGGGCGTCGCCATGTTGCGTGCGCATTGCACGAACCGGGACCTTGTGCTGACTATGGACATGGTGAACCCCTTTCCCTATGCTCTGGGCTGGCTGCCACCTCGCGGTGGTGCTGCGGCGATCGCGTTTAACTACACTTTGAGCGCCGAAAACCGTCCGTCCTTCGACCAGTTCTTCGGCGATGCCAATGTGGTTATGGTCCCCAAACGGCCAGCCCTTGGCGTCGATTACCTGGGACGATTCAACCAGATCTTCATGCCGGAAGTACTTCGCCGGTACACGCTTGCCGCCGAGTCGGACTTGTTCCAGCTTTACAAACGAAAATGAGCAACGCCGACAC